>JANYHK010000060.1 GCA_025359105.1 Myxococcales bacterium | reverse complement strand
TGAAACCCTGCGGGTTTCCCCAGGCGGGAGCCTGGGGCCCCTTCCGCGACCGCTGCGCGGTGGGTGCTGCGCACCCGCGGGGAGAGGGAGAGGGGAGAGGGGAGAGGGGAGAGGGCCGAGGGCGAGGGCCAAGGGGGAGCGGGGGCCAAGGGGCAAGGGGGCGACAGTGGATCGGGGGGGGCTGCGGTGGGGTTGGAAAGATCCGGGAGGGGGGGTCCCCCAATGTGGGTTTGCGAGGGATAGGTGTGCGAATTGAGTCGGCTCAATACGCTTGGGGCCCGCCTAACCTTCCTGGCACGAAGGATGTAGTGATTGCTGCGAGCTCACTCGGGAGAGTGCAGCCCGAACGGAATTAGCTACCCTGATTCGTTGGAAGCTCCTGAATACCCCCTGATGACCTCCGGCCCCCGCAACACTGACTTCGGTCGACGCTCGCGACGCATCGCGAACGCTCGCGGCGCCGTGCTCGTGGAGTACGCGTTGCTGCTCGTCGCGGTCGCGATCCCGACGATGATCGGCATCGGCCTCGGCGGCGTGAAGATGTACGCCGGCTACCAGCGCGAGCGCGCGCTCATGCTGCAGAACACGCCCTGAGTTGTCCTGCCTGCCCCGCCTGCCTTGACGGGCAAGCGCCCCCTCGGTCTTCGTCTCAGCCTCTCGGCACGTAACCCTCGGAGTAAACGACAACATGAAGATTGCTCGACCCACCCCCGCCCGTCTCCGCCTGCGCGCTCGTGGCGCAAGCATGGTGGAGTACGCGCTCCTTCTCGTCGCGATCCTGCTGCTCGCGGCCGGAGCCTACAAGGCACTCGGTCCCAAGGTCGGCACCGCGGCCACAAACGCCGGCGGCCAGCTCTAAACCTCTCCACGAAGACTCGCGGAGAGTTAGAGCCTTCGTCTGGTTGGCAAGAAATCAGAACAAGACGATGCTGGCTTTTCTCGTCGCTGCGGTGCTCGTCGCCGGGCTTGCCGCGTTCAGCGACTGGCGAAGCGGGATGATCCCCGACAAGCTCACGCTACCCGCGCTCTTCGGGGCCCCCGTCGCGTACCTCGTGCGGGGCGTCGTCACCCACGCCGGCACCGACGCCGCCGTCACCGAAGCGGGTTGGTCCCTCGGCGGCGCGCTCGTATGCGCGCTGATCCCGTTGTTCCTCTACCGGCAGAGCGCGATCGGCTTTGGGGACGTGAAGCTCTTCGCCGCTCTGGGAGCCTTGCTCCAGCCGATGATCGGCCTCGAAGCGCAGACCTACGGATTCGTCGCCGCCGCCCTCCTGGCCCCCGCCCGCCTCGCCTACGAAGGAAAGCTGCTCGGAACGCTGAAGAACACCCTCGCCCTCCTCGTGAACCCGTTCATGCCCAAAGCAAAGCGCCGCACGATCGACCAGGAGATGATGTCGTGGTTCCGCCTGGGACCCGCCATCTTCGTGGGCACCGTGCTGGCCGCCCTCATGCACTGGAGGGGTCTGTGAAGGCGCGCGCCAGGTTCAGGCGACGCGCAGGCGAGCGAGGCGCGGTCCTGATCGAGTTCGTGATCGCGGCGGTGCCGTTGCTCATGATGTTCTTCTGCTTCACGCAGGTCGCCGCGCTGGCGAACGCGAAGCTCGTGATGAAGCACGCCGCCGTCGTCGCGACGCGCGCCGCGATCGTGATCATGCCGCCGAACCCCGGCGACAACGGAACGATGGAAGACGTGCGTGTGGCCGCCGGCATGGCGATGGGGACATACCTGGTCGACGGCAAGCTCGTCGCGCCCGACACGCAGTGCACGTCGCAGGCGACCAACGACGATCCGTACGGCCTCGTCACATGCACCGTCACGGCGGCGTACATGTGCAACGTTCCGATGGGCAAGTGGTGGGTCTGCGGGGGCCCCGTGAAGATCGTCTCGGAGCGAATGAGCCTGCCCAACCAGGGCGCGAGGTACTTGAAATGAGCGACGGCGGAAAGAACCTCGGAAGCTGGTTCTCCCCGGCCCCGACCGTTGCGTTGCGCGCGCGCGACGACGAGCGCGGCGCGGTGATGCTCATCGGCATCTTCATGGCGTGCTTCCTCATCGGCGCGCTGTGGTCGGTCGTCGGCCTCGGCGACATGCTCGTCTACCGCGACAAGGTCCAGGAGGCCGCCGACCACACGGCGTTCTCGTCGGCGACGGTGCACGCGCGCGGGATGAACTTCATGGCCGCCCTGAACCTCGTCATGCTCGCCATCGTCGCGATCTGGGTCGTCATCGACCTCATCGACAAGGCTCTCCTCGCGATCAACGTCGCGGCCGGAGCCATCTGCGCGTCGGGCGTCTTCTTCGACCCACTCGCCGCCATCGCCTGCCCCATCGAGGCCGCCGCCGGGGACATGTACGCGACTTGGCACGAGTGGGACGTCGCCTACAAGAAGGGGATGGAGCCGGTCCTCATCGGCCTCAGCTGGACGCAGACGCTCGACGCCATGGCCGCACCCTACGGCGGTCTCGCCGCCGGCGCGATGGTCGCGAACGACTACAACGAGAACGGCATCGCGCTGAGCATGTCGATGATCCCGTCCTTCGCGCTCACCGGCGGCCTCGCCAACGGCAGCTACGGCTTCGGCGACATCTCGACGACGCCCCCCGCCAACGCCGGCGGCGGCAGCTTCTCGTTCAAGGGCATCGACACCCGCATCGGCCTGCCCGTCACCAACGAGCACATGAACAAGCTGTGCATGTACTCGGCCGACGTCGCGGCCACGTGGGTCGAGGACTGGCTACGCAAGATCCCGATCATCGGCGGCGTGTTCGACTTGCCCGGCGTCTCGAGCACGATCAACGCGATCCTCGCGGCCGCCGTCACGGTCTCCACGTGCAACGAGTACACCGACTCGTTCTGGGGCCGCGACGGCCCGAAGCGCCCGTACTACGGCAACGGCAGCGACTGGCACCAGGTCTTCGGCGTGGTGTTCCCGGGCACCTACAAGGACGTGTCGCAGAGCAAGATCGCCATGGCCGTCGGCCCCAAGATGGGGATGAAGATGCCGCCGGTCAGCCCGGACGGGGGCTTCTACATCGGCCAGGCGGAGTTCTACTTCGACTGCGAAACGAAGTGGTCCGACGACGGGTGCAACAGCAGCTGGGGCATGACCAACGTCCCGCGCGCGATGTACAGCATGCGCTGGATGGCGCGCCTGCGCCGCGTCCATTACCCGAGCCTGAGCGGCATGTTCATGCAGTGGCTCGGCGGCATGCTCCTCAGCAACAACGTCCTCGGCCCCCTCAAGGGCAAGATCGCGACGAGCGGCTGGTTCCAGAAGATCGGCGACATCACCAAGGGCCTCGGCGACAAATACGGAGGCAAGCTCGGCGGCGTCATCGCGAAGAAGCTGTTCGGCGATCTCGCCAACGACGTGTCTCCCGACGGCAACATCATCGCCACCGGCAACGGCGGCGGCGCGCTCGACGGCGGGCTCAACTATCTGAGGGGCCTCATCCCCGGCGTCACCAACCCGCCCGTCACCGGGATGGTTCACTGAGGAAATGCCCCGATGAACCCCCGCACCCGCACCTCCACTTCCGCCCGCGTCTCCTCACTCGAACGGCGGAGCAAGCAGCGAGGGGCCGCGCTCGTCGAGGCCGCCGTCGTCTTGCCGGTGCTGGCGATCTTCCTCGGCCTCATCATGTACGAGTACAGCTCCTTCAAGGAGAAGATGAAGGTCCAGCAGACCTCGCGCGAAAACGCGCTGTACTTTGCCTCCCACGGCTGCCAAGGCGGCGGCGGTGGCGGCTACGGCCCCGCCGACTACACGCTCGACAACGACGGGAACAAGACCTACCAGGGCGCCATCGCCAAGGGCCCACCAGGGGCGGGCGGGATGGAGGGCGCGACCGATCGCTCGTTCAACGCCGCGCAGTCGAGCATGTCCGCCACGGCGAAAGGTGGCGGACGCTCGCGCACCGTGAAGGGGAGCTCGAAGGCGTATTGCAACGAGCGCCCCGAGAACGGCGACCCGATCGGGGTCATCAAGTGGTCGTTCGGATTCTTCAAGACGGGAGTCCTCTAAGGAGAAACCATGCTCGGACTCGCCATCTTCATCGCCGCGAAGAACACGCTGGGCTCCCGGCGCGTCAAGGGCGCGCTACGCGTGCTCGCGTACGGGACGGTCGTGAGCGCCGGCCTCTTCGTGTACTCGTACCGCTCGGCGAAGGCGGACATCGGCAAGTCCTCGATGCAGGTCGGCCGCGATCTCGCACAGGTCGCCGATCTGCTCCAGGAGACGACGCAGATCCGCCTGAACGATCAGCCGGTGTACGTCGCAAGCGCGGTCACGCAGGAGCCACTCTCCGACGTGCTCGAACGCTTCGACAAGCACTGCGCGGCGAGCCCCGGCGCGCTCGGCGAGTCGTGGAAGGGCCTGGCCAAGGCGGGCAAGAGCCTCGACCCCAAGACGGACTCCAAGGCGGCCGCGCTCGTCAGCGCGGGCATCGTGCACCACGAGACCCGCAAGGAGGGCGTCGTCCTCTGCCTCGTCAAGGGGAGCGAGACGCGCGGCACCCTCACCGAGGCCGCGCGCGCGTTCACCAAGACGCACGATCTCGGCGTCCTCGGCAAGCTGCGCTACGCGTACGCGCAGGTCACGCCGCAGGGCAACACGATGGTCCTCACCGTGTGGACCGAGGACCGCTTCAACCTCGGCGCCATCTTCCCCGCGGAGGGCGAAGCGCCAGGCAAGGATCCCGAGGGGATCCCGCGGCCCCCCGACTCGAAGCGCCTCATGAGCATCGACATCGCCGGCACACCGTTCGGCACGTTCGTCTACCGCTCCAAGCAGGAGCCCGCGCAGCTCGTCGGCTTCTACGACGCCGAGATGAACGCGAAGGGCTGGACGATCATCGACCCCGACCAGGCCTACGGCGCCGCCCAGACCGGCCGCGGCCACGCGTACATGAAGGATGGCGCGCAGTTCCTCGTCGCCGTCGGCAAGGACGATTCGGGCAGCACCATCCTCTCGATCGGCGAGCTGGCTGCGCGGCCGCGGAGCCCAACCCCCTGAAATTCCTGGCCCTTCCAGGTTTGGGCAAAGCGGGATACCCTGCCAGGGCACCATGAATCGCCGCGCGCTCCTCCTTGCGCTCATCGTCGGCCTGCTCGGCGCGTTCCTGCTGGTTTTGTACCAGCGCCGGTTCGAGGCCGAGGCATCGGGCGGACCGAAGGTGAAGCTCCTCATGGCGGTCAAGCCGATCGAACGCGGCAAGATCATCACCGACGAGCTCGTCGCCACGCGCGAGGTGCCGCAGGCGTATGTCGAGGACCGCGCGATCAAGGAAGTCGAGAAGGCGAAGGTCCTCGGCCTCCGCGTCGGCAACACGGTGCAGGCGAACCAGACCTTGATGTGGACGGATCTCATCACCGCGAGCGAGGATCGCCGCGATCTGTCCGACATCGTCCAGCCCGGCAACCGCGCCGTGACGATCAAGACGTCGCGTGAGGACTCGAGCGTCGCCCTCATCCGCCCGGGAAACTACGTCGACGTCATCGCCGTCATGAGCCAGAGCCAGCAGAGCGAGACGCGCGCGGCGGCCGTGCTCCTTCAGCGCGTGCTCGTGCTCGCGACCGGCCTCGACACGTCGAGCGACACCAGCCCCGCCGAGAAGAACGGCGTCTCGACCGATCGCGACAACCTCCTCACGCTCAGCCTGACGCTCCCCGAGGCGCAGCTCCTCGCCGCCGCGCAGGAGAAGGGTCGCATCACGGTGGCCCTGCGAAACGCCGAGGATCAGCGGACGATCGATCGCATCCCCGACTACAACACGCAGCTGCTCTTCAACCGCGACGGGCGCGATCCGGTGGGGAGCCGCAACTACACGCCGCCGCGCCCGACGCGCTTGCCGGAGGGGCAGTGAGGGGAGCTCGCTCCTTCGCGACGCGGCTCGCGCTCGTCACCGTGGCGCCCGTCGTCGGCGTCGCGGCCGCGCTGTGCACGTTGTCGTACGCGGTCGACGCCGGCGCGCAGGCGCACCGCGACAACGAGATCAACCTGGCCGTCGGCGAGACGAAGACCCTGCCTGCGCGAGGCGTCTCGAACTTCGGCGAAGGCGACAAGTCGATCATCGAGTCGACGCTCACCACCCAGGGCGACAAGATCGTCGTCACCGCGAAAAAACCAGGCTCCACGACGTTCCTCATCCTGAAGCAGGACGGCTCTCAGCAGACGTTCCAGGTGAGCGTCGCGAAGCGCCCGGTGGAGGCCGTCCAGCGCGAGCTCCAGCAGCTCCTCGACAAGATGCCGGGCGTCACGACCCGCCCGATCGGTACGCGCGTCTTCATCGAAGGGGCGGTGACGACCGACGCCGAGTACCGCCGCATCCAGCAAATCGCGGGCCTGTACGAGGGGCAAGTCGAGGCGCTCGTCAGCGTGGGACGGGGGCCCGCCGACGGGAAGATCCTCATCCGGCTCGATTTCTTCTTCGTGCAGTACGAGCGAAGCGCGAGCTACGCCGTGGGCCTCGCGTGGCCGGGCTCGATCGGCGGCGACGCGACGGCGGGCTCGTTCACCAACCCCGCCGGCGGCGCGCAGATCACCCAGAGCACCTTCACCTACGACTTCATCGCGAAGACGCCGACGGCCGCGCAGGCGTCCATCGTGAACCAGCCCTTGCCGCGCCTCGACATCGCCGCGCGCCACGGCTGGGCGAAGGTGCTCAAGCAGTCGACGGTGCTCACGTCGAACGGCGCCGAGGCCACGTTCGACTCCGGTGGCGAGCAGAACTTCCTCGCGTCCACCGGGCTGACCGCGAGCCTCGTGAAGGTGCAGTTCGGCACGAACGTGACGGTGCTGCCGCGCTTCGAGCAGAACAGCAAGGACGTCGAGGTGAAGCTCTCGGCCGACGTGTCGGATCTGACGCCGCCCGCCGCCTCGAGCACCCTGCCCGGCCGGAGCACCAGCAAGCTGAACACGCTCGTCACGCTCAAGCTGGGGCAGGCGCTCGTCCTCTCCGGCATCCGCACGCAGAACCAGCGCCACGACATCATCGGCGTGCCGCTCCTGTCGCAGATCCCGGTCCTCGGCGTCCTCTTCTCCAGCAACCGCGACGACCTCAACGACGTCGAAGGCGCCGTCTTCATCATCCCCAGCGTCGTCGAGACCGTGCCCAAATCGTCGGTGGAGATCATCAAGAACGCCCTCGCGACGTTCGGCGACTACACCGGGGAAATCGATCAGGTCAACACGTTCAACAAGACGCCCCCGTCGGCGAAATAGACATCCCGTCATGCACCTAGAGGTGATGATCCAGTCGGACGCGGGACAGCACCGCACCGAGACGTGCCCGGCGTCGGCGCCGATCTCCATCGGGCGTCACCCGCAGTGCGTGCTGCGCCTCGACAGCGATCTCGTCTCGCGGCAACACGCCATCGTGCACCCGACGTCGACCTCGATGGTCGTCGAGGACGTGTCGACCAACGGGACGATCGCCGGCGATCGCGTGCTCCGGCGCGAGGCGGTGGAGGTGCCGTACGGCACGCCGATCATCCTCGGCGACTACACGCTCTTCTTCGTGCCGCAGGGAGCCGCCGACGCTACGATCCCGCCGGCCGCTGCCCCGTCGACGCGCCCGATGATGCCGACGGGTGTGCAACCTCCCGCGACCGCGCGCCCCAACGGCAACGCGGCACAGCTGCAGGCGGCCCGCGCGATCCCCGCGTCGCCCCGCAGCGTGCCCTCGATGCACGAGCTCTCGCAGGTCGGCGTCGAGCGTGACGCGCGCGCCAAGGAGGTCGCCCTCCGCCGCGACATCCACAAGGCCCTCCTCGAGCACCTCGATCTGGCCACGATCGACACGACCAAGCTCGACGACCCGTCGATGCGCCCCAAGGTGCTGAACGCGCTTCGTCGCATCGTGCAGACGATGGCGCCGCGCATCCCCAAGGAGATGGATCACGACACCTTGATCGGCGAGCTCTCCGACGAGGCCCTCGGTCTCGGACCGCTCGAGCGGTTCTTGGCCGACGCGACCATCACGGAAATCATGGTCGTCGATCCGAACACGATCTACATCGAGCAGGGAGGCAAGATTCTGCTCTCCGGCGCGCGCTTCACCGACGACGAGCGGGTGCGCGCCGTCATCGAGCGCATCGTGACGCCACTCGGCCGCCGCATCGACGAATCGTCGCCGCTCGTCGACGCGCGCCTGAAGGATGGCTCGCGCGTGAACGCCGTCATCAAGCCGATCGCGCTGCGCGGCTCGACGATCACGATCCGGAAGTTCGCGCGCACGCCGCTCACCATCGACAAACTCATCGAGTACGGCGCCATCACCAAGTCGATGGCGCAGTTTCTCCACCGGTGCGTCATCGCGAAGAAGAACATCGTCATCTCCGGCGGCACCGGGAGCGGAAAGACGACGCTCCTCAACGTGCTCTCGTCGTCGATCCCGGCCGACGAGCGCATCATCACGATCGAGGACGCCGCCGAGCTCCAGCTGAAGCAGCCCCACGTCGTCTCGATGGAGACCCGGCCGGCGAACCTCGAGGGCCGCGGGGAGTACACGATCCGCGATCTGGTGAAGAACGCGCTGCGCATGCGTCCGGACCGCATCGTCGTCGGCGAGTGCCGCGGCGGCGAGGCGCTCGACATGCTGCAGGCCATGAACACCGGCCATGACGGCTCGCTGACGACGACGCACGCCAACTCGCCGATCGAGGCGGTCGCGCGACTCGAGACCTTGTGCTTGATGGCCGGCCTGGATCTCCCGGTGCGCGCGATCCGCGATCAGATCGCCTCCAGCGTGCACGTCATCGTGCAGCAGGCCCGACTGCCCGACGGGTCGCGCAAGGTGACCGAGATAAGCGAGATCATCGGCCTCGGCGACCACGGCGAGGTCGAGCTCCGGTCGATCTTCAAGTACGTCCGCACCGGCACCGGCCCCAAGGGCAAGGTCATCGGCGAGTACCGCGCGACCGGGTATTTGCCGACGTTCCTCGAGACGTTCATCGTGATGGGCCTCGTCAAGCCCGGAGAGGCGTACCTGTGACGCTCCCCGACGTGGCGCCGATGACCGAGCTCATGAGATGGGGCAGCCTCGCCGCCGTCGGGCTCGGGCTCTTCGTCGCGACGTTCTCGGCGGCGCGGGATCCGACGAGCTTTGGCCACCGCTACTGGAACCGCTACACGTCGTCGATGGAGCGCAAGCTCCGGCCGATGTTCATCTTCCTGCCGGGCAGGAGGATCGCGTTCGGGCAGTGCATCGTCCTCTTCGCCTACGTCGCGGCGCACATTCTCATCGACATCCCCTACTGGTATCTCGGCGTCGTCGTGATCGCCTTCGTCCCGGGGATGTACATCGAGCAGCTGCGCAAGCAGCGGGTGGAGCTGATCGAGTCGCAGCTCGACGGATTCTTGCTGGCGCTCGCCAACGCCCTGAAGTCGACGCCCAGCATCGGCGCCGCGCTGGGCTCGGTCGCCACCGTGATCCAGGCTCCGATGAAGCAAGAGGTCGACCTCGCCCTCAAGGAGATGAAGGTCGGCAGCTCGCTCGAGCAGGCGCTGCTCCACATGGCGTCGCGCGTGGGGAGCAGGCAGCTCGACTCGGCGCTCAGCTCCATCCTCATCGGCCGTCAGGTCGGAGGAAATCTCCCGAAGGTGCTGGAAACGACGAGCTCCACGATGCGCGAGATGCAGCGCCTCGAGGGCGTCGTGCGGACGAAGACCGCCGAGGGGCGCTTCCAGCTCTGGGCCATCGGGCTCCTGCCCTTCGTCCTCATCGTGCTCTTGAACGCGCTCTGGCCCGGGTACTTCAAGGTCCTCGAGGGCAACATCATCGGCTACATCCTCATCGGCGCCTCCTCGACGCTGTGGGTGACGGCGATCGTCCTCGCCCGCAAGGTGCTGAGCGTGGACCTATGAGCGAGCTGTCGATCCAGGTCTTCGTGCTCAGGCTCGCGGTGCTCGCGGCGGGCGCGATGTGCGTCGTGATGATCGTCTACACGCTGGCGAGCGCGCCGACGCGCGTGGCGAGCCGCCTCGGACTGCGCGGCCTCAAGCGACAGCGCGTGCTCGCGAAGAGCGAGGCGTGGGCGGGCGTGGAGCCGATCGTGCGCTGGCTCGGCGTGCGGCTCAGCGGGATCCCGACCGACGGGCAGCGCGCCGAGCTCGATCGCCTGGTCGGCCTGGCCGGCGACTTCATGGGGCTGACGGCCGACGAGCTCCTCGCGATGTCGCTGCTCGGCGCGATCGGCGGCGCCGGCGTCGGGGTCGTCGCCGCGTACGTGACGGATCTCGGCCCGTTCGTCTCCGTCGCCATGACCGCGCTCGGCGGCGCGCTCCCTTACCTGCAACTGAGCAGCACCGCGAGCGAGCGCCTCAAGTCGATCGGACGCGGGCTCCCCTACGTGATCGATCTGATGGCGCTCTCCATGGGCGCGGGGCTCGATTTTCCCGGCGCGATCCGGCAGGTGGTCGAGAAGAGCAGCAACCCCGACGATCCGATCGTCGAGGAGTTCACCCTCCTCCTCCAGACGCTGAACCTCGGTCAGACGCGCAAGGAGGGGCTCCTCGAGTTCGCGCGGCGCGCGCCGGTCGACGCGGTCACCGAGTTCGTCAACGCGCTCATCCAGGCGGAGGAGCGCGGCAATCCGGTGGCGGAGGTGCTCACGATCCAGGCGAACGTGTCGCGCACGCGTCGCTCGGTGCGCGCCGAGGAGGCCGCCGCGAAGGCCGGCGTGCAGATGGTCGGCCCGCTCATGCTCGTGTTCTTCTCGATCATGCTCCTGCTCCTCGGGCCGGCGCTCATGACCATCACCGGAGGGCTGTGACGCCGTGAGGGTCCTACGCTTTCAGATCCGGTACCCCACGGGGCAGACCGAGCAAATCAACATCGAGCACGAGCGCGCGCTCATCGGCAGCGGCGCGCACTGCGACATCCGATTGCCCGTCGATCAGGCCGCGGTCGAGCACGTGCTCGTCGAGGTGGGCGCGGGCGGCAACGTCTTCGCGCGCGCGCTCAGCTTCGAGCCGCCGCCGATGATGAACAACATCCCGTTCACCCAGGCGCCGCTCCCCGCCGAGACGCTGCTCGGCGTCGGCCAGGTGCAGATCTACGCTCAAGCCGCCGACATCGCCGGCGGCGGCATCCAGACGCAGCAAAAGAAATCGGGGACGAGCCCGATCACGATCATCGCCGTCCTCCTCATGATCCCCGCGGTGGGGTACCTCTTCTTCGTGGAACCGCCGGTGGACACCGTGAGCACCAAGCCGCCGAAGGAGCCCGACCTGTGGGGGGCTCCGGTCGCGGTGTGCCCGCAGCCGAGCGTCGACCAGGCGCTGGCGCTCGCGCGCGAGAAGCGAAGCGTCGCCGACGCCAAGCGCGAGCGGCGCCCGTTCCACGTGCAAGACGGCGTCGCGGCGGTGCCGCTCTACGAGCTGGCGGCCGTGTGCTTCCGCTCCGGTGGCGACGTCGAATCGAGCAGCCAGGCCGTCGCCGCAGCGAACGCGCTTCGCAAAGAGCTCACCGACGACTACCGCACGCAGCGCGTCCGCCTCGAGCACGCGCTCTCCGTGCAGGACGGTAAGACCGCGCAGCGCCAGGTGCGCATCCTGCTGGCCTTCACCGAGGGCAAGCCGGGCGAGTACGTCACGTGGCTGTCGAACCTGGATCGGCGCCTCAAGATCAAGCTCGGCAGCGGAGGGCCTCCCAAGTCATGAACGCGGCGTCGCCCGCCTGCCACGCCCTCCGCGCTACGGTCGCCGCGGTGCTGTTGCTCGCGATCGGCTGCGCGCCGTCGCCGGGCGATCGAGTGCAGCAGAACGTCAAGACCTGGAAGAGCGAGCAGAAGCCGGACAAGCTCGTCGCGCAGGCTCGCGCGTTCTGGAGCGTCGGCGATCTCACGCGGGCCGAGGAGTATTTCGCGGCGGCGCTCGACATGGGCGGCGACGAGGCCAAGATCCTCCCGGCACTCCTCAGCGTCTGCGTGCAGGACGGCCGCTACCGCGTGGCGATCTCCTATGCCGAAAATCACCTCCGGCGGCACCCAGGCGACGTCAGCGCGCGCTTCGTCCTCGGCACCCTCTACGCCGCCGTGGGAGACGCGCCGGGCGCGCGCACCGAGCTCGAGAAGGTCCTCGCCGCGCGCCCGAGCGAGGCGCAAGCGCACTTCGCGCTCGCGGTCCTCGTCCGCGATCAGGGCGATCGCGCGGTCGCTGAAGCCCATTTTCGTGAATACCTGCGTCTCGCGCCGCAAGGCGCGTACGCGGAGGAGGCGCGCGCGTCGCTCCTCCAGGCCGTCCCCCCGGCAGAGAGCACCGAGTCCCCGCCATGATTCCGCGCGAAGTCTTCGCCGAGACGCTGCTCCAGTTCTTCGCCCCGATACGGCCCTTCCTGGAGGATCCGGTCGTCGCCGACATCATGATCAACGGCCCCGATCAGATCTTCGTCGAGCGGAAAGGCAAGCTCGAGCTGACGAACGCGCGGTTCGAGACCCGCGAGGCCCTGATCGCTGCGCTCCGCAACGCGGCGCAGTTCGTCGGCAAGCACATCGACGAGGAGCGCCCGATCCTCGAGGGGCGTCTCCCCGACGGCTCGCGCATCGAGGCCATCCTCCCGCCCGCGGCGCCCGATGGCCCGTGCGTCTCGATCCGCCGCTTCTTCAAGGAGACGCTCACCGTCGAGCGCCTCATCGGCTTCGGGGCGATGACCGAGGAGAGCGCCATCGCGCTGCACGCGCTCGTCGCCGCGAAGCTGAACGTGCTGGTCGCCGGCGGCACGGGCAGCGGCAAGACGTCGATGCTCAACGCGCTGTCGTCGTACATCCCCGAGGGGGAGCGCGTCGTCGTGATCGAGGACTCGCGCGAGCTGCAGCTCCAGCGCCAGCACGTCGTGATGCTCGAGGCCCGTCCCGCCGATCCGAAGGGCAAGGGCGAGGTCACCATCCGCGATCTCTTCCGGGCGACGCTGCGCCTTCGGCCCGATCGCATCGTCGTCGGCGAGATCCGCGGCGGTGAGGCGCTCGACCTCATCCAGGCGATGACGAGCGGCCACGGCGGCTGCCTCTCGACGCTCCACGCGACCTACCCGCGCGACACGCTCACGCGCCTCGAGACGATGGCGATGATGAGCGACGTCGACATGCCGCTCGCGGCGATGCGCGTCCAGCTGGGGAGCGCGGTGAACCTCATCGTGCAGGTGTCGCGCCTGCAGGACGGCTCGCGAAAGATCACGCACATCTCGGAGGTCCTCGGCTTCGACGCGCAGACGCAGGCCTACCAGATCCAGGACATCTTCCACCGCGAGTACCATGGCTTCGGTGAGCACGGCGAAATCTTGAGCGATTTCGTCCCTACGGGGATACTGCCTCGCGCGCTACCGCAACTGCACGAGCACGGGGTCGACTTGCCCGCCGTGGTCTACGATGCAGCGAAGCGGCGCGAGCACGATTATGGCTGACCCGTCGGAGGAGCTCGTCGTCGAAGTGGAGGTCGGCATCGCCGATCCGCCCTTCATCGCGATCCCCCGCGGGCAGGTGCTCTCCCCGATGAGCGTCGGCAGGCGTGGCATGTGGCGCATCGAGGGCGGTGGCGTGCTCGACGTGCACGGCTACGTCTACTTCGACGGCAAGCGCTTCTTCTTGCAGAGCGTCGACGAGCGCTCGCCGGTCGTCGCGCACGGGCAACCGATCGGCCGCGCATGGACGAGCGTGTCGCCGCCCTGCAAGATCGAGATGGGCACCGCGCGCCTTCACTTCCGCGCGACCTACACCGAAGAGCCGGATCTCGACGATCAGGCGACTGCGGTGGTCGATCGCCCGGCCAAGCCGGTGGCACGTCCGTTCAAGCCCGGCGCGTTCTCGCGGCGACCGGAGAGCGAGTCGACCCGGGTGCAGCCGCTGGAGGCCGCGACCGCGCCGACCAGCGTGCGCGGAGGCAACATGCCTCCTCTTCCTCCCCTTCCTCCTCCTCCGCCACCAGGGCCACCGGTCGACGAGATCCCCACGCCCGCCCACCTCCTGCGGCCGCCATTCGACGACACCGTGCGGATGCGACCGGGCGAGGAAGATCTGCGCGAGACGACGCGGCAGCCCGGCCTCGTGCCGCCGACGCCGTTCGGCGGGCTGCGCCCGATGCCGATGCCGATGCCTGGCGCGATGCCCGCAGCGGCTCCAGCGCCCCAGCCACCGCGGCAACCGCCCGCACCCGGCGCCCCCGCCGATGTCCTCAAGCAGAAATGGGACGAGCTGAGCGGCCCGAAGAAAATCCTCGTCGCCCTGCTGCCGGCGATCCTGGTGTCGCTCTACTTTCTCTTCCTCGCGGACGACGAGCCGCAGCGAACGGTGGCGGTGGCCACGGACGCCGCGGCGTCGGCGCCCACGTTCGCGGGCGCGCCCGACGCCGGACCGACGACGCTCCTTCCGCCCACGGTCCCGCCGACGATCGCGCTCTCGCAGCTTCCGGTCGCGCCCCCGCCGCCGGCGTCCGGCTCGACCCAACCCGCGCAGCCCACGGCGACGAACCCCGCGCAGCGTACGCTGGAGCGCCAGGCCGTCGACTTCGTCGCGAGCGGGCAATACGAGCGCGCCGCGGCTGCCTACGATCAGCTCGCGGTCCTGTACCCGGATCGCCCCGCGTACCGGGAGGCCGCGCGGATCCTGCGCGGCAAGCTCGACGCCGGACAGTAGCCGCCGTCAGCGCGCCAGGGCGTGGTCGGGGTAGCGGGTGCGCAGCTTCGCCTCCGCGGCGGCCGCGCCGTCTTCGTTGCCGAGCGCGCGGAGTGCGCGGGCCTCGAGCGAGAGCTCCTCCGGCGCGAGCGCGTGACTGTCTATGGCCTGCGCAGCGCGCACCGCAGCGAGCGACGCGCGGGCGTCTCCCCGCACGAGCGCGCCCCGGGCTTCGGCGACGAGGCGCGACTCCCGCTCGAGGAGATCGTCCCGGTCGAGCTTGCTTGGCGAGGCGGCCAGCGCGGAACGCGAGGAGAGGATCCGGGGCTTCGCGGCGAGGGCGGTGGGCGCGGCCGGTGCGGGTGCGTCCGGTGACACCGTGCGCGCGACCACGGAGGGCAGCGGGGCGTTGGCTGCGGGTGCCGTCGGGAGCGCAGGGCTCGCGGGCGCGGTCGCGGGGACAGGCGCGACCGCGGGCGAGTCGTCTCGTGCTCCATCGTCGCGTGCAGCCGCGCCGACGGGCTGCACGGGCGCGGCCGGAGTGTGAGCGGGCTGCGCGGCGAGCTGCGTTGCCGCGTGCGAATCCGCCGGGCTCGGTGCCAGCGGCCCGACGTGCATCAGCGCCATGGCGAGGCCCACCGTCACCGCGCTCCCGAAGAGAGCGCCCGCCACGACGAGCTTCGCTGTACCGTGGCCGACGCCGAGGCCGAGCGCCGCCACGCTCCCCGCCCCTGCGCCCGCGCCGGCGGCCGCCGCCGTCGTCGCCGCGACCCCGCCCCAGATCTTGGCCTTCGCCAGCTTGGACGGTGCGTCCGCCTTCGCCGCAGCCAGGAGGGCGCGCGTGCCCGTGGAGAGATCGAGGTCGCTCATCGTGAAGCTCCTTCCTGGCGGGCGAGCGCCGCTTCGAGCTCGGCGCGCGCCACACGGAGGCGCGAATAGACGGTGTTGAGAGGGATTCCAAGGCTCTGCGCGATTTCCGGTGCGGTCATTTCTTCGACTTCGTGAAGCACGAGGACGGCGCGGCGGGCGACGTCGATCGTGGCAAGTGCGCGGTCGAGGCGCAGGAGCGCCTCGCGGCGCGCGAGGGCCTCGGCTTGCGGGGGCTCGATCGACTCGCGCTCGAGGAGCTTGGCGCCGTCGGGATCCTCGGGGTGGCGGCGCTTGTGTCTGCGTGCATCGGACGCGACCCGCAGGACGATCTGGAAGAGCCACGCCCGCGGGCCGTGGCCGCGCTCCTCGAAGTCGGTGAAGCGCCGGTGCGCGATGACGAAGACCTCCTGCGTCTTGTCGTCGACGTCACCGTCGCCGACGCCCAGCCTACGGAGGTTGCGCCAGACGAAGTCGACGTGCGCCTCGTACATCGAGCGGAAGATCTGCGCGCGCGACGACGAGGTCGGCGCGACGGCGGGCACCGACGTGTGGGAGGGGCGCTCGAGCAGGCCCGAGTCTTCGTTCACTGCACCCTCCACGAGAGCCCGAGCTCGAGGCGGGCGTACGCGAGGAGCGTCTGCAGCTTCACTCCGTCGTTCGTCTCCAGGATGGTGTTGCGGAGCAGGTTCACGCCGACGAGGCCGCGCAGCTCGGCGGAGAGATCGCTCGCGAGCTCACCGCGGAGGCCGAGCGTCGCGCCGGGGGCGAGCAGCGGCGTCACGTCCCTCTGCACCTCCCCCGCCGTCGGACTCCTTCCGTTGCCGCCGGAGTCGAGCGCGAGGAGGCCCGTCTCGATGCCGCCGCACACGTCCATCTGGATGCCGCGTCGTTCCACGTAGTTTCCAGGCATACGGCGACATGCGTCGAAGCGCACCGCGCCCCAGGTCGCGTTGATGTCGGTCGCGCTCGCGACCTCCCGGATCGAGCGCCCCGCCGCGATCGTCGGCCGCAAGAACCACCCGCCGTCGACCTCGAAGACGGTGAAGACGTGCCCGCCGGCGATCGCGGCGCCGCCGTCGCCGAGGAGGCCGTACTGGTAGCTCGTGCCGAGCCCCACCTCGAACGAGCGATGCGCGCGTGGGTTCTTCAGGAAGAGCGCGGCCTCTGGGGACGGCGTCGGCGGGGACGTCGGTTCCGACGACGGCGCCGCTGGCGCGGGCCCGGCCGGTGGGGGAGGCGGCGCCGCGGCGCGGCGCACTTCCTCGTCGAGCACGAGCGAAGCCCACACACCGAGGGCGAGCACGAGCCCTCCGCACTCCGTCGTCTCCTTGCGGATCGCCCGGTGCGCGACCGCGGCGCCTACGCTGTCGGTGATCTCGCCCGTGGCGACGAACGCCCCCCTGTCCTTCTGGATCCGGGCGCTGACGGTCCACGCCGCGCCGGGCGCGAGCGCGGGCGCTAGTGTGTGGGCGAACAGATCCTGCGCGGCGCGCCCGTCGGGGCACGGCGACGGCTGCTCGAGCACGATCTTGGGAGGCTCCGGCTGGTCCACGACGATCGCTACACCCCTCTTGAAGACAATGGCCGCCTCCTCAGGTTTCCTTCACACACGACCCCGATGCACCACCAATCGCCGCCCCCTGGCCGATTTCGATGAAACCCGCGGGCCCTTCGCTCCCACCGTAGGAACAGCTCGTGGATCTGGACGCCCGCGCACCTCCTTCGGCGGTGTGGATCGGTCGCTGTCCATCTCGCGATTTCAAGACGTTAGGGTGGGGTTGGCCCGACGGTCGCGAACGATCCACCTCTGGATCTAGCTACAATGTAGGTGCTCTATATTCCACAAGGATTTCGGGTAGCCGATGGCTGGTCCCCGGTGTGCATAGATTGATCACGGTTCGCCGAAAATGACAGTGCCGCTGAAATCCCGGGTCAGTGAAAAAGGGGGTCGCACCGCGCGTGCGCTCGCTCTTCTCACGGCCGCCGTGGCCCTCGGCGCGATCGCGGGCGTGGCCTGCGGCGACGGATCGGCCGACAGCCTCCTCGGCGGCAACGGCGGCGGCAGCAGCGGTCAGTCGAGCGGTCCCGGCGACGCCGGCGGCGTACCCGCGAGCGACGGCAGCCTCCTCGACCCCGACGGCGGCAACGCGACGGCGCTCAAGCTCGCCGAGAAGCTCTACCGCGACCTCGAGGGCGCTCTGAAGACCTCGTGCGGCGGCGGCGCTTGCCACGAGGGCGGCACGACGGCGCCGCTCTGGATGAAGGGGCCCGACACCTACGTCTCCATCAAGGCGTACGATGTCTCGCAGGTCGGCGACAAGAAGCTCATCGTCCAGGACACGCTGCAGAGCCGCCTCTTCACCAAGGGGCAGCACACCGGCGCCCCGCTCCAGACGCCCGACGGCACCGGCAACCTCGGCGACAAGGTCAAGAAGTGGCTCGACGTCGAGGCGGCTGCGCTCAAGGGCGCGAAGCTCCCGGCGACCGCGCCGATCTCCGTCGTCGCCGGCGCCAACGTCGTGGACCTCGCGACCGTCGCTGGCGGCGTCGCCGGCTCGCAGCTGCGGTTCAACGCGGTCATCTCCGGCAAGATCCTCTCGCTCTCCAGCGTGAAGCTCGTCGCCCCGGCGTCGGGCGGCGTTCACGTCACCCACCCGATCTTCGTCCAGGTGCCCGCCGATGGCGCGGCCAAGCCGGTCGAGGATCCGGCGGACAACGGCTCGAACGTCGACGACACCGCCGCGCCCGGCAAGTCGATCAGCCTCGGTCCCGGCGTGTTCATCCTGACCGGCTTCAACTGGCGGGAGTCCGACAAGCTCCAGATCGAGTTCGCGAAGATCGGCGCCGGCACGGTCACCGGCGGCGACGCAGGCGCGGGCGGCGGCGGTTGCAAGAACGTGGCGGGCTTCCAGGCGATCTCTGGCGTATTCAAGGGCGGCCAGGTCAACGGCAATGCCCTCACCCCGAACTGCACGGCGGGCTGCCACAAGGCGGGCGGCGGCGGAGACGGCGCGCTCGACTTGAACGATCTCGTGCTCGGCACCCCCGATGTCGCCGCGGCGTGCGCCCAGGCGCTCACCAAGGTGAACCTCGCGAACAAGGCGCAGAGCGCCATCATCCTTCACCCCACGGGGCAGAGCGGAAACCACGGCGGCGGCACCGTCAGCGACGTCGGTGGCTACACGACCCAGGTGATGACCTGGCTCAACGGCGAATGAAAGATCTGGATTTGAACATGGAATCGCAAGCGGAACAGAAAGGCAGGGAGACGATGCGACGAAGCATTCTGCGACTCAGCGCGAAGCTCGCCGCGCTCGGCATCGCGGTCTCGCTCATGGCCTGCGGCTCGGGTAGCGACGACCCGAACACGCTCGGCAGCGGGACCTCCGGCGATCCGGGCAACAACGGTGGCGGTGGGGGCGGCGGCGGTGGCGGCGGTGGCGGCGGCGCCTCGTCGGGCAACCCTGCCGAGCAGCCTCCCGCGGCCGTCGATCCCCGCGTCTTCGACTACGGCGCGGCCATGCGCACCGCGAGCCTCAAGCTCGTCGGAGAGCTACCGACGCTTGCCGATCTGAAGACGCTGGAGGGCAAGGCGCAGGCGGACCAGAAGGTCACCTACGAGGCCTACGTCGACAAGATCCTCACGAGCGACCCGCGCTTCGCGACGCGCATGATCCGCTGGTGGCGTGACACGTTCCGTACCGGTCCCATGGGCGGCACGCCCAAGGCCGGCGCGCCGACCTACGACACCGCGGCCACCTTCGCGGCGATGGTCGTCGTCAACGATCAGCCGTTCACCGACCTCTTCACCGCCGCGACGAACACCTGCCCGACCTACGCGAGCGGTGCGTTCACGCCGGCGAGCTGCACGACGACGGGCCCGACCGCCGGCGTCCTGACCGATCCCGGCCTCATGTCGCAGTTCTACGCGAACATGGCCTTCCGCCGCGTCCGCTTCATCCAGGAGACGTTCGCCTGCACGAAGTTCCCCGCGGAGCTCGGCGGCTCGACGCCGATGGGCGGCGGCATCTACACGAGCCCCTGGGACTTCAACAGCATCACCGGCAAGACGAACACTCCGACCGCGAAGATCGATTTTCAGGACACGAGCTCGATCATCTGCGCCAACTGCCACACGACGATCAACCACATGGCGCCGATGTTCGCGTTCTTCGACGCCAACGGCGCCTACCAGACGGCCATCCAGGTGAAGACGCCGTCGACGGGCAACCCGACGTCGGTGCTCACCGACTGGCTCCCCGCCGGCAAGCAGACCTTCGCGTGGCGCAACGGGGTCGCGGTCACGGACATCCCGTCCCTCGGCACCGCGATCGCCGCCGACCCGGCCGTCGCCCACTGCGCCGTCGACCGCATCTGGAACTGGGCGCTGTCGCGCGGCGACATCGTCAACGACCTGGCGAGCATTCCGCCGGCGGTCACGGATCCGCTCGTGAAAGACTTCACGGGCAACGGCATGAAGCTCAAACGAGTCATCCGGAACGTGTTCACGTCGGAAGACTTCACGAAGTTCTGAGAGGGAACAGGAGATACCCATGAAGCGCATTCTTCTCACCCTCATCGCCAGCGCGGGCCTCGCGGCCGGCGGCTGCTCTGCCGGCGGGCCCAACGATCAGCTCGGAGGCGGGTCGACCGCCGCCGGCGATACGCAGGCCAGAGCGCCGGAAATCCACCACGACTTCAATCCGCCCAACCCGGTGGGCGAGTACGGGGTCACCGATCCTGCTGGCGGCAGCGGCGGAGTACACGCCACCGAACCGACGGGCACCGTCACAGCGGCCCGCTTCCACGGCTGCACCAAGATCACCTACGCCGCGCTCGGGTCCATCCTGAACACGCGCGGCGCGAAGCTGACCGGCGCCACCAACGCCCTCGGCATCTACAAGTCTGGCGCGTCGTCGCTCGGCATCGCGAACTACTCGGGCCGCGCGCCCGAGGCGCTCCTCGGCTCGACGAGCGCGCTCGCCAAGCAGTTCGACATTCTCGTGGCGGTGGCGCCCGAGGTCGTCGCCAACGTGAGCACCTCCGCCGGCTGCCAGGGCGTCGTGATGACCGACGCGGGTGGGAAGTTCTCGAAGGATGGCCTAACCTGTTTGATGGGCACGCTGGCCACGGGCGACCACGTCGCCGTAGCGAACCAGGCCGTGCTCGACGCCGTCGCCGGGGGCGCCACCCAGGCCCAGGGCGTCCAACTTGCGATCGCGGCCATCCTCGAGGCCGCTCACACCTGTGAGTAAGGAGAATCGTCATGGCTGACCAGCGACTGAAAGATCTGCGCGGCTCGGGCCGACGAACCTTCCTGAAGTGGGCTGCGACCGCCGGGGCCGCGCTCGGGCTCGAGCGCGCGCGCTTCCTCGACGCGCTCTCCGGCGTCGGCGGCACGGCCCTGGCCGATCAGGCGGCGTGCACGACGACGAACAAGTCGATCCACATCAACGCGGCGAACGGGGCGCTCGCCTGGTACACGCTGCTCTTCCCGGCGATCCAGCAGGCGACCGTCAACAACGCGGCCTACTCGTTCTACGAGGTCGGCAAAGGCAAGATGGTCACCGGGACCGACCGCCCGTGGGCGCGCGGCACCAACTCGCCCTTCGCCACGCTGCCACCGAACCGGCAGGTCACCGGCTTCGTCGCCGGAACCAACAACGGGCACACGAACACCCCGAAGCTCGAGATCGCGACCGGCGTAGGCATGGTCGCGGCCCTCGCGGCCATCCAGCAGGCGACGCCGACCCTCCTCCCCGTCATCGCGATCAACCCGACGATTTACGGCACCGCACCGGGCGCGCCGGCGATGGCGTCGGTCGGGAGCGCGGCAGGCCTCGTCAGTCTCTTCGACAGCGTCGCGAGCAAGACGCTGCTGACCTCCCAGAGCAACGCCGCGTTGCACGAGGCGTACTACAAGGCGTTCCTCGGCCTCAACGCGGCGGCTGGCCGTGCTTCGGTAGCAAAGGGCTACGAGACCGGAAAGGTCGCGGCCAACCTCCTCGGCAAGAACCTCGCGGCGCAGCTCGCCCCGACGGCGGCGGACGACGCGGCGTTCGGCGTCAGCGCGGGAACCTCGACGGCGCTCAAGGACCACGCGCACACGCTCATCACGGCCCTGAAGGCGTTCAAGCTCGGCTTGACCTCGATGGTCAACATGAGCCCGTTCCTCGATGACCCGCACGGCGCGTTCGGCGGCGGTGATCAGATGCCGGCGGACATGGCGGCGGCGCTCGGCAAGCAGTTCGACGCCTTCATGGCGCAGGCGGCCGCGATCCCCGATCCTGGCTGCTCGTCGAAGAGCCTGGCGGACAACCTCGTCCTCAGTATCAGCGGCGACTTGCCCAAGGACCCGTACAACCGCGACGGTTGGGGCGACGGCACCATGGACAACGCGAACTTCCTGTACGTCTACGGCGCCGGCTACCTCAAGACGGGGTGGTTCGGTCAGTACGACGCCAACAAGGTCTCGACGTTCGATCCCGCCACGGGCAACAACGTGGCGGTCAACGGAACGATCACGACGGGCAGCATGGGTCCGACCGCCGCGGCCGCCCTGGCGTTCGCGGTCGCGAAGGGCGATCTCCGCCGCGTGCAGGACTTCTACCGCGGTCCCGCGTTCCCGGCCCTGGTCAACGCCGTCGTCACCTGACGAGGGCGCCGCGAGGCAGCAATACGAACGCCCCGGCACGCAACGTGTCCGGGGCGCTTTCGTTTCCGCCGCTCAAAGCAGCGCCCTGCAGGACGCACAACTGAGGGTCAACGAACCAAGAGCGACTTGTCGCACGCGTCCTGGTCGAGCGCGCCCTGGAGCCAGCTCGCGAGGCACTTGTAGCCGGGGTCGGAGATATCGACCATGACCTGTCCGCCCTTGTGTCCCTCGTAGAGGAGGGGCTTCTTGAGCAGCAGCAGCTTCTGGGGATCGGCGCCGCCGTTGGACATCACCTGGGTCATCACCTCGGGCTCGAGGCCGACGACCGACAGGAAGTTCTGGCGTTTCTCGTCGTCGCTCTCGAGATCCTTGCCGCTCGTGAGCGGGAAGTAACCGGCGCCCGACGCGTCGAAGGCGCGCAGCCCCTGGGGGCTGAAGATGCGCAGCCCGCGGCCGAGCTGCCCGTGGCAGTCGAGGGTCGAGCAGCGCTTGCCGAGGTACGCGTCGGGGCCCGACTTGTACAGGGTGAAGTCGGGCGCGAGCGTCTGCCCGTTCGCCAGGGGGCCCACGTACGTCTGGCGGTCCTTGTCGGGCACCGACACGCACGCCGCGATCGCGAGGAAGCCGAGCACGCACGCGGAAGCGGCGACCCTTCGGACGTCGATGGCCTCGCTCGCTCGCGCGCTCTCCCGCGAAATCTTCACCTGGCCCCCGGGAGGCTCGCGACAGGGCTCACCGGACAATCCTGCGGCGGCGGGGCGTTGTCCTCGTTCGGCACGAGCGAGATGTGACCCGGGGAGTCGAAGCTCGGCGGGTCCTTGTGGCACTGGTTGCACGAGCCCTCGCGGCCGATGTGGCTGTTCATCGTGCGCCCGATCGCGCCCTTGCGAATCATGACGAGCACGGGATACGCAGGATCCCAGTCGCTCGTCGGAACGAAGAAGTTGCCGACGCAGTTCGTCGTCGCGTTTCGCTGCGAGCCGGTCGCGTCGATCATCTCGACGCGAACGCCTTCCTCGCCGATCGCCTTGTCGGGGCCGTGGAAGATCGTCCCGCCGATCGCGAACTGCTTGGTCGCAGGGCCGTATTGCCCGTGGCACGTCGTGCACGGCTGGCCGGCGCGGTGGTAGTCACCCGCCGGAATGTTCGGCGCCTCGCCCCCCAGCGCCTTCACCTGGAGATCGTGGACGGGATCGGCGCAGGAGCCGATCGCCAGCAGCGCCGCACCGAAGCAGAGGAGCGTGAAGGTGGCCTTCATTCGAACTCCGCTTCGAAGCCGACGGTGCCGTACACCGCGCTGCGGGTCGTCACGAAGAGCGAGTTAGTGAACTTCGAGTACATGAAGTCACCCGATACCAGGATGGCGAATTGAGTCGACGCCTCCGGAGAGGATAGCGCTATTCGCGTGCCTCCGCCTGCGGTCGCGGTGAAGAGTGGCGCGAGCTCGCGGTCGCCCGTGCGGTACGTCGGCAGCGTGAGTCCGAGGGTGACCGGATCGACGAAGGCCGTGTAGGCGCGGTTGTAAAAGTCGGTGCCGGTCTGCGCGTGCAGGCGGAGGTGCGGCCAGACGCGGAAGTGCCGCGAAAGGTCCATCAGGTAGCGCCCGTCGGTGGTGCTTGCCTTCGTCGCCCAGCTGTCGGTGTAGAAACGCTGATCGACGCGCAGTGTCGAGTTGCCGAAGCGCTTCACGATGCGGCCACCGAGGGCGTAACGGTTGCGCTCGGTGGGGAGCTGCTCCAGCGGCCGGATCGGCAGGCGGAAGCGGTTCACGAGGTCGACCGTGGCGCCGACGGGGACCTGCCCGGAGATCCCCGGATCGAACATCGGGACGTAACGGTAGGGCTTGCTCTGGTCGCCGCGCTCGAGCGTGAGCGACGCGTTGGTGACGAGCACCATGGTCGGCGAGAGGACCCACGTGACGCCCGCGTCGAACGCGGTGTTGTCGAGGGTCTTGGAGTAGTGATCGAACGGCGTCGGCGCGCCGGGCGTGGTGGCGCCGCCGCCGCGGCCGATCGTGTCGTGGCCGTAGTGGACGCCAAGGCGCGGAGTGATGAGCTTGTCGTTGAAGTCGCCGCTCACGCTCGCGCTCACGCCGCGCGAGACGTAGTCGGGCTCGATCGAGACGTCCCCGCCGACGTTGACGCCATAGAGGCCGGGCTTGTATCCGCCGCCGAGCGTCGCCGCGTGGCGCTTCTCCTTGAAGCGGTGCGACGCCTCGGAGACGATGTCCGGCGACGCGGCCGTGATGATGTCGAGCAGGTAGCTGCCGCCGATGTTCCACCCGGACGTGGGCGACGCGACCGAGGCGATGAGCTCCGGCGAGAAGACGTAGACGTGGTTGGTGTCGGCGTAGCCGCTGTTCTCGAGCGCCGCCTTGACGACCACGCTCTTGCCGCTCTTCTCGACGCACTGCTTGATCTCTTCGTCGTTCTTCGCCTTGAGGAGGCAGTCGAGCTGCCCCTTGGTGATCGCGCCGGGCTGCGGCTGGAGGCTGAGGCGAACAGTGAGGAGCTCTCCCTCCTTCACGTCGTAGTCGTCCTGCATGCCGCCGGGGACGCCGGCCGCGAGGCCGCCCGCCGAGACATGGTGCTTGCCCGGATCGATCGAGAACTTCTTGGAGAGGGCGTCCAGGGGGACGTTGCGTTCGTCGAACTTGACCTCGGCGATGGTGACGTTCGGCGGAGCCACGAACGTCACGTGCGGCATCTTCTTGATCAGGTCCTCGACGCGCGGGCGCGCGAAGCGGATGAGCTCGGCGTCGCGCGTCTTGATGCCGAGCTCGAGGGCCTTCTGCGCGTCCTTGAGGGCGTCGAGGTACTTGCCGATCTTCTCCTCGCAGCGCGACAAGACGAGGCGAGTGCGCGGGCGATCCTCACGCTCGAGCGACGCGCGGTTCTTCTCCACGCACTCCTCGAACTGCCCCGCGCCGAGGGCCCTCACGGCGAGCGTCGCCATGTCGAACGCCTCGCGGCTCTTCCATCCGGGTGGCAGCGACGCGCCGGCCGCCGGCGGCGCGGACGGGGGCGCCTCCGCGACGGTCGCTGGAGGCTCGTCGGCAACGGGCGCCGGCGGTGGAGGAGCAGACTGCGCGAGCGACTCGGCCCACTGGGTCTTGATGTTGGGGGTCGTGCCCGAAGCGGGGAGCTTGGCGCGAGGATCGCTGCGGAGCGCCTCGGCGAACGACGCCTTCGCGCTCGACTCGTCGCCGAGCTGCGACTGAACCATGCCGAGAGCGACGTACGCCTGCGACTTCGACGCGCCACCGCACCGGCCGCCTTTGCACTTCTCGAGGGCGTCGAGGATCTTCTTGCGGGCCTCCCCGAGGTTGCCGGGGTAGTCCTCGCTCATCGCCTGGTTCACCGCGTCGACGAGACGGGCGTCTTCGGCGGCAGCCCACGCGCGCGGCGCGAGCGCGAGGAACGCGAGGCTCAGTACGACGGTCCATACAGCTCGCAGCGTCGTCGGCAAACGGCTCGCGACCCTTTCCACGCAACCCACGCGGTTACGATACAGAACTTTGCCGGTGGGCCCCAGTACTGCGAGCCCCGACGAGCCAGGCTTAGGATCGCCGAATTTTTCGCTTGATTGCTACAGCAGGATCAGTTGCAGCCGCAGCCGCCGCCACCGCCGCCGAGGCCACCCGCGGCCCCCTCGGAGACGCCGCGCACGTGTTCGTCGAGCCCCGTGGTCATGTTGTCGGTGGTCATCGTCGGGTGCGCGAGCATTCCGCGTTCGTAGGGGGCGACCTTCACGCACGCGGTGGTGGCGAGAGTCGATACGATGGCGAAGAGGAGGAGCAGGCGTCCCAGCATGGTGATGTCTCCGGTGCGAGCGATGCAGCAACCGCGCCCGCGTTGGTGGGCGCGGTTCCGCCAAGAACTGTCGATGTTCAAAGCTACCACGTGGGTCGCCCATGGAGCTACCGGGTGGATCAATCATGCACCAGTCTGGCGTCGCTGCCGTCGCTGCCGTTCGCTGCCGTCGCTGCCGTCGCTCCCGGCTCCCGCCGCTCCAGTGGCGCGAAGGTGATTGCGCGATCGGGGGTCTCCCTCTCACAATAGGATCATGACGTCGCGTCGAGGTCGCATCGCCACGCTGGTCGGAGCGCCGCTCGTTCTGGCAGCAATCGCCGCGTTCGGCGGTTGCAACGACGAACCGACCCATTTCGGGCCCGCCGGGGGACTCGCGGGTCGCACGCCCGACGACCAGGTGCCCAACGCGGACGCCGGCGGCAGCAGCGGGACGAGCGGCGAAGGGGGGACGTCGGGCGGCTGCGCGCCCGGCACACCCGACGCGGGATGCCCGAGCTTCGCGACCGACATCTTCGCGGCGATGCTCTCCGTCGCGGGCACGTACAAGTGCGGCAACACGACGAGCTGCCACGCCGCCGGTGGCGTGGCCCCGCAGCCCATGACAGACGCGACCGGCACGCTCGCGGTCCTCAAAGCCGCGAAGGTCACCGGAAAGACGCTGCCCTACGTCAACGCGGCGTGCGGGGATCCGGCGCAGAGCATGATCACCTGCAATCTGCTCCCGGCGGGGGCAGGAGCGGCGCTTTGCGGCGCCCACATGCCGTCGGGCGGCACCGACGTGTCCGCGGCCGACCTCGCGAAGATCAAGGCGTGGATCGCGTGCGGAGCTCCGCCGTGAGCCCCCCTTCGAAATAGGAGCACGCGCCCCGCCGTCGCGGTAGAACGCTCGCGTGGATCGCTTCCTCGCGACGCTCGAGCGCAAATACGGCAAATTCGCGATCGAGCACCTGACGCAGTTCATCGTCGGGGGCATGGCGATCGTCTTCGTCCTCTCGCGGATCAAACCCGAGTTCGAGAGCATGCTCGTGCTCGACCTCGACATGGTCCGTCACGGGCAAGTGTGGCGCCTGGTCACCTACCTCTTCCTGCCGACGTCGACGTCGATCTTCTGGATCCTCTTCTCGCTCTGGTGGGTCTGGATGATCGGGACCAACCTCGAAAGCGAGTGGGGACCCCTCAAGTTCAACCTGTTCTACCTGCTCGGGATGGGCGGGACGACGGCCGCGGCGTGGCTGTCGGGCGGAGCCGTCGGCAACTCGTGGCTGAACATGTCGCTCTTCTTCGCGTTTGCGACGATGTTCCCGGACTACGCCATCTTCCCGATCCCGTTCATCCCGTTCAGCATCCGCGTCAAATGGCTCGCGCTCCTCGCGGCGCTCTTCGCCATCTACTCGGCGATCAAGGGCGACTGGATCGATCGCGCCGCCGCGGTCGCCGCGCTGTCGAACTACTTCCTGTTCTTCGGAAGCCACCTCTTGGGACTGCTACGGAGGCGCAACGTGCAGGTTCGCCAGGCCGCTCGCCGCGGCGCGACGGCAGCCGCGGAGGTGGCCGACAAGCCCACCGGCGGCCGCTCCTGCGCGATCTGCGGCAAGGCGGAGGACGACGACGCGGACATCCGCAAGTGCACGTGTGACAAGTGCAAGCCGTTCCGTAACTTGTGCCTCGAGCACGCCCGCAATCACTGAAGGGTCGAGTTAGGGACCGTCGACCTCGAGGACCGTCTTGCCGAAGCCGTCGTTGGATGCGACGTGCGCGTGGGCTGCGGCGGCGTCGGCGAGGGGGAACGTCTTGTCGACGATGGCGACGAGCGCGCCCGTGGCGATGAGCGGCACGATGTGGCGCTCGAACGTCTGGGCAGCCAGGATCTTCTCCTCGAGCGGACGCGCGCGGAGCACGGTGCCGCGCACCTCGAGGCGCTTGCGCAGGATGGCGCCGAGATCGGCGTCTGCGCGAGGCCCGGCGAGGAGCCCCACGAGGACGAGCCGGCCACGCTGCGCCATGCACGCGATGCTCTCCTCGACGTAGGCGCCGCCCACGAGCTCGAGCACGACGTCGACCCCCGTGCCGCCGGTGAGCTTGCGCACGGCGTCCGCGAATTTTCCGTCCTTTCCGACGGTGAGGCCGTGGCGCATGCCGAGCGCCGTGGCCCGGCCGAGCTTGTCCTGGGTTCGCGACGTGCCGATCGCGACCGCGCCGATCGCGCGGGCGATCTGAACGGCGGCCGTGCCGACGCCGCTGCCCACCGCGGAGACGAGCACCGTCTCGCCGGACGCGAGGTGCGCCTGCGTGACCATCGCGTCGTAGGCGGTGATGAACGCCTCGGGGATCGCCGCCGCGGCGCTCCATGCGAGGCCGGCCGGCATCCTCGCGAGCGTTCGCTCGTGCGCCGTCACGTACTCCGCGTAGGCGCCGCCGCCGACGAGCCCGAACACGCGATCGCCGACCGCCAGCCGCGTCACGCCCTCGCCCAGCGCGTCGACCGTGCCGGCGAGCTCGAGCCCCGGGACGTCCTGCGGCGAATCGGCGGGCGCCGGGTATACGCCCATGCGCTGGAGGAGATCGGCCCGGTTCACCGCGCTAGCGCGCACGCGAACGCGGACCTCACCCTTGCTCGGCGACGGCGTGGGTACCTCGCGAAGAACGAGCTGCTCGGGGCCGCCGGGCGCGGCAATGACGATCGCTTTCATGCGCGCGACCGTACCACTCGGTCTAGAGTCCGTCGCCCCGCATGCCCACCACCAAGGTCGTTCGCCCGATCGTCCGCGCCTTCGCCGAACGCTTCGTCGCGCGCGCCGCGGCGCACGTCCGCGGGGGCGGCCACGCCGTCGTCTGGGACACGCGCGCGCGAGCGAGGCTCGTCTTCCAGAGGCCGAAGAAGGGGGACGTTCACGATCTCGGCGTGTGGTCCGTGCTCGATCTCGGAAAGCAGCGCTGGCACGTCCCCAAGGCAGGCAGCCTGCGCGGCCTCGCCACGCTGCGCATTCCCCCCGACGCGTCGGACATCGTCCGGCGGCGGGCGGAGCGCGATTCCATCTTTCCGGGAACGACGCGCACGATCGCGCTCGACTGCCTCGCCTGCGGCGCGTGCTGCAAGGACAACGAGGTCGTTCTTTTCAAGAAGGATGAGGCGCGCCTGCGCCGCGCCGGACTCGACAAGCTCCTGCAAAAGCCGTGGTCACGTCACGACAACGGCCGGGTCGTCCTCACGCTGCGCGCGAACAAGCACTGCCATCACCTCGGCCGCGACAACAGGTGCGGCATCTACGCGCACCGCCCCGACGCGTGTCGCGACTTCCCGCCCGGGAGCGAGTGCTGCCTCTTCTCGCGCGAAGCGGAGCTGGGCGTCACCGACGGGGCGACGAACTAGGAGGGCAGTGTTTCACTTTTTCGTGGCGTTGGGTTTGGCGGGCTCCGGTTTGGCGGGCTCCGGCTTGTCGGGTTTGCCACCGCTGCCTTGCTCCAGCTCGATCTGCTGGAGCGTCACCTCGAGGCGCTCTTTCGCGGCTTCGATCGTCCGCGGATCGCTCAGGGCGTAGTCGACGATGACGCGGCCGTCCTTGCCGCCGTACTTGAGGAGGACCTGGCCGGCGCTCACGAGGGCGGCGATCATGTCGTCGCCCTCCGCGGTCGCGCGGTACATCGCGAAGAAGTGACGCGCCTGCGGCACCTGCGCGGGGCCGCCGAGGACGACGAGCGCTGCCGCGGCCTGTTTCACGTCGTCGTCGGTGTCGGCGGGATCGAGGAGGTGATCGGCGAGCGCAGGGGCCGCGCCCTTCTCCTTCATCGCCGCGAGCGCCTGCGCCATCGGGCCGACGGGGGGCGACCGCAGCTCGTCCTTCAGGAAGTCGTAGTGCTTCTGGAGCGCCTCCACCATGAAGCGCGCGCCGTTCCGGCGGGTGGCGAGCGCCTGCCTCGCGTCGGCGACGAGCGGCGGAGCGGCGCGCGGGCTCTGCGCGAGATCGACGAGGGTCTTCGTCGCCGCTTCGTCTTCGAGCGTCGCCAGCTCGCGGAGGAGGAACCGGTTGCCGGTGGCCAGCTGCGCCTCGTTGCTCTCGAGGCTCTTGGCGATCTGCGCCGCGAGCGTGCCGCCGCGAACGCCGTTGTTCGCGGCAAACGTCTCCACCTGCACGGTGCACGACTTGATCGGCTCGCCGAGATCGAGCTGCCCGGCCACCGCGCCGGTCGCTGCCTCGAGGATCGAGATCTTGCCGAGCTCGTCGCAGAGGACGAGCGAGCCCTTGGCCGCGTCGCCACCGACCACGTCGTGGTCGTGCAGGTGCACCCACGAGAGGTTACCGCGGTGCGCGTCGAAGCCCATCACGATGCGAAAGTACGTCGCGAAGAAGCGATCGTCCTCGATCGTGAGGGGCTCGGTGCCCGAAGGGCGCGCGAACAGCCGGATGCGATCGGTCGCGCCTGCGATCGGCGCGAGGCGCTCGCCGCCTGGCTGCATGAGCACCGGCGCGCCGGGCAGCTCGCGGACCGGGAGCTGCACGTGCGTCGCCTGACCGCGCGACGCGTCCTTGATGTGGCCGTCGAAGCGGAAGATGCCGACCTCGCCGAAGTAGAGCGACGTGCCCTCCGTCCACGCGCGGCTCGTCTTCTCACGCAGGACGACGCGGCCCACTTCGTCGCCGTTCGAGAGATCGATGGCCGAGACGTACTGGCTCGACCACGGGACGAACGCCAGACGCGACACGACCGCCGGGGTGCCGAGGCTCTTGTCGGTCTCTATCTGACGCACGACGGCGCCGTCGTGGGTGATCGCGAGGAGCACCGAGCCCCTACCGCTCGCGCCCGAGAGCGAGATGACGGTGACGCCGCCGTCGTCGCCGGCGCCGTACGCGGCGAGGCCGCCGGTCGGCCGAGCCCAGAGCTTGGTTCCTTTGACGGCGTCGAGCGCGAAGAGCTCGCCGCCACCGGAGCCGATGACTACCGTGCCAGCCACGAGGGGGCGCGAGTCGAGGGGGTGGGCGAACGTCCATTTGGGGCCCCCACCGAGCGGCAGGCCGATGATCTTGTCGGCGTTGCCTGCGACGCCGACGACGACGTCCGCCCCCGGCGCGGGCTTGGCGCCGGCTAGGCGCGCGCGCACGTTCTCCATCGAGACGCCGTGGTCGTCGGACCAGTTCGTCGAGAACAGGTTGATGCTGGTGGTGCCGCCGCCGCACGAGGCGGCGGACGCGGAGGCCATCGCGGCGAGGGCGACAGCGACCGCGGCGGGCAGCCGGCGGCTCACTGCGCGCCTCCCGCCGTCGCAAGGACGGCCTGATCGATGGACTGTCTCACGCGCGCCGAGCCCCCCTTGGGCCACCGCGCCTGCACGTCCTTCAGGAATTTGTTCGCCTCCTGCGTGCCGAGCTCGCGGAGCTTGCCGATGACCTTCACCTTGTCGTCGTCGGTGATCTCGGAGGTCGGGCGGAAGAGGATCTGGTCGAGCCCGCCGGTCACGACGTCGAAGGGGAGTCGGCCGAGCTTGGCGGATAGCTGGTCACAATCCGCGCCGGTGCACAGCTGGCCGATGGCCGCGGCGGCCTCGGCGATCTTGCGGTCGAGCGCGACGTAGAGATCGGGCACGGCGTCCTTGGCTTTGAGCGTGCCGAGCCCGGTCGCGGCCACCCCGCGAACCATCGGATCGGCGTCGCTGAGCGCGTGGCGGAGGCCTTTGATCGCGGCCGCTCCCTTGGTCTTGATGAGCGCCTTCACCGCCGCGCGACGCATGGCCACGTCTCGGTGGTGGGTGTAGACGGCGATGTGTTCGCTCGCGCTCTCCGCCTCCATGTCACCGAGGGTGTCGAGCGCCGCCTCGGTGAGAGACGCCGTGGTGCCGCGTTCGAGCAGCTCGACCACAGACGGGGCCGCGGCCTGCGCGGCCTTGCCTCCGAGGCGAAGATCGTCCAGCGCGGCGCGGACCTGCGCTTCATCGGCCGACTTGAGCTTCTGCTGGAGGGCGGGGGTCAAGGTGAACGGAGGGGCCACGGGGCCTGCCACGGGCTTGCCCTTCGGCTTCGCTCCCTGCGCGCCCGCATCGGCGGCCACGAGCCCCATCGCCACCGCAAAAACGACGCTGATCCGACGCATTCGAAGTCCTCCCGCCCGCGCCGCCCTTCGAGTCCCCGGGCACCCGCGGCCACCGGGTGACGTACCACGATTGGCGCGCAAATCCGAGGGCATCCGCAGCCGCGCCGTGCTAAGTCGCATGACGATGTCCGACCCGCCGGAGCCGCGACGGAGCTCGAACGCCCCGCCCTTCGAGCGGAAGCGGCCGTGGTACCTCGTCCTCGCGCTCGTGTGCGCGTGGGTGTTCGGTGCCAGCGCGGCGAGCGAGGGCTGCGCGACGGTGAACGCCTTCAAGAGCGAGCCGGCGGACCTCGCCCTCGAGCAGGCGCGCGAGGTCGATCGCGAGGCCGTCGACAAGATCACCGAGCGCTACTTCACCGTGCTCGAGGGGGCCAAGACACGGATGTTCCCGCTGGCGATCGCATCGCTCCTCCTCGGGAGCGCGATGTGGGGGCTCGCGGCGGGGGCGATGGCGGGGCGGAGCGGCGCGCGCTCGGCGCTGCTCCAGGTCCTCTCGGTGCACGCGCTCGTCCTCGTGGTGGCCTTCGTGATCACGCCCGACGTGCGCGCCGCGACCGTGGAGGCGCGCGTGGGGCTCCTGGGCCTCGTGCCCGAGCCACACACGTCCGCCGAGCGTGACGCGCAGAAGTGGGTGCGGGCGCACCTGTGGGCGGTGCCCGCGGCGTTCACCGCGGCGCAGCTCGTCGGCTACGGGCTGGTGCTCCTCGCGCTGACGCGACGACGCACGCGTGAGTTCTTCGAAGCGTCGAGATCGCCGCGCACGGAGGCGTGATGGGCAAGATCCGGCGCCTGTCCGACGATCTCGCCAACCAGATCGCGGCCGGCGAGGTCGTCGAGCGACCGGCGAGCGTCGTGAAGGAGCTCCTCGAGAACGCGCTCGACGCCGGCGCCACGCGCGTGCGCGTCGACGTGGAGCAGGGCGGGGTCGTCCTCGTGCGCGTCGCCGACGACGGCGAGGGCATGGGCGAGGAGGACGCGCGCCTGTCGGTCGAGCGCCACGCGACGAGCAAGCTCCACACGATCGAGGACCTGGCACGCATCGCGACGTTCGGCTTCCGCGGCGAAGCGCTGCCGAGCATCGCGTCGGTCTCGCGCCTGACCTTGACGACCCGCGCGCGCGGCACTCCGGCAGGCTTCGAGATCGCGCTCGACGGCGGCGGCGCGCCGCGAGCCAGACCGGCGGGCTGCGCCGAGGGCACGATCGTGGAGGTGAAGGAGCTCTTCTTCAACGTCCCCGCGCGGCGTAAATTCCTGAAGTCCACGGCGACCGAGAGCGCGCACGTCGGCGAGGTCGTGATGCTCGCGGCGCTCGGGCGGCCCGACGTCACCTTCACGCTCGCGCGTGACGGCAAGGTGTCGCGCGAGTACCTGCGCGCGGCGTCGCACGACGAGCGCGTGCGCCAGGTCTTCGCGGACGAGGTGCTCCAGGAGTGCCGTGGCGAGCGCGGACCGATGCGCATCTTGGCGTTCCTGTCGGCACCGGAGCGCGCACGCGCGGGGGCCGTCGCGCTCCACGTCTTCGTGAACGGACGGCCCGTCGAGAACCGCCAGCTGGCGCGCGCGGTGGCGCAGGCGTACGGCTCGGTGCTCGAGCCAGGGCGCTACCCGGTCGGCGCGGTCTACCTCGAGCTGCCGGCCGCCGAGGTCGACGTCAATGTCCACCCGCAAAAATCCGAGGTGCGCTTCCAGGACGCCCGCGCCGTGCACGATGCCGTGACGCGCGAGCTGTACCCCGCCCTCGCCAAGGTCTTCGCACTGCCCGCCTTCGGTCCCGCGTCGCGCCCCTGGGATCGCCAGCAAGGCCTCTCGTCTCCGCCCTCCTCTCCCTCTTCCCCTTTGTCGCCGCACGGGTACGTCGATCCCGGCGCGCCCGCGTCCGGCTACCCCGACTCGACCCCGCTGGCCCCCTCCATCCTGCCCCCGACCCTCTTCGATGGCGCTGGTTTCTACCGTCGCCTCACCTTCCTCGCGCAGGCGCGGGCGACGTACCTCGTGTGCGAGGGGGACGACGGGCTCTACATCCTCGACCAGCACGCCGCCGCCGAGCGCGTGACGTTCGATCGCCTGCGCCGCGCCTTTGCGTCGCGGACCGTGGCGATGCAGCGGCTCCTCGTTCCGGAGATGGTGGACCTCTCGCCCGCGGAGATCGCAGCGATCGAGGGAGCACCCGACGAGCTCGCGGCGCTGGGGCTCGAAGCGCGCGCCGTCGGGCCGACGCGCGTCGCGGTGCACGGCGTCCCGCAAGTCCTCCATCGCGCGAGCCCCGCGCGGCTACTTCGAGACGTCGTCGCCGAGGTCACGCGCGCGGCGGGGCGGCCGTTCGGCGGCGCCATGGATCTGGTGCTCGCGACGATGGCGTGCCACGGCTCGATCCGCGCGGGGGACGCCGTGTCGCCCGACGAAGCGCGCGCGCTCCTCGCGGCGCTGGACGGCGTCGACTTCGCCGGGCACTGCCCCCACGGACGGCCCGTCGTGACCCGGCTGTCCTTCGGCGAGCTGGAGCAGCGGGTTGGCCGAAGCTGATCGACTGGCGCGCGCCCTCGCCCTCGCCGGGGAGAGCCCGACGCGCATCCTGGCCGTCGTCGGCCCGACGGCGAGCGGCAAGACCGAGCTCGCCGTCGGCGTCGCCGAGCGTCTCGGCGGCGAGATCGTGAGCGTCGACAGCGTGCAGATTTACCGGGGATTCGACGTCGGCTCGGGCAAGCCGTCGAAGGGTGAGGTCGCGCGCGCGCCCCATCACCTCGTGGGGGTAACCGATGCGCTCGACGCGATCGACGCCGCGCGCTTCGCCAGCCTCGCCCGCGCTGCCATCGCCGACGTGCACGCGCGCGGCAGGCGCGTCGTCCTGTGCGGTGGTTCGTTCCTCTGGATGAAGGCGCTCCTCTACGGGCTCGCCGAAGCGCCTGCCGCCGATGCCGCCATCCGCGCGCGCCACCACGAGATCGCCGAGGCCAGAGGGCGCCCCGCGCTCCACGAGGAGCTCCGGGCCGTCGATCCCGAGAGCGCGGCGCGGCTGCACCCCAACGACGTCGTGCGCGTCAGCCGCGCGCTCGAGGTCTTCGAGCTCACCCGCACGAAGCTGAGCACGTGGCAGCACGAGCACGCGTTCAAGACCCCGCAGTACGACGCCGCACTCACCGCCATCCGCGTCTCGCCCGAGGACCTCACCCGGCGCATCGAGGCGCGCGTCGCGGGCATGCTGGCCGCCGGTTGGCGCGACGAGGTGCAGCATCTGCTCGACGCGGGCTACGGCGGCGCGCGGGCGATGTCCGCGGTTGGTTACCGCGAGGTTCGTGCGGCGATCGCCGGGACCTTGCCCGACGCGGAGCTCGAGGTTGCGATCGTTCGCGCGACGCGGATCTTCGCGCGACGCCAGCGCACCTGGCTCGGCCGCGAGGCCGTCACCTGGTTGTGAAGGCGCCGCTTCCGAATCAGAGGTCGAGGGCCAGATCGATGAGCTCGCCGAACGTGGCCGGCCGCGGGGGCACGGGCGGCACGATCGAGCCGAGCCTGTTCGACGAGGGCATCTCCGCGCGGAGGACGTCGGGACCGACGCGTCCGGACGACGGCGACGCCGACTTGCGCGCGCTGGACGTCGGGCCCTCGAAGGGGGCCGCAGCGACCTGCTTGCCCGACTCGGGCGGCGCGTCGCCCTCGTGGGCGCGTGCGTCGCCGTCGCTGTCGATGGGTCGGCGAGAGGAGATCGGCGCTTCCTCTTCGATCTCGCCGGAGTGGGTCTCCTCCGCGGCGATCTCTTCGGCGAGGGATTTCTCCGCCTCTTCGCCGATCTGAACGTCGTCGACGCTGAGGGGCGTGCGCCCCTCGCTGAGGGGCTCCTGCTCCTCCGCTCGCCGGAGCTCGATCGACGGACGCCGGGAGCGCGTGACGAGCGGCACCGCCGCGGCCTCGAGCTCGGAGGACGACTCGGACGCCGGGACGAGATCGTCGGGCGAGAGCTCCTCGGCGTCGGTCTGCGCGCTCACGAGGCGCGAACGGCTCTCCAGCGCGTCGGGGATCGGCGGATCGTCGTCCTTCGTGTCCACGACGCGGTGGTCCGACGGGTCGGCAAAACGCTCGATAGCAGCCGCCGGGGCGCCGGGTGGCTCGGAGGGCGGGTCTCCGGAGACCTGCGTGCGCTCTCCGCTCGCCGCGTCGTCGGACTCGGCGGAATCGTCCGATTCGCCGCGCGTGAGGACTCGGTCGAGCAGCTTCTGTAGCTTCGCGATGCGCTCCTCGTCGGTCATGCGTCGCCCCGCGCCTGGATCTTGGTGAGCGCTTCGCCCCACGCCACGCCGCGCTCGAGCAGCTCCTTGGCGCGAAGAACGCCGCTGGCGCTGGCGACGAGCACGCGGACGCCGGCGGCGTCGCGGGTGAGGGTGATGGTCGCGATCGGCCGATCCACGACCGCTGCGAGCGCGCCCTCGACGAGCGCGGCGACCGCCACGTCGTCCCGGACCGGCGTGTTCGCGAGGACCAGGACGAGCGCGCGTCCCCATCGCTCGAGGTGCGCGGCCCCGACGCCGGACAGCGCCAGCTCGCCCGTGAGGTGCGAGAGGACGGTCTCGATCGTGGCGCCGCGCGCGGCCTCGGCGCCGCCCATCCGCAGCGCCGCCCGTTGACCGGTCGCCGTGCCGATGGCCCGCGCGACGGTGACGGCCGCCGGCGCCCCGGCGGTCACCGCGATCTCTTCGAGGAGGGTGGCGGGCACGACCATCAGACGATCGCCGGCCGCTCGCACCGCCCCGTGCGGAAGGTCGAACTCGACCGCGCCTTCCGGCTCGAACCCGCCCATCCTCATGGCCGAAGTTTATACGAGCCTGAAAAATTCGGTGTCAAATGGGCTAAACATGAGGAGATGCCGCGCCTTGCGCACCTCGTCCTCGGAGTCGCCGCGCTTGGCGTCGGCGCGCGCGCGAACGCGGCGGACGCGAGCGACGCGAGCGACGCGGGCACGGACGTCGATGCGGGCGCCGTCGACATCGCCTCGTCCGGACCGCGGGTTCGCGGCGACGTCCTTCGCCCGAGCGGCGCGAGCGGGCGGCTGCGCGCCTGCTCGTTTCGTCACCCCCTCTGTGTCCACGCGCGCGCTCCGGGCGCGGGCGCCGCGCCGGTGGACCTGCTGGGGACGCTCGCGTCTGCGGAGCGCGCGTGGGACACGGCGACCGGCGCGCTCGAGCTTCCGCCACCGGACGCCGATCCGGGCACCGGCGCGTACGATATCTACCTCGTTCCGCGGCCCACCGTGGCGGCGCGCACCGTCATGTCGGAGCGTGACGTCCGGAGCGCCCTCGATCGCGCGAGCGCGTTCACGCTCCTCGACGCGCGCCTCGGTGGCTGCGCCCGCGATCGCGCCGTCGCGCAGGAGCTGCTCCGCGCCGTCGTCCTGCGCCTCGCACCGGCGATGGACGAGGGTTCCGCTCGTGCTCAGACCTCGGCGATGGCCGAGCTCGTGGCGCCGTGCGCCGCCGTCGACGCGAGCCTCTTTCTGTCCCACCCCGAGCGCGCGCTCGTGGACAGTTGGCCGGAGGCGCCGGCCGACGTGGGCGCCCGATTCGGCGACGGCGCGGGGCTCGCCTACACGTGGCTCGACGCGACGTTCGCGGCAGAGCCCGGCGGCGTCCTACGCGCGCTCTGGGCGCTCTCGCCCACCGTGACGCCGTCCGGCGCGTGGCGCTGGCACAACGAGCCCGACAGCTTCGACGTCCTTCGCGCCAGCTTCAAGGACGCGGTGTCGACGGGCTCGACGATCGACGATCTGCTCCGCGAGCTGTCCGTCGCGCGCGCCGTGCGCGGCGACACGAAGATCGACTGGACGATCGATTGGCCGACGAAGGCGCGGCGCCTCTCTTCACCGCATAGCGGCGTTGCCCCGACCGGTACTTCGATCGTCGCGATCCGTCGGACCGGCGCCGGCAACGAGACGGCCTTGCGCCTCGAGCTCGAGTGGGAGACGCACGCCAAGATGCGGTGGGCCGTGGTGAAGCTCGACGCGGCGGGGCGCGAGCTCGGTCACCTGCCCATCCCCACGACGGACAAAGCGACGTCGACGCAGATCAGCATCGTCGATCTCGGCGCGGTCGCGACCGTGCTCGTCGTCGGCACGAACTGCGGCGACAGCGCGTACCCCTTCGACCCCGACGACGAGGTCTGGGAGCCGCACGGGTGGCTCCTCACGATCGCGCCGGAGTGAGCCGCACCTGCTTACGGCGACGGCGACGCACGGCCGCGGCGCCGATGCCGACGGCGATCCAGACGAGACCGGCGGCGCCGCGCGGAGGCGGAGCGACGGCGCAGCCGCCCTTCGCCGACGAAGGGTACTGGCTGGCCCACACGTCCGCGGCGATCGCTACGGTCTTCGTGGTGACGATGTCCGCGCCGTCGAACGTCGCGCCGAGCGTCAGGCTCGACCCACCTAGTCCCGCCGGCGGCTGGACGACGAAGGTGTAGAGGCCGGGCGCCCGGCGGAGAATCGTCGGCGGAATCGTGGGCACGCCGTCGAGCTTCACGAGCGCCTGGAGGCGATCTCCGAGGAGGTCTGCGCGGTGCTGCCCGTCGGCAGTGCGAAGCTCGACGATCGCCGTGAGCGGCGTAGAGCCGTCGGCGGCGACGTAGTCAGCGCTCAAGGTGATCCAGCTCTTGTCGGCGCTCGGCATGAACGCCTGGGGATCGTGCATGCGCTCGAGCGCGTCGAGCGATCCGAGGATGTCGAGCTCGCCCGGGCCGCCTTGATCCTGGAACGGCGCCTCGCCACGGAACGGGTGCGCGCCAGCCTGCAGGAGCGACACGATCTTGTCCTGCGTGAGCGTCGGATCCACCTGAAAGAGGAGCGCCACCGCGCCGGCGACGAGCGGCGCCGACATGCTCGTTCCCACGGCCACGCCGTGGTTGCCGTCGATCTGCAGGCACTTCGGATCGGGCTCGCCTCCCTTCTTCAAGGGCGGGCAGCTGGGGTTGGTGAAGACACTGCCCGGCGTTCCGGGGAGAGCCTGGCCGCTCATCGCGGCCACGACGAGGCCGCCGGGCGAGCTGATCTCCGGCTTCGGTTGGCCGGTCACGGTCGGACCGGCGCTGGAGAACCAGCAGATCTCGCCGTCGGCGAGGTTGCGCGTCGGTCTGCCGGCGAGCGGCGCCCCACCGCGCGCGTCGAGCAGCGGCACGTGCAGCGCGACGTCCGCCTTGTTTACGCTCGTCCACTTGACGCGGTTGACGGTGCAGCCGACGGCGATGATCGACGGGTGCGTCGCCGGCAGGTTGATCGTCCCCTCGCGCACGCCCGCGACGAACGACGCGGGGCTGGCGCCGCCGGGCGACGCGTCGCCGCCCGCCTGCAGGTAGAGGTCTGCGGTGCCCTCGCCCTCGAGGACGATCTCGTACTGCCCGGCCGGCCACGCGCCCTGCCAGAGCACCACCGCGCCGTGCGAGCCCTTCGGCACCGGGCCGTTGCCGCCCTGCGCGGCGCTCCCGTTGACGACGCCGGCGTTGTACCCGCCGGAGTTCTTGCCTCCTTCGCTGCCCTCGCGCACCGGGGCGATCCAGCTGCCGTCCGGCCCGTCGAGCCCGATGCTGAGGCTCGCCCCCTGGCGCATCGTGACCCACACCTGGATCGAGCCGTTTGCCGCGCCGCGGGTCGCGATGGGCACGCGCAGGGTCGAGCCGCGCGCGACGTGGACGCTCTGGTGGATCGGCGTCTCGGCGATCGAGCCGCTGTTGCCGGCGGCGACGACCAGCGCGTGGCCGGGTTTGTCGGGCCCGACGTAGCTGGCGAGGACGTTCTCCCAGAGGAACGTGCCGTCGTGCGGCCCGAAGTCGCTGCCGAGCGAGAGGTTCACGCTGACCGGCTTCTTCTCGAAGTCGGCGCGGTCGAAGATGAACTGGACGGCGCGGACGAGATCGTCGTTCTCGATCGACTCGCTCGCGTCGCGGGTCACGCGAACGAACACGATCTTGGCGCCAGGTGCCATGCCGACGTACGGCGTGTGAGGCTTGATCCCGCCATTTCCTGCGGCGATCGAGGACACGTGCGTCCCATGGCCAATCTCGTCGGTCGGCCCCTTCTGGTGGTTGAAGAGGACGACGTTGATCTCGTCGGCGTTCAGCACGGCGCCGGCGACGAGCGCGCCGTTCTGCGTGATGCCGTATTTCTGCTCGAGCTCGGGGTGGTTTCCGCGTGGCGCGAGCGACAGGTCGAGCATCCACGCGACGCGCGTGTTCCCCTTCTCGTCGATGAAATCGGGGTGCGTGATGTCGAGACCGGTGTCGGCGACGCCGACGAGGACGCCGGTACCATCGACGCTCTTCAGGAAGCGGCCGATGTCCGCCTGGACCCATTTGCCGGCGCTATCGAGGAGCGGGTGCAGCGGCGGCGCGATCTCGACGTGCAGGCCCGGGTGAGCGGTCGTGAAGGCGAGGAGCTCGGCGCCGGAGCCGCGCAGGCGCGCGACGCCGGGAATGACGGGGGACAGGCCGAGATCCTCCGCGCGCTGTCCGGGTGGCACGGCGACGAGGGCGCCGAGCTGGCCGCTCACCGGCGCGTAGATGCGCTCGGCGGCCGGCCCCATGACGCGCACCACGCTCGCGGCGTGCGGTGGTCCGCCAGCCGTCGCCGCGACGGGGACGAGGAGCGAGAGGGCGACGCCAGAAGCAAAGACCGCGAACGCGCGCGAAGTCATGTGCCCCAATCCTACCAACTGCGCCCACCCCGCGCGAGCGGGCAAAAGGCAGGCGCGAAAGCCGCTCGTGGGTCGATGCCGCGTTCAGAACGCGGCGCGGATGACCAGGTTCGCCGAGCCGGCACCGCCGTTGACCGCGACGGCGACGGGCGCGCGAGGTGCGGTGAGGTAGAGGACGACTCCGCCAGCCAGCAAGACGCCGCCGGCGATGAAGCCTACGGTCGAGAACCGCGCGGCGCTCGTGTAGTCGCTGCGGAGGGTAACCCCCGTCGCGTCGCAACGATCGTTGGCCGCGCAGTGGCCCGCGTTGGAGTCGTCGAGCTTCGACTTCGCGCGGAATCCGAAGAACGCCCCGAGCCCCAGCCCGACCACGCCGACGCCGCCCACCACGAGACCGATCGTGCGCTGCGTCGAGCCGTCGGACGGCGCCGGCTCCTCCGCCGGCCGCTCGTCGTCGTCAGGCGCCGCCTGCTTGGTCACCGGACGGCCGCTCGTGTCACCACGCCCGATGAGCTCATCGGGGATCGTGACGGTCTGGACGCCCCCTTCGGGCGGCACGACGACGCGCACCGACCATGTCCCGCCGACGAGCGTGGACGCCGTAACGCGATGGGTTCCCGGATCCATCGGCAGCTCGGTGCGCCATTCGTTCTGGCGGACGGTCACGCCGTCGCAGTCGATCCCGAGCGACGCCTTCGCCCCCGCAGGCGGCACGATCACGAGCCGACCGACCTTCGGCGCGAGCTCGGCGACCCTCTTGCGCGCGGCAGCCTCCCTCGGATCCTTCGTCTGCGCTGCGTGGTCAGCCGCGTCGCCGTACTGGCGCCACGCCGTCGCCGTCTTGCCCGTCGCGCCGTTGCAGTCGGCGAGCAGGATGAGCGTGCCGATGTCTGGCGCGAGCTTCTGGCTCTCGGCAATCTTCGGGCATGCTTCCTCGTTGTGTCCGGAGGCCATGAGGCGCTTGCCGTTTTCGAGCAGGGTGGCCGCCTGCGCAGGATCGTCGGCGCAGGCGAGCCCGGGCGCGGTGAGCCCGGCGGCGAGCGTCAGGACCAGGAGGCGCAGCGTGCCGCGCGCGGTCACGGGGTGCAGCATCGGAACCCCGTGTGGCCAGAGACGGAGGAGCGTGCGCGGGCATTCGCGCGCGCGCACGTGAGAGCGCCGCCGTCGTCGGTCGATGCGCCGCCGCGGGTGCGGCAGGAGTCGGCCTGCGGGGCGGCGCCGTCGCCGAGCGCGCACGAGTCTTCCCACTCACGGGCGTTGCCGCTCAGGTCGAAGATTCCGGGGTACCCTCCGACGCAGGCCGGCTGGGACCCCGCGTCGACGAGCGAACCGGCGTCGTTCGAGTCCGCGCCGTTGCACGCCGCGGGATCGTACGCGTTGCCGTAGGGGTAAGCGTGCTGCCCGTCGCCTGCATGCGAGCACGCCGCGAACCACTGGCTGGCCGACGCGTCGGCTTGCGCATCGAAATCGTTCGAGCCTCCATCCATAGCGCCGCAGAGGCGTTTCTTCCCCCACGCGCAGTAGGCGTAGGCGTCGCACCAGTCCACGAAGACGACCGGCACGTCGTGCGCGTCGGAGGGCCACGCCGCGCCCGGCGTATGCGTCGTGTTCCACGCGCACGTCGCGGGCTGCCCGGTCACGTCTGCGCCTTTCGCGGTGAGGAACAGCTGGTACTGCCTGTTCGTGACCTCGGTGCCGTCGATGCAGAACGCGCCCACGCGCACGCCCACGGGGCCAGCTTCGCCAGGGCAGGCAGTCGCATCCTTCGCCGCGTCCCCCTGGCCGTCGGGGCCTGCGTCGAGGGATGAATCGGTGCCGTCACCGTTCGCGTCGGGCGCGAAGGAGGTGTCGCTTCCCGCATCTTTGCCCGCGTCCAATTCATCGAGGACTCCGTCGTCTCCGCCGAGCAGCGCCGCACACCCCGCGGTGGTCAGCGCCAGAGCGGCGCACGCTCTCCGCCAAGGTCTTGTGCGAACTTCTGCCACGATAGTACACCATGCTACCGGGAGGCCATCCCCTCGTCGATCGGATCAGACAGGCGAGACAAGGTGCTTCTTTCGGGGCCGCAACTCGACCTTGTCGGCATATCGGGCAAAACGCGCGCTGATCTCGGCGCGCAGCCGCTCGCCGGGGACGACGGCGTCGATGACGAGCTCGCCGGCGAGCTTCATGAGGTCGATGTCGGCCTTGTACTCCTCGCGCAGCTTGGCGACGAAGGCGTCGCGCTCAGGGCCGGCGGGGACTTCCTGGATCTTGTTGTAGTAGACGGCGTTCACTGCGGCCTGCGGCCCCATGACGGCGATCGACGCGCTGGGCAGCGCGATGCACGCGTCGGGCTCGAACGCCGGGCCGCACATCGCGTAGAGGCCCGCGCCGTACGCCTTGCGCACGACGACGCTGACCTTCGGCACCGTCGCCTCGCTCACCGCGGCGATCATCTTCGCCCCCGCCCGGATGATCCCCTGACGCTCGACCTTCGTTCCGATCATGAAGCCGGGAACGTCGGCGAGGTAGAGGAGCGGTACATTGAACGCGTCGCACAGGGAAATGAAGCGCGCCGCCTTGTCGGCCGAGTCGACGAAGAGCACGCCGCCGAGCCACTTCGGCTGGTTGGCGACGATACCGACGACGCGCCCGTCGATGCGCGCGAAGCCGGTCAGGATCTCGCGCGCGAAGAGCTGCTTGATCTCGCACCAGGTGCCTTCGTCGATCAGCTCGCCGACGACGGCCATCATGTCGAAGAACTTGTTCTCGTCGGCGGGGATGATCTCCTCGAGGCGCTTTCCGCTCGACTTGGGGGCGCGGGCGGCGGCCGCCGGCGGCTTACCCTCGCAATTTCCAGGCAAATAGCCGAGGTAACGCTTGCAGAATGCAATCGCCTCTTGCTCGGTCTTGCAGAGCACGTCGCCGCAGCCGGAGACCGAGCAGTGCATCTTCGCGCCGCCCATCTCCTCGAGCGTGACCTTCTCGCCGATGACCATCTCGGCCATGCGCGGGCTGCCGAGGTACATGCTGGCGTTGCCCTCGACCATCACGACGACGTCGCAGAACGCCGGGATGTACGCGCCGCCGGCCGCGCTCGGGCCGAAGAGCAGGCACACTTGCGGCACGAGACCGCTCATCTGCACCTGGTTGTAGAAGATCCGACCGGCGCCGCGGCGACCCGGAAACATCTCGATCTGGTCGGTGATGCGCGCGCCCGCCGAGTCGACGAGGTAGAGCATCGGTACGCGTAGCGTGCCCGCCGTCTCCTGGATGCGCAGGATCTTCTCGACGGTGCGGCGGCCCCACGAGCCCGCCTTGATCGTCGAGTCGTTCGCCATGATCGCCACGCTGCGGCCAGAGACCGTCGCAGTACCCGTCACGACGCCGTCGGCAGGCAGATCGGGGTCGAGGTTGTTCGCGAGCGCGGCGTCCTCGACGAAAGAGCCCGGGTCGACGAGGAGCGCGATGCGCTCGCGCGCGAAGAGCTTCTTCTGCTCCGCGTTCTTCTGGTGGTACTTGGGCGCGCCCCCCGTCTCGATGCGGGCGAGTCTCTCGGTGAGCTTCTTTTCTAGCGACATGGGGGCCGGGAGCATACCCCGGAACGCCCCGTCAGAAGCGACCGAGGATGTCCAGCCCGCCCGCGCCGCGGCCGACCTGCGGCACGAGCTGCAGCCCGGCCTTCTGCGGGCCCTTCGGCGCGGTGAAGTAAAGGACGGCGCCCGCGGCGAGGGCCACCCCGCCGACCGCGAACGCGACGGTCGACAGCGTCGCGGCGTCCTTGGAGTCGCTGCGCGACTGGAAGCCAATCTCGTCGCAGTGGTTGTTGGGCTGGCAGTGTCCATTGGCGTTCGAGTCGGCGAGCTTGGACTTGGCGCTCAGGCCGAAGACGACGCCGAGGCCCACACCGACGACGCCGACGCCGCCGGCGACGAGGCCGATCGTTCGCTGCATGTTGCCGCGATCGCCCTTCGGCAGCTCCTTCGGCGCGACGACCACGACGGGCGCATCTTTGGGCGCCTCGTCGGGCGTGAGCTTCGGGATGGTCACTGTCGCGGTCTTTCCCACAGCGCTCGCGTCGATGCTCCCCTCCCACGTCTTGAAGCCAGGCGCGGTCGCCACCAGCTCGTGCGAGCCCGGATCGATGGGCACCGCCGTTCCCCAGAGCGGCTTTCCGATGAGCGAACCGTCACGCCGGACCTCGAGCCCGGGGACCACGTTGGACTCGGCGACGACGACCTGCAGCTTCACGAGCCTCGGCTCGAGCTGCTTGGAGCGCTCGCGGGCGACCTTCTCGCGCGCGTCCTTCGTCTTCGCCGCGGTCTCCGCCGCCTCCTGGAACTGGCCCCACGCGCTCGCCGTCTTGCCCGAGCGCTCGTAGCAGTCGGCGAGCCAAAGCATGGTGCCGAGGCCGGTGTCGAGGCGCAGGCTCTCGGCGAACTTCGGGCACGCGTCGGAGAACTTGTTGTCCAGCATGAGCTTCTTGCCCTGCTGGAACAGCACGTCCGCGGCTGCCTTGTCCTGCGCGCTCTGGGCGGACGCCACCCCAGGCACGGCGGCGCATGCTGCGAGCACGAGGGCCATGCCGAAGAACTTTCGCGAAGCCACGAGCACTATTTTCGGCCGCCGAACTCGGTGTTGTCCACCGGTTTGACCGGGCGATGGATGGGAGCAGGCGGCGGGGGGGGCGGCGTCACGTTCTTCTTGGGCACCGAGGCCGACGTCACCGCGACGGGGTCGGTCGAGGCGACGGGCAACGAGGCGGTCGACGGCGAGACCGGCGACGTCGGCCTCGTGGCGGTGTCGGCGCCGAGCGGGAGCGGCGGCTGGAGCGGAGGCAGCGGCTGGAGCGGCTGAGGGGGAGTCTGGTCGACCTGGTGGCCCGGCTCGATCACCTGCGGCTGACGAAGCTTCACGATCGCCACGACACCGGTGACGGCCGCGACGCACGCCAGCGCGGCGCCCAGCGCGGTGGCCAGCACGCGGCGCTGGCGCTGCTTGCGACCGTTCTCGATCGCAGCCTCGGCCGCCGAGCCGCCGAGCGTGTGCGACGCGCCGCCATCGGTGACGACGTTGGCACCCGGCAGGCTGGGGTTGGAGGCTTGCCCCTCGGACCAGGAGCCCGAGGGAGGCGGCAAGGGGCCCGAGCCGAGATCGGGCAGAGCGCCGCTCGGCGCGTCCTTCGGCGCAGTGGTCTTGAGGAGCCGGCGAATTCGCAGCACCGAGTCGTGCGCCTCGGCGTCGGGCGCCAGGAACGGCGCGAGGGCGTCGGAGAGCTGGCCGACGTTCTGGAACCGCTGGTCGGGATCTTTGTGGATGCAGCGCGCGAGCACCGCTTCGAACGACTGCGGAAGATCGGGCCGCGCCTCGGTGATGCGGGGCGGCGGGTTAAGCAGGATCATCGCGCACAGCTGGGCGATCGTGTCGGCCATGAACGGCGGGTGGCCAGTGAGCAGCTTGTACATGATGACGCCGAGCGCCCAGATGTCGCTGCGGGCGTCGACGTCCTTGGCGCTACGGAGCTGCTCGGGCGAGATGTAAAGCGGCGAGCCGAGGATGACCGACGTCTTGGTCATCGACAGCTCGGTCTCGCTCGCGGCGACCTTGGAGATGCCGAAGTCGATGACCTTGATCGTGTAGGTCCCGTCGGCGCGGCGGGCGAGGTACAGGTTCGACGGCTTGAGATCGCGGTGGATGATGTTGAGGACGTGCGCCTCGGCGAGCGGCTCGCACGCCTGGATGGCGTAGTCGACCGCCTCCTCGAGCGGGAGGGGGCCGCGCACCTTCACGGCCCTCGACAGGTCGGTCCCCTCGAGGAACTCCATGACCATGTACGGCTCGCCGCCGGCGAGCTGACCGACGTCGAGGATACGGACGACGTGCTCGCTCTGGATCTGCGCGAGCACGCGCGCCTCGCGCGCGAAGCGGATGACGACGTCCGGATCGGCCATCGCCGCGGGATGCAGGAACTTGATCGCGACCTTCTGCTCGAGCTGAAGGTGCCGCGCGACGACGACGACCCCCATCCCGCCTTTGCCGAGGATCTTGTCGATCTTGTACTTGCCGAGGAGGATGGTGCCCTCGGCCGGAGGCCATCCGGGGACCTCGGGCGGGATGGTCTTGCGCGTCGGGCGGTAGCTGGGACGCTTTTCACCGAGCAGCGGCGACGCGAGGATCCCGGCCTCGGGCGGCCAGTCCTCGAACGACACGTCCTCGGAGCCCGACATCTCCTCGTCGAGGTTCCACGGCGGCGGGCCGCTCGGCCCTTTGGGGGGTTTCGTGCTGCTCACTGCACCGTCCCCGTGTCTCCAGACTTTCCCGCCGGGGCGCCGCCGCCACCGGCGCCTGGGGTCCCGTGCGCGAGCGCCGTCGTGTCGACGGTCACGATCGCGTTCGAGTTGGTGAAGACGGCGTACGAGAAGCCGCCGGCCGCGCCGCCGCCACTCCCGCCGTTGCCGCCCTTTCCGCCGACCGCGCCGGCCGCGCCGCCCTTCGGCGTCACGCTGGTCCCGGGCGTGCACGTCGGTCCCACCGCATCGAACGTGCACACCGTCGGGCACGCGGCGCCATCGGTCCCGACGGCGCCGGCCGTGCCCGCGCCGCCGCCACCGCCGCCGCCGCCTGCCCCGCCCGCGCCGGCGTTGCCTGTCGCGGCCGCGCCGCGAACGAGGTTGACCTGGCCGTCCCAGACGTAGACGCCGATCGCGCTCCCGCCCGGCGCGCCGCCGGCGCCACCGGCGCCCGATCCGCCGCCGCAGCCGCCGCTTCCGTTGGTCCCCTTCGTCGAGGTCGTCGCCTGGTCGCACGCCGCGCCGCCGTCCGCGAGGGCGCACGTCGTCATGCACGCGACCGCGGCCGCGGTGCCGCCGGCAGTGCCTTTGCCGTCGGTGCCGCCATTGCCCGGATCGCCACCCGGCGCCGTGTAGCCCGCCGACGTGAAGGAACCGGCGCCGCCGGGTCCCCCCGAACCACCGATCGTTCCCGGGGCGCCCCCGGTTCCCACGCAGCTGGCGCCCGCGCCACCCGCGGCACCTGCCCCTCCCGCGCCGCCGGCACCCGCATTTCCGACAGCGATCCCGACGTCGACGAGCTTCACCCACGCCGTCGCACCGCTCGCGAAGACGCCGTAGAGCGACTGGCTCGGCGCGCCGCCGGCGAGGCTCACTTCGATCGAGAGCGTGTCGAGCGTGGCGAGCCCGGTCATCCCGACCGCACGAACACCGACCCCGCCCTGGCCGACGACCTTCGCGCTCTGCGTCCGCGTCGCCGTGCACTGCCGCCGCCACACGCCGCCGACGTCGTCCCATCCGCCCTGGATCAGGAGGCCGCTGACGCCGGCGAGAGACACGGTCTCCGCGTAGCTTCCGCTGTCGACGTAGATGGTCGTGATGCCGGGCACCGCCTTCGCGCGCGTGATCCCGAGCCCCAGCGTGGTGCACGGTTGCAGCTTCGAGCCGCAGTTCGACGTCGCCACACCGCCGGGCGAGACGAAGATCCCGTGCACGTCATCTGCCTTCTCGTTCGGGCAATCGACCCCCGCGTCGACGACGACGACGACGTCCGGTCCGCCCCCACCATCTGGCGGCGGCGGCGGCGGGGTGGCGGCATCGACCTGGGTGACGTCGGCCGCGGCGTCCGTCCCCGACGGATCGAGGATCGCATCATCGACGCCGAGCACGCTCGCGCAAGCGACGGCGAGCGCGCCCGCGCCGAGCAGCGTCGCCGCGCCGAAGATGCCGAGTCGTTTCATCTTGTTCCCGCCCTACTATAGCAACCGTCCACAGGGAACGGTTGCCATAGCCTCCGTCTGGTTCGCTGCCGTCGATTGCCCGTTCCGGCCAAACGCCGATTGCTCCAGCTACCTTAACTAAACGGGGGCTGGGGGCCGGGGTCAATGCGCCTCTTCAGATGGGTAGGCACGTGTGCGACATGGGCTCAGCGACCTTTGAAGACCGGCTTCCGCTTCTCGGCGAAGGCCACGAGCGCCTCCCGCCGGTCCTCGCTCACCAACGTCTTGTCGTAGCTGACCTTTTCGAGCTCCAGCCCTACATCCAGGCTGCTCGCGAAGGCCCGGTCGATGGCTTCGAGCGCGGCCGCCTGGGCGATCGGGGCACCGTTGGCGATAGGCTCGATCCAGGCCATCGCGTCGTCGACCACGTTCGTTCCGGGCGCGGTGACGCGGTTGACGAGGCCCCACCCGAGGGCTTCGTCGGCGGTGAGGCGGCGGCCGAGGAGGATCATCTCCTTGGCGCGCGCCTCGCCTACGATGCGCGGCAGGCGCTGCGTGCCGCCGGCGCCAGGGATGATGCCGAGCGTGGTCTCCGGGAGGCCGAGCATCGCGTGCTTCGCGGCGACGCGCAGATCGCAGATGAGCGCGAGCTCGAGCCCGCCGCCGAACGCGGCGCCGTTGATCGCCGCGACGACCGGCTTCGTGCAGCGATCGAGCGGGCCGAGCTCGGCGCGGTACAGCTCGACCTGGACGCGCACGTCGTTCTCGCTCATGCCCTGGCGCTCCTTCAGGTCCGCCCCTGCGCAGAAGGCCTTTTCGCCAGCGCCCGTGACGATGATCGCGCGGATCGACGCGTTCTCTGCCGCTTCGCGAGCCAGCTTGCCGAACGCGAGGAGCGTCGCCCGTGAGAGCGCGTTCATGCGGGCCTCGCGATCGATCGTCCACACCGCGACGGTGCCGCGCTGCTCGGTCTTGATGGGAAACGCCTCGTCGCTCATCGCTTCTTTCCCTTCGCCTTCGCCAGCGGCTTGCCTGCCGGCTTGCCCTTGGCTGCCGGTTGCGGCGCGTGCGGGGGCGCCGGCTTGTCGCGGCTGCCGAGCTTCGTCTCGAGAACGGACAGGCGCGTCTTCAGATCGATGTGCTCGGTCTGGAGCTTCTCGAGCTCCTCCTTCACCTGGTCGACGCCCTTCTTCGCGCCCTCGCCCATGTCGCGCAGCGCCTCGCGCAGGCGCCGGCGAACGCGCGCGTCGAGGTCGACCTCGAGCCGCCCGCGGAGCGCAGCGCGGCACTTGGTGTCCCCCATCTCTACGAGCGCGCGTACGACGTCGATGCGGAGGTGCGGGTCACCGTCGTCCAGGAGATCCTCGAGCGTCTCGCGGGCCTTGCGATCGGCGACGAGCTTCGGCACCGCGAGGATCGCAGCGCGGCGCGCACGGTTCGGCTGGCCGTAGCGCGTCCGCGCGAGCACGTGCGGCGCGCCGCGATCGTCGCGCAGCGCGGCGAGCCCGTCGATCGCGCCGACGCGGACGACGTCGGCCCACGACGGGCGATCGAGCACGTCGAGGAGCGTATCGAACGCCGCGGGCTGCTTGGTCTTGCCGAGCGCGCGGGCGGCCTCGGCCTCGACGAGGTAACTCTCGTCCTTGAGCGCGCGCGGCTTGAGCGCCTCCGCGGCGGCGGTGGTCTTGAAGCGGCCGAGCGCGTCGACGACGGCCCGACGCACCTTGGGGTGCTTCGTCGTCACGTTCTCGACGAGCGCGGCGAAGCACTCGCGCGCGCGGATGTGTCCGAGCGCAGAGGCGCACTCGGCACGAACTCCCCAGAACTCTTTCTCGTCCTCGAGCCGCTTCTTGAGCGCGGCGATGGTCGGCGGATCGTCGCTCGTCGCGAGGGCGAGCGCCGCGAGCCAGCGGCCCCGACCGGTCGCGGCATGTGCGAGCTGCGCGCGGAGCATGTCGTTCGGCGCCTTCGCGTGCACCTCGCCGAGGATCTGCATCTCCGGGTCGATCACCACGTGCTTCGGACGCGCGGGGCATGGCACGGCGAACGTCTCCGAGCGCTGCGTCATCACGAGGCGCTCGCGCGAGGTCGCGCCGCCTTCGAGGACGACGTCGAGCACGATCGGCACCTCGAAGTGGTGGGGCACGCCGTCGGTCGCCGCGTGGGTCTGCTTGGTCGCCACCTTGAGGACGCCGTCCTCCCACGCGAGCGCGACCTCGATCTCCGGGTGGCCGGGGCGGTAGATCCACTGCTCGAAGATGCGGCCCAGGCTCCGCCCGCTCACCTCCTCGAGCGCACGCTGCAGGTCGCGCGTCTCGACGAGACCGAACGCGTGCCGCCGCACGTACACGCCGACCCCCTTCCAGAACAGCTCCGGCCCCAGCTCGGCGCGGAGGACGTGAAGGACGAGCCCGCCCTTCTCGTAAAGGTGGCGATCGAAGAGATCGAGCGGCGAGTCGTACTCGTGGCAGACGATTGGCCGTCGGTAGCGCCCGTTGGCCTCCGTCACGTAGGCCGCGAGATCGCCGCGCAGGCCGAAGAAGTACTCGTCGCCCCCCAGCTGCTTCTCGCGCCAGACGTGCTCGAAGTACGTCGCGAAGCCCTCGTTGAGCCAGCCCTCGCTCCAGTCGCGGCACGTGACGTAGTCGCCGAACCACTGGTGCGCCAGCTCGTGCGCGATGAGATCGTCGCTCGTCACGTCGAGCGCCGCGCGCTCGTCGAGCAAGATGTGCTCGTACATCGTGGTGGCGGTCGTGTTCTCCATCCCGCCGAAGATGAAGTCGCTGACGACGACCTGCGCGTACTTGTTCCAGGGGTAGTCGACGCCGACCAGCTTGCCGAAATGCGTGACCATGTCGGGCGTGCGCGCGAACGTGCGCGCGCCATCGCCCTCACGCCCCTTCGGGACCAGGTACGAGAGCGGCACGTCGCCCGCCTTGGCGGTGAGCTCCGCAAACTCGCCGGCGACGAGCGTGAGCAGGTAGCTCGCGTGCGGCTCGGTCATCTTCCAGTGGAAAAACCACGGGCCCTTCTCCGGCGTGTCCTTGATGGCGAGGCGGCCGTTGGAAAGCACCGTCCAGCCGTTCGGCACGCGCACGGCGAGCTCGGTCGTCATCTTGACGTGGGGCTTGTCGTGGCACGGCAAAAAATGGCGCGCGTCCTCTTCCTGGCACTGGCTCCAGACCTGCCGCGGGCGCTCGGGGTAGTGCTCGTCGGGCTCGAGGAAGTACAGGCCGCGGCGCGGCGTCGCCGTGTAGCGGATCTCGATCTGCGCCTTGTCGGTGCTCGCGGGCAGCGGCACGTCGATCGTGCGGCCGTCGTACTTGGCGTTGACCGCCTTGCCGTCGACCTCCACGCCGCCGAGATCGAAGCCGATGGCGTCGAACTTGATCTGCGTGGCCTTGGGATCGATCCGCGCGACGTCGACGGTCGCCTTGCCGCTCACCGACTTCTTCTCGACGTCGAGCGTGAGATCGAGCGCGAGGTGCCGGACGAGGAACGGCCGATCGCGCTCGAACTGGCGGGCCGTGGAGGCGAAGGCGAAGGGACGCGCGGCGGCGCCGGCGCCGCCCTCGAGGTGCTCGGCGTGCTCGGCCTGAAGATGGCCGCAGCGCGCGTGGTGGCGGTGCGAGAGGGGCATGGGGGGCACTGAGAGTGCAATAAGAGGCAAATTCCTGGAAGAGGTTCGCGCGCACCCCTGCGCGATGACCGCGGGACTCGTCGCCGCGGCTCGCGTGGGGTCCGAGCGGATCCAGCGTCATTTGCCCGAAATTGGCCTCCCCGTGCTTCGCACAAAAAACGACGAGGACACGAGCGGGGGAGCTCGTGTCCTCGAAGGCGCGCTTCCTGGTCGGAGGAGGCGCGCTTACCGGAGGAGGCGCCTACTTGCCGGGCGGGGTCGTCGTACCCGAGCCGCCGCCGGTGGTGCCGCCCTTACCGCCGCCGCCGAAGCTCACTCCGGTCGGGCCGCCGGCCTGGCCGATCGCCTGAGAGAAGCAGATCTCGCCACCGTTCGGCTGAAGCGCGCAGCAGATCGACGGATCGGCCGGGAGCGGGTTGAAGCCGACCGGGCACGGCGACGTGCACACCGGGCCGGGCCACGGCGGCGGCGCGGGAACGGGGGGCGGCGCGCCGCCGTCGCACTCGATCGGAGGCGGAACCGGACCGGGGCCGGGGTCGGGGCCGGGGTTCGGGTTCGGGGGCGGGGGCGGCGACGCGTCGGTGCTGGGTCCGGGTCCGCCGTCCAAAGGAGGCGGCGACGCGTCGGTCGCAGGTCCGCCGTCGACGGCGATTCCACCGTCGGTCCAGCCGATTCCACCGTCAGCACCACCACCACCACCGGTCCCGCAGCCCATCGGCGGCGGCGGCGGGTAGCCCCAGTCGCTCCGCGAGCACTCGAGGGCGTTTCCGCCGGCGAGAATGCGGCAGCACTCACCGGGGTTGTTGACCACGGGCCACCAGCCGGGCGCGCAGGCGTAGCCGCAGCCCGTGGGGGGTGGCGGGCCGGGAGGGGGCGTGGCGCACTTGCTCGGATCGTTCAGATCGCAGCACTTGCCCGGGTCCGGGTAGGTCGTCCAGCCCTCGTCGCACTTGTGGAAGGGGCTGTTGACGAACGCGACGCAGTCGGACGCCTCGTTCGGGCCGCCCTTGCAGCAGACGTTCGGGTGGGCGGCCTGCGGCGCGCACGCCGGAACCGATCCAGCGACGCTCGCCGGGTCGACCGTCTTCAGCTCCGCGCTGTTGGAGCCGATGGTGACTCCCTTGCCGCCACACGCGGCAAGGACAGCGATCGGGATAAAGAGGCCGGCGAACGCGGCGGGTCGGAAGAAGCGGGCTTTGCCGATCATGGGAGTCTCCTTGGTGGGGTCCAAAAAAGCGAAATTGCAGGGGCCGGCGCCGGCTCTGGCGTCCTTCCCCTCGAAGTGCCGCGGTCCGCGAGGCCCTCGTCCTCGCGTCCATCGTCTGTGCTGTTGTTGGCCGGCCTAGTGCCGGTCTGTGACGGAAAGTGCCGGAGGACGGCACTTTCGCTTCACTGGGGGAAATCCCTTTGAATTCCGGATCCTGGCGTAGCGCAGGCGTTCTGGACTCGGCCGATCTGGGGCGATGCGGGGTGCTCGCGGAGGAACCGGCCGCGCGCCGCGATGCCTTCTGAGTGCCGGCCCGCGCCACAGAGTGCCAATACGCGCGCGGCGTCGCGCTCTTCGACGAGGGCGCCGCGCGGGTAGAGACGGCGGTGCTCGTCGAGCAGGGCCAGCGCCCTACCCGGGCTCCCGCTCGCGAGCTCGGCGTTCGCTTGCTTGAGGAGGGCGACCTCCGCGGCGAGCGTCGCGGACGAGGCCGGCGGCGGAAGGATCGGCGGGGTCGGGATGAGCGGTGCGCTCGTCGGCGCGACGGCGACGACGGGAGCCGGATCGCTCGGCGTCGGATCGGCGCTCGGCCCGGCGCCTGGAGCCGCTGCAGGGTTGGCCGCGCGCGGGGCCACATTCCGGTCAACCGCCGTCGGACGCGCGGGCGCGACGACCGCAGGCGCGGTGGCGGCGATCGTCGGCTCGGGCTGCCTGGTCTGCGTGTACGTGATGGTTCCGACGCTCACGGCGCTCACGACCGCGAGCGACGCGATGATCTTCGTCGTCACCCCCATGGTGACCGCTGCGCCGGCAATGCCTGCGCCTGCCGCGCCTGCGCCCGCGACGCTTGCCGCACCTGCGCCCGCCGCCGCACCTGCGCCCGCCGCCACACCTGCGCCCGCCGCAACGCCCGCGCCGCCTGCGCTTGCGGCCACGGTCGCCGCCGTCGCGCCTGCTGTGGACTTCGACACCGCCACGACGGCCGCGCCTGCTGCCAGGCCGACCGCCATCTGCGCGGCGATCTTCGCCCGAACCCGCGCGCGCGCGTCGTCCGACGGCTCCAGGCCGGGCATCGCGCTGTCGAGCAGCGCCCTCGCCTCGGAAGACATGTCGCTCATCGGGTCCTCCAGGTGTGGGCGTCTTTTGCGTGGTAGCGCTGCACGGCTTCCTCGAAGTCTTTGCGCGCGGCCCGCAGGCGCGCGTAGGCGGTGTTCACGTTTAGGTCGATCGCCGCGGCGATCTCCGGGATGCTCATCTGCTCGAGCTCGGCGAGAACGAACACCTCGCGCTTCTCGTCCTCGAGCGATTCGAGGAGCTGGGAGAGCACGCGCACGGCCTCGGCGCGCGCCGCAGACTCGTGCGGGCTCAACCTCGATCCGTCCGTGAGCGTTTCCACTTCCGCGTCTCCTTCTTGCGTACCGAACTGCGCCGGCTTGCGACGCCTCGTGCGCCGGTGGTCGGCCACCGTGCGCCTCAAGATCCCGAAGAGCCAGGTCCGGATGGACGCACGCGCGCCGTCGAACTCGGGCAAGCGCCGGTGCACGACCACGAGGACGTCTTGCACGACGTCCTCGACCGAGCTCGGCGGGACGCCGAGGCTTCGAACGTTGCGCCAGACGAAAGAGAAGTGTTCCTCGTAGACCTGATCGAACGTGTACGTCCTGACCTCGCCCGACACCGGGCCGTCCGGGGACGTGGCGAGGCCCGGGCCACCCGCGACGGAGCTCGCGGGCGCTGCGACCAGAAGCGTGTCGGAAGCGGGGGTCACCGGCACAACCTCTATTCAACCGTGTTTTTGGCCGGGGCGCGCCCGATCCGTGCTCAAAAACGCAGCTCGACGCCGAATCCTGCGCGTGCGGTCAGGGGAGCGGGTCTATGCACCTGTCCTACAAACCCGATCTGGAAGGACGGACGGGCCAGCGGCGCGACCCCTTCGAGAGTAGCCCTCAGCGCAAACGGGCCGAGCGGAACCGCGAATAGCCCCCCGAGGCGGAGCGAGGTCAAAAGCGCAGAACCGCTCCCGGTTTCGCTCACACCGAACGCTGTCGCCGCGAACGGACCGAGCTCGGTACCGCCACACGGCGACAGCTCGAACGGCTTCTTGACCACGGCGTAGCAGCCGAGGAGTCCCAGCGTCATGAGATCCAGCTTCGCCCCCCGCGGCGGATTGGGCGGCGGCGCGGCGAGCGTGACCCTTTGCGTCAACCAGTACGTCCCCGCGAGCTCGATCCTCAGCGCCGACGGCGTCCAGGCGACGTGGGCAGCGACCCCGAAGTTGGGCCGATCGAACGTCCCGATGTCGCCGAGGCCGGAGGCGCCAAGGGCGAGGACGTGGGTCGGGGTCGGGGTCGGGGTCGCGGTCGCGGTCGCGGTCGCGGTCGCGGTCGCGGTCGCGGTCGCGGTCGCGGTCGCGGTCGCGGTCGCGGTCGCGGTCGCGGTCGCGGTCGGGGTCGGAGTCGGGGTCGGCGTCGGGGTCGGGGTCGCGGTCGCGGTCGCGGTCGGGGTCGGGGTCGCGGTCGGGGTCGGGGTCGGGGTCGCGGTCGCGGTCGCGGTCGGGGTCGGGGTTGCGGTCGCGCCGCTCATGCCTGGGACCAGCACGATCGCCGGCTCCGAGGCGAGGACCTTGGTGGGGTCAACCGCCATCGCGACGATCAGCGCGGTGGCGTCCGCCGCGGCCCGGCAGGTCTCCGCGAGGAGGGTCCGCTCCCCGTGCTTGTCCCCCGTCTCGACCCCGAGCGACAGCCTGTACTTCGCCCCTTCGCGCTTCACCTCCGCGCGCGCCTTCACCTTGCGCTGGGGATCGGCCGTCGAGCCCGAGAGCTGACGGGCGATTTCCCCCACCACGTACGCCGAATCGGGGCAATCCGGCGGGGCCTTCCACTCGAGCGAGACGGCGCGCGCGGCCTGGCCGAACGACACCGCGGGGACCGATGCGGCGACGAGCGCGAGCGAGACGATGCCGGCGAGCCTTGCCCTTCGCATGGGTCGGCCTCCGCGCGTACCGTGAAACGGTGCAGGGCGTCAAACGTTGCCCCGCCCACGCGGCCGATCAGGCCCCCTTGGGTTTCACCCAGACGCCGAACATGTAGTGGCCGGTGCCGACGCCATCGACCTCGATGTGAAAGTCGTATTCGGCGTCGTCGTCCATGCACCAGCTCTTGTCGAACTCGATGATGGCGACCGGGTGCGTGGTCTTGTCGTCGGCGATCAGGGCGCCGTTGGGCTTGGTCACGAGGATGTCGAGATCCTTCACGCCCGCGTCGGCGACCGCGAAGTAGCGGTAGCACATGCCGCCGGAGAGCTTGATCTTGTAGGTGTCGCGCTTGTCGTGCTCGTGGTGAAGCTTGCCGCGCACCGGGCGCGCGTACTCCAGGAGACCCGTCGGTGCGCCGCACTTCTTGATGAGGAGGTCGAAGTCCTTCTTCGCGTCGCCCTCGAGCGACGTGCCCTGCCAGCACTCCTTGTCGCCGACGGTGCGCTTGGGAAACGAGGACTTCGGCGTGTTCTTCTGCACGAGCGGCGCCATGGTGATCGTGCCGCCATGCTCGATCTCGATGGGATCGTCGTAGCCCTTCGCTGCCGTCGGCGTCGCGGTCGGCGTCGCGGTCGCGGTCGAGGTCGCCGTCGGGGTCGAGGTCGGCGTCGCGGTCGAGGTCGTCGGCGAGGTCGAGGTCGTCGGCGAGGTCGAGGTCGCGGTCGAGGTCGAGGCGGGGGTCGGGGCCAGGGTGGAGGCTGGCTCCGCTTTCGGAGCTCCTCCGCATGCGAGGACGGAGACGCCCGTCAGGACAAAAACAGCGAGGGGATGCAGGTTCGGCATCCCCTCAAGCTATCGGGCCACTTTGCCCCACGTCAATTCATGATTGGCGCAATTTGTCCCATACGACCGCGGATCAGCGTCCGATTGCCTCAGCGCGGTTCACGATGCGGGGCGTGAGGAAGATGACGAGCTCGTTGCGGGTGTCATTCGCGCGGCGACGCTGGAAGAGGATGCCGAGGATCGGGATGTCACCGAAGAAGGGCACCTGGTCGAGGTTGCGTCCGGTGTTGCGGGTGAAGATGCCGCCGATGACCGCCGTGTGGCCGTCCATGACGAGGAGGTCGGTCTCCGCCTCGCGCTTCAGGATGGTCGGATCGCCGCGGGCCGAGGTCTGGTTGAAGTCGGGCTCGTCGCGGTTGATCTTCACGTGCATCGAGACGCTGCCGTCAGCCGTCACGTGCGGGCGCACGAGGAGCTGCAGCTTGGCTTCCTGGAAGGTCGTCTGAACACCCTGGGCGCTGACTTGCGAGAACGGGATGAGCGTGCCCTGGTTGATGCGGGCTTCGCGGTTGTCGAGGGTCAGGATGCGCGGGGAGGACACGATGCGCACGAGGCCGCTCGTCTCCGCCGCCGAGAGGCGCAGGCCGAGGTTCAGGTTGTTGTCGATCGACCCGAAGGAGAAGCCGAGCGCGCCGCCTTGCCCGGTACCCACGGCAGCCGGGAGGTTGACGGCGAAGTTCGGTGTCTGCACCTGGCGCTGGAAAGGCGAGACGCCGGCGGTCGGGGTGTTGTTGTCGTAGTTACCGCCGGCCACGGTGGCGCGCGACGGGAACGCCACGCCGGTCGGGTTGCCGGTGGCCTCGCTGAAGGTCGCGTCGCCACCCCACTGGATGCCGACGTCGCGGAGGTAGCGGCTCGTGGCCTCGACGATTCGCGCCTCGACGAGCACCTGGGGCGTCTGCGTGTCGAGGGTCCGGACGAGCTCCTCGATGTAGTTGATGTTGCCGGTGATGTCCCGGACGATCATCGTGTTGGTGCGGTCGTCGACGGCGAGCGAGCCGCGCGGCGAGAGGAGATCCTTGGCGCGCGCCTGGAGCTCTTCGGCCTGCGCGTAGCTGACGGGGATGAGGCGGGTCTCGAGCGGCGTGAGCTCGTACTCCTGCTTGGCCGCGGCGAGCCGCAATTCGCGCTCCTTCTGGAGCTGCGAGAGCGGCGCCACGCGGATCAGGTTGCCCGAGCGGACCATGCCGAGGCCCTTGGCCTGGAGCACGACGTCGAGCGCCTGGTCCCACGGGACGTTGCGCATGCGGATGGTGATGTTGCCGGCGACGTCGTCGGCGGTGACGATGTTCACGCGCCCGACGTCCGCGAGGAGACGCAGGATGTTGTGGATGTCGGCGTCTTTGAGGTCGAGGTCGATGCGACGGCCCGTGTAGCGTCCGGGGCCGCCCTGCTGTGCGTTGATCGTCGCCGCGAAGCCGGCCTCACCGCCCGCCGTCGTCGTCTCGATCTTGGGCTCGGGCTGCTCGCCGCCGTGGATCGAGGTCTCGATCTTCGGGCCGCCGTCGGCCACCGTCTCGCGCGCGACCGTGACGGTCTTGCGCGTCGACTTGGCGATCGGCGCAGTCACCTGGGTGCCCTTCGGCACGTCGAACGTCCACACCAGGCTCTTGCCGTCGACTTGAACCACGCCCTGCGCGGCGTCGCTCGTGCGCTCGAGCTCGATGACGGTCACGCCCGTCGTTCCGTCGAAGAACGTGCCGACGTTCTTGAGGAAGCCCTTGTAGGCGCTGACGTCGAGGGTGCGACCGAGGTTCTCGGGCAGCTTGCACGCCTTCAACTCGAGGCGCAGGCGCCCCGACGACGTCGTGCTGAGCGCGTAGGACGGGATGGCCGTCAGCGCGACGACGAGGCGATCCTTGGCCAGCGTGGTCGGCGTCGCGGGGCGGCGCTCGAATTTCACGTCGCTGATCTCGCTCAGGACGACCTCGACCTTCGGCTCGTCCTTCACGGGCTCCGGCGCCTTGGGCGGGCCGTCGGTCGGGCCGGTCTTGTCGGCCGGCGCGAGCGAGATGCGGAGCACGTTGCCGTCCGCGCGCACACGGTAGCTGGCGTTCTTCGCGAGCGAGATGGACACGCGCGTCAGCGTCCCCGCGTCGGTCTTGAAGCTCTGCGTCAGCACTCCGCCCACGACGCCCGTGCCGTTCGTGATCGCCTCCGGAGCGCCGGTGACGTCAGCGCCCACGATGTCGACGATGAGGCGCTTACCTCCTTCGGCGACGCGAGCGTTGAACGTCGGCGCCGCGGTGGCGACGACCTCGATCTCGGCGCCGCCTGCTACACCGTCCGCCGCGTGGACCGCGACGCTCTTCACGTGGTTGACGGTCGCGTCCGCCCACCCGAGGGACGTCGTAAGCACGACGACGTTGGCGCTGAGCAGCGCGGCGATCACCTTCTGGCGTCGCGAGGCAGTATGGCGCGTTTTTGCCCTGAACATGCCGTGGCTCCTGGAGCGAGCTCCCATGAAATGGGCTCGCAGTGGCAACGCTAGACCGTGTGATCTCGAAGGGACCAATTTCCGGCTCGCATTTCGCCGGGGCGCACGCAGACAAAACGAAAGCGGGGCCCGACCCGACCGGCCAAGCCCCGCCCCGTTCCCGACACGCGCACGCAGCTGCCGGCGCGCGCTCCCCCCTACAACTGCGCTTCCTTGTCCTTGCCGGCGCCCTCTGGATGGAGCGGAATCACGCGAGTCGCCGGGGCGATGCCCGGCTGCGCCGGGTCTTCGCGAATGAGCACCAGGTCGCCGTCGCGCACGCGATCGACACGCCAGTGCAGCGGGTAGTCGGTGCCGTTCGTGCCGCCGGTGTGCACGACGTCGGGCCGCCCGAGGAAGTCGCCACGCTTGACGACCCAGCCCTTGCTCGTCGGGTCGACGAGCATCGCGCGCGGGTACTCGCCGCCGGTGACGATCGCGACGAGCTTGAGCTCGTCGAGCGAGTATTGCTCGAGCACCACGAACCGCTGGATCTTCTGCGGCGCGGTGTTCTTCTCGACGAAGAGCGTCACGTACGAGCGGAACGGATCGCGGTTGTGATCGTTCTCGACGAAGTCGTTCTCCGTGTACTCGACGCCCTTGGCCGCGGGCGGAAGCCCCGCGTCGCCCAGGGCGCCCGCGGCGCGCGCGGCCGGCGGCGGGGGCGTGCTGCTCAGGACCTTGTCCCCGCAGCCGACGAGGAGGCCCGCCGTCATCACGAGGACGGTGCACGTAGAGAGGATGGTCTTCATTTCGGTCCCCCCGGCGGCGGCGGCGGCGTCTTGGGCTTGATGGTGTGGAACGTCGTCGCGAGACACCGCGCCTTGATCTCGACGTCGTTGCCGACGAGCCTGGCGTCGTACAGCTCGATGTTTTCCATGTTGATGATGCGGTCCAGCTTGCCGACCTCGTAGACGAACTTCGCGAGCTGGTGAAAGCGACCGCCCACCTCGAGGCGCATCGGCACCTTGGCGAAGAACGCCTGCGTCTGCTCCTCCTGCGGCTGCCAGGCCTTCAGATCGATGCCGGAGACGTTCGACACCTGCTGCAGGCTCGAGAGGAACGCCGCCGCCTCGGTCTCGGCCGGCAGCACCTTGTTCAGCTCGCGCTGCCGCTGCTGGCGCATGACGAGCTCGTCACGGTCTTGGAAATACCCGGCCTGCGACTGGCGCGAGGTGGCGAGCGCGCTCTCGAGCTCTCCCTTGCGGCGCTTGGCCTGGTCTATTTTGGAGCCGACCTCGGTGTGCAGGAAGACGTAGTAGACGAGGCCGACGAGGATGACGGCCATGATGCCGAAACCGATCTTGACCGGCATCGTCGCGCGCGCGAGCGACAGGGCTTGGGTGGCGGATGCCATGGCTCAGTACCTCGCCTTTGCGCTGAGCTCGAACCTTACGAGCTCCAGATGGGTTATCCCGTCGATGGTCTTCGACGCAGGCAGGAGCTTGAGCTCGTAAAAGTAGTCGCTCAGGGACAGCCGGCGGAGAAACTCGCTGACGTCCTCGCCGTCGCGCGCGAGGCCCTGGAGCTTCACGGTGCGATCGGCTTCGTTGTAGCCGGTCAGCCAGAGGCGACGCGGATCCCAGTTCGGGTTCGGCACCGCGCCGGGGTTGTCGCGCTTCAGCTGCTCGAGCTTGTCGCGATCCACCGTCGGCCCACGCCCCGGCGTGAGCACGTGCGACAGCTCGAGGAGCGTCGACGTCGGGCCGGTGCGCGCCGCCTGGAGCTTCTGGATCGCCTGCTCGCGATCGCGGAGGTCCTTGAGCTGCGCCTTGATCTCCTCGTGATTGGCGATCTGGGCCTTGATGCTCCCGATGTTCGCCTCGACCTCCTGGTTCGCCTTCATGGCGTCGGCCAGGACGTTCTGCTTCGATTTGTACCAAAAAAGCAGGCCGACGGCTTCGAGCAGGACCAGCCCGCCCACCACCGCAAGCCAAAGATTGCTCCCTTCGGTGACCTCGCCGCCGCCGCCACCGCGGCCGCGACGCGCTTCCTTCTTCTGCGGGAGTAGGTTGATGCGGATCATGACGACCGGCGCTCCTTGTCCGTCCTCAGACTCAGGCCGAGGGCGACGACGAGCTGCGCGGCTCGGCTCCGCATTTCGGGCTCGTTCACGAACTTCGTGTCGACGGTCAGGTTCGCCATCGGGTCGAACATCATCACCGGCACGCGCGCGCGCTTCTCGATCGACTTGCACAAAGGCGCGAGGTACGCGCTGCCGCCGGAGACGAAGATCTTGCTGATCTCGCTCTCGCCGCTGGTGGCGAGGTAAAAGTCGAGCGAGCGCTGGATCTCGCCGGCGAGCCCGTCGCAGGCGCTCGTGATGATCTGGTGGACCTCTTGCGGCACGATCTGCGTCGGGCCGCCGCCGCACTTGTAGGCCTCGGCCTGCTCGTACGGGACGCTGCACTGCTTCTGGATTTCTTCGGTGATCGCGTTGCCGGCGTTGGTGATCTCGCGCGTGAACGCGCTGATGCCGTGCGACACGATGTTGAGCGAGCTCACCGCCGCCCCTACGTTCAAGAGCGCGATGGTCCCGTCCTGCGGGAGCCCCATTTGCTGCTCGAAGATGTTCTGGATGGTGAACGCGTTGATGTCGACGATGAGCGGCTTCAGCTTCGCTTCGCGCAAAATGGCGGCGTAGTCGTTGATCTCGTCCTTCTTCGCCGCGACGAGCAAGAGATCCATCTGGCCGGCCTCGGGGCGCTTTCTGAGCACCTCGTAGTCGATCGACATGACCTTGATGTCGAAGGGGATGTGCTGCTCCGCCTCCCAGTTGATCTGCTCCTCGAGCTCCTCCGGCGTCATCATCGGCACCGTGATCTTGCGCACGATGACCGACTGCCCGTAGACGCCGACGGCGACGTCCCGCGTCTGGATCTTGTTGTCGGTGAAGATCTTGAGGAGGGACTCGGTGACCGCCCCGGAGCTCATGATGTGTCCGTCGATGATCGTCTGCGGAGGAAGGGGCGCGTAGCCGTAGCGAACGACGGAAATGCTTTTCCGGCTCGCCTTGAGCTGAACGACCTTGATCGAGCTCGCTCCGATATCGACGCCGACGAGGTTTTTCCCGTCTGCCATGAAGACTCCTGTGCGGATGCGGTAAGGGGGGGAGAGGCTGCGGGGAAATTGTGGCACCCCCGGCGTTGGCCGGTCAAAAAAGAGCGTGAAATAGGAGAAGTTTGGCCAAGCTCGGGGTCATGGAGGACAGCCGTTGAGAGATGAGGTAAGAGGTCCGCGACATGTCGCACGTCGTGCGTTTCGGCTTGATTTCCGCGGCGGTGGGGGTGCTCGGGCTCGGGTTTCCGAGCGCGGCAGGGGCCGACGTGACCCATGTGGTCGGTCGTGGGCATACGGTCGAGGCGATAGCGCACCGCTACCACGTGAGCGCGAAGTCCATCCTCGAGGCCAACCACCTCAAGGATCCGAAGCACCTCAAGATCGGTGACACGCTCACGATCCCCGGGGCCACCGCGCCGGAAAAGGCAGCGGCGCGGAGCAAGGACGGCAAGGCGGGCAAGGGCGCGAAGACGGTGCTGACGTTCGCGATGAAGGCGAAGACGCCGGGCGTCGTGCACGTGACGCGGCTCGCCACGAGCGAAGATTTCACGGTACGCATCTCCGATCGGCGCGGGAAGTCGTCGCCGGTCGCGTTGAAGACGTTCGAGAAGCTGATGCGGTCGGCCGGCAGCCAGACCCACCCGATCGACGCGCGGCTCGTCGCGCTCGTCGGCATCGTGTCCAACCACTTCGGCAGCCGCAAGCTCGAGGTCGTCAGCGGCTTCCGCCCCTACACCCCGACGCAGCACACGACCCACTCGAACCACAACATCGGCAAGGCGATCGACTTTCGCGTGTCGGGCGTGCCGAACGAGGTCGTCCGCGACTACTGCCGCACGTTGAAGAACGTGGGCGTGGGCTTCTATCCGAACAGCACGTTCGTCCACATGGATGTCCGCGAGAAGTCGGCGTTTTGGATCGACTACTCGAAGCCGGGCGAGCCGCCGCGCTACAACACAGCCGACGCCGAGGCCGACGAGGGCACGAGCGACGTGGCGGAGGAATCCCACCTCCCGGACCCGGCGATGGCTATCGACCCCACGCCGCCCCCGGCCGCCGACCCCACCGCCGCGCCAGGGTCACCGCCGACCCCGACCCCGACCGCGACCCCGACCCCGACCGCGACCCCGACCCCGACCCCGACCCCGACCCCGACCCCGACCCCGACCCCCCCGACTCCGTCTCCGAACGCGACCCCGACACCGACGCCGACGCCGACTCCGACACCGACGCCGACGCCGACGCCGACGCCGACGCCGACTCCGACTCCGACGCCGACTCCGAACGCGAGGCCGACCCCGACCCCGGTCGCCCCCGCCAAGCCCGCGGACATGCAGTAGGAAGCGACCGGGCGTCAACGCGCCAACGCTCGTTTCCTTGGCGCTCTGGCGCCGGTCGGAAAAAATGAAGTGAGAATCCCGGCGGCTCCGCGTGGCACGGGGCGCGCAAGAGCATTCGTCCGAAGAGGACGCACGAGATGAAGCTCGCCCGAACGACATACGAAGCCCACGTGTCCCCGCTCGACCTGGAAGCGCCCAAGTCCTGCACGACGGACCCCATGAACGACATCACGGAGGAGGCTCCCCTCTCCGAGGTCCGTGGCCACATCACCGCCATTAGGCCCATCGCACCTCCGCACCTTCCTACGACGGCGGAGATCCAGAAATACATGCCGCTCGTGCATCAGGCGGTCGCCCGCTTCCTGCGCAAGCTGCCGCCGAACGTCCTGCGCGACGATCTCCTCGCCGCCGGGACGTACGGGCTCATCGATTCCCTCCGCAAGAACGGCGGCGATGAGGGGCCGACGTTCGAGTGGTATGCGCGCATCCGCATCCGCGGCGCCATCGTCGACGAGCTTCGTACCCAGGACTGGCTCACGCGGCGTGCGCGCAACCAGGTCACCGCAGCGGCGGGCGAGGAAGGCACAGCGGCGTCGCGCGCGTGCGTCGTCGGGTTCGACGACCTACCGGGGCGGGTCGCGTCCTCGGGGTTCGCCGACGAAGATGCGCAGAGCCCGCTCGATGCGGTCGCCGAGAAGATGGACCACGCGGCGCTTGCCCACGCCGTCGCGGGGCTCCCCGAGCGCGAGCGCTACATCGTCCGGGCCCACTACTTCGAGGGGGTCCAGTTCAAGACGATCGCGCAGGTGCTCGGCGTCAGCGAGCCGCGGATCAGCCAGCTCCACGCACGCGCGGTGAGCCGGCTGCGCGACGCGCTCTCGTGCTCCGACGCCGCCTGAACGGCGGGCCTTGGCTCTGCCAAGGTAGATCGATGCGGAGGTTCGTACGTAGCACGACCATGCGACGTACCCTCCTCCGCGCGATCGCGCTCGTTGGCGCCGTGACCGGCCTCGTCTTCGTCGTCGCCCACGCGGGCATGACGGTGGGCTGCAATCGCGGAAATACACCGGAATCGCAGGCGCCCGTCCTGAACAACGCGTCCGCGACAGCAGGCGACCCGGCCGCCGCAACCGCGACGACGGGTCCCAATGGCCCCAGCGCAGCGCCGGCGACGCCGGCCAAGCCGCGGACGGTGCCATCGCCCGCCAAAGCGAAGGACCGCATGCGGTACCTGCCGGCGACGAAGGCGGCACCCGTCTTCTTGCCGAACGACGCCTTCGAGGACGACGACCCTAGCCCGCCGCCGCAACAGGCTCCGCAGCCGCAGCAGCAGAACGCCGCGCCGCAGCAGAACCGCAAGGGCGGACGTTGAGTATTCCCCTCGTGGCGTCGCTCGTCGCGGCGTTCGCGAGCTTCGTCGTGCTCGCGATCATCTTCGTACCGCTGGAGCGGCTCTTCCCCGCGCGCGGCGGGCAGCCGATCCTGCGCAAAGAGATCGCGATCGACGCACTCTTCTTCGCCGGGCAGTACGTCGTGTGGAATGCGGCGTCGATCGCGATCCTGTCGCAGGTGGACACCTTCGTCGCGACGCGCGCGCACGCGCCAGGCGGCGGATGGCACCCGTGGCTCGCAGCGCGGCCGCTGTGGCTCGTGGGCTTCGCGTCCGTCGTGCTCGGCGACGCGCTCGTGTACTGGTTCCATCGCGCCTGCCACGCGTCGGATCTTCTCTGGCGCTTCCATGCCGTCCATCACTCGAGCGAGCGGCTCGACTGGCTGGCCGCACATCGAGAGCACCCGCTCGATGGCATCGCGACGCAGCTATGCCAGAACCTGCCTGCGTTTCTCCTCGGATTTCCCGTCGAAGCGCTCGCGGCATTCATCGCGTTCCGCGGGATGTGGGCGATCTTCATCCACTCCAACGTGCGCCTGCCGCTGGGTCCCTTGCGTTGGATCTTCGGCGCGCCCGAGCTTCACCGATGGCACCACGCGGACGTCGCGCGCACCCGTCACAACTTCGCGAACGTGGCGCCGTGGCTCGACGTCGTGTTCGGCACCCACTACCTGCCCGACGGCGAAGATTACGCGCTCGGGCTCTCCGAATCGTGGCCCCGCGGCTACCTCGCGCAGCTGGCCAACCCCTTCGTCGTCACCGCGGCGCGGTGGCTGGGGCCGCGGTGGACGCTCGCGGTGCCCCGGGCTGGGCAGAGCTTCAAGGCCGGCGACGGGTCAGCCGCAGACGCTTGCGGGCGAGAGCAACCGCTTCGGCGGCGGCTTCCTCCCGCGTGGCCCCCTCTCCGCGGGAGATGATGGCGCCGGGGCTCATGTTGTCGACCCTGCAGGCCCACCGTGGCCCGAGTCGGTAGGTCCTGACGCGAGCGTCCCACCCGTCGAGCACCGTCGTTGACTCCTCGTATCCGGTCACTTGGAACGTCGCCACGCTGTCTCCTGCCTCGGACTACCTCCGCAGGCGATCCGTCACCACACGCAATGCGTGGGTCGCGCCACGTAGCTCGAGGGTGAGCTCCGCGCTCGCGATCGCGTTCTCCTCGGCCTCCTGTCGTGTCTTTCCACGCCCCCGCGCGATGTTCGCGCCAGGATCCACGTTGTCGACGCGGCAGGAGAATGCCATGCCGATAGGGTACGAGCAGACACGCACGTGAACAAGACCGAGGACGGTCGTTCGCTCGATCATGCCCTCGCGCTGTCCCTCGTTCGCCATGTCACTTCTCGATCGGCGCCGCGACCAAGTTGCCCCACTCGGTCCACGATCCGTCGTAGTTACGGACGTCGGCGAAGCCGAGCAGGTACTTCAGCACGTACCACGTGTGGCTGGAGCGCTCGCCGATCCGACAGTACGCGACGATCGGTTTGTCTCCGGTTATCCCGCGGGCGGCATACAGCTGACGGAGATCCTCGCCCGACTTGAATGTCCCGTCCTCCTTGCAGACCAAGCCCCACGGCACGCTGGAGGCGCCGGGCACGTGCCCGCCGCGCTGGCAAGTCTCGGGCAGCCCCGGGGGCGAGAGGATCTCCCCGGTGAACTCGGCGGCGCTGCGCACGTCGACGAGCGAGATGCGCTTCGCCGCCACCTCGGCCATCAGCGGCGTGAGGAGCGAGCGGATCGAGAGGTCGGGGTCGCACGCGTCGTAGATGCTGGGCGTGACTGCGGCAGGATCGGTGGTAAGCACACGCCCCTCCGCCAGCCACTTCTTGCGCCCTCCGTTGAGAAGGCGAACGTCGGCATGTCCGTAGATCTTGAGCTGCCAAAATGCCCACGCGGCGAACCAGTTGTTGTTGTCGCCATAGAGCACGATGGTCGCGTCGCGGGTGATCCCCGAGCGGCGCATCAGCGTCTCGAAGCTCGCCTTGGACAGGATGTTGCGTTCGTGCGTGTCGCAGAGATCCTTTTCCCAGTCCCAGCCTACCGCACCCTGGAGGTGGCCTTCGTCGTACGAGAACTTGTCAACGTCCACTTCGACGAGGCGCACATTGGCTTCGTGCCCGTGGTCATCGATCCAACTCGTTTCCACCACGGTCTCCGGTCGCGCGTATCCGTGCATGAGGCCCTCCTTCCTCCGTTGAGGACGCGAGTAATACGAGCTCCGCGCGTCGTCGGTTAATACGACCGCGGATCGGCGGCGGCGATTGGCGCCCCCGCGGGCGCAGGTCGACCGGGCGATCTCTTGAGTTTCGCGCACATCACTCCCTTCATGAGGGGACGGCGAGCGCCCGTGCGCACCCCCTTCAGTGGTGGAAGCAAAATGCCGTTGATTGGTGGCATGACCACCGCCCGACTGGATGCCCGCGGGCGATCCTGCCCTATCCCAATCGTGCACCTTCGCCGGGCCATCGAGGAGCTCAGCTCCGGCGACCTCATCGAGATCGTCGCCGACGACGCCGCGTTTCCGGCTGACGTGCGGGCGTGGTGCAAGAAGCTCGGGCACGAGCTCGTTTCGCTGGAGGCGCTCAAGGGGGCGCACACGGCGCTCGTGCGCAAGGGAGCCGCGCCGTGAGCCTCGCGTTCGCTGCGCCGCCCGACGACGAGCTCGCCGACCTCAGGAGACGCGTCGCGGCGCTCGAGCACGCGCAGCCGGCGGATCAGGTCGCCCTGATGCTCGTCTCGGGCACCCTCGATCGTGTCCTGTGCGCGCTCATGCTGGCGACCAGCGCCGCGGCGAGCGGCTCGCGGGTCGAGATGTTCTTCTCGTTCTGGGCCGTCGCCGCGCTGCGCGACGCGCAAAAAAACGCGAAAAAGGACGTCTGGGGGAAGCTCTTCGGGTGGATGCTCCCGCGCGGGACGTCAAACCTTCCGCTGTCGCGGATGAACGTCGGCGGCGCGGGTCCGCTCATGTTGCGCGCGGTGATGGCGCGGCAAGGTGTCGCATCGGTTGAAGAGCTCCTCGGCATCGCGGCCGAGTCCGGCGTCCACATCGCCGTCTGCGAGACCTCGCGCCGGCTCTTCGGCATTCCCACGGAGGAGCTCACCGATTACCCCGGCCTCGAGATGGTCGGCGCCGCGACGTTCCTCGAACGCGCGTCGCGGAGCCGAGTCTCGCTGCTCATCTAATCTCATGAACATGCCGATATGACCCCAACGTCGTTCAAGATCGATCCCCAGCTCGCGGCGCCGGAGTGGCAGCACCTCCTGCGCATCCTTGTCCGCTACATCAGCCCGACGCTAGCGCGCGCGATGCTGAAGAAATCCGTGGCGCGCTGCGCGCCGCAGCCGGGAGAGGCCATGCCGCATCGCGTGCAGCGCGTCGTCGAGGACGTGCGCGTCGGCATCGGCCTCTTCTGCGAGGCGACACGGGTGCCCGACCTGATGCTGGAGCTCGCGGAATACTGTTACGAGCACCCCGCGCGGTAGCGGTCCCAGGGGTACGGTGCCGCGGCGGGCGACCCGGGCGACGTCGAGCGCCCGCAGGGGGGGCAAGCAGCCGCATGGTCAAGTGCGTCCTTCTTCTCTAGCCTGGGCGCCACCCCATGGATCTGTTCAAGAAGAAGCCGCTCGAGCAACTCCTCGCCGAAGCCAACGATCCCATCGCGAGCGAAGCGGCGACGCACGGCACGCTCAAACGCTCACTCGGGCCGGTCAACCTGGTGATGCTGGGCATCGGCGCCATCATCGGCGCCGGCATCTTTTCGCTCACGGGCACGGCCGCTGCGTACTACGCGGGCCCCGGGATCGTTTACAGCTTCGTGCTCGGAGGGATCCTCTGCGCCCTGGCCGGGCTCTGTTACGCCGAGATGGCGGCCATGATCCCGGTGTCCGGCTCTGCGTACGCGTATTCGTACGCGACGCTCGGCGAGCTCATCGCCTGGATCATCGGATGGGACCTCATCCTCGAGTACGCGTTCGGCGCCGTCACCGTGGCGGTCTCATGGTCGGGCTACTTCATCTCGCTCCTGCACAAGACCCTGGGGATAACGCTCCCCGACTCGCTCCTCGTGCTCACGCAAGGACCGTGGGGCGACCTGGTGACGCTCGCGAACGGGACGCAGACGCACGGCGTATGGAACGTGCCGGCGAGCTTCGTCGCCGTGGTCGTCTCGGCGATCCTCTACCGCGGCATGCGCGAATCGGCCCTCGCGAACAACCTCATCGTGGCCGTGAAGGTCGTGATCGTGATCAGCTTCATCCTCCTGGGATGGAGCGTCGTGAATCACGCGAACTGGGTCGGCGATCCGAGCGCGTCCGGCCTCGCCTCGCTGGTGCCCCCCGTGGGGCCCAGTACGCGAGCAGGAGAGACGATCCAGAGCTTCGGGTGGGGTGGCGTCCTTACGGGCGCGGGCGTCGTCTTCTTCGCGTACATCGGCTTCGACGCGGTCTCGACGACGGCGCAGGAGTGCCACAATCCGACGCGGGATCTGCCTATCGGGATCCTCGGCTCGCTGGTCGTCTGCACAGGGCTCTACATCCTCGTTGCGCTCGTCCTCACGGGCGTCGTTCCCTACGCCGAGCTCGGCGTCTCCGATCCGGTCGCGGTGGGCATCGATCGCATCGTGCAGCTTCGGCACTGGTCGCCGGGCGCCTCCAAGATCTTCACGTTCCTGGTCAAGCTCGGCGCCCTCTCGGGCCTCACGTCCGTCATCCTCGTGATGATGATGGGACAGACGCGAGTCTTCTACGCGATGTCGAAGGACGGCCTTCTGCCGTGGTTCTCTCGCGCGCACCCCAAGTTCGGCACTCCGTACAAGGCGACCGTGCTGACCGGCGCGTTCGTCGCCGTTGCCGGCGGCCTCTTGCCGATGAGCCTCGTCGGTGAGCTGGTGTCGATCGGCACGCTGCTGGCGTTCGTCCTCGTCTGCGCGGGCGTCTTCATCCTGCGATTCACCCACCCCGTCGCCATCCGGCCCTTCCGTGTGCCGGCGTTCTGGCTGGTCGCTCCTCTCGGCGCCATCGCCTGCGTCTGGGTCATGACCGGCCTGCCGAGGGACACATGGATCCGCCTCATCGTGTGGCTCGTGATTGGCTTCGTCATCTACGGGACGTACGGCCGGCACCACAGCAGGCTGCAGAAGGCGAAGAAGTAGCTCGCGTCCTCAGCGCAGCGCGGCCGCGGCGCAGACGGCGTTGCCGGGGACGTACCGTGCGCACTCGCCGGCGACCTCGTCGGACGTCTTGCCGTACAGGCTCTTCAGGTGCTCGACGCTGAGCGCGAAGCAGTCCGCGCTGCTGGCGTCGGCGGGGTACTTCGCACAAAACGGCAGCGCGTAGCGGCCATCCCACGCGTTGTCGATCAGCGCGCTCACGACCCCGCCCGTGCAGGCGGACGTGTCCTCGGCCTGGCCGGTCTCACACACTGCGATAGCCGACGCGGGATCCCCCGTGCGCACCGCGTTGGAGAGGTCGCGCCCGAGCGACTGCATGCACATGGACCGGTGCCGCCCGGCATTACGGCACTCCACGACGATGCGGGCGGAGTCGAGGCCCATCTCCGCCATGCGGCTCGTCTGCATCTGGTAGCAGGTATCGCGATAGCGATCGTCGATCGCGTCGCAGGGGTAGTGGACGTCGGTGGGGGAGAGGTCGCGCGCCTTGGAATCGGCGGCGACGACGTTCTCCATGAACACGCCGCCCCAGCACGAGCCCTCGTTCCAGCCAGCGCCCGTCGACGAGCAAATCGTCAAGGACGCGTTGAGCGCGTACCCCGAGTAGTACAGGAGCGCATGGCCGAGGCCGTGCAAGCACTGGAAATGCAGCCGCGCCTCGACGTTCGGATCGCAGGCGCTCGCCGCCCTCACCTGGAGCTCTTGCAGCGTAATGTGCTCGCCCTCGGCGGCGTTCCCGCGGAGGAAGCGCTCCATCGCCCCGTGGTAGCAGCCGGAGTGGCAGGTCGCATCGCAGGCAGCAAACGACGTGTCGACCGCCTGTGCCCTCAGGAACGTGAGTCGACCGATCGAATGCGCGACAGGGTGACAGTCGGCGAGGATCCGGGTGTCGTGGTCCTCCAGGCACTGGAGCAGAGCGAGCGCGTCGCTCGTGGTGTGCGAGGCCAGGTACGGGGCGAAGAGCGCGTCGAGGCACGACGGTTCGCTCGCACCTTGCCCGAGGCAACCGCGAATTTTCGCGCGGTTCAGCTCGCGGGTCTCCGCGGGGCACGAGCCGGTCGTGTCGTTCGCAGGGGTCGCAGCAGAGCCGCCGCCGCCGTAGCAGGCGGCTGCGCAGATGCCCAGGCCGACCGAGCACGCGATCCGGCGCGCGTGGAGACCGGCGAAAAGCGCGCGCATGGGTTCAGCATAGCGCGACTTTTTTTGCGTGGACCCACGACTCGAAGATCGTGCTGTGAATCCATCGCCCAGTGGGGGCGCGCGCGGGGGTCTCGGTCGCCGACACCTCCTCGCGACACTCGCCGACACCGTTCGAAGGCGATCGTCGTCTCGCGCGCGGTCCGCGTGTCACCCGAACGAATGACAAGCGTGAATATTCAGCCAATTCGCGCTTCAGGGGCACGTGGGTTGCTCACCCCTTCGATGGAGGTGGCACCATGCGGGATTTGCTTCTCGCGTGGCCGGGGTGCGTCTTGCTCGCGGCGGCGATACCGACCGTGGCGAGCGCGCAGATCCGGTCCAACGCGGTTCCCGAATCGAACGGAGGCGGCTTCGACACACACCTTTTCCGGCCCGCGATGGACTCGCGCGGTCTCTTCTCGGTCAACGGCGCCGATGTCCTCGGTGCGGGGAACGTGAGCTTCGGTCTGGTCCTCGACTACGGGCGCGGCATCCTGCGCGTTCCCGACGTCGGGCAGCGCTCGCCTTCGCTCGTGAGCCACTCGTTCCAGGGTCGAACGGGATCCTCGACAAGGTCGCGACGGCGCTGCGCGAGCACCCCGAGCTGACCCTCATCGAAATCGACGGCCACGCCGACGAGCGCGGCGCCGAGCAGATGAACCTGAAGCTCACGCAGGCGCGCGTCGACTCCGTGGTCGCCGCGCTCGTCGAACGAAGCGTGGAGCGGCAGCGCCTACGCGCGAAGGGCTACGGCTACTACTGCCCGATCGATGAGGCGCACGAAGAGAAGGCGTGGGGCAAGAACCGCCGCGTCGAGTTTCTCATCGTCAAGACCGCGCGCGGCGCCACGGGTGTGGCCCTCGGATGCGCGAACGCAACGGCCCACGGGGTCAAGGCCGAGCCGGTGCCTTGACCACGGCGGCTTGAGCGACATTCGCCTCGGCCTCGAACCGGAAGCCGCGCGGTTTGAGGGGGACGGCGATCGCCGAGAGCGTCGTCTCGTCGTAGTGCGCGCGCGGCGGGTCGGTGGTGCCGGCGCGATGCCAGGACGGCGTGGCGGCGCCGCCGCGATCGAGGGCGACCGCGCGGGTGCAGCCCGCGCGCTTGAGCACCTCGGCGAGCGAGGTGAACGGTGCGGCGCCGCGCGCGACGAGGACGCGCCCCTCCGCGGTACGGCCGAGCGCCGCGCGAACGGGCGAGGGCCCGGCGTCGCGCCCTTCGTGAGGCGGCGGAAGCACGGCGAGATCGTCGAGCAGGAGCGGGAGCTCCACGGCGTCGGAGTGGGCCGCGATGGGGCCTAGCTCCGAGGAGCGGAGGATGGTGAGCGCGCCGTCGGCCCCGGCCGCGAGCACGCCGGTCGCACCCGTGCTCATCGGAAGGACGAGCCGCCCGTCGGTGGCGAGGCCACGCGGGTGCCTTTCCTGCGAGACGCCGAGGCCGAGGGCGAGGATGACCTTGTGCGCGTCGTCGTCAGAGAGCTCCCGCGCCGGCGACTGGCCGGTCTTCGCGTCGGGCTCGTGCACGCCGGCGCGGATCCGCCACGCCGCGCGGCCGGGTTCGACGTCGAGCAGCTCCACGCCGCCCTCGCCGCGCGCCGCGAAGACACCGGGCATCCAGGTCGGCGCCGGCTGCGCGCCTCCGTCGGGCGCCCACCCCGAGACGCCGGCGAGCGGCCGCGGCGTCGAGTCGTGGACCATGACGTAGAAGAAGTCCTTGTTCGCGTACTCGATGTACCTGTCCGGCGAGATCTCCATCTTGGAGGCGAGCAGCTCGCTCCGGTACCCGCGCGCCTTCAAGTCGGTGATGGTCGTGAAGAGAAACCCCGTGTGGTGAGGGTTCATGTCGAGGTGCATCCCGTAGACGCACCCCGCCATCTTCATCGCCCTGGCGAGGGTGGTCGCGCTCACGTCCTCACCCCACGCGTACGCGAGGTGCCCGTCGCCGGTGACGCACACGCCTGAGCGCTCGGTCTGCGTGCCGCTACCGGGGAGCGTGTAACCCCAGAGCGCGCGCTTGGTCGGGTTGATCTCGCCGTTGTCGAGGAGCGCGTCGAGGTTCTGGCGGAACGAGACGATGTCGGCATCGGCGACGCCGCGGATTCCGGAGACCTCGCGCGTCGGGCCCCACGAGCCGAGGCCCACCCTCTGATCCCGAGTGACGACGATGCTCGCGGCGCCCGGCTGCGGCGGGAGCAGCACGCGCCGGTTCACCATCATCCCGTAGTTGCCGTGCTCGGTCTTGAACGCGCCGTTGAACGCGGCGACCACGCGGGTCGAAGTCTGCGGATCGCGCGGGATTCGCCCGCTTCCGTGAGGACCGGCGAGGGGCTTGGGATCCTCCACGCCGGCCTCCATGCCGAGCTCGAGCTGGCGCATGTCCATCGCGACCAGCAGCACCTTCGCGTAGGGGCGCTCTTCGTCGGGACGGACGAAGGTCCGGTAGAACGGCGACGGCGCCTGTGCGTCGACGCCGGGGACCTTTCGCATCCACGAGAGACGGGGCGACTGCCACTCACCTTCGCCCGGCTCGGACGTCTTCCAGATGGTGCGAATGGCCGGCGGCGGCCAGTGAGCGGCGTCGGCGCCCGTCTGAGACGCGTCGAGCACGCTGGGCGGCGGCGCGGTGCCTTCTGCGAGCGGGGCGGCGAGCGTCTCGGTGGAGTCGGCGTCGTGGAAGCGGAAGGACAGCTGGCGCGACGCGTCGCGCAGCGCGAACGTCTTGTCCTCGAGCCAGGCGATGGGCGCGGGTCCAATCCACGGCACCGCGCGCACCGTGTCGACGGCCCAGAACACGAAGCGCTTCGGGAGGTGGCGCGACGCATCCGCGTGGACGCCGACCGCCGCGCTGTCGAGCTCTCCCTTCGCGAGGTCGAGGCGCGCGCGACGCTTGCGTCCGCCGTCGTCGGTGAGGTCGATCGTGACGCCAGCGTCGTCGAGCGAGAGCCTCACCGCGCGGGCGGGCTCGTCCAGTGTGACGTCGATGCGCGCGACACCGGCACCGGCGCCCGTCGCCTGTAGGTTCGTGAGCCACGCCGTCGCGCGATCGGAGTCGCGCGTCGCGGTGTTCTGCGCGCCCTCCGACGCGAGGTCGAGGAACGTGACGCTCTGCTCTTGGCCGAAGGCGTGCGTGGCGAAGACCGCGTGCTCGCCGCGTACGACGAGACCGTGGTCGTCGCCAAGGGGGGTGAGGGTGAGGTCGTGGGCGTCCTCGATCGAGATAGGGTGCCCTTCGGGGCTCACGCGCACGCGCGCGCGCCAAACGTCCCGCGGACCGCCCTTCCTGTCGCTACCGAGGAAGAGGACGAATCGGCCGAGGAGGGCGTCGGCGACGGTGCCCCCCGACGGCTCCCACGACAGCCCTTCGACCTCGACGGTCTGGTGGGTGGCGTCCCCCAGCGCGAGCGCCAGCTGCGCAACGTCGTTCCCGGGAGGCGCCACGCGCGAGAACGCCCCCGCGCCGGCGACGACGCCGCACAGCACGAGCGCACGCCCGCGCGACGACAGGAAGGTTCTTGCGCGTCCGCCCATGGCCGAGGTGGTCCTTATCGCACGGTCTCCGGGTTTGCCACCGACGATGGCGAGTCCAGGGCGTACTGGCAAGCTTTCGGCGCCGTGGGTGGCAGGATCGCGCCTCTGGCTACATTCAGGGAACGCTGGAGCTCAAGTGGGCCTTCCCGGTGCCGTTCAGGGTCGGAGGGGGTTCGATGGACCAGGCAGCGGTGGTGGGATGATCGGGTTCGGCAGCTCCGTCGCCGGCTCGCCGCGTGCCGCGACCGCGGCGGCGGGTGCGGCGTCCGATGCCCTCGCGCAGCTCGCCGGCGCGCGTCCGGCGCTCGCGATCGTCTTCGCGAGCGCCGGCTACGAGGACTTGGGCGCGGTCCCCGCCGCGATTGGCCACGTGCTCGGTGACGTACCGCTCATCGGCGGCACGTCAGGCGGTTGCCTCATCGGCCCGCACGGGATCCTGCGGCGCGGCGTGAGCGTGGTGCTGCTTGGCGGCGAGGGCATCGAGGCGATGTGCGTGAGCGGCAAGGTACGCTCCGCGGAGCTGCACGAAGCGGTCGCCGTCGCCGCGAAGCTCGCGGCCGCCGCCGACGAAGCGGCGAAGCGCGGCTTCGTCGAGCTCACGTGCCTCGCCTTCGCCCCCGACGTGGCCGTCGACGGCGGCGCGCTGACCGCGGCAGTGCGCAAGGGCGCAGGCGCGCGCGCGCAGCTCGCCGGCGGGCTCACTGGCGACGAGATGACCTTCGATCGCTCCCGCGTGTTCTCCGGCGGTGAGGTCGTGGACGACAGGTTCGTCTTGGCTGGGCTCTTCACACGGAGGCCGCTCGGCGTCGCCGCCCACCATGGCTGGCGACCGGTCGGCCCTGCACGCGCGATCACGCGCACCGACGGCCCGTGGCTCGTCAGCATCGACGGCCGCCCCGCGCTCGACGCGTGGATGGAGGACGCCGTCCTCGCCGGCGCCACGCCGCCGTCCGGGCGCGGCGCCGACGTGTCGCTCTACCTCGCGAACCACTACCCCCTCGGCATCTTCGAGCCTTGCGGCCGGGAACCGCTGGTGCGCGCGCCGTTCGGACTTCGTGCCGACGGCGCCGTGCTCCTCGCGACGAACGTGCGCGAGCGAGCGCGCGCTCGCGTCGTCCACGCGACCACCGGGGAGCTCCTCGCGGCCTCGCGCGACGCGGCGCGTGTCGCGCGAGGCGCGACGGGGGGCGCGCTCGCTGGCGCCCTGGTCCTCGCGTGCGCGGGGCGCCTGGCCGCCCTGGGTGACGCGTTCAGCGACGAGCCGCGCGCGATCTCCACCGAGGTGGGCGCGCCGATCGGCGGGTCGTGCGTCTTCGGCGAGATCGCGCGAACGCGCCGCGACGTCGAGGCGTTCCACAACAGTACGGCGCTCGTCGTCGCGATCCCCGCCGCGTGAAGTGAGCGTCAGTCGACCGGCGCGACGAGCACCGCCATCTCGGCGGGAAGCGGCGACTCGACATCGAACGCGAGCGACGGATCGCCCGCGTACCTCACGCGCGCCGCGTGGAGCGCGTGACGGCCCAGGAGCCTGATCTCCGCACCGCCGTACAGCGTGTCGCCGGCCAGGGGGTGATCGATCGACGCGAAGTGCGAGCGGATCTGATGACGAAGGGCCCGCTTGGCTTCTGCGCGCACGAGCGCCCACGTCCCGACGCGCTTCTCGACGCGATAACGGGTGTGCGCCGGACGCGGGGCGTAGCGCATGACGTCTCGCGGGTGCACACACGGATAGACGCGGCGCTTGTCCTTGGGGTGGTTGGCGATCGGAAACTCGATCGAGCCCTCGTCGGGCAGCCCCTCCTCCGTGCAGACGAGAAGGTAGTCCTTCTCCATCTCGTCCGCCTTGAGCGCGGCCCGCAGCTTGTCGAAGGCGTCCTTCGTACGCGCGATGACGACGAGTCCGGTCGTGTCGGTGTCGAGCCGGTGCACGAGGCCCGGCTCGCGCGGCGAGTAGCCGATGCCGGCGAGCTCGGGGTAGTGGCCGACGAGCGCGTTGGCGAGCGTTCCTACCTCGCCCGCCCGGAGCGGCGCGCACGGTTGCCCGGCCGGCTTGTCGACGACGAGCACGCTGGCGGACTCGTAGCGGACCGTGAGTGGCGCCTCCGGCGTAGCGATGGCAGGGACGTCGCTGCTCTCCAGCTGGTCCAGGTCGAGTGAGATGACGTCGTCCTTCGCGACGAGCGCCCCCTTCGGGGACCGTCGCCCGTTGACGCGCACGGCGCCGACCTCGATCGCGCGCTTCACCTTCGCGCGCGACGTTCCCTTCGCCAGCTCGCACGTCGCCTTGTCGAGACGCGCGCCCGCGAGCTCCTCCGGGACGGTGTACTGAACCTTGCGCTCAGCCTCTTGGCCGTCGCCGCTGCCGTTCGTCATGCCGATATGGTAGTGATCCTTTGGCGGGTTCGGGTCGAGATTGTTTCGCTGCATGCCGAACGTCGACAACAAGGACATTGCGCGCTCGTTCGACGAGCTCGCGGATTTGCTGGAGCTCGGCGGGGAGAACCCGTCCAAGCTCCACGCGTACCGTAATTTCGCGGAGGCCGCTCGGGAGCTCGAGGAGCCGCTCGCGGCCATCGTGGCGCGCGGCGCGCTCGCCCAGCTGGGTGGAGTCGGCAAGGCGATCTCCGCCGATGTCGAGCAGATGCTGGCAACCGGCTCCTTCGACGCCCTCGATCGGGCGCGCGCGGAGGTGCCCGTCACACTCCTCGATCTGCTCAGGCTCCCCGGCCTCGGCGTCAAGACCGTTCGCGCGGTGTGGCAAACGCTCGGCGTGACCACGCTGGAGGAGCTCGTGAACGCGTGCCAGGAGCGCAAGGTCGCCGCGCTCCCCGGCGTCGGAAAGAAGAAGGAGGCCCGCGCGCAGCGCGTCGCCCAGGAGCTCCTCGACGGCGCCGGCACGACGCTCCTCCATTCCGCGATCGAGGCGCACGTGCTGGTGGACCGCTGCCTCGTCCCGGCCGTCGCGCGCGAGGTGGTGCTCACCGGGGACGCCCGGCGCGCGAAGTCGCTCGTCGGTGACGTCGTGCTGCTCGCGCGCGGGGCGACCCGAGAGGGGGTGCTCGCCAGGCTCGCCGCCGCGGAGCCCGACCTGTCGCTGCTCCCCCCCGAGCACGGCGACGTCATGGTCGTGTCGCGTGACGGCTCGCGCGTGCGCGTCCGCGCGGTCGCCGAGGAGGCGTGGGTGCATGCACTCCTCGTCTCCACGGGCAGCGAGGCCCACGTCCACGTGCTCGAGGAGAAGGCCGCGGCGCATGGCGGCCTCGCAGCCGTGTGCGCTCAGTCGCGCGACGAAGCGCAGGTCTACGAGGAGCTCGGCCTTCCGTTCACGCCGCCCGAGCTCCGCGATCGGCTCGACGCGGAAGTGCCTGCCGACCTCGTCGAGCGCCTCTACGGGATCTTCCACGTCCACACCGAGTGGAGCGACGGACGATCGACCATCGTGAGTATGGCGCGCGCGGCGCACGCGCTGGGCTTCCGTTTCATCGGGATCAGCGAGCACTCGAAGGCGGCGTCCTATGCGAACGGGCTCGACGAGGCGCGCCTCCACACGCAGAGAGCGGCGATCGCCGAGGCGCGCGCGGAGGTGCCTGGGATCTCGATCCTGCACGGCGTCGAGGTCGACATCCTCGCCGATGGCACGCTCGATCTCGACGACGCGGCGCTCGCCGAGCTCGACTTCGTCATCGCCAGCGTGCACGGGCGCCTCGACATGCTCCCGGCCGAGATGACCCGCCGCGTCGTCCGCGCGGTGTCGCACCCGCTCGTCACGATTCTGGGCCACCCCACGGGACGGCTCCTGCGCGCACGACGGGGATTCACGTTCGACGTCGCCGAGGTCGCGCGCGCCGCTGCCGCAAACGACACGTACCTCGAGATCAACGGAAACGGGCACCGGTTGGATCTGTCCGACGTGCTCGCGCGCGAGGCCGCCGTCCACGGCGCGAAGTTCGTCGTGAACCCCGACGCCCACACACCCGACGCCGTCTCCGACGCCTTCCTGGGCCTCTCGGTCGCGCGCCGGGCCGGCCTCTCGCGCGGGCAGGTGCTGAACGCGATGAAGCTGGACGATCTGTTGCGCACGCTCGTCGCAAGGCGCGACGCCGGGCGCGCGCGCCTCGCCTAGGGTCCACCATCGGACGGGACGCCCGCGCTCGCGTCCCAGCCGGCCCACGTCCGCAGGGCTTCGACGTCGCGCTCCATGAGGAAAGGCGCGACCTCGTCGAGCGAGCCGGCGCGGGCGGTGGCGACGCCGAGCTTGCGCGCGGCGCTCTTCGCGGCGGCGGCGAGGATGGGGTGGGGGCTCTGCACGAGCGCCACGATGTCGTCGGCGAGCTCACGGACAGCGAGCTACGCCGCGCACACCACGGCGAACGCTCGGGGATCGCTCGGCCGATCCGAGCGGTCACGCAAGACGTCGCCGAGCACATCGAGCGCACGCGGGCTCGCCGCCCACGCGCCGCCGCTGCGGTAGCCAGAGGGGGCGAGATCGAGCCGACTGGTCGCGTCCGCCGAGGCCAGCCAATGCCGCGCGGCGGCGAGGAGGGGCTCACACTCCGGCTCGAGAGGTCCCTCCCCCGCCCGCTCGCCCGCCAGGTCGAGCGACGGCACGTGGGCTTGCTCGGCGGCGTACGCCTCCAGGTGCGCAAGGAGGCGGTCCAGCGACACCGCCCCCGCCGCGCGCCCGACCAGCGTCTCGCCCTTCTTCGTCGCAACGGTCACGACGCTCCAGAGCGTGGTCGGCGTCCCCTGGTCGCGCCCGTGCAACATCTCCACGTGCACCTTGTCGACCGCGGCCCAACGGAGGACGCGCGGGTGGTCTTCGGCTTCGACGACGATGCCCCAGGGCACGATTCCCATCGGCACGGCGTGCGCGTTCCACACCTTGCCGAGGTGCGGCCCACCGACGCGACGCAGCGCTAGAGCGCCCGCCGCCGCCGCGATCGTCGTCAGCACGACTCCACGCAGCGTGACGCCGTGCAGGAGCCCGGCCCCGAGCGTCGCCACCCCGAGCGTCGCGCTGGCCCAGAGCCCCACGCGCTTGCGCGGCCCCGGCTCGAGCCCCACGTACCGGAAGTCCGGCGCGGGGGCGAGGCTGTCCACACCGGGCTCTTCCGTCATCCTTCCTCTCGCGGCGGGCGCCGCTCGCGCCTCACCTTCTCTTAGTAGGTTTCGCGCGACACGGCGAGGGTGGCGCCGGGTGGGCGGTGGTACGCTGTGGGCAATGGCGTTCGAGCCCGGCGCGAAGATCGAGCTCGGCTACGGGCGCGTCGTCATCGACCGACGTCTCGGTGAAGGCGCGATGGGGGTCGTCTACCGGGCATGGCTCTTCTACGCGCCGCAAGGGCCCCGAGCGAGCGAGCCACCCGTCCCGCTGGCGGTGAAGGAGCTGCTACCTCACGCCCAGGTCCAGACGTCGATACGCCAGCTCTTCCTCCAGGAGGCGGACGCGCTCAAGCAGCTCCTCCACCCCAACATCGTCCGCTTCTACGATCTGTTCGAGTTCCGGGGCTCGCTGGCGCTGGCGATGGAGCTCGTCGACGGCAACACGCTGGAGGACGTGGTCGCCCGTCACGTCGCGCGCGCGCGCCTCGCGGGCACCGGTGCGCTGCCAGGCATCCCGTTCCAGCGCGCCTGGTACTACTTCCAGCAGCTGCTGGGCGCGCTGGGGGCGACGCACGCGCTCGGCATCGTCCACCGTGACGTGAAGCCCTCGAACATCCTGCTCCGCAAGGACGGGATCGTGAAGCTCACCGACTTCGGCATCGCGCGCCTGCTCGACCGGCCCGATCCCGCCGCGCTCGGTCCCGGCTACATCGCGCCTGGCACGGGCGCGTACATGTCGCCCGAGCAGGTGCTCGCGCGAGCGGTGGATGGGCGCAGCGACTTGTATTCTGCATGCATCGTATTTTTCGAGATGCTCACGGGGCAGATGCCGTTCCCCATCGACGGGCGCACCGAGCTGATGGTGCGGCTCGATCAGGTCGAGCGCGCGCCGCCGCCGATCCGCACGTTCCTCCCGCAGGCCCCACCGGTGCTCGACGCGCTGTTCTTCCGCGGCCTCTCCAAAGATCCTGCTCTGCGCTTCGCCGACGCGTTCGAAATGGGCGAGTCGTTCCGGCGCGCGCTGGGGCTGCCCGACAGCGAGCTATGGCGCGCTCAAGCCGAGATCGCCCGCGTCGCGCCGACCAGACCCGACGTCGACGGAACCAAGAAGATGCAGACGCTACGTATGCAGATCGAGCGCGGCTACGGCGGCACGCAGCAAATGTGGTCGCGCCGGATGTGAGGCGGCTTCTGCGGGGCGTGTGCCCGCGCGTGCGTGCTTCACTTGGCGTGCATGCGGAGGAGGCGGACCTCACTGGCGGCTTCGCGGTGCTTCGGGTTCGCCTTCATGAGCGCCTCGAAGTCCTTGAGCGCGTCTTTCGACTTGTTTGCGCGCTTGTAGAGCTTGCCGCGGTAGAGCAGCGCGCGCTCGCACGTGGGCTCGCTCACGAGGACGCGTGAGATCGTCTCGATCGCGTCGTTGACCTGGTTGGGGCTCGCTCCCATGGCGCGGACCCAAGCGTAGAGCGAGACGTACTCGGCCTGCTCGGGATCGCCTTCCGCTGCCGACTTGGCGAGCTTCTCGGCGAGCTGCATGTCCCCGCGCTGCAGCGCGGTCTCGGCGAGGCGGAAGTTCGTCATCGCCTCGAGCGCGCGCTCGGCGTCGGCCATCTCCGGGCTCAGATCGGCGCTGGCATTGGGCGGCGGCTCGTCTTCGGGCTCGTTGCGCTGTGCGTATTCGGTCACCTCGCCGTCGTCGAGCGAATGCTCCGTCGGCGGCGGCGGCGGCGGCGGCGGCGACGGCGGCGGCGCGCTGGCGTTGGCGATGTCGATGTCGATGTCGATGTCCACGGCATCGGGCGACGACGGCGCGGCGCTCGAGTTGCGCTTCGGCACGACGGCCATCGCGGGCGGCGCGACGGCAGGCGTCGGGCGGGGCACGACGGGCGCTGCCGACGCGGTCACCGTGGCACGCAGCGGCCCCGGCGCCGAGGAGGGTGCAAGGCTCACGGCTGGCATCGCCCCGGTGGAGATCCGCGGCAGCGGTCGCAGCGAGACCGGCGCGCGCGGCGGGGGCACCGCGGCCGAGGCGGGTCTGGGCCGCGCCGCCATGGGCGACTTCTTCTGCCCCTTGAACGAAAACTGACGTGTCACGGCCAGCGTGTATACGACCGAGCTCACCGAGTCCTCGTCGGCGACGCGCATCTCGAGGAGCTGCGGGAGCGAGCACTGGCGCGTGACGATCGCGTCGAGCACGCCCTGCTCGACCTCGGTCGGCCTCAGGCTCTCGAGGTCGGCGTCGTCGTGGAACACCAGCGGGTGCTTTCCGATGCGGTTGAGCGTCGCCCGCACGCGCCCGCGATCGTGCCACACGCGAACGGTCGCGAGGATCGCGTTGAGCGGCCCGGTGAGCGTGGGTTCGGGACTGCCCCAATCCTCCATGTGGTTCACGTCGCGGTAGTACGCGTAGCCGGTCTCGGGCGGCAGGTTCGCGAGCGACGACACCTTGCGAACCAGCTGGAGCTCGAGCGCCTTCGTCAGCGCCTGCCGCGAGATGTATCCGTGCCCGACGCAGTACTCCCCATAGAGGATGCCGAGCTTGTGCGCCTCTTCGGCGATGGGGTAGAGCTGGTCCGCGTCGAGCGCGCCCATCTCGGCGAGCTCTTCGCCGAGCAGACACATGTCGTTCGCGAGGCGGACCTTGGAGGGGATGCCATTCAGAAAGTGCATGTAGTGGTCCCCCTCTGGCGCGTTGAATACGACGCTGCCGGAGAGGGAGTGGTCGAGCATGTATACGAGGACGTGAGCGAGCGGAGTCGCGTCGAGGGAACCGCGGGCGGTCGGCTCTTCCTCGAGTTGGTGCTGCGAGGGGGCGACCACCTCGAGCTGGGCCTCGCCGAGCGGGGCGCCGTCTTCGTCGAACGGCGACTGCTGTACGACCGTGCGGCCCTCGTCGGGCGGCTTGCTCCGAAGCGCGACGGCCGGCGTCGAGCCACCCGGCGAGGCGCTCGGCTTCAGCGTCTCGTTGATCATCCGGCCCATCGCTTCGGCCACGGCGGATGGGCTGGAGCCGAGCGATGGCACGCTCCCGGCAGACGAGATGCTGCTCATCGACGGCGAGCTCCCCTCGGCGGACTCTCGCTTGCCGCTGAACTGTGCCGAAGGCGTCGAGCCACCACGCCGAGCCGCTGGCGCGACGGCCGATCGCGACGGAGACGATTGGTGCTCGGGCGCCGCGCGCATGCCCGAGCCGCTATTGCCCGAAGGCGGTCCGCTCGAATCGTGGTCGCGCGCGTGTGGGTCGTGCTGGTCGTAGGTCCTCTGCTCGAGCCCCTTCTTCCAGCCGTCGACGCTCATGATGCGCGACACGCGACGGTTTGGCTCGCGCGCGAGATCGATCTCGACGGGCGACGACATCACGCCGCCTTGCGCGTCGAGCGCGACGCGCAGGCGCGGGCGATCGGGCGGACCCGGCTCGCCGCGGGGCACGACCTCGCAGACCTCACCGGTCGTGAGCTGGAGCACCGTGCCCACCGGCACGAGCCCCAGCGCCGCCACGAGCATGCGAAGCACGGTCTTGTCGGACGGCTCCTTGAGCTCCTCGGAGAGGGTGGCGACGGCGAAGTCCGGTGTCGGGGGTTGGAGCCCGGGCTCCGGCGTCATGAGATCGTTGTATCGACGCGCGACGCTGATGATCTTCGCGTGGAGCGTCGGCTGCCGCGCGCCGCGGTAGACTGGGCCAATCCACTGCTGGCGGCGGATCCAGAGGGCTTCGAACGCGAGCACTGTGCGCGTGATCGACGGCTCGTTGACGCGTCCGAGCGCGGTCAGCACCGCAGCGGTGCCGCCGGGCAGGCGATCCTCCTGGTCCTCGGAGAGCGACATGACGCCAGGCATCTGCGGCATGCCGGGGATGGCGCCCACCGCCTGCGCGCGCGGGCGCCCGACGTCGTGCATCATCGCCGCCATCGCGATCTGGGCGAGCGTGACTCGGTCTTCGGCGACCTCGCGCGCCATCGCGACGGCGAGGATGGCGGAGTTGACGGCCTTGCCGGCGTCGTCGTGGTTGGCGTTTCGGGCCTCGGTCACGCCGAGGTAGGCGGCGGCCCCGCCCTCCGACAGATCGACCAGGCTCTGCGCGATGCGCTTGATGCGGCGCGGGAGGATGTACTTGCTCTGCTGCAGCTCGTCGAAGAACCGGCGCATGATGACGACGGCCGAGGCGTAGGTGCGCACGATCCGCGCTTCGGGCGCGAGCGACTCGAGCTCCAGGCCGCGGAGGCGGGCCTTGTCGTCGACGGGGCGCAGCCGAACGCGCGGGCTCGTCGAGCGGAAGGAGCCGCGCTCGCTGCGGGTCGACTGCGAGATCCCCTCGGCGAACTGCAGCATCTCCTGCTGCGTCACATCGCGAAGGATGACGAGCTCGCTCCCGCCGCACCACTCGAGGATGTCGCCGAGCTCGATCGCCTGCTCGTAGACCGAGCGTGAGCCCTTGAGCAGCTGCCCGGCGACGAAGACCGCCTTTTGCGCGAACAGAATGTTGATGTTGCTGCCCGCGCGGAGGCAGTAGTCGTGGAGGACGTTCGTCGTCTGCTCGAGCTGGCGAATGAAGGCCTGGTTGCCAAGGTCGTGCATCTGCGCGAGCTTCGCCAGGCGATAGATGCCGACGACGACGCCTGCGCCGAGATCGCGCGCATGCTCGCGGCGGACGAGGTCGCCGGCGTCGTTCGTGACGATGTCGAGGCGCATCGTCATGGAGTGGGCCCTCCACCTTCACGGATGCGCTGGTTGATCAGCCGCGCGGCGTTGGCCGCCGCGGCGCGCGTGTCCTCGCTCGAGCCCCAACGCGACTGCGAGACCTCGTGGAGGGCCATCGACACGCCGCCCGAACGGGAGAGCTCACCGAGCGTCTCGATCGCGGCAAGACGCGTGGCCTCTTTCTCCTCGGTGAGGAGGACGCCGCCCTTCTTCGCGATCTCGAGCACCATGGGCTCGCCGCTCTGCGGCCCGAGGACCACGAGGGCGCGCAGGAGCTCGCGGCGCTCGTCGAGCCCCAGGTCGTTGAACGACGCGGCCTTCACGGCACGGGCGATGGCGGGCCACACGCCCTTCACGCCGTAGCGGGCGCTCGTGCGGAGCGCCGCCATGCGAACGAGCGCCGACGCGTTGTCCATCATCTGGCCGAGATCGTTGGCGACGGCGTCGGGGTTGCCGGCGGCGAGCACCTTTGCCTCGATGCGGACGTTCACGTCGTCGCTCGTCGACAGGCTCGTGAGGACGTGGCGCGCCTGCGGTGTGCCGGCGCGCGCCAGCAGGTTGAGCAGCGCGCTCGCCGCCTCCGGTTCGGCACCCACGGCAGCGGCGCCGACCTCCCCTTCGCGGTTCACCATGACGCGCTCGATGTACGCGAGGATCTGGGTACGCACGGCCTCCGGCAGGCCGGCCTTCAAGCCGCCGAGCATCGCGGGCAAGTCGTTGGCAGAGATGCTGGCCAGGATGGGCACGAAGACGCCGATCTTGTCGGGGTGATCGCGCAAGAACTTGAGCGTGAGCTCCAGGACCTCGGCGCCGAAGAGCGCATTGGTGAACGCGCCGGCGAGCTTTGCCAGGTCGTTCCCGCGCACGCGGTGCGTGAGGCGCTCGGTGACGGCCTGCTGGAGCTGGACCACGACCTCCATGCGGCCGGCGACGACGAGGTCCGCCGCACTCTTGCGCAAGGACGCGAGCACGAGCGGCGCGTCGCGGTTGACGGCAGAGTCGAGGTACCCCTCGACGAGGGCGTCGATGTAGCGCTCGCTCCACTTGTCGCGCCCGAGATCGAGCTGTTGCGCGAAGACGGCGCGGACGACGTCGTCGAGCGCGAGCGGACTCGCCCTCTTTTGCGTCGTGAGCGCGCTTCTGTCTGTCGCGACCGCCATCGCCTTGGCTTCGATGCGAGCGGAGTGCAGCTGGGCGGCACTTCCCGCCATCGCTTCGAGCTGGTCGGACTCGCTGTAAAACGCCTCGCGCTCGGTGGCGTCGCCCTCGGCGAACGCGTCCACCGACTCGTGGTGCACGTGGGGCATCCCGCGCTCCCAGAACGCGGCGGCGATGTCGTCCTCCGGAGGCAGGTCGCGCCCGGGGTCGACGAGGAGCAGGGTGAAGAAGTCACGCAGCTCGTCGAGGCTGAGCCCCGGGTCGAGCCTCATCGTGCGCATGCCCGCCGCGAACAGGTTGTAGGGGATCGAGTCGAACGGCGCCCCCGGCTCCCAGACGGTGTGGCCGCCGACCAGGAACGAGTACGGACGAACGGAGAACGACAGGACGTTCGGATCCTTGTTCAGCCCTTCGGCGAACGCCTCGAACGCCGTGCGGAGCGTGCGCTCCGTCGCCGGGTGCGACCAGCCGAATTGGCGCACGCTCGGGAGGGTGCGGTCGACGTGCTTCATGAGGTCGCGCGTCGCCTGCACGCGCGGATCGTTGTCGGGTACGAGGATCTCACCCGGTGCGACCTGCGGCCTCTGGCTCTGCTGCGAGTGCGGGACGATGCTCGGCGAATACATCCCGAGCGCGGCCGTCGCCGGCAACGCGGGCTGCGGCGCCGAGCGCCGGGCGTCGGGCGGAAGGCTCTTCTGCTGCTGCTGTTGCTGCTGTTGCTGCTGTTGCTGCTGTTGCTGCTGTTGTTGCTGCTGGGGCGAGACCAGCGACGGGTGGGGCGTATGAGCCGGCGCCTGCGAGAGCTGCTGCCCGACCTGGGGCGCGGCCATCACGGCAGTGTGGCCGGGCTGCGGTTGCGGCATCGGCGGGGGCGCCTGCACGACCGCGCCGCCCGCCTTTCGCGGCGACAGCTGGCCACCGAGCTTGAAGAGCGCCTCGGTGACGGCGGCCTGCATCTCGCGCGCGTCCGCGAAGCGGTTTCGACGATCCCACTGCAGCGACTTGTCGACGATCTGAATGAGCTCGATCGGCAGGTTCGGCGCGATTCGCGCCACGCTCGGCACCGGCTTCGTCGCCGCCATGACGAGGGCTTCTTGCTCGGTGCGGCCGTTGTTGATGCGGTGACCGGTGATGAGCGCGTGCATCATCGCGCCGATGCTGAAGAGGTCGGCGCGGCCGTCGAGCTGGTCGACGAGGCCCATCGCCTGCTCCGGCGACATGTACGCCGGCGTTCCGAGGGCGGTGCCGGTCGCGGTGCGCTCCGAGGTCGCGCTGCGGAACTGGGCGACGCCGAAGTCGAGCACCTTGACGATGCCTTCGTCGGTCAGAAAGATGTTCGCCGGCTTCAAGTCGCGGTGAATGACGCCGATCGAGTGGCACGCCGCGAGGCAGTCGAGGACGGCCTCGGCGATGGCGAGCACGTCCGTCGACTGCATCGCGCGACCGGCCTTCTTCCACGCGTCGCGCACCGTCTGCCCCTCGAGCAGCTCCATGACGAGGAACGGCTCCTCGAGCTCGGTCGCGTCGTCGTCGAGGACTTGAACGGTGGCGGCGTGGTTGACCTTGTTGGAGACGTACGCCTCGCGGAGGAAGCGCTCGCAGATGGTCTTTTCGCGGGCGAAGTCGGTATGGAGGATCTTCAGCGCGGCGCGCTGGTTGTTTCGGTGCGTCGCCGCATACACCGCGGCCATGCCACCGACGCCGAGCAGTGCGTCGACGGTCCACTTTCCCTTGATGACGCTGCCTACGCGTGCGGCAGGGCCAGCGTCTTCGTTCACGGGTTCCGCCAAGGGTTCACAGCGTCGTCGCGGACGACTCCTCCCCAAGATCGACAAAGATACCGAGCGTCGAGCCCACGCTGAGCTCTTCTCAAGGATATCGGCCTCATGGGCGACGCGACAGGGTTTTTAAGGAGGACCGTCGCGGCGCAGGACATTGCAGAGGCAGCCGATGGTTCCGTGGAACCGGTAGGCGTCGCGCACACGTATGGCCCTGACGTCCCACCCCAGGGCACGGTACTTCTCGGCGGCGAGCGCGTCCATCTTCGCGACTTTGACGTCGGCGGCATCGCGAGCGTACTGCGGTAGGTAGGCGATCTTGCGGCCCGCGCGCGTCTCGTACACCCCGTTCGTGTAGGTTAGGTACGTCTTGTCGTCGAACGGAACGACCGGCACGCGTTCGACACGGAAGCCCGCCGCGGCGAGGTCCTTGGCGGCGCGGTCGAACTTGGCGAGCGTCGGCTCCGAGAAATCGGCCACGAGAGGCTCGCCGGTGTCGGGGCTCTCCTCGCCGGGGGTGTAGGTGGGACCGGCGAGCTCGCGTCCCGCACGCGGGTCGCCGACCAGGACGACTCCGCCTCCGAGCGGCGTCATGTACATGGACAGGTGGTGGCGGGGGACGTCGCCGTCGGCGTCGCCGAGGACGACGATGGCGCGGTGAAAGGTGCGCGCGAGCAGCTCGCTCAGCGCCTTCGCCGTCGTGAGGCCGTGCTTCTGGTTCTTCGTGAGGAGGTTGACGTCGACGACGATCTTGTCGCCGGTCACCGCGAAGTCCCCGGCGTCGTAGTCGAGGGGGATCTCGTTGACGAGGTACTGCTCGGGCATGGCCTGCGCAACCGCGGCCAGCGTGGCCCAGTCGTTGAAGCGCTCGCGCCACTTCTTGTCCGGGCGCATCGGGACGACGAGCTGCGTTCGCGGCGCCGCGAGGACGAGCGCGCGGTCCTTGGACCATACGGTGATCGGGCCGCCGGTTTCGACGATGCGCGTCCGCGCCGCGAGCGCGCCCGAAGGATCCGTGCGCGCGAGGAAAGCGCGCAGCGCGGCGGCGTCGGAGGTGCCTGCGTCAGGGTCGCGCGGAACGACGGCGACCAGATGCACCGCGGGATCGAGGGCACGCAGAAAATCAGTATAGGTCGGCGCGACCACCGCTTCCTGCGAGGCGACGTACTGGAAGAGGACCTCGGAGAGCGGACCTTCGTCTTCGACGAGGACTTCGCCCGCCAGACCGGCTGGCGTCTTGTTGATCGAAGCCGCCGGCGCGCGCGGCGCCATTCGGAGGACGAGCGCCGCCACGGCGAGCCCGAGGACGATGCCGAGAGCGGCGAGCTTGCGCGTGTGAGCCCGCCTGGCCGTCAGAGGCGCGACGGCATCACCCTTTGCGGCAGCATCGCGAACTTGCGGTTCGTCGGCATCGCGATCGCCTCGTCGGTCCATGGTCCCTTGAAGGCTACATCGAAGTAGGTGATCGCCTTCGGCATGGCGTACTTGCCTGCCGCTTGCGCCTTCTCGAGCTTCGCCTCGGCGTTCTTGGCGGCGGTGATCTGCGATGCGATGGCGGCGGGCACGTCGTAGCGCTTCGTCACCGTCTGCCCGGCGGCGACGGTGATCTTCTCCTTCTTCTTGAAGACCGCGGTGGGCATCGGAGCCGCGCGCGACATCGGGTTCGACACCATGCGGGTGAGGTCGGACTCGAGGTCGGCGGTCTCCTCTTCGGTGCCGTTGTTCTGAGCCTTGAATTCGATGACCCAGCCGGTCTTCGCCTTGGGGTCTTTGACGAGCTCACCTTGGACCACCACGTGGTTCACTTTGGTGCCGTCCAGGACCAGGTCGCCCTTGCCGTCGTCGCCGTCCGCGAGCGTCGCCTTCGGCCAAAAAACCGTGACGGCTGCGGCAGTTGTGATGGCGGCGAAGCCCAGGACCGTGGCGAGCGAGCGGAGCGGATTCATGGCGATGGGTCCCCTTTTCCTTCTTGTACGAACGACCCGCTGAAACGAGCTATTCGCTATTCGCGGATTGCTCTCCCTTCGTCGCACGAGCCAGGCGGATCGTGACGAGACCGGCGCGCACCGCCGTCCTACCGAGCGCGCGACGCGAGCAGCGTGCCGACGGCAGCGGCGATCGGCGCGGCCGCGAGGGGCGCGAACGCGAACGCGACGGCCAGCAGCGCGGCGGCCGGGACGACGAGGCCACTCACGAGCGCGGCGCGCGCCTTGTCCCGTGTGGCGCGCGCGAGGGAGATGGCGAGCGCGGCGTCGCGGACGTCGTCGGAGGCGAGCTGCACCGTCCACTCCCCCGGCGTGGCGCCGGCCGCGCTCATCGCGATGGAGACGTCCGCCGCGCCGAGCGCTCCATCGTCGCTCATCGGGTGGCCGAGGACGGCGACGATGTGGCCGCCCTCGCCGAGCGCGCGCACCTCGGCGCCGCGATCGGCGGGCATGACCTCGGGCCTGACGTGATCGATGTCGAGCGCGCGCGCGATCGTCTCGCACGTCTCGCGCGCTTCTCCGGACAGGAGCACCGGCTCGATGCGAGCATCGAGGAGGCGCTGGACCGCGGCACGCGCGCCAGGGCGGAGGCCATCCTGAAGCGCGACGAGGCCGACGAGCTTGCCGGCGAGCGCGATCAAGAGCACGCTGCGCCCCTGGGCCTCGAGCTCGGTCACGCGGGCGTCGGCGACGGCGACGCTGACCTTCTCCTGGAGGAGGAGCGCGCGGCTCCCGACCGCGAGCCGCTCGCCGCTCGCCACCAGGGCCGTCACGCCGAGCCCGGCATGCGCGGAGGCGTTGCGCACGTTCTCCGGAGCTTCGCCGCGGGCGCGCGCTCCGCGCAGAATGGCCGCCGCGAACGGGTGGGTCGACGCCGTCTCCGCGCCGGCCGCGAGCGAGACGAGGCGGGCAGCGTCGAACGCGCCCACCGCTTCGAACGCTACGATCTCCGGCTCGCCCATGAGCACCGTCCCGCGCGAGCACACGACCGCGACGTCGGTTCGCCCCGCGCGATCGAAGCCCGCCGCGTCCTTGTAGACGATGCCGTGCGCGAGCGCTTGCGTGTGCCCCTCGGCGTGAACGAGGCCCACCATCGCCGCGACGCCCACCGCACCGCACGCCAGCGCCGCCGCGCACCCGGTGGCGATGACGTCGGCCGGACCGCCGCCGTTCGCGTACGCCGCCGCACCCGCGAGGCCGGCGGCGACGAGCGCGCCACGCTCGGCTGCGAGGCGCGCCAGCTTGGCCATCGGCGCCGTCACGTCGACGCGCAACGTCGGCGAGAGCGCGAGCTTTGCCCAGGCGCGCTCGTTTCCCGCCCACGTCACGTTCAACCGGAGCTTGCCCGAGACCACGCGGGCGCCCGCGACGACCGCATCCCCCTCGCGCTTTGTCATCTCGATCGGCGCGCCCCGCCACGGCATGACCTGCCCCTCGCCGCCGATGACGATGCCGTCGACCCCGACCACCTCGCCCGCTTCGACGAGTACACGCTCGCCGGGCTTGGCGACGCCCGCCGAGATCTCCTCGGTCGACTCTCCGCGGAGGACGCGGACCGTCACGTCGAGATCGCGCGCGATGCCGGCGCGGGTCGCCTCGACGCCGCGCCGGGCGCGCGCGACCCAGAGCTCGGTGAACAGGACGCACGCGCACGAGATGCCGAGGAGCCCCGCGAGCGCACCGGCGCGCGGCTCGGCGGCGATGCGGGTCCAAAGCGCCGTCAACGCGAGCGCTCCGATCGGCAGCGCCGTCACGAGCGTCGAGGAGTCGGCGGGCTCCTTGGTGCGTGTGCGCGTTCCACCATGCACGAGCACCGCGACGGCGGCGACGAGGGCGAGCGGCAAGCGCGCGTCATCGGCACCCGCGACACCGACGAGCACCGCGAGCGCCCCGGCGACGAGGCCGCCGATCGCGAACGCGTCGCTGCGCTCCGAGCGTGAGGGACGAGCGGAGGGGGGAGGCAGGGGCGCCGGCGCGGCGGGTTGGTCGGAGGCGGGATCGGCGTCGGAGTCGGAGTCGGCGTCGGAGTCGGAGTCGGCGTCGGAGTCGGAGTCGGCGTCGGCGTCGGAGTCGGAGTCGGCGTCGGCGTCGGCGTCGGAGTCGGCGTCGGCGTCGGCGTCGGAGTCGGCGTCGGAGTCGGCGTCGGCGTCGGCGTCGGCGTCGGCGGAGTCGGGGTCGGCGACGGGCGCGAGGTTGGGCTCGGAAAAGTGGGGAGGCGGCGGCTTTTCCGCGACGCGGGGGGGCTCGGCGGTCGCGACGTCGTCGCTTACGATGCTCGCGGCGACGGCTGCGAGGTGGCGGGCCTTGCACTCCCGGTCGCAGTAGTAGCGAAAGCGGCCTTCGAGGATCGCCACCTGGCCGGCGCGCAGGGGGTCCACCGGCTTGCCGCAGGCCGGGCAAACCGTGTCCGTTCCGCCGCCGGACGCTCCCATGGGCCCCGTCTTGACCTTCCGGCGCCTTCCCTGTCAACGGGTTGCGCCGCGAAGATGAACGTGCGTTCAGGCAGGAGAGAGGTCCGTGAAGACGCGGCGAAGAACGGCGACGCCCTCCTCGAGCTGCCCGGTGGTCACAACGAGCGGCGGCGTGAATCGAAGGACGCGCTCGCCGGCGGCCGTGAGGAGGATGCCGGCCTCGTTGGTCTTCGCGAGGACGTCGCGCGCGACGAAGCCCGGCTTCATGACGAGGCCGCGCAGTAGGCCCTCACCACGCGCCGTCTCGCACACGGCGGGGCGATCCGCGACGAGGGTCGAGAGCATCTTGCCGAGCGCTTCGCCCTTGGTGCGCGCGCCGTCGATGAGCTTCTCGTCGTCGAGGATCCGGATCACGGCGAGCGCCGCGGCGCACGCGAGCGGGCTGCCGCCGAAGGTGGAGCCGTGGGTGCCGGGAGGCAGCGCGCCCGCGAGCGCTTCGGTGGTCAGCATCGCGCCGATGGGGACGCCACCGCCGAGGCCCTTCGCGAGCGAGACCGCGTCGGCCTTGACGCCCGTGCCGTCGCTGCCGAGAAAGCGCCCGAGGCGCCCGATGCCGGTCTGCACCTCGTCGAGGAGGAGGAGCGCGCCGTGCTCGTCGGCGAGCGCGCGCAGCCCGGTGAGGAAGCCCGCCGGCGCGGGAAATACGCCGCCCTCGCCCTGCACGACCTCGACGATGATCGCGGCGACGTCCTTGCCCATCGCGGCGCGCGTCTCGCCCAGATCGCCGTACGCCACGTGCGTCACGCCGGTGAGCTCCCCGAAGCCCTCGCGGTACTTGGGCGTTCCCGTTATCGAAAGGGCGCCCATCGTGCGGCCGTGGAACGCGTTGTGGAACGCGACGACGCGCGTGCGCTTCGTTTCGCCCTTCGCGAAGAAGTGCCTGCGCGCGAGCTTGAGGAGCGCCTCGTTCGCCTCCGCCCCGGAGTTGCAGAAGAACGCGCGCGCGAAGCCGGTGCGCTCGCAGAGCGTCGTCGTGAGCTCAATGTTGGGCTCGTTGTAGAAGTAATTCGACGCGTGAAGGAGGCGCCCCGCCTGCTCGGCGATCACCTTCGTGAGCACCGGGTGCGCGTGACCGACGGCGCTCACCGCCACGCCGGCGCAGAGGTCGAGGTAGCGGCGCCCATCGACGTCGAACAGCTCACAGCCGCTGCCGCGTGCGAAGACGACGGGGGCAGGCTTGTAGTTCGGGTAGAGGTGGCGTTTGGCGGCGTCGAGGAGGGCGGGCGACTTGGGCATGGCGTCTTCTTTCTGCGCCTGTCCAGGATGGACCCATACTGATCCACAGAAAAGTGCCAGATTGCGAAAAATGGGCAGCCCAGGCTAGTCCTGGTCGGCCCCCGGTGTCGCCTACACGGGGGCGCGGGTGCACGGGGGGCGGGAACGCTCAGGGAGTGGGCGTCGCGGGCGCCGCTGCGGCGGTAGCGGCCTCGGCTTCGGCCTCGTCGAGCTTGGCCTCGACCTCCTTGGCGTGGCTCGGGCCCACGGCGACGCGCATCTCGCCGAGCGCGCGGCGCCCTTCGGCGACGCTCATCGCGTTCTTGTCGAACTCGAGGCAGATGAGGCACATGCCTTGAGCTTTGCGGATCCGGGCGCGCTCGGCAAGGACGCACGATTACCGACGAGGGCTGTCCGCTAAATCGCCCGCCGCGCCGCGAGGATGGCGGCGGCGAGCTCGGCGAAGCCGTCACCCATCGGCGCCCGGGTAACGTAGCGGGGACCGACGGGGATGTGGGCGAGGTGGGCGGCGACGTTCGCTACGCCGACCGTCGTGCGGAAGGCTGCGAAGCACGCCGCGTCGTTGCCGCTGTCGCCGGCGAACGCGTAGCGCACGAGCGCGGCGCCCGCGTCCTCGCCGAAGGCGCGGACGAGGTAGCCGACGGCGCCGCTGGCCTTGTCGTCCAGATCGAACGTGGCGTGGAGGTGCACGCTCGACTGCGTGGTCCGCGCGCCCGCGGCGAGGATTCGTTCGCGCACCAGGGCGACACGGTCGGCCGGGAGACGCAGGCGCTCGCCGATGTCCCACGTCACGTCGCTGCGCCGCGCGTCGACGTCGTCGGAGAGGCGCGCTTCGGGGACGACGCCGCGGACCTCTTCGACGAGGCGCCCCAGACGAACGCGCCGCGCGCGCCGCTCCGCGTCGTCACACGCCTCGCGACGCGCGATGCCACGGCCTTCGCGCTCCACCACGACCGCGCCGTTCTCGGTGACAGCGGCGTCGATGGGCCACTGGCGGACGACGACTTCGCCCCAGCCGCACGGCCGCCCCGTCACCGCGACGAGGCGAAGCCCGGCGTCCTTCAACTCCCAGAGCGCCGCGTACGCCGCACGCGTGAGCGCGCCGTGCGAGAGGAAGGTGTCGTCCAGGTCGAAGAGCAGACCCCGCAGCGCAGACGCTTCCCCGGCGCCGAGCGCCGTCAGCGGCCTCACCGACGCTCCACGCGGGCGATCAGCGCCTTCAGGTAGAGCCCCTCGCCGAACGCCGCGTTCACCGGGTGATCGGCCCCCTGGAAGTGCCGCTCCTGCACGACGGCGGACACGTTCGCCCGCAGCGCGCCGGTCGCGAGCGCGCGCGTGAGCGAGGCGAGGTCGACGGCGGCCGAGCACGAGCAGATGACGAGGAGCCCACCGGGGCGCGTCGCGCGACACGCCGACTCGGCCACCTTCGCGTACGCGACGAGCGCGGCCTCCCGCGAGCTCCGCGACGGCGCGAGGCGCGGCGGATCGACGATGACGAGATCGTAGCCCCCCTCGAGCCCGGCCTTCTGCAGCGTGTGGCGTGCGTCCTCGCGGCTGAACGAGATCTTGGCGGCCAGCCCGTTGTCCTTCGCGCAGAGGGCGCCGATCTCGACGGCGATGGCGCTGTCGTCGACGGCGAGCACGCTCTTGGCGCCGCCGCGCGCGGCCGCCATCGCGAACGAGCCGACGTACGTGTACGCGTCGAGCACACGGCGGCCACGTGCGAGCTCTTCGACGCGTCCGCGTAGGCCGCGCTGGTCGAAGTAAAAGCCGGTCTTCTGCCCGAGGTCGAGCGGCAGTTTGTAGAGGAGGCCACGCTCAGCGAACGCGAGCTCTCGGATCTCCTCACCGCGCACGACGCCGGTGGCGGGCTCGAAGCCCTCGGTCTTCGCCATGCCCGCTGGCGTCCGGTCGAGGATCGCGCGCGGGCTCATCGTGTGCATGAGCGCCTCGAGGACCAGCCCTTCGCGCGCCTTCATCCCCGCGGTGAGAAACTGGACGACGAGCACGTCCTCGAAGCGATCGACGATGAGCCCCGGCAGGCCGTCGCCCTCGGCATGAATGACGCGGTAACCCGTCGTGGCGTCCGTGGCGACGCCCATCTCGCGGCGGGCGGCGAGCGCGCGGCTCACCCGCTCGACGAAGAACGCGCCGTCGATGCGCGTCGTGGCGTCGCGCACGAGGAGGCGCACCGGGATCGCCGATCCCGGAGAGTAGAAGCCACGGCCGAGCAGGTTGCCGCGCGGGTCGAGGACCGAGACCTCATCCCCACGGGTCGCCCCGCCCTCCACCCGGTCGACCGCCTGCGCGTAAATCCACGGATGACCTGCCCAGACGGGCTGGACATGCCCAGGCTTGAGTCGAACGGTGGCCGAAATCTGCGGCATACGGAGCTCGAGAGTGTGGGGGGGTCCTACCACACTGAATGCGCTTCCGTACCGGAGGAGACACGACGCCGGTTGATGGCGGCACGTGAACCCCCGTCAACACGTCCGGCCGAGGGGGGCTATATTTGGCCAAGACCCTGCGCCTTGCCCATGGCATGCGCGGTGCTTTGGAAGCATGCTGACCACCGTATCTTGGAGGCCCCGAAGGTCACATGATGAAGCCGCTTCTCAGCCTGTCGCTCAGCTCGACGCTCCTGCTCGGAGCGTCGCTCGCGTCCGCCCAGCAACCGCAAGGCGCCAACTGCCCCCCCGGCAGCTGGTTCTGCGCGGACACGCAGGCGCAGTCGGCGGCGCCAGCGGGTCAGCCTGTGCAACCCCTCCAGCAGCTTCCGCCCTCCCAGCCGCCCGCCGTGCAGTACCAGCCGGCCCCCGCGCCGCCGCCGGTCGTCGTCTACCAGCCCCCGCCGCCGGTCTACGTGGTGCCTGCGCACCCCGAGTACCCGCCGCCGGTCTACGTGTACACGCCGCGCGAGCCGCTCGCGTACAAGAACGAGTGGGGCATCACCGCGCGCATCGAAGGCGCGATGATCGGCAGCCGCGCGAGCTCGAACTCCGGCATGGGCGGCCTCGGCTTCGGCCTGCGCTACAAGCCGATCGCCCACCTCGGCATCGAAGGCGATCTCGATTTCTTCGGTGGCCGTGACTACAACGGCTTCCGCCGCGGCGAGACGGCGTTCTCGGTCAACGGCCTCCTGTTCGTGAACCCGAAGTCGCGCGCGCAGCTCTACTTCCTCGGTGGCTTCGGCTGGTCGGTCGCGCGGGTCGTGGACGATTCGTCGGGCTTCAACCAGCAGTCGTTCGACTACGGCTACTTCGGCGGTCAGATCGGCGTCGGCCTCGAGTGGCGCATCTCGAAACACTTCGCGCTCAACGCCGATCTGCGCGGCTTCATCCGCGGCCGCATCGACGACAACACGCACTACCACCCCGAGTTCTTCGACCCGTCGACGGGCAGGAGCACGAACACGTCGGGCGGCGGGCTGCTCACCGCCGGCATGACCTTTTACTTCTAGCGGGACACGCGCGGGGCGCTCATCGAACCGAGCCAAGCTCGGTCCCGAGCTCGTCGTCGCCGAGACGCTGCACGAGCGCTCCACGTGCGTCGAAGATGCCGATCTTCGCGTCGTGGACGACGTGCCCCTCTCCTCTCATGACGTGGACGTCGAGGAGCGCAAGCACCGCGGCGGTTGCGCTCGCGCTTCCGCAAAGGAGCCGCCATGACTCGGGCAGCGCGTGCTCCGCCTTGAAGGCGCGGAGCCGCGTCGGTGTGTCGAGATCGGGCGCGAGCGCCACGAGCAAGAACTGCACGTCCTCGCCGCGGGCGCGGAAGGTCTCGTGGAGTTGCCGCAGCTTCGCGATGGTGAGCGGACAGCTCCGCGTGCACGACGAATCGCGACCACCGAGGGCGGGAGGTTGGGCGCCCTCTCGGCGAGCGGCTGCGGGCCGACCGACACGACGTGGTGCAAGAGGTCCGAGAGCGGCGCGTCTTCGAACGGCGCGGCGCCCGCCAGCATCGCGTAGAGGACGCACCCCAGACCGTAGATGTCGGCCCGCGCATCGACCAGATGCGCATCGTTGATCTGCTCGGGCGACATGTACCTCGGCGTTCCGAGCAGCTCCCCCTTGCGGGTATGAGCCGCTCCGGCCGCTGCGGTCGCCTTCGAGATGCCGAAGTCGATGAGGCTCGCGAAGTCCTCGCCGTTGCGGCTGGACAGGAAGACGTTTTCGGGCTTGAGGTCGCGGTGGACGATCTCGACCGCGTGAGCCGCGCGCAGCGCGGATGCGATCTGCATCGCGATGCGCGCGGCGCGCACCGGGCGGAAGCGACCGTCGCAGAGGATCACGCCCGCGAGGTCCTCGCCCGCGACGTAGTCGTAGACGAGGTACGGTCGGCATTCGACGTGTGCCCCATGTCGAGGCACGCGACGATGTGCGGGTGCCCTACAGCGGTTCTCCATGACTCGGAACGGAAAGGGGCTGTTTGTCGGGGGAAAAGCGTGTTAACGGCGTCGGTCATGATCGAGCCGTATTCGATGGACCTGCGTAATCGAGCTGTCGCAATGCTCGACGAGGGGGCGAACAGCACGGAGGTGGCCGAGGCGCTCGGCGTGAGCGACAGCTGGGTGCGGAAGATGCGACTGCGGCGCGACGTGCTCGGGGATCTGGCTCCCGGCTCGCCACCCGGCAAACCGAAGAAGCTCACGACCGACGACTTGGTGGGGCTGTACCTCTTCGTCGAGGAGCAGCCGGACGTGACGCTGGAGGAGCTCGCCGTGCTGATGGCGAAACGCCTGAAGGTGCGCGTGAGCATCTCGACGCTGTCGCGTCGGCTCATCGAGCTGGGGCTGACGCGCAAAAAAAGACTCTCCACGCCACCGAAGCCGACAGCGCCGCGATCCAGCAAGAGCGTGCGGGGTTCCTGCGCCGCCGAGTGATCCGAGGCGCTGAACGCCTGCTTTTCATCGATGAAACCGGAATCAACCTGTCGATGACGCGAACCCACTCGCGGACGCCGATGGGCGAGCGTGCCGTGGACGCAGTGCCAAAGAACTGGGGCGACAACGTCACGGTGACGGCGGCGCTCACGCTCGACGGGATCGTCGCGCCGATGATGCTGCGTGGCGCGATGACGGCACGGGCCTTCGAGGCGTACGTCGAGCAATGCCTCGGGCCCGAGCTTGGTCCAGGCGACGTAGTCGTCCTCGACAAGCTCACCGCGCACAAGACAAACCGCGTGCGCGAGCTCGTCGAGGCCACCGGCGCCCGCCTGATGCACCTGCCCAGCTACTCGCCCGACTTCAATCCGATCGAGCACGCGTGGTCCAAGCTGAAGGCGCTGCTCCGAAAAGCCGGCGCGCGAACGCTGCGGAAGTTGCAAAAGGCACTTCGCTGGGCGCTGCTCGAAATCTCCGGCGACGACGCGCGCGGCTGGTTCTCACACTGCGGCTTCCGCGTTCCATGTCACTGAGAGCCGCTGTAGCGTCCCGGCGAGCTGACCTTCGTGGATGAGCCGCTCCTCGAACCCCGCGTGCCGTTGGATGTCGTGCTTCAGTACTTTGATCGCGACCCGGCGCCCGATGAGCAGGTGCCGCGCCTCGTAGACGCGCCCCATGCCTCCTTCGCCGACGACGCGCGTGATCTTGTAGCGCTCCCCCAGCACCGTGCCGATGAGCGCGTCGACGTCGTCCGTGGTGGCCGACTCAGCGGATGGCATCCGCCGCAGCTCGGAAAGCGATCATGATCAAGGGCTACGGACAGCCTGGCGCGAACTTTACGCATTGCGCTCAAGTCGACCGCCAGATGGCCGTCCAGACGGAGGAGGGGGATGCCATGTCGCTCGTTTGCCACAACTGCGTCGATTGCGCGCTGAAGTCGCCGCCGACAGACAGCAACTACTCCCTGATAAGTCTCGCGGGCTGGCGCCTCACGGCCGCTTCCGTGACTGGAACGAACGACTGGCGGTGCCCGCCCTGCTGGAACGGGTTCAAGCAGCGCATGCGCGCCCACACGCAGCGCGTCTACCCGTCCCTCGACGAGCTGCGCCGCCGATGAGGCGGCCCCCGTCGCGTTTTGGCGGCCGGGGAGGCTTGCGCGGCGAAGACACCGGAATGTTCCTGGGGATGCGCGGGCTATGATCGCGCGTCTTGGGCTCGGTTCGGCATCCTCCGCCGCTCGCGATCGCGTTCGCCAGTGGGCTTCTGTTCGCGCTCGCGGCGCCGCCGGCGAACGTGTACCCGGCGCTGTGGATCGGACTGGGCGGGCTCGCCTACGCGCTGACGTTCGAGCGTAGAGGGCGGCTCTCGGGAGGGCTCCGTGGGCTCGCGTTCGGGTTCGGCGCGAACGTCGTCGCGTTTCGGTTCGTGGCGGTGACGATCGAGCGCTTCACGGATCTGCCCGTGGCGGCGGCGTGGCTGGCGGTCGTGCTCCTGTCGCTCGCGCAAGCGCTCGCGTGGGCGGCGGCGGGCGTCGTGCACGATCGGCTGACGCGGCGTGGCGTGCCGTCGTGGGCGGCGTTCGCGATCGGCGTGTACGTGGCGACGTTCGTTCCCCAGGTGTTTCCCTGGGGCCCTGCGGGAGGGGCGACGCCGTGGCCGAGCACCGTGCAGCTCGCCGAATGGATCGGCGAACGCGGCGTCAGCGCGCTGATGGGGCTGGCAGGCGGGCTCGTCGCGTTCGCGGCGGCACGGGCGCGGCGTGGCGTCGAGCGCTCGGCATGGCTGCGCTTCGCGGTGACCGGCGCTCTGCTGCCCTTCGCGCTCGCGGGCTACGGAGCGTTCCGGATGCGGCGGGTCGACGCCCTGCGCGCAACCGCGCCCACCGCCAACGTCGCGCTGGTCCAGCCGGCCATCCCGGCAACCGAGCGCTGGGACGCTTCCCGCGCCCCCGACATCCTCGCGTCGCTGACGCGGCTGACGCTCAGCGCGGAGGCGCGCGGCGCCGAGCTCACGGTCTGGCCCGAGGCGGCGTTCCCCTACCCCGTCGCGCACGGCATGCGCCTCGCCCCCATCGGGACACGCGCCATCTTGCAACCCGGCGTGCGCGGGCCTGTCCTCGCAGGTCTCTTCATGCAGGCAGGGCACGGCGAGTCGTACAACTCCACCGCCATCGTCACGGCGGCCGGACGACTCACCGAGTCGTACGACAAGCGTCACCTCCTCTGGTTCGGCGAGACGGTGCCCCTCGCCGACCAGATCCCGTGGATCAGCAAGACGTTCGCGCGCGGCACCGGGCTCGCGCCTGGCGATCGCTCGGTCGCGCTCGTCAGTGGGCCTATACGCGCGGCGGTCCTGATCTGCTTCGAGGACACGCTCCCTGACGCCGGGCGCGAGGCCGCGCAGATCACCCCCAACCTGCTCGTCGACGTGACGAACGACGCCTGGTTCGCCGGGACCGCCGAGAGCGAGCTGCACCTGCGCCTGGCCGTGCTCCGCTCCGTCGAGCTGCGGCGCGACATGGTCCGCGCCGTGAACCTGGGCGTCACGAGCTGGGTCGACGCCGCCGGCCGCGTGCGCGCCAGGTACGACATCGCCCCCGGTGGCACGCTCATGACCCAGCCCGCGCTCGTCGGCGGCGGCCCGACGATCTACGCGCAAGCCGGCGACACGCCGTGGATCGTGCTGCTCGCCGGCGCCCTGGCCGTCCACCTGAACGGCCGACGCCGACGCCGCGCCCTGTAGCAGCGGGTCTCCGTCGCGGGACACAAAACGCGAAGGGCGCCCAAGCTCGAAGCCTGTGGCGCCCTCAGCGTTCGGTAAGCCGAGCTTACTGGATGAGATCCTTCAGCGACTTGAGCGCCGAAGCGCGGATCTTCTTCGAGGCCGGCTTGCCCTTGATGATGATCGGCTGCTTGGTGAACGGGTTGATGCCGGGGCGATCCTTCGTCGCCGGCTTCTTGACGGCCTTGAGCTTGAGGAGGCCGGGGATCACGAACTCGCCGGGGCCGCGGCTGCCGAGCTGCTTCTTGATCAGCTCCGTCAGGCCGTCAAACACGCGAGAAACGCTCTTCTTATCGAGCTCCACGAGCTCAGAAATCTCGGCAATCACCTGAGCCTTGGTCAAACGCTTTCCGGACATTTGCGCTTCCTCCTGTCGATTGTATCGACGTATCACTCTGTTGTTCACCCCCCCATCTGGAGCGGTGAAGCCCTCACGCGAGGCCGTCGCGAGGTCAGCCTCGGGAGCCGACGAATCAATGGCTACCACCTCGGGTTTCCATCCCGCAAGCCAAAAATACGGGTTTTGTGACGAATCATTCGACGCCGGCCCGGGAATTCCCATGGTTCGGTGTGCCTTGACGAAGGGATGGCGCTAGGTTCTTCTGGCCGGCCGGTCGCGCGAAGATCGAGATCTGGTGGCGCCCTCGCTCCTTCCTTTGACGGAAGCGGACGCCTGGCGTTGGCGGGCGAGGGGGCGAGCGGAGACCCGCGCGTGGGCCGCCGCGCGGCACAGGCGATCGGTCTCCGCGCGCATGAGGGCGTCCTTCGCCTTCGTCTCGTGGTCCCACCCGAGGAGGTGCAGGAGGCCATGCGCGAGGAGCATCGTCACCTCGTCCTCCAGGGGGCGATGCTGCGTCAGAGCCTGCTTTCTCGCGGTGGGGACGCTGACAATGACATCCCCCAAGAGATCGCCGGCCAGGCGGGAGAAATCCCCTTCGCGCATTGCGAATGCGAGCACGTCGGTGGGGCGATTTTTTCCACGATAAGATTTGTTCAACTCTTGGATTTGAAGATCACCCGTTAGGACGATAGACAACTCGGCTTTTCCCAATTGAAGGCAGCCCAGCATGGCGCGGACGCGGCGCAGGATTTCTCCGCGACGGATCCCGGTGTGGGGGCCGCTCTCGATGCGCAGGCGTACGGGCATTGCGAGGTCGCGATATAGCGCGCAAGCTACGCGGCGTACATGCTCGAAGTGGAACGGAACGGCGTCGCGCAGGCCACGGAGAAGACGACGGGGATCACCCGCCAGGCGTGCGTGATCGTGCCGGCTTTCCAGGCGCGCGCCACGCTGCCCGCGGTGCTCGCCGATCTCGCGGACGCGTTGCCGAACATTCCGGTTTTCGTCGTGGACGACGGGTCGACGGACGGCACCGCGGAGGCCGCGCGCGAGGCCGGCGCGAAGGTCCTCGCGCACGCGGTGAACCGCGGAAAAGGGGCGGCTCTCGCGACGGGCCTGCGCGCGGCCCACGCGCATGGCTACAGGATGGCGGTGAGCGTCGACGCCGACGGGCAGCACCCCGCGGCCGAGGCGCGCGCGGTGCTCTTCGCGGACGACGATCCGGGTGCGCTCGTCCTGGGCGTGCGCGATCTCGGCCATGCCGGGGCGCCGCGCGCGAACCGCTTCTCCAACGGCATCAGCAACCATTTTCTCTCGCGCTTCGCGCGCCGCCCGCTCCTGGACACCCAGTGCGGCCTCCGCCGCTACCCGGTAGAGAGCACGCTCGCCTTGGATGCGCGCGCCCACGGCTACGCGTTCGAAGCGGAGGCGCTCCTTCTCGCCGCACGCACCGGTGTGCGGATCGTCGAGTTGCCCGTGCGCGTCGTCTACCCCGACGAGCGCGAGCGCACGACGCACTTCGACAGCGTGAGGGATCCCGCGCGCATCATCTACGTGGTGCTGCGCACGCTGGCACGGCTGGGTCTGCGATGAACCGGCGGCGCAAGCTCCTCGTCGTTGCCGCGGTGCTCTCGCTCTTCCCCCTCGCGCACGCAGGCGTGTGCCTGGGAACGCGCATGCCGTCGCCGCCGGTCACCGTTCCCGGGCCGGGCGCCGCGACGACGCGCGCCCGCGAAGGGATCCGTGAGGTTTTCCTCGCGGGCACGCCCGAGCAGATGGGCGCCGACCACGCGCGCATCCTCCGCGACCGGCTCGTCGCAGACGAGGCCGACATCTGGCAGAGCTTCGAGGACCACGTGACGTTCGCGCCCGCGCGCGCTCTCATCCTCGACGTGGGGCGCGTGCGCTACCGCCACGTCGACCGCGGTATCCCGGCCGCGCGACGCCGCGAGCTCGCCGCGCAGGCCGCCACCTTCTCGCCGGATCCGTACGACGGCAAGATGCCGACGTACCAGCGGATGGTCTTCCTGCACGCGCTCTACGACATCGCGCTCGGGTTCGAGGACGCGCCGCTCGTCGGCTGCACGGCGATGGCGCTGGGGCCCGGCGCGACTGCGGATGGCCACACCCTCGTCGCCCGCGCGTTCGACTTCGAGGCGAGCGAGGTCTTCGATCGCGACAAGACCGTCTACTTCGTCCGCGAGGACGGGAAGATCCCGTTCGCGAGCGTCGCGTGGCCGGGCCTCGTCGGCGTGGTGACGGGGATGAACCTGGAAGGCGTGATGGTCCTCGTCAACGGCGCGCGGGCGAAGGAGCCGAGCGCCAGCGGGATCCCCGTGGTCTTCTCGCTCCGCGAGGTGCTCGAGCGAGCGCACGACGCGCGGGAAGCGGCGGACATCCTCGCGGCGCAGGAGGTGATGGTCTCGCACCTCGTCTTCGTCGCCGACGCTGCGGGTCGGTTCGCCGTCGTCGAGCGGGCGGCGGGCGCGGCGGCTACAGTGCGGACGACCTGGGTCGATCCCGACCGCGTCGCGCTCACCAACCACTTCGAGGGCCCCCTCGCCGACGATCCGCGCAACGCGCGCGTTCGTGCGCAAACGACGACGCTCGACCGCCGCGCGCGCGCCGACGAGCTCTTGGCCGCCGTCCCCGCGCACGGCGCCACCCCTGCGAGCGTCGTGGACATGATGCGCGACCACACGTGCGCAGCAGGGCGCGCGTGCGAGCTCGGCGATCGACGCACGGTGGACGCGCTCATCGCGACGCACGGGGTCGTCGCCGACACGACCGCGCGCGTCTTGTGGGTCAGCGCGGGGCCGCACCTGTCCGGAAAATTCGTTCGCTTCGACCTCCGCGAGGCGTTCGAGGGACGCCCTGCCGACGCCGCCGCGACCGCGATCGCAGAAGATCCGATCCTGAACGACGCGCGGTACACGGCGGGACGCGCGCGCGCCAGCGCGAGCACCCCGGGGCGGCAATGAAGCTCGGTCGCCGCGAGGTGATTCTGTTCAGCGCCGCCGCCGCTGCGACGGCGGCGGCGCTGGCGACGACCGCGGCGCGCGCGCTAGGCACGCCGCCCACGTGGAAGACCCTCACCGGCCCCTTCGTGCAGGAGCGAACACTGGGCCTCTTCAAGTCGACCGTCCGCTCGCAGGGCAAGCTGACGCTCGTGCGCCCCGATCGCCTGAGGTGGGAGCTCTTCGCCCCGGACGAGATTGTCTACTGGGCGACCGCCGACGTCCTCGCTTATCGAAGTCGCCAGGGGATGGGGCGCGTCCCCGCCACCGTCGGACGCTTCGCCGCCTCCATGGCCGATCTGCGCGCGCTCCTCGGCGGCGACCTCGCGGCCCTCCGCGCCCGCTACGACGTCACGGAGGGGGGCACCGAAGCCGCGCCGACCGTCGAGGCCATCCCCAAGGAGGCTGCGCGCTCACCCTTCAAGAAGCTGACGCTCGAGCTCGCGGCCGACCGCATCCGGCCGGTGCGCGCGTCCTTGATCGAAGGGCCGAAGGACCAGACGCTCATCCGTTTCGGCGACCTCACCCTCGACGCGCCGGTCGACCCGAGCGAGATGACGCCGCCGCGCGCATAACTTGGCCCTTCCCGCCAGGACGCACCAATGTCGGGGCTCCGGAGTGGAGGAGCGTCATGAGCGAGACAGCGCGCGCAGAGGAGAATGCGAACAGCGAGAGCTACGGCGGCCGCGACCGACGCAGGCACCGCATCTACGTCACGAAGAACACCGAGTATCACTTCCGTGACGGGTTCTGCGTGGCCGTCCGCGACCGCCGCACCGGCGACTTCTTGCGTGGCCATCTCGCCCTGCGCCGTCGCATCCACGGCGGGCTCCGGTTCTACCTCAACGGTGCCATCGTTCCGAACCCCGGCGAGCCGAACCCCGGCGAGGCGCTCTATTTCGCGACCGACGGCCGCGATCTCGTGACGAGCCCCCTCGAGAAGGTGGAGCGACCGGCCCGCGAGCTCGCCCTGGCGTACCCCGCGGACGACAAAAAGAAATAACCGCTCGCCCGCCCCGCAAAAACTCTCCACAATTGGGGCGTCAGCGATGCTCGCCGTCACACCCCGCCACGAGCTTCGGGCCAGGCCGCTCGAGACTCACCGCCTGCTCCTCACGCCCATCGATACGTCCGACGCACGCGACCTGTGGACCGCAGTAGACGGATCGCGCGCGCACCTCGAGCCGTGGCTGCCGTGGGTGCCCTTCAACATCGACGCCGAGGCCAGCTACCGCTACGCCGAGGCGAGCGCGGCCGACTGGGACAGCGCGCGCGCATGCCGCTTCGCCATCCGCGATCGCGCGGGCAAGCGCCTGCAAGGTGTGGTCGGGCTGGAGGCGTTCGCGCACCTGCACCAGAGCGTCGAGCTCGGCTACTGGCTTCGAAACGACACCACCGGCAAGGGCTTCATGACGGAGGCGGCCCGCGCCGTCCTCGGCTGGGCGTTCGGTCCTCTCGGTGCCCATCGTGTGCGCGTCGCGGCGGCGACGGACAACCACCGGTCGCTCGGGGTGATTCGCCGCCTCGGGTTTCATTTCGAGGGGATCGCCCGCCAGGCCGAGCGGTGCCACGGCCGGTGGCTCGACCACGCCGTGTTCTCGCTCCTCGCGTCGGATCGCCAAAGTCCCTGAGATGCGTCCACGGCGGGCTTAACCGGACGCGCGCGCATCCGTTCGAGAGGATGTGCTTGAACGTTCGAGATCTTGCGTCCGTCTGGCCGGCGCCTGCGCAGCTGCGCTCGCGTTGGCGTGCGGAAGCGCGTGCGCCGACGAGCTGAGGGTGCATGGACTCGGTGGTGGGACGCTCCCCGTCGGCGGGGCACAGGCGAAGGAGTATGGGGCAGGCGGCGGCGCAGCCGTCGCGCTCGAGCTCCCGCTCGTGGCGATCTTCGGCCTGCAGGCGGAGGGTGGCGCGTTTGCGCAGAGCAAGGCCGCGCGCCCGGCGGATCCGACGCTGGCCGATCACGGCGCGGGCACCTCGCTGTGGGGTGCGGTCGGCGGGCGACTCCGTCCGTTCGGCGGCGGCGGGCGCGCGGGCGGTCCCTGGCTCGACGCCAACATCGGCGTCTCCGAGACGGGCGGCGCCAGCCGTATGACGTTCGACGCCCACATCGGCCACGACTTCCGGGTCGGCGCCGGTCGCTTCGACATCGGGCCATTTGCAGGATACACGCAAATCGTCCAGCCCAAGGACACGCTGCGCCCCGACGATGCGCACGTGCTCTGGCTGGGCGTGCACGTCGCGCTCGGCGCGCCGCTGCCGCCTGCGCCGCGGCCGGTGGAGGTGGCGAGGGTCGAACCGCCGAAGCCGCCGCCGCCCGCTCCTCCTCCGCCGCCCGAGCCCGTGGCCGTCGCCGATCGCGACAACGACGCGGTGCCCGACGCCGAGGACGCCTGCCCCGACGTCCCCGGCCTGCCCTCCGCCAATCCCAAGACCAACGGTTGCCCCGCCGAGGGCGAGCACGTGCGCGTCGAGGGGATGCGCATCGTCCTCGACGACATCATCCATTTCGAGTCGGACAGCCCGCGCGTGCGGCGCGTCAGCTTCACGCTCATCCGCAACGTCGCCGAGTACATCCGCAAGATGGAGGACGTGCTCGAGGTCGACATCGAGGGGCACGCCGACATCACCGGCAGCGAAGGGCACAACCAGTGGCTGAGCGAGCAGCGCGCCAAGAGCGTGAAGCGCTTGCTGGTTCAGTTCGGCGTGTCCGAGGAGAAGCTCACGACACGAGGCCACGGTGAGCTCGAGCCGCGCGTGGCTGGTCACACCGAGCAGCAGTTCCGACAGAACCGGCGCGTCGAATTCACGATCACCCACGCGCGGGCCCGCGAGGACGCGCCGTCTGCGCCCGAAGCGACGGCGCACACCGGGAGCACCCGATGAACCTCCGCGCGAGTGTGGTTTCTTGCGTCCTCGTCGCCGCCGTCGCGCTCGCGGCCGGCTGCGGGCAGGACGCCGCGCTCGTCGGCGGGGAGTGCGCGAGCGGCCTGACCGAGTGCGCCCTTCGGTGCGTCGATCTCTCGCGCGATCCGGCCAACTGCGGCGCGTGCGGGCATGCCTGCGATCCCGGCGTGGCGTGCGTGGCCGGCGCGTGCGCAGCGGCGCCCTACGGCGTCGATGCCACGGTCGGCGACGCGAACGGCGATGACGGCGGCGCGACCGTGGACGGGACCGTTTCCGACGGCGGGCGCGGCGATGGGAACGCCACCGACGGCGCCGCGAGCACCGACGGCGCGAGCACGGACGGCCCCTCCGACGCGAGGGACGCCGCCACCGCGCCCGACGGCGCCGCCTGCGTGCCGCCCTACGACACCCTCGACCAGTGCGGTAGCTGCGTGACGGCGTGCGCCCCTCCCAACGACGTGTGCGCGGCGCAGGGTGACGGAAGCTACGCGTGCGTCCAGCTCTGCACCTCGCCGCTCGTCAACTGCGGCGGCGCCTGCGTCGACAAGACGAACGATCCGTTCAACTGCGGCGCGTGCGGCAAGGTCTGCCCGTCGCACCTCTGCGCCGGGTCGACGTGCCAGGGCTCGACGCCAGGCGACGTCGTCCTCATCGGCCACGACTACGCGACGACGCCGTCCTCGACGGCGCAGGGCACCGTCCTCCAGAACGCTGTCTTCATCCCCAGCACCAACCCGCTCCGCGTCATGTCGTTCGAGCGCTACGCGGACGCGACGGCCACGGCCAACGCGAAGAAGATCCTCGCTGGACGTGCCGCGCAACAGCAACGCACCCTCTCGTACACGGCGACCTCGACCGACGGCGACGTCCCCGCCAAGCTCACCGCGGCCGACTACGACGTGCTCGTCGTCCACGATCAAAAGGCGGCCCCCACGGGCGCCCTGGCGACGCTCGGTAGCTCGTGGGCGACGACGCTCGGCGCATTCACCAAGGCAGGCGGCGTCATCGTCGTCCTCGACGGCGACGCCGGCACCGGCGAAATGCCGCAATTTTCGACGAGCGGCGGACTCTTCCAGGTGACGTCGCACGCCCCGGTCCTCGCCGGCTCAGCGGTCACGGTCACCGCGCCGAGCGACGACGTGGGCGTCGGGGTCTTGAGCCCCTACGGCGTGTGGGCCCACACCGCAACGTTCACGCTGGGCAACCTCACGAACGTCACGCTGATCGTCCGAAACGGCGACGGCACCGGAGCCCCCATCGTCGCGCACCGCGTCGTGCCCTAGTCGAACTATCCTCGAAGTGTGTCCCGCTCACCCTCGCCCTCGAGTGGTCGAGCCACCACGGTGCGCCGCTCGCGCGCTCGCCCGATGGCGCACGCCTGCTCGGCGCCCTCGTGCGGGAGATCGTCGTCGAAGAGGAGTGAACGTCAGCCGCGAAACGAGGCGATCTCCGCGCGGAGGCGGGCGATCCCCTCTGCGCTCCGCGCGCCGTACCAGCAGAGATCCTTGCCGTCGATCTTCCTCACCGCGCCGCGCGACGCCGCCGGGATGGGGAGCGCGCGGAACACCTCGGCGTCGGCGTCGGTGAACGGGTGCGGCTCGTCGGGTAGGAGCACGAGCTCCGGCGCGCGGGCGACGACCTCGTCCAGGCTCACGCGCGGGTAGCGCACGTCGCGCCCGTCGACCTTCTCGGGCGGCAGCGGCGTCGCCTTGCCGAGGTCCGCGGCGAGCGGGTAGCGGCGCTCGCGATCGGCGAAGACGTTCTGTGCGCCGCACAGGTCGAGCATGTCGCTGATGAACGTCGCGCCGTGGATCGTCATGAGCGGCGACATCCAGATCGGGCAGAAGGCGCGGAGCGGCGTCGTCCCTTTGCGCGCGGCCTCCGCCTCACGCAGGGCCTCGTACGATTGCTTGCACAGTGCACGCACAGACGGATCCCCCTCGACGCGGAAGATGCGGGCGAGGCGCGCCACGTGGGCGACGCCCTCGGCGACGCGCTTCGGGAAGACGATGAAGACGCGGACGTTGGCCTTCACCAGCGCCTCGAGATCGGCGCGCGAGTTCTCCTCCTGGTTGGCCAGGACGAGGTCCGGCTCGAGCGCGAGGATCTCCTCCACCCGCGGGTTCTTCGTCCCCCCGACGCTCTTCACCGATCCGATGCCCTCCGGCAAGACGCAGTAGTCGGTGCGGCCGACGAGCGCCGACGCGCAGCCGAGCGCGGCGACGGTGAGCGTGTCGCTGGGGACGAGCGACACGACGCGCTTGGGGGGAGTGCCGAAGACGATCTCGCGGCGGCGATCGTCTGTGACCTTGAGGAGGGCCAAGGCTCAGTCGTCCTCGTCGAAGTCCACCTTGCCAGGCAAGGGTGCGGGCGGACCGCCGTCCGCGTGTGGGCCGATGCGCGCCAAGCAGTCGGCCCAGGTGAACTCGTCGCACCGGCGGTTGCTCGCGCCGGCGACGCATGCGATCACCCGATCGCCCTCTTTCTCGAGCATCCGATCGAGCGCGAGGCGGCAGCCACGGCGGCAATCGGTGTCCGAACACCGCACGCTCGCGCGATCACCGCACGCCTTGACGCACGTGGCCTCGGGCTTCGCGGGCGGATCGGTGGCGCGGCACGCCGAGAGGCCGAGGAGGATCACGAAGGCCGCCGCGCGCTTCATCAGACCGGCAAATAGCAGGAGCGTCAGCGCAAAGCCATCAGCGAGACGACCTTGAATCCCCCCTTGGGGACGTCGATCTCCTGGCGTCGCACGACGCCGCGCGAATCCATCAGGATCTGGTGCTTCCCTGGCGCGACCTTCACCCGCGCGACGGCGACGCGCGCGGGCAAGGTCTCCCAGCTGCGCGTATCCGGGGTGTCGAGCGCGGTGAGAGTCGCCTGCGCAGCGAGCGAGCCCAGGAACCCCACGACGCTGCCCTTGCCGCTCGCCTGCTGGATCCCCTCGCCGACCGCGTAGCGCGCGATGAGGCGGGTGATCGCGCTCAGGATGACCTTGCCCTCGATCTTCTTCCACTCCTGACGAACCTGGGCGTCGATGTCGACGGCCTCCTGCAGCTGGACGAAGCTGCTGTCGAGGCGCACCTCCGGCGTCGCCCATTTGCCCTGACCGGGCGCGAGCGACGGGAAGTTGATCCACGTGACGAGGCCCTGCGCGGCGAGCTTGTTGGCGGCCTGGCGATCGGTGGGGTGGATGTCGTTCGAGACGAGCGTGAGCGCGAGGCCGATGGGGATGCGGTTGGGGATCTTGTGAGGGACGCGACCGAAGCCGACGACGAAGACGATCTCGCCGTGCTCGTCGTCCGGCTCCTCCGCCTCGCCCCCCTCGGCGAGCTTGCGGAGGCGTGGGCTCGAGTACGTGCCGCGTGGGAGCAGCGCGTGCACGGGGCCGCGGAGGCCGAAGAGCCCGGAGAAGCGCGCGGCCTCGTCGTAGAACCGGAGCGCCTCATCGACGTCGTCGCTCTTCTCGAAGGCGAGCCCCGCCAGGTATCCGCCGAGGCCGAGGATGGGGTTGTCCTTCTCGCCGAGCGTGTCGCCCACGTACTTCTGCATGACGACGAGCCGCCGCGCCTCGATCTTCGCTCCCTGGAGATCGCCAGTCTCCAGGTAATTCAGCATGTTGAGCGTGTTGAGGAGGAGCTTCTCGTACGGCGGCGCCACGTATTTGCCAGCCGAGTCGCTGAAGACGTACTGGCCGATCGTGTCGCCGGCGTTGTGGGCGAGATCCAGCATGTCGATCGCCTTGTCGGCCGCTTGAAAGTCCCGCTTCGACGGCTCGTACTGCGCGAGCGACTGCTGGATGGTGGCTCTGTCGAGGACGAGCAACGCGTCGTCGCCCTCGATCTTCTTGGGGAGCTGGTCGTCCTTCTCGACGTCCATCTCCTTGTTGAGGGCGACGATGGCCTCGCGCGGGCGGCCAAGGTCGAGCGCCGTCCGCACCGGGAGCGTGCGCTCGGAGTGCCCGCCGCAGCCTTCGGCGAAGGCGAGCGTCGCGAGCAGGCCGACGAGTGTGCGTAGCGTGGCCGCGGGCGACAGCCTCACGGGTGGCCCTTACTTGACCGCCTTGGTCACGTACGACTTGTGCTGCCAGCGGATCACGCCGGTCTCGACGTCGATGACCTGCATGAAGAAGGTGTACTGGACGCGACGCGCTGCCTCGGCGCGCTCGTCGTTGGCGCTCACCTTGCCGGTGAGGAAGTATTTGACGCCGAGCTGCTTGGCGTACTGCGCGATGTGCGCGTGGTTGAACGCCGGGTGCTGCTGCCCCTCGACCTCCGCGATCATCTGGTTCTGCCGCTCGCGGCTCACCATCGTGACGATGTTGGCCTCGACGAGCCACGTCTCCGCCTCGCCCAGGATCGCCTGCAGCTGCGGCTCGAGGTGCTCCGTCGTGTCGTTCTGGAACGGGAAGATGGAGACCGTGTCCTGCGAGCGGTGCGACCGCCAGAGATCCATGACCGGCGACGTGCGCAGGTGGTTCAGGTTCTCGGAGAGCATGTGCTGGATGTCGTCCTTGTCGAGACCGGTGCCCATGGCGGCGTTGTCGATCGACGGATCATGCGAGCCGCGGACGTAGGACGGGCCGCAGCCGCCGAGCGCCAGGCCAAAGACCAAGGGCGCGAGCGAGACGGAAGCAAGCGATTGCCAAGAGCGCATTGGGGATGTTCCTCCAGACGGTTCGACGGGCGAGAGGCTAGCGCCTTCAGCCGCATGACGACAGATTCGGATGCCGCGGCGGAGCGACGGCGCGCGCGGCGCGGCAAATTGCGCCGCTCAGCCGTGGTGGCCCCGCCCAATTTCGGCGCAACTATTCGGAACTATTACGATCGTGGTCAGGAGCCGATCGCCCGGGACACGGCGGCCTCGAGGGTCGCCTCGTCCTGACCGCCCTCGAGCTTCTCGCGATCGATCCAGATCGTCGGCAGGCCGTGCCCGCCCGACGCGCGGAAGGCGTCGCTGTCGGCCTTGATGCGCTCTTCGGTCGAAGACTGCTTCATGCAGTCCTGGAACCGCGCCGGGTCGAGGCCCGCCTCCGCTGCGAGCTTGGCGCAACCGTCGGTCGTGAGCTCGTCGGCAGGCGTCTGCATGAGGCGCTCGGCGACCTCGTCGCCTTTGCCCATGGCCTCGCCGCAGCACGCGGCGCGTGCGGCCTCCATCGCGTGCGGGTGGATGCGCGTGAGGGGCACGTGCTTGCGCACGACGCGGATCTTGTCCCTGTGACGCGCCAGGACCGGCGTGAGCTCGGCGTGCGTGTCGCGGCAGAGGGGCACTCGAAGTCGACGAAGTCGATGACGGTGATTTTGCCCGCGGGGGTCTTCTCGAGCTCGGCGGCAATGACCTGGGGAATCGCCGGCTTCAGGAAGAGGGAGAGGCCGAGCGGCACCGCGACGGCGAGGCCCAGCGCGGAGCCGGCGCCGACGCGGAACGCGCGGAGGGCGGGAGGATCCCAGCCGACGAAGACGCGATGAAGAGCGAGCCCGAAGAGGACGAGGGCGCTCGAGTCCGTCGCCACACAGTACGGACAGAACTGCCCGAGCTTCGCCTGGACGGCGAGGAGGAGGCCGGCGACGAGCGCCGCGATCGTCGCCGTCGCGACGAGCCCCACGCGCGCGAGCTTGCCGCCCGTGACCGAGAGGACCGCGATGACGAGGAATCCCGCGAGGCCCCACGCCGGCGTGGGCAGCCCGAGGAACGCAGCGAACACCGTCCTGCGCACCGCTCCGCAGCCCCCCTCGAGGTCGCAAAACACGGGCACGGGCCGAAGGTAGTCCACGAGCATCGACGTGCTCGCCGCAAGACCGACGACGACGGGCGCGATCGAAGCGCCCCAGCGCAAGAGCTCCGATTTCTTCATGCGAACCCTTTCCGTCGTTCAACCCGAGCGCCGGGTCAAGTATTCCTTCGGGCATGTCCAATGCTTTGCCCACCCGCGCGGACGTCTTGAAGCTCCTCGGCGGCGAGGACCGCGCAGTCCATGCGCGCGAGATCGCCAAGGCGCTGGGCGTAGGCGACGCGAAGTACCAGGGCTTTCTCCGCCTGCTTGACAACCTCGTCTTCGACGGCGTGCTCCAGGCGCGCGACGGCCACAAATTCCGCATCGTCAGCCGCGGCACGGGCGGCGGCTGGCGCGCGCCGAAGAGCGAGCGCGGAGGTGAGAAGGGCGGCGAGCGAGAGAAGCCCGGGCACGACAAGGGCGCTGGGCACGACAAGGGCGGCGGCGGGCACGACAAGGGCGGCGTGCACGAGAAGACCAGCGAGCGCGGGCGCGAGAGGGGCGGCGGACGCGAGGACCGCGGGGGGCGCGAGGACCGCAGTGGGCGCGGCGGGCGCGAGGACCGCGGGGGGCGCGGCGGACGCGAGGACCGCGAGGGGACGATCTCCGTCAACGCGCGCGGCTTCGGCTTCGTCTCGAGCCCGACGGCGTCGGGCGACGACGTCTTCATCCCCGGCGAGTCGCTCCGCGGCGCCATGCACGGCGACCGCGTGAAGATCGCGATCGTCGGACGCGGTCCGCGCGGCGCCGAGGGAGCCATCCTGGAGATCGTCTCCCGCGGCACACCCCGCGTCTCCGGCATCCTGAGGCGCCGCGGCAAGAGCGCGTGGCTCGAGCCCGACGACACGCGCGTCCGCGGCCCGATCGTCCTTCCGATCGGCATCGACGCCAAGGATGACGAGGGAAACAGCGGCAAGGACGGCGACGCCGTCATCGTGCAGATCACACGCTTCCCCGACTCGCCCGCGGAGAACCCGGAGGGCCGCCTCGAGGTCGTGCTCGGCAAGCCCGGCGAGCTGAACGTCGAGTCGCGCAAGGTCCTCGTGATGGCGCAGATCGACGAGGCCCACTCGCCGGAGGCGTTCGCCGAGGCCGACGCCTACGGACCGGTGGTGCCGGTCGCGATGCTCGAAGGGCGCGAGGACCTCACGCACCTTCCCTTGCCCACGATCGATCCCGAGGACGCGCGCGATCACGACGACGCGGTGTGGGTCGAGCGCACCGAGGGCGGCGGCTACCGCGCGTGGATCGCGATCGCCGACGTCAGCTCGTACGTGCGCCCAGGCACCCGCCTCGACGACGAGGCGAAGAAGCGCGGCTGCAGTGTGTACCTGCCCGATCGCGCGATCCCGATGCTCCCGCGCCCGCTCTCGTCGAACCTCTGCTCGCTGCTCCCCGACGTCGTGCGCTTGTGCCTCTGCGTCGACGTCACGCTCGACGCGGCGGGGCGCGTCCTGTCGCGCCGCATGGTGCGCGGGTTCATGAAGAGCCAGGCCAAGCTCACCTACGGCGGCGTCGCGCGCGCGCTCGGTCTCTCCGAGGAGCCTCCGCGCGATCCGAAGGCGGAGGAGCTGGTGGAGGGCCTGCGCGTCGCCAACGAGCTCTCCCGCGCGCTCCGCGGCAAGCGCATGAAGCGCGGGTCGCTCGAGTTCGACCTGCCCGAGGCGAAGATCAAGCTGGCCGAGGACGGTCAGCCGGCCGACATCACGCGCCGCACGCAGGATCCGGGGATGAAGAAGGCCTACCAGCTCATCGAGGAGCTCATGCTCCTCGGCAACGAGATGGTCGCCGAGTGGCTCGTCGAGAAGCAGCTGCCCGGGATCTTCCGCATCCACGAGGCGCCCGACGAGAAGAAGCTCGAGCGTCTGGCGTCGATGTGTGGGCACCTCGGCGTCGAGTTCGACGCAGACTCCGCGAAGGATCCGCTCACGCTCGCCGAGCTCGTGAAATCGTGGGCCGCGCACCCGCTCGGCAACGTGCTCAACATGCTGCTGCTCCGCTCGATGAAGCAGGCGGCGTACGACGTGCGCAACCTCGGCCACTTCGGCCTCGCGTCGAAGGCGTACCTCCACTTCACCTCGCCCATCCGGAGGTACCCGGACCTCGTCGTCCACCGCACGGTGCACCGCGCGCTGCTCGGCGAGAAGATCGACCGCTCCGACGAGGCCAAAAAGGAGCTCGAGGACGCGGCGATCTCCGCGTCGGCCGCCGAGCGCCGCGCGATGGAAGTGGAGCGCGAGATCGTCGACCTCTACGGCGCGGTGCTCATGCGCGGCAAGATCGGCGAGACGTTCGAGGGCGTCGTCACCGGCCTCGTCGGCTCCGGCGTCTTCGTGTCGCTCGACGCACCGTTCGTGAACGTGCTCGTCAAGCTCGAGGATCTCGGCGCCGGCACCTACACGCTCGACGACGAAGGGCTCGAGGTCGTGGCGGCCGCGTCGGGCGACGTCGTTCGCCTGGGGGATCGCCTCACGCTCGACGTCATCGACGTCGGGATCCAGCGGCGCACCGTGTACGGACGCCGGATCCGCGCGCTGGAGGATCAGGACGGATCGCGACCGCGGCGTGAGCGGCTGAAGCCCGCCAAGCCCGCCAAGCCCGCCAAGGAGCACGGCAAAGGCGGCCGCCGCGACAAGCACGGCCACAAGGCGAGGTCGGCGCAGGCCCAGAAGACGTTCAAGAAGCGCAAGCGAAAGTAGAACGCGCGCGGCGGCTGAGCGGCGGTGGCCGGCTCAGATCCCGAGCACCCGGCGGGGGCTGAGCGCGCGGTCCTTCGTGCCGTCGCCGACCTGCCCGGCAGCGTTGGCGCCCCAGCAGTGAACGGAGCCCTCCTCGGTGAGCGCGCACGCGTGCGACGAGCCGATGCAGACGTCGCGAACGGACGACAGGCCCTTCACGGCGGCCTGAGGAAGCTCGGTGGTCGTGCGCGTGCCCAGGCCGAGCTCGCCTTCCTCGTTGGCGCCCCAGCACTGCACCGCGCCGCCGGTGAGCACCGCGCATGCTTGCCCTTCGCCGGCGGCGAGGCGCTCGGCGTGGGCCACACCGCGGATCTCGACCGCGGTCGCGTGGACATCCTCGTCGGGCGCCTTGCCGAGCTGACCGTCGTCGTTGCGGCCCCAGCAACGCACCGCGCCGCCGTCGACGATGGCGCAGAGGAAGTCGTCTCCGGTCACGAGCCGCTTCGCACCGCGGATTTCGGGCCTCAAGAAGCTCCGCGCCGCGCCGACCGTCCACTCGAAGTCACCCCAGCAGCGGACGGTGCCGTCGGCCTGCCGGCCGCACGCGTGCGCGGAGCCGGTGGCGAGCTCGACGGGCTTGCCGAGCTCGGCTAGATCGGTGCGCGTCGCGGCGCGCGCGCGGTCGCCCTCGAGCCCCCAGCAGCGCGCCCCGTCGTCGCGGCGCGCGCACGTGACGAGGCCGGCGGCGCGAATCTCGACGAGGCTGCTCAGCTGCGCGACAGGCGTGGGCGGAAGGTTGGTGTGGGCCGCGCCGTCGCCGAGCATCCGGCCGGTGCCCCAGCACTGCGCGGTGCCGCCTTCGAGGCGCGCGCAGGTGAAGCTCGTGCCGGCCGCGACCTCGACGACGCCGCGGAGCCCGGCGGGGCTGACAGGCGCGTGCCGATCGACGGTCGTTCCGTCGCCGAGCTGGCCGTGATCGTTGCGGCCCCAGCAGCGGGCGGTGCCATCCACGAGACGCGCGCACGTATGAAAGTCGCCGCAGTCGATCTGCGTCGCCCCTTGCGTGGGCGTGGATGCCGCCGCGGACGCGGGCGACGCGGCGGCGGCGGCGGGCGAGGTGCGGGCGGCGTCGGGCGAAGGCAGCGGCGCGGTGCCCGGGGCAACGGCCGGCGCCGTAGAGGCACCGCAGGCCGCGAGTACGACCGAGCCGAGCAGCAGCGAGGAGCGATGCATCGGCGCTGAGACTACTACCAGAGCCCATTGCGGTGGCGCCCCACCCGACAGCGATGCCGCCACGCCGTCCTCGGCGACGGCACGAAAAGCGCTCTCGCGCGCGGGGCGGCTGCTTGTTAGAGTCGCGCCAAAGCGGGGTCCCCCGGGGCCCCCGTCACCTACCTGGAGACAACTCATCATGAACCGTTCCTTTGGCTCCTCTCTCGCGGTCGCCTTCGTTCTTTCGGCCCTCGCCGCAGCGTGCGGTGGTCCGGACAAGCCCGCCATGACCGGCACCGATCTGGCGACCGACGCGAGCGCCCCCTCCACCCCGGCGGCTCCCGCGGCCCCGGTCGCCCCCGGCAGCCTTCCCAAGTAACTTCGCAGCCCAGCCTCGGGCGGGCCGGGGACCCGTCCGAGGACTTCTGCTCTCTTGCACGCGGCGGGGCCGCGCTCGGCGCTTTTCGTGGTCGGCCGGGGTGCGCGGCACGCGGACGTGCGCTAGATCTTCCGTGCGAATGAAGCGTCTTGTCGTCGGTGCCCTCCCGGTCCTCCTGCTCGCGCTCGGCCTGCTGGGCGCGTGCGACGACGCGCCGCGCCACTACCCTGGCGGTGGCGGTGGCGGGACCGCGCACGGGAGCCCGCACTGCGGTCAATATGCGTCGTGCGGCACCTGCACGCCCGCGCTTGGCTGCGGCTGGTGCGCGACGGGCGCGACCACCGGCGGCCCCGGAGGGCTCTGCGTCGACGATCCCGGAGACTGCCCCGCGGCCACGACGGTGGGCTGGACGTGGGAGCCGGTCGGCTGCCACGCGGGTACGAGCGACGCGGCGGTCCTCGCCGACGCCCGCGTCGGTACGCACGCAGACGCGGGTGACGCGGCCGACGCAGGGTCCACCCAGACATTCGACGCGACGTCCGACGTCTACTGACAACAGTCTGCGGACGACGGTCTACGGACGACAGGCTACGGACAGCAGCAAGCCTTGCACCGCCGCGCAAAGGGCGGCCCGACAACGCCGCCTCGCGCCGCAGAATCATGCGAGTTTTGCGCGGTCCGCAACTTGCTCCTCCGCGGTGAGAAGGAGGAAGCATCATGAAAACGCACCTCGCGCCTTTCGTCGCGCTCTTGTTCGTGACGGCGTGCGCCTCGACCAACACCACAGCTGCTGCCCCAGGCGCCGGCACGCACCTGAGCGCCGCGCAGCAAGAGGCTGCCGCCAAGGCGGAAGAGCGGGAAGCATCCGACCACCGCGGGAGGTTCGATCCGAAAGCGGTCACCCTCAAGGAGATCTGCACGCCAGGCGGGCCCGGGCAGCGCACCGGCGACGGCCTCGGGGAGTGCTGGACGAGCAGGATCAACCCCACCCAGGCGCAGCTCGAGGAAGCGCGCGCCCACGAGCACGCGGCCGCGGAGCACCGCGCCGCCTCGCTGGCGCTTCGCAACGCCGAGACCAAGGCGTGCGGGGGCCTGAGCGAGCACGATCGCGACGTGAGCCCGTTCGCGCACCGCAGCGACATCCTGCGCGTGACACAGGTGCCGAAGGGCGCCATCGTCGTGTTTCGCAAGGTGCCGACGATGACGAGCGCGGGCCTCCAGAAGGTCGTGGATTGTCACCTGGCCCGAAACGACGCGCTCGCCCACAACGTGCCGTGGATGCTCTATTGTCCGCTCGTCCCGCGTGACGTGACGGCCAAGGTGACCGATCAGCCGGACGGCTACTCCGTCTTGATCGAGACGCCCGACGCCGACGCGGCGCGTGAGGTGAAGTACCGGGTCGGCGAGCTCATCACGCCGCACTGACATGGAGCGCGCTCCCAACTCCTGGACACCACCGTCCCGACGGTAGGACAGTCGCCGCCCCCGAAGATCCCGCTGAACCTGGGCTTCAAGCTGTTCTGACGAGGAAGGCCGCTAGAACGCGAGTTCCTTGCGCGGGTCTTCGGTCTGGAACTGTCCGAGCTTCTCGATGAGCTCGGCCACTTCGGGCGAGTCCTCCGTCGGGATCTGCACGACGAGCTCGACGTAGAGGTCCCCCGCCTCCTTGCCCTTGCGCGAGACGCCTTTGCCGCGCACGCGAAGCACCGCGCCGGACTGCGTGCGCGGGGGAACCTTGATCGTGACCGCGCCCTCAGGCGTCGGCACCTTCACCTTCGCGCCGGCGTACGCTTCGTGGAGCGTGATGGGGAGCGACAGGCGCAGATCGTCGCCGTCGCGCTTGAACCATTTGTGCGGCTGCACGTGGAGGACGACCATCATGTCGCCCGGCGGCCCGCCGCCCATCGACTGCGCGCCGTGGCCGGGGATGCGGATTCGGCTCCCCTCGCCGGCGCCGGGCGGGATGCGCACGCTGACCGGCTCGATGGCGTTGTTGAGGCGTAGCTCGAACGTGGCGCCGCGGACGGCGGAGACGAAGTCGATCGTCATCTCGCTCTCGAGGTCGGCCCCCTTGACCGGCCCGCGCGCGCGCCGGCCGCCGCGACCGAACAGATCTCCGAAGAAATCGCTACCGGCGGAGCTGCCGACGCCGCCAGGGCCGCCATTGAACAGGTCCTCGAGGTTGACCTCGTGGACGCCGCCGCCGCCGCGGGGCATGCCACCGCCGCGGCGCCCGGCCTGGTTCGCAGCGCCGGCCCACTGCTTGTAGGCCCGCGCCTTTTCGACCTCGAAGCCGTCGCGCAGCCCCTCCTCGCCGAACTCGTCGTAAAGGGGACGCTTCTTGTCGTTACCCAGGACGTCGAACGCGTGGTTTACGGACTTGAAGCGCGACTCGGACTGCTTGTTCCCCGGGTTCTTGTCGGGGTGCAGCTCCTTCGCGAGCTTCCGGTACGCTTTCTTGATCGTGTCGTGGTCGGCGTTCTTCGGAACGCCGAGCACGGCGTAGAGGTCGTCGGCCATTGTCGCGCTGGGAAGGTAAGGCGGGGAAGCCAGGGTTGCAACACACCGACGCCGACCCCGACCCCGACCCCGACCCCGACCCCGACTCCGACGCCGACTCCGACTCCGATGCCGACTACGGCAGCTCCGGCTCCACCCTCCAGCCCGCCGGCTCCTTCGCGCACACGACGATCGCGTGCTCGAGCGTCGGATCACTCCCGACGATGTCCACCGTCGCGCGATCGCCGGTCGTGCTCGACGTCATCGCCTTCGGCCGAAACTTCAGGCCGAAGCGGCCCTCCGCCAGCATCTCGTAGGCCTCCACGCGGCGGCCCATGCTGCGGCTCGCGCGCTCCGCCCGCTTCTCGAGGTTCGCGCGCGCGGCAGGGCCGAGGAGCTGGAACGCCTCGCGCGAGGCGTGGGGATCTTCCGGCTGCGCCTCCATCTTCTCGAGCCACAGGCGCACGACCCCCTCCGGGGTCGCGTCGGGCGCCGGGCGCGAGCACGCGGCGACGAACGCGAGGCAGAGGAGCAGCTTGCCCGCGCGCCCTGGCATGGTCAGCCGCCCGGGACCGGCGCGCCGCTGCCGATACCCATCGCCGCGCGCACCTCGCGCATCGTGCCCTGGGCAATCGCGCGCGCCTTGTCGGCGCCCTCGCCGAGCACCTTCACGATGCCCTCCGGCGTCTGTTCTTTGCGCTTCGCGCGGAGCGGGACGAGCTCGCGGTTGAAGTTCTCGAACAGCATCTTCTTGCAGTCCATGCACCCCCACTTGGCGCCGGTGCAGCTGTCGACGACTTCCTTTTGCTGGTCCTCGGAGCTCACGGCCTTGTGCATCGTGAAGATGTTGCAGAGCTCGGGCCGGCCTGGATCGACCTTGCGGGCACGCTGCGGATCGGTGAACGCGGGGCGAAGCTTGTTCCAGAAGACATCCGGCTCGTCGAAGAGCGCGATCGTGTTGTTCTTCGATTTGCTCATCTTGCCCTGACCATCCAGGCCCAGGATGCGCGGCGTCTTGGACAGGCGCGGCTGCGGCTCGACGAAGATCTCGCCGTGGCGGTAGTTGAAGCGGCGCACCGTCTCGCGCGCGAGCTCGAGGTGCTGGACCTGGTCCTCGCCGACGGGCACGACGGTGGCCTTGTAGAGGAGGATGTCCGCGCTCATGAGCACCGGGTAGGTGAAGAGCGCCGTCGAGACGAACTCCTTGCCCTCGCTCTTGTCCTTGAACTGCGTCATCCGCCCGAGATCGCCCATCGGCGTCGCCGTCGCGAGGTACCAGGCGAGCTCGGTGTGCTCGCGGACGTCGCTCTGGACGAAGAGTGTGCACTTTTCGGGATCGAGCCCGCAGGCGACCAGATCCATCGCGAGATCGAGCGTGCGCTTCTTCAGCTCTTTCGCGTCGTACTCGACGGTGATCGCGTGCGCGTCGACGATGCAGAAGATGAGCTCCTCCTTCTGCTCGGCGACCTGTTGGGCCCACGTGCGCGTCGCGCCGAGGTAGTTGCCGATGTGGAGCTCGCCCGAGGGTTGGATCCCGGAGAAGACGCGCGGTTTCGTGGGGCTCATGGGAGCCCTGCAAATAGCCTGAAACTTGGCGGTCTGCGAGGGCGTCCCGATACGATCGCTGCCGTGAAGTCGCGCGTGACCCTGTCCTGGCCCGACCGACCCGAGCAATTTGCGCCCGCCAGCGGCGAGCGGCTGGCAAAAGGAAGCCCTATCCGGCGCCTTTCGGCCACCGGCGGCAGCGAGCTGCTCTTCGGGGACAACCTGGCGGCGATGCGGCTCCTCGCCCGCGAGCAGGGAGAGACGTTCGCCCTCGCCTACCTCGACCCGCCGTTCTTGACCGGGCGCGTCCACGAGGCGATCGACCGAAAAGGGGGCGCCAAAGGTGCCGCACGCGAGCGGCGCGAGGCGTTCGACGACCGCTGGAAGGACCGCGCCGAGTACCTCGAGGCGCTGGGCTCGCGCCTGGTGGGCGTCCGGGAGCTGCTCGCGCCGCACGGCTCGGTCGTCGTGCACGTGGATCCGAAGACGAGTCACTACGTGAAGGTCATGTGCGACGAGATCTTCGGCGAGGAGTGCTTCGCCAGCGAGATCGTCTGGCGCTACCGGCGGTGGCCGAGCAAGACGCCGAACTTCCAGCGTGTGCACGACGTGCTCCTCCGCTACCGGAAGGACGCCACCAGCCCCCCGCGGTGGAACCAGCTCTACGAGCCGCTCGCCGCGTCGACGCTCGCGACCTGGGGGACGAAGAAGCAGCGCGCCGTGATCGGCACCGACGGGCGACGGGAGCGATCGTCGACGCTGTCCGTCGCCTCGGACGGAACCCCGATGGGCGACGTGTGGGACATCGGCGTCATCGCCCCGGTGTCGCGCGAACGCACCGGCTACCCGTCGCAGAAGCCGGAGGCCCTGCTCGACCGCGTCGTGCGGGCGCTCACGCAACCCGGCGATCGCGTGCTGGATCCGTACGCCGGGAGCGGCACCACGCTCGTGGTCGCCGCCCGCCTCGGCCGCCGCTTCGTGGGCATCGACCGGAGCGACGTCGCCCTGGAGACGATCGAGAGCCGTTTGGCCCAGGCCGGGGTCACCCTGACCGGCGGAGACGAGCGCGAGGAGAGCCCCCGCATCGGGGCCGGCCGGTGTATAGGTGAAGGCCGCAGATGAGCCCCATGCCCAAGCATCTCGCGGCCGCCATTGCCCTCATGGCCCTCGGCGCCGGGATTCTGTTCGTCGCGCCGACCCAGAACTACGCCATCTTCGTCGCGATCGCCGGCGCGGCCGCCATTCTCTTCGCCGGTAGCGGCGGCGGCGCCTCGCTGGGCGGCCTCGCCGACGCCGTGCGCAAGGCGGCGGGCGGCGAACGGCCGAGCGCGCCCGCCGGCAGCCCCCCCGACGTCGCACGCGTCTACGAGGAGCTCGCCTCCTTCGCCGACCGCCGCACGAAAGAGACCGCCGAGCAGACGAAGAAGTCGCGCGAGCTCGACGAGGCCGAGCGCACCCTCGAGGACGTCGCCAAGAAGCTCTCCGAGGGCGTGACGCTGCAGATCGGCGCCAGCGACGAGACGACGAAGCTCATTCGCGGCATGACGATTCAGATCAGCGAGATCGCCCAGCACGTCGAGGCGCTCACGCAGAGCGCCGAAGAGTCGAGCTCGTCGATCCTCGAGATGACGGCGACGAACGACGAGGTCGCCGAGAACGTCGGCGAGCTGGCCGGCAGCGTGCGCGAGACGGTGAGCTCGATCGAGGAGATGGCGTACTCGATCAAGGAGGTCGCCAAGAACGTCGACGCGCTGTCCTTGACCGCCGAGGAGACGAGCTCGTCGATGAACGAGATGGACGTCTCGATCGACCAGGTCCAGTCGAACGCGAACGAGACGGCCCGCCTCTCCGAAGAAGTGGCCCTCGACGCCGAGAAGGGCGCGGAGGCCATCCTCAAGACGATCAGCGAGATTTACCGCATCAAGGAGTCGAGCCAGGAGGCCGTGGCCGTCATCTCCAACCTCGGCTCGCGGATCGAGGCGATCGGTCAGATCGTCAACGTCATCGACGACGTCGCCGAGCAGACGAACCTCCTCGCCCTGAACGCCGCCATCATCGCCGCCCAGGCCGGCGAGCAGGGCAAGGGCTTCGCCGTCGTCGCCGACGAGATCAAGGATCTCGCCGAGCGCGCCGGAACGAGCACGCGCGAGATCACCGATCTCATCAAGACGGTCCAGGCCGAGAGCAAGAACGCCATCAGCGCCGTCGAGCGCGGCGCCCACAACGTCGATCGCGGCGTCGAGGTCTCCAACGAGGCCGAGCGCGCGCTCAAGAAGATCCTCGAGAGCTCGCAGAAGTCGACGAACATGGTGCGCGCCATCGCCCGCGCCACCGTCGAACAGGCCAAGGGGAGCAAGCAGGTCACCGACGCCATCGGGCGCATCGCCGAGACGGTGCAGCAGATCGCCGCCGCCACCGCGCAGCAGGCGCGCGGGTCCGAGCTCATCATGAAGAGCGCCGAGAAGATGCGCCTCATCACGCAGCACGTCGAGCGCTCGAGCCAGGAGCAGGCGCGGGGCGGCCGTCAGATCACCGGCGCCATCGAGAACATCTCGAGCATGGTGAACCAGCTCAACGCGTCGCAGCGCACGCAAGCGCGCGGCGGCGAGCAGCTCGGCACCGCGGCGGCGCGCTTCGAAGAGAGCGCGCGCGCCCAAGAGGGCTCGATCCGACTGCTGCACGGCGCGTTCGAGCGCTTGAAACGCGTCCTTTAGCGGCGCGGACGGGTGGGTGACCCAGGTCACCTGGCGCTGGGGTGGGCGATCCACCTACCGGACCCGGTCGGCCGCGTGCAGTGGAAAGTCACGGCGGGGTTGTTGGGCCGCTGCCCCGTCGGCGCATTGTTACCGCCACGGCGTTCACGTGGCGGTCCCAGGAGCGCGCACACGACGTGCACTGGGCAGACTCATGGACAACGTCAGCGGGCGCGGATTCGTCGCGTGGGCCACGGCGTCGGCAGTGGGCCTCGTCACCCTCGCCGCCGCGTGCGGTTCTTCGAACGGCAGCGGCGGGTTCACCGACGGCGCGCGTGCAGGCGGAGCAGGAGGAGGAGGAGATGCGGCCGCGAACGCCGACGGCGGCGCAGGCGGACCGGCGCCTGGATTCGGACCGGCGGTCGAAGGCGGTACGGGGTGCGCGACGTCGATCAGCGGCACCGTTTACGATCCTGCGGGGAAAAACCCGCTCTACGGCGTCGTCGTCTACGTTCCGAAGACGACGCCCGCGGCGTTCACGGGCGGCGCCGCGTGCACGTCGTGCAACGATCTCTACACCGGTGGCCCCGTCGCCGCCGCGATCACCGACGCCGCCGGCAAGTTCACGATGACCGGCGTGCCGGGGAACGGCGAGGTGCCGGTCGTCGTTCAGATCGGCAAGTGGCGAAAGCAGCTCAAGGTGCGCGTCACGGCTTGTCAGGACAACCCGCAAGCCGATCGCACGATGACGCTTCCCAAGAACCACGCCGAGGGCGACATCCCGAACATCGCGATCGCGACCGGCGAGGCCGACACGCTGGAGTGCCTGCTGCGCCGCATCGGGATCGACGCCGCCGAGTACGTGCCCGGCGCGGGCGGCGCGGGGCGGATCCACATCTTCCAGGGGACGGGGTGGACAGCGGGCCCGGGGCCGAACACGTCCCCGCCGGGACCCGATCCCTTCAACGCGCTGTGGGACAAGACCGCCAACCTGATGCCGTACGACGTCGTCCTCATGTCGTGCTTCGGCGACGAGCCGGGCCCGGCCCTCGTCGGCCTCAGCGACGCCAACCGCCAGGCGCTCTTCGACTACGCCGCGGCGGGCGGACGCGTCTTCGCGTCGCACTTCCACTACTCGTGGTTCCAGTCGGGCCCCTTCGGCAGCGCCAACCTCGCGTCGTGGGATCCTGGCGCCAACAACCTCGGGACCGTGAGCACGTCGATCGTCACGACGCTGCCGGGCGGCGCGCCGTTCCCCAAGGGCCAAGCGCTGAAGGACTGGCTGGGGAACGTCGGCGCTCTGCAGGGCGGCAAGCTCACGGTCCAGGAGGCGCGCCACAACGCGACGGTCAGCGCCGCCAACGCGGCCTCGCAGGCGTGGATCGTCGCCGACACCGGGCCGACACAGTATTTCTCGTTCGACACGCCGCTCGCCGCCGCGCCCGACAAGCAGTGCGGGCGCGTCGTCTTCAGCGATCTGCACGTCGGCGGCGCGTCCGGCGACTACGGGGGAAGCCCGAAGGGAGCGACGACGCCGTCGGGATGCGCCAGCGCCGACCTCTCGCCGCAGGAGAAGGCGCTCGAGTTCATGCTGTTCGACCTGTCGTCGTGTGTGACGCCGAAGGGCGAGCCCCCCAAGCCTCCTCCGCCGGTGAAGTAGCGGCGGCGTTCACTTGTCGCCGGTGTACTTGTCGATCCACGAGAGCACTTCCTGGTGCCAGCGCTTCGAGTGCGCGGGCTTCAGGACCCAGTGGTTCTCGTCGGGGAAATGCAGGAAGCGCGACGGAACCCCCTTGCGCTGCAGCGCGGTGAACGTCGCCATGCCCTGCACGTCGACGACGCGGTAGTCCTTGCCGCCGTGGATGACGAGCTCGGGCGTCTTCCAGTTCTTCACCAGGTTGAGCGGGTTGTGCTTCTGGTAGCCCTCGGGGTTCTCCCACGGGGTCTTGCCGTGCTCCCACTCCGGGAACCAGAGCTCCTCGGTCTCGTAGTAGGCCATCATCTCGTCGAGGTTGCCGTCGTGGCAGACGAGCGCCTTGAAGCGATCGGTGCTCCCCTGGATCCAGTTGATCATGTAGCCGCCGTACGACGCGCCGAGCGCCGCCATGCGTCCCTTGTCCATGAACGAGTAGCGCGCCAGCGCGGCGTCGAGGCCCCTCATGAGGTCCTCGTAGGGAGCCCCGCCCCAATCGCCGCGGATCGCGTCGGTGAAGCCCTGGCCGTAGCCGGTCGACCCGTGGAAATCGATCATGACCGCCGCGTAGCCGTGCGCCGCGTAAATCTCGGGGTTCCATCGGTAGTGGAAGTGATCGCCGAACGAGCCCTGGGGGCCGCCGTGGATCAAAAACGCGACGGGCACCTTCGCGTTCGGCGGGAGGACGGCGGGCTTCACCATCCAGCCGTAGACGGTGTCGCCCCTTGCGCCTTTGAACGTGAACTGCTCGGGCTCGCCCCACGTGACGGCGGCCACGCGCGCGTCATTGAGGTGGGTGAGCGCCTTCGGGCCGCGGCCGTCGAGGCCGGCCGTCCAGAGCTCGGCGGGCGAGCGCAGCGTGTCGTGCAGGTAGACGATGCGGCCGCCGGGGGTCGCGACGGGGCCGTGGCTCGACCCGCCGTCGACGATCGGCACCGCGGCGCCCGAGGTCGCGTCGATCTTGAAAACGGCCTTGCGACCGAGGTGATCGGCGCTCGCGAGGAGCGATTTGCCGTCCTTCGACCAGGACAGGTCGGTCGGCGAGCGATCCCACGCGCCGGTGAGGACGCGCGACGTCTTGGTCTTCCAGTCCATCACGACGACGCTTCGCTTGTCCGACTCGTACTGCGGGCGCGCCTGCGCGAGGTACGCGAGACGCGTGCCGTCCGGGGAGAAGACGGGGCCCCCGTCGTCGGCGGGGTTCGCGGTCGTGAGCGAGCGCGGCTTGGCGCTGCCGTCGGCGGGGGCGAGCCAGAGATCGCCGTTCGTCGACCACGACTCCTCGCGCCCGACCATCTTCGAGGTGAAGACGACCTCTTTGCCGTCCTTCGAAATCGCGACCTCCTCCATCCCGCCGAACGGCTTGGTGGGCGCGTCGAAGGCGATGCCCTTCAAGAGATCGACGGGCGCAGCGCCTTCGCTCCACACGAAGAGGTGGTTGCGCTTCCCTTCGTCCCACGAGTCCCAGTGGCGGAACGGCAGCGCGTCGAACGCGCGAACGTGCGACGGGTCCTTGTCCTTCGCGGCCGCGCGCTTGGCGCTCTCGTCGAGCGACGCGGCGTCCGGGTAGACCTCCATCGCGAGGAGCAGGCGCTTGCCGTCGGGGAAAGGCTTCACGGCGTCGACGTCCACCGGCAGATCGGTCACCTTCTGGGCCTCGCCGCCGTCGACCGCGATCTTCCAGACCTGGGCGGACTCGCTGCGCGTCGACACGAAGAAGACGGTCTTGCTGTCGGCCGCGAAGCGCGCGCCGTGGTCGGTCGCCGGATGGCTGGTGAGCCGCCGCGCCGAGCTGCCGTCGGTCGCGGCGATCCACACGTCGCGGCGCGATTTGTTGGCGGTGACGTCGGGCGTGCCCACGGTGAAGACGACCCACTTGCCGTCGGGCGAGACGTCGGGATCGTCGATGCGCTCCATCGCGAGCATGTCGTCCACGCCGAACGGGTGTTTGCCGGCGGTGGGGCCGGTGACGGTGGGGTTCCCGCCAGCGGCGACCGCGGTGGTGGCGGGAGCGCCTACGGGGGATGCGGCGGGGACGTTCGGCGCGCAGGCGGCCGCGGCGAGCGAGAGGAGCCAGAGGACCGCAGCGGGCGCGAGGGACGAGGCGGTGACGACGCGAGGCAGGGCGCGCTTGAGCATGGCGCCTTATACTGCGTTTTTTGCGCCTCGGGGGCGACGCACTTGCTCGTTCCGATCCAGGGATTTCTGCTCATGGCAACCGTCCTTTGGACGGAACGGTTGCGATGACCTCTTCTGGGTCGCTGCCGTCGATTGCCCGTTCCGGTCAATCGACGTTCGCTCTAATCTCGATCGCCATGCGTCGTCTACTCGCGCCCCTCGCCCTCGTCCTGCCTGCGCTTCTCCCCGCGTGCGGCTCGAGCTTCCCGCAGCCCAACGATCAGTTCGCCGCCGCCCAGAAGGACGTCGGACGCGCCCAGGAGGGGGGCGCGCAAGGGATACCGGACGCCAAGCTCCACCTGCAGCTGGCCAACGAGAGCCTGACGAAAGCCAAGGAGCTCATGGACAAGGACAACAAACGCGCGGCGAGCCTCATCTCGCGCGCCAGCGCGGAGGCCGAGCTCGCCCTGGCGCTCGCGAAGGCGTCCATGGCCAAGGCCGACGCCGACGAGGCCACCGAGAAGCTCGCGAAGGCGAAGGCAAAGTGAGGCCCACCATGCGTCCGCGATTCTCCGTATCTTCTGCCTCCTCCGCATCCTCCGCGCTGCTCCTCGCCGCGCTCACGTCGATCGTCGCCGGGTGCGGTGGCACCAAGCCGCCCCCCGCCGATCTGGTGAAGGCGCGCGCCGACATGCAACGCGCCAAGAGCTCGGTCGCGATGCAGTTCGCCCCGACCGACGTGCACGAGGCCGAGCTCGCGCTGGAGAAGGCCGAGAAAGCCGGCCGGGAGCTGCCCGACGAGGCCGACTCCAGCGATCTGATGGTCATCGCGCAGCTCAAGGCCCAGACCGCGGTGGCCGTCGGCGAGACGCTGAGGGCGCAGAAGGAGAAGGAGCAAGCGACCCGCGAGCTCGTCGACCGGCTGCAGGGGCTAAAGGGCGACCTCGAAAAGACGCGCGAGCAGCTCGCTCGCGAGCAAAAAGAGACCGCCGTCGAGCGCGCGCGCCGTATCGACGCCGAGAAGAAGCTGTCGGACGCGCGCGACACGCTCTCCAAGATCGCCCAGGTCAAGGACGAGGACCGCGGCATGGTCATCACGCTCCAGGGCGAGGTGCTCTTCAAGACGAACGAGTCGCAGCTCAAGCCGGCCGCGATGGTGAAGCTCGATCAGATCGCCGAGACGCTCCGCGGACAGGAGCGCAAGATCCAGGTCCTCGGCCACACCGACAACCAGGGCGGCGCCAGCTCCCACAACCAGCAGCTCAGCGACAAGCGCGCCGGCGCCGTGCGCGACTACCTCGTGTCGAAGGGCATCCCGGCCGATCTCATTCGCGCCGAGGGCAAGGGCCCGTCGGCGCCGATCGCGGACAACAGCAGCGTCGACGGACGAGCGCAGAACCGCCGCGTAGAGATCGTCGTCGAGCCGAAAAGATAGCCTCGAAGGTCACCTCGGCGCGCAGAAGCGGAAGCCGTCGAGGCCGCTCGGCCCCGTCGACGCCACGCCGCTGCACTTGCCGAGCTGCCCGCAATCGGAGTCGTTCTGGCACCGCTGGGGATTGCCGATCGGAGGGAACGGCTCGGTGCCGGGGAGGAACACGTTCTTGTGGACCCAACCGCTCCAGCGCTTCGACGGATCGTCGGGGTTGGCGAACGAGATGAGGAAGAAGTCGCCGCGGCGCGCGACCTTGGCGACCGGGTTGCCGCGCGTGAGCACGGCGACGAGGCGCCCGTCGGGGTGGCTGGCACGAACCGGCGCGGCCTTCCACTCGACGTACTGCTTCTCGTTGATCGGCGCCTCGTCGGGGAAGCGCTGGATGTCGTCCTTGTTCGACGGCACGACCGAGTCGTCCGCCAGGACGCTGGCGGGTTGCTTCGGTGGACCGCACGCGACGGCCGCGAGGGCAACCACGGCAGCGGCAAGGGCCAGGACCCCGACCAGAACGGGCCTCATTCGACGGTCACCGTCTTGGCGAGGTTGCGCGGCTGGTCCACGTCCGTCCCCTTGAGATCGGCGACGAAGTACGCGAGCAGCTGGAGCGGGATGACGGTGAGCATCGGGAGCACCTCCGGCTGCGCCGCCGGAACCTCGATGACGTCGGGCGCGTCGGTGACGACATGGCCGGAGCGGCTGCTGCGCGGTCCCCCCTCGTTGCCCGAGCAAAGGCGATGCACTTCGAAGTCGCCCTCCGTACAGATGCCGATGAGCTGCCCCTCCCGGGCCTTCACCTCCTGCATGTTGGAGAGCGTCTTCTCGTAGTGCGGATCGCGCGGGCACACGACGCAGACCGGCATCTCTTCGTCGATGAGGGCGATCGGCCCGTGTTTCATCTCGCCGGCGGCGTAGCCCTCGGCGTGGATGTAGCTGATCTCCTTCAGCTTGAGCGCGCCCTCGAGCGCGATGGGGAAACCGGTGCCGCGGCCGAGGAAGAGCATGTCGCGCGCGCGCATGTGCTTCTTCGCGATGACCTTGATCTCGTCGGCCTTCAGGAGGACCTCGCGCATCTGCTGCGGGACGTGCCAGAGGGCGTCGCAAAGGCGACGTCCGTCGGCGTCGCTGATCGTGCCGCGACGCTTGCCGAGGTAGATGGCGAGCATCAGGAGCGCGGCGAGCTGCGTCGTGAAGCACTTGGTCGACGCGACACCGATCTCGGGGCCGGCGTGGGTGTAGAGCGCGCCGTCGCTCGCGCGCGGGATCGCGCTGTCGAGGACGTTGGCGACCGCGAGCACGTGGGCGCCCATCGCCTTCGCGGTCTTCACGGCAGCGATCGTGTCGAGCGTCTCGCCGCTCTGGCTCACGGCGACGACGAGATCGGTCGAAGTGAACACTGGCTCGCGGTAGCGCACCTCGCTGCCGATCTCGACCGTCGACGGGAGCTTGGCGAGCGCCTCGACCCAGTAGCGGCCCGCCATCGCCGCGTGGGCGCTGGTGCCGCACGCGACGAAGTAGACCCGCGTGATCTTCTTGGCGAGCTCGTCGGTCATGCCTATCTCGGCGCCCACGATGTCCGCGTTTTGCAAGTCCACGCGCCCCCGCAGCGTGTCCTCGACGGCGCGCGGCTGCTCGTGGATCTCCTTGAGCATGAAGTGTTTGTAGCCGCCCTTTTCGGCCTGGGTCGGCGACCAGTCGATGCGCTTGGACGCGCGCGTGATCGGCGTGCTGTCGCTGATCTTGGTGATCTCGGCGCCGCCCTTGCGGAGCACGGCCATCTCGCCGTCCTGCAGGAGCACGACGTCGCGCGTGTGCGCGAGGAGCGCGGGGATGTCGCTGGCGGCGAAGGTCTCGTTCTCGCCGATGCCGAGGACGAGCGGTGAGTCGTGCTTGGCGACGACGATCTCGTCGGGCGAGTCGCCGCTCACCACGGCGATGGCGAACGCGCCGGTGACGCGTTTCAGCGCCGTGCGAACCGCCTCGCCGAGGCGCGTGATGCCGCCGCGCATCGCTTCGTCGACGAGGTGCGCGATGATCTCGGTGTCGGTGTCGCTGGAGAAACGGACGCCGCGCGCCTCGAGCTCCTTGCGGAGGGCGACGTGGTTTTCGATGATGCCGTTGTGGACGACCGCCACCTTGCCGGCGACGTGCGGGTGCGCGTTCGCCTCGCTGGGCCGGCCGTGGGTGGCCCAGCGGGTGTGGCCGATACCGACCGTTCCGGCGAGCGTTTGCTTCTTCAGCGCCGTGTCGAGGTTCGCCAGCTTGCCGACGGCGCGGACGATCTCGACGCCCCTGCCGGTGTGCACGGCGAGGCCCGCCGAGTCATACCCGCGGTACTCGAGGCGCCGGAGCCCCTCGACGAGAATCGGGGCGCATTCTTTCGAGCCGACGTACGCAACGATTCCGCACATGGTCCACTCCTGGTCGCGTCACGAAACGCGCAAGGAGAGGAGGGTAATCCACCCTGCCCAGGATCACTAGCCAGGCTTACGGCGGGCAGCGCTGGGGCGCCAGGCGTGATCGGCCTGCTTGGCGCTACGGCCCTACTGGCACTCGAGGGGGGGGAGCTCTGCCAGCGACGCGCCGTCGGCGATCGCGCGCGCGTGGCCGAAGACGTTGCGGTACGCGTCGATGCGCGCGAAGACCGAGAGGTTGCGGGTGCTCTCGTCGCCGTCCATCGCGCTCAGGCTGATGACGCCGACGATCTCGTTGGTGCGGCGCGAGATCACCGGGCCGCCCGAGTCGCCCGGGCAGATCGACGCGGAGAGCTCGATCGTCTCGCCGGTGAGGGCGCGGACGTGGCCACCGGGGCGAACCTTGCGACGGATGCCGTCGTCGGAGAGCGCGCAGCGGCCGAAGCCGGCGGGCGAGAGCTCTTCGCCGATCTCCGGCGGGTGGTCGAGCCGCGCCTTGGGCGGCGGCGCCTTGAGCGGGTTCTTCGTCATCATGCCGGCGAGCTTGCGGGTGAGCACGAGCACCGCGAGATCGCCGGCGCCGCCCGACTCACCGCACGGTGGGGTGACGATCGCCTTCACGCCGACGCTGCCCCACGGCAGGTAGTCGCCGCCGAGCTCGACGCCGATCGCCTTGGCGTCGAGCACCTCCTTCTTGAACTCGCCGTGCGCGCCGCGCTGAACGATGCAGTGGTGCGCGGTGAGGACGAGATCTTCCTCGACCAGCGTGCCGGAGCAGTTCATTTGCGGCCCGACGACGCGGACGATCACGTCGTCCCCTTCGAGCAGCGCCATGGGCGGAGCGAAGAGGAGGTGCGAGTCGTCCTGGCTCTGCGAGGCAGGCCGGATGTTCGGCATCCTCGACTTCGCGCCGGGAAGCGCGCAGCCGGTGGCCATCGCAGCGCTCAACGCGAGCGTGGCGACGGACAGGGGGGTGGTGAGGCGGGGCAAGGGCGAGCTTGGACGCACGACGCTCCGTCGGGGTTCGGGAAACGACTCGGTACAGGAGGAGAAGCGTTGCCGGCCGAAGCCTGGCGCGTCGAGCGTTTCAGCGAACCGCGAGGCGCGCCTCGCGCGTGGCGTTGTGATAAGCGACGGCGCTCGCCTCGGGGTGGGCGTTCGCGTCTTCGACGCCGAGCTCGACGAGCTGGCGCATGATGTCGGCGCGGCGTGTCGCAGAGGCGAGCAGCCACGTGTCGCAGCGGGAGACGCCGTCCATGCCCGGCTCGCACGCGTCGAGCACCCGCTGCTCGGCGGCCAGCGCATCGACGGCGCGCCCCTGCTCGAGAAGCGCGCGCGCATAGAGGTGATCGATGATCGGCTCGGTGCGCACCAGCGCCGGCGCGGACTCGATGACGTTGAGCGCGAGGCCCGGCACGCGGACGTCGAGGTACGCCTGGGCGAGGTTTCGTACCGCGATGGGATCCGCGGGGCGCTCGGCGACCTGGGTCTCGAGCGCATGAACGCGCAGCGCCTGCTGCTCGTTCAGGATGGGCTTCTCGCGCTGGGTGCCCGAGGCGAGCCAGAGCGAAGCCAGCGCCGCCAGGACCACTCCATTCCACGCCTTTAGGCCCATTCAAACTCCCGTCGCGCGATCGTTCTCGCCAAACGCCTCAGGTGCAGGCAGTCAGACGTGCAGCCGGACAAAAAGTTGTACGCGAAACCCCATTTTGTCTGCCGTGGGTGGGGAGACAACGGGCGAAGCGCGAAGTTCCGGACCGGAGCGAAAAAGAGTGGGCGCTTGTGGGTGGCCTAAGAACGCCTTGGGGATTGGACTCCCGACGCACAAAAGCCTTTGGCCCAAAGGAGCGAGACAATTGGTCTCGCTCCTCTGGGCTAAGGTAGCCTCGAACTTGAGGCCGTTGGCCTCGAGAGGCTCGCTCTCGGTCAGTGAGCCTGGAGGTAGGCAGCCACGGCGCCCGCGGCGGCCTGGCGCTTCGGGTCTCCGCTGCCGGCCCGCTGGATGTCGGCCAGGACCTTCGTCTTGGCGTCGGCCGCGCTGGCGTCGTCATGCTCGCAGGAGCGCATGACTTCGAAGGCATCGAACAGCACCTCGGCGACATCGGCCGGGGCTGCGCCGGCAACGCTCGCCTCGAGCAGCTCACGGGCGTGGGCGGCGTCGAGACCCCAGGCGCGGACGACGACGGACAGTCCGTTCACCCGGCTGGTGCCGTTCTGCGCCTTGCGGACGAGGTCAGGCGACGTCCGGCCGAGCCACTGAATCGTCTCGGCCTCGAGGCCGGGACCGGGGTTCTTCGCCGCTGTGGGCGAAGCCGCGTAGCCCGTGATGACCTTGCCGGCCTTGCGGTCGAGACCCGTGAACGCAGCGACCGTGGCGTCGTCGAGGCCCGCCGCGGTGAGGAGGCCCGGCAGCTCGCGCGCCTCGGTCTCGCGGCGCTTCACCGTGTCGAGGTGGTCGATGTAGAGGTCGACGAGGAAGGCCAGGAGGGCGAGGGCCGGAGCGACGAACGGATTGGAGATCGACACGAGCCCGAGGACCCCGGAGGCGATCCCGGCAAAGTCGCTGAAGATCTTGAGGACGGTGCCTTCGTCGGCGGCGTGCCCCTCGATGGCGCCCTTGATGTCCTTGATGGCGTCGAGGGTGCTGACGATGATGCCGATGCCCGAGGCGATTTTACCCGCGAACTTCGCGATGTCCCCGAGCTGAAGGGACTCTTTACCGGCGATGACCGAGCGGAGGCTGTTGGTGGCCTCGGCGAGCCCGCCGACGGTCTCCGGTCCCTCCTCGAGGAACCGGATGAACGCGGACATGTCGCCGGCGTTGAACGCCTTCAGATCGAGGCCAGCCTTCCAGACGCCGAGGATCGCGTTGGTCGCCTGGATGGCGATCGAGACGTGCGAGACGTTGGCCTCGAGCTTCGCGTGGCGAAGGTTGCCCTCCTCGTCGAGCAGGGCGGACAGCCGCGTGTCCGCGATACCGACGACCTGGTTGATGGCGTCGAGCTGGTCACGGAGCGCGCTCACCTTCTCGGGGTCCTTGAGGAGATCGAGCATCGGCGCGAGCTTCGCCTTCAGCACGGCCTTGGTCGTGTCCGCGTCGTCCGACTTCGCGAGCTCCATCGCGGTCGTCTTGGGGAGCGCGGGCGCGATGATGTCCTTCATCACGTCGTTCGCCGACTTGTGGAAGCCGCCGAGGGTCAGTCCTTTGCTCGTGAACTCGGCTTCGGCGCCGATCAGCTTCGCGCCGAACTCGAGCGCGTAGCCCGCGACGGGCGAGTGCGCGAGCAGCCCCATGTCGCGATAAATCTGCTTGTAGCCGACCTCGCCCTTCGAGACCCAGAGGCGACCGCCGGCCATCGCCTGCTTCGCCTTCTCCGGATCCTTGAGGAGATCCTTGAGCGCCTTCTCGAGCGCGAGGGCGCTCGCGTTCTGGCTGTCGTGCGCGGCCTTGACGTCGGGGAGGAGCCCGAACGACAGCGAGTACTTCTGCTGCTGGCCGTCGGTGAGGGCTGCTCCGACGAGCTGCATCTCCTCGGCCAGCCGCCGATCGACCTCGTCGACCGTGTCGTTGGCGGCGGTCAGATCATTGACCGCCTTGGTCACGTCCGGCGCCGATACGACGGCGTCCTCCGTTCCCCCTAGTTCTGCCGCATCCCCACCCGAGCAACCGCCCAGGAGACAGACGCCCGCCACGAGACCCGCCCAGAGGTTCATCTTACGCATGCAGACACATGTAGCTACATGTGTGCCAATGTCGTCGCTGTAACAAATCAGTAGGTTAGCGGAGGGACCGGGGGTCCCACTTCGGGCCCGACTGGATCATTCCGTCCATAGAGACCTCGCGGAGACCGGAGCCCTGTCGCGGAGCGCCGGGCGCCGACCGGAGCTTAGAAGGCCTTCGCGAGCTCGCCCAGCACCCAGTCGCCGACCTCGCGCGTGCCAAGGTCGCCCCCGACGTCGCGTGTGCACTTCTTCTCGTCGATCGCGCGCGCGACGAGGCCCTCGAGGCGCGCCTCCTCGGCCGGCCACCCGAGGTGGGCCAGCATCATCCCCACGGAGAGCACCGACGCGAGCGGGTTGGCGAGGTTCTTCCCCGCCAGGGGCGGCGCCGAGCCGTGGACCGGCTCGAACATCGCCACGCGCGCGGGATCGGCGGCGTGCACGTTCGCGCTCGCCGCCATGCCGAGGCCTCCCTGAAGCGCCGCGCCGAGATCGGTGACGATGTCGCCGAAGAGGTTGCACGTGACGACGACCTCGAAGGGCGACGGATCTTGCACGAGGTACAGGCACAGCGCGTCGACGTAGACGTGGTGCGCCTCGATGCCGGGGTAATCCTTCGCGACCTCGAAGAAGCATCGGTACCAGAGCTCGTGCGCGTGCTTCATCGCGTTCGACTTGTCCGCCATGTGCACGCGCTTCTTGCCGTGCTTCTTCGCGAACGCGAAGCCGGCGCGTATGAGGCGCTCGACGCCCTTGCGCGTGTTGAGATCTTCGTTGATCGCGATCTCGTCGGGCGTCCCCTTCTTGAACTGGCCGCCCATGCCGACGTAGATGCCCTCGGTGTTCTCGCGGAACACTGTGAGGTCGACGTCCTTCGCGGTGCGCCCCTTCAGCGGGACGAGGCGATCGGAGAGGGCCTTGACCGGTCGCACGTTGGCGTAGAGATCGAGCCCGAAGCGCAGGCCGAAGAGGATGTCGCGCGCGTACTCGATGTTCTTCACGCGCGGATCGCCGAGCGCACCGAGCAGGACGGCGCTCGCCTCGTTCTCGATGCGATCGGCGATCTCCTTCGGGTAGGTGGTGCCGTCCTTCATGAAGCGCTCGGCGCCGAGGTCGAGATCCCAGAGCGCCAGCGGGAGGCCGCGCTTGTCTCGATAGAACTCGAGGAGCCGCCGTGCCTGGGCGATCACCTCGGGGCCGATGCCGTCGCCGGGGAGGAGCGCGATGAGCTTCGAAGCCGTCATGCGTTTTGGCTTATCACGGCCCCCAGGTCTGCCGGAACCGCCGCTCCGTCCTCGCGACTCACTTCGGGCCGGGGACCACCTTCTCCGTCCACTGCCCGATGTGGTTCGACGTCGCGGTGTCCTGGAACGGCAGCCAAACCGGCGCGAAGCTCGGATCCTTGCCGGCCTTGGCGCGCGCGGGATCGAAGGCGACCGCCCAGAGCTGACGGTGGTACGTCGGCGTGCCGGTCGCGTCGTAGGTGCGGTACCCGTAGTTGCGCGAGCTCGAGAACGTGAGCCAGAGGATGTCGCCGTCCTTGTACTTGCCCTTGAACGGCGACCACTTCGGCCACGAGTTGGTGAGCTTGCCCGTCCCGTTCGCCTTGGCGAGATCGATCGGCGCGCCTCCGACGGAGGGCAGGACCATGACGCGCGCGCCGCGATCGTCGTACGAGTCGCAATCGGAGACTGGCGCGCCGGCGTCGCACGTCGAACGCGCGAAGATGACCCACGCGTCGTCGGGCGAGAACGACGGGTGGTAGTTGTTCTCCCCGCCCGACGTGAAGAGCGACTTCTCCGTGCCCCACGTCGAGGGCGCGGTGAAGTCGATGGTGAAGAGGCTGGCGGCCTCGATGGACAGCGGAGCGTCGTACTTTCCGCCGCGCGCGTAGACGAGGCGCTTGCCGTCGTTCGAGAACGCCGGATACATGGCGGCCGGCCCGGCCGGCACGTTGCCGACGGCCGCGTTCGTGGTCGCGTCGACGAGGGTGAGGACGCCACCCGAGTAGCCGCCCGTGCACCCGTGCGGCGGGTTCGGATCGACGGCGGCGCAGGACGGCGTCGTCACGTAGTACTTGTTGTCAGGCGTCCACGCGAGCGTGTCGGTGTCGCCGACGGGGAAAGCGGGCGTGTCGACGTGACCGGTCGCGACGTCGACGACGGCCAGCTGCAGGGGGCGGCCGCACCCGCGCTCGAGCGTGCAGATGGGCGCGAGCACCTTGGTTCCATCGCGCGAGAGCGCGTGGCATCCGGCGCAGTTGTCGCGCGTGAAGAAGGGCTCGTGCCGCGCGTTGTCGAAGTCGTAGCGGAAGATGCCGGGGGGCGCGGCGCCGCCGTCGGCGAGGGGCTGCGGCTGCGTGTTGAAGTAGTAAAGGCCGCCGGCTACGTCGGTCCCGGCGAGCTGGACAGAGAGCTTGGTCGTCCCGACCTTGCCCGCCGCGGCGCCGGCCGCGCGGACCGAGATCGTCGCCGGATCGCCGCCGCGCAGCGTCGTCGCGATTGCGCCCCACGTCTTGGCTTCGGGGACCAGCGTGCACCCCGCCGTCGCGCCGACGGCCTTGCACGGGGTGTAGAAGTGGACGTCGAGCGACGGGCTCGTGAACGCGACGTCGAAGACCGTCGTCCCGGCGGCGGGGGTGAACTGCACGTCGGGCGCGCCGATGTTCGGCGGGAAGAGCGCGCCGTCGAGCGGGTAGACGACCGTGGCCGCGAGCGTCGGATCGTCGGTGCCGCCGCCGAGCTGCTGGGGGGCGCCGGGCGGCGTCCCGGGCGCGAGGATGCTCTTCACGAGCTTGACGTGGACCTGCGCGGCGGCGCTCACGGCGTCCGCGTACGCGATGACCTGGGCGTCCCCCGCTGCGGCGCCTGTCGCCGATGCGGTCGCGCCGTTCATGACGATCATCGAGGGCGGGCTCACCTGCCATGTGACGAGCGACGTCACGTCACGCGTCGCGCCGTCCTTGAATTTGGCTTGGACCGTGAACGCCGCCGTCGTCGGCGCGTCGCCGGCCACGAGCTCTGCCGCGTTCGGGGAGACCGTCAGCGTGTCGAGCCCGGCGAACGGTCCCCCGCCGCCCTCCCGGGTGGTCCCGTCGCCGGGCGAGGCGTCCTCGGACGTGAAGCCCGCGCCGGGGGACGAGCTCCCACACGCGGCGAAGCCGAACGCCGCGCCCGCGGTGACAGCGAGGAGGAGGAGGACGGACCCGAGGCGGGAGGCCTGATTCATCACTCGCTCAGTGTAGCGCTTCTCAGCGGGAAGCCAGCGCAAGGGCGACCTCGACGACGCCGGGCACGCGCGGCACGTCGGGGTACATGTCCTCGTAGTGACCGTGCGGATCGATCAGCGCGGCGCGCATCTTCGCGGCGCGCGCGCCCAGGATGTCGGTCGAGTACATGTCGCCGAGGTGCAGCGCCTCCTCCGCGGGCACGCGCAGCTTCTTCAGCGCGACCTCGAAGAAGCGCGGGTCAGGCTTTTCGAGGCCGATGATGCCGCTGTCGAGGAGAAGATCGAAGTGCTGCACGATGTCGAGCTCGGCGAAGAGCTCCGCGAGCATTCCCTCGGAGTTCGACACGAGGACGATCTGCACGTCGTGGCGGCGCGCGCGCTCGATCGCGGCGCCGAAGCCCTCCGGCACGATGCTCCAGAAATTCTTGGCGCAGTGGAGCGGCCACGCCTCGTCGAGAAACGCGGGCGCGGCGGACTCGGGGAGGCCGGCCTCGACGACGATCGTGGCGACCATGCTTCCCCAGCCGCGCGCGCCCGGCGCGTCGCGGTGGGACCACGCGACGTCGACCATCTTCCCTTCGGCATGACGCCGCTTCGCCGCGCCCTCGGTGCCGATCAGCGTCGCGACGCCGACGTTCAGGCCGTGCCGCGACGCCACCTCCGCGAGGCGCGCGTGATCGAGGAAGATGACCGTGTTGCCTGCGTCGAGCGACAGGAGCCGCACGCCACGGACGAGCGCGTCGAGCTTCACGTGCGTCGGATCGAGACGATCATCCGAGCAGCTTCTCGAGCGGCACGTACTCCATCTTGTGCGCCTGCGCGACCGCCTCGTAGACCACGTGGCCCTTGTAGACGTTCAGGCCCTTGCCGAGCGCGCGGTCGGATTTGGCCGCCGCCGCGATGCCCATGTCGGCGATCTTCACCGCGTAGACCGCGGTCGTGTTCGTCAGCGCCCAGGTGCTCGTCTGCGAGACGGCACCCGGCATGTTTGCGACGCAGTAGTGGACGACGCCGTGGACGACATACGTGGGGTTGTCGTGGGTGGTCGGACGGCACGTCTCGATGCAGCCGCCCTGATCGACGGCGACGTCGACGACGACGCTGCCCGGCTCCATGAGCTTCAGCATGTCCTCGGTGACGAGCTTCGGCGCGCGGGCGCCGGCCACGAGCACCGCGCCGACGACGAGATCGGCGCGGGAGAGCGCCTGCTCGATGTTGGTCGGGTTCGAGTAGAGCGTCTCGATGGCGCCGCCGAAGACGTCCTCGAGGTAGGCCATGGTGTCGGCGCGGACGTCGAGCACCGTGCATTGGGCGCCCATGCCGATCGCGATCGTCGCCGCGTTGCGGCCGACGACGCCGCCGCCGAGGATGACGACGCGGCCGCGGCGCGTGCCGGGGACGCCGCCGAGGAGGACGCCCTTGCCGCCCTTCTCCTTCTCCAGGCACGTCGCGCCGACCTGCACGGCCATGCGACCGGCGACTTCGCTCATCGGGCGAAGCAGCGGCAGCGTACCGTCGTCGTTCTCGATCGTCTCGTACGCGACGCTGGCGACCTTCTTGGCGGCGAGCTGGCGCGTGAGCTCGGGCTCCGGCGCGAGGTGGAGGTAGGTGTAGAGGATGAGGTTCTCGCGGAAGAAGCCATACTCCGCGGGGAGCGGCTCCTTCACCTTCACGACCATGTCGGCGCCCCACGCGTCTGCGGCAGCCGCCACGATGGTGGCTCCCTGCGCGACGTACTCGGCGTCCTTGATGCCGCTCCCCTCGCCCGCGCCCTTCTCGACCAGGACCTTGTGCCCGCGCGACGTGAGCATGCGGACGCCCGCGGGGGTCATTCCTACACGGTATTCGCGGACCTTGATTTCTTTGGGGACTCCGATGATCACGGGCGGCTCCTCTGGTGGCGAGCGCGCCGCGGGGAGCCGCGGTCGCGCCGTCGGGTTTGAGTGGCGGACTATAGCCTCGCCCCGACGATTGAAAAGGCAAAGGGAGGGAGCCGCGCATGACGCGGCACGTCGAAGCCTGTGGTAGCGGTGGGGCGTGTACCGGCTCGTTCGGCCGCTCCTGTTCGGGCTCTCGCCCCAGACGGCGCACGCGATCGGCATGGCCGGCCTCGGCGTGCTCGAGTACGTGGCGCCCCTGCGATGGCTCGCGCGGGGCCTGTTTTTCCCGAGCGATCCGCGCCTCAGGCGCCAGGTGATGGGGCTCACGTTCCCTTCGCCGATCGGCCTCGCCGGCGGGTTCGACAAGAACGCGGCGCGCGCGCGGGCGCTCGCGAGCCTCGGCTTCGGGCACGTCGAGCTCGGAACGGTGACCGCGCAGGGTCAGGAGCCGAACCCGGCGCCCAACCTCTTTCGGCTGCCGAGGGATCGCGCCCTCGTCAACCGGCTCGGCTTCCCCAACGAGGGCGCCGAGCGGGTCGTGGCGCGCATCGAGGCTCACGGAGGCGCGCGCGCGATCGGTGTGCCGGTCGGCGTCTCGATCGGAAAATCGCGCGCGGTCCCGGTCGATCCGATCGCCGGTGTCGTGGAGGACTACGTCACGAGCTTCCGCGCGGCGCGGCGCGTGGCGGATTTCGTGGTGGTGAACGTGTCCTCGCCGAATACGAAGGACCTGCGGGCGATTCAGGGCGCGGAGCTCGCGCGCACGCTCCTCGGCGCGATCATGAAGGAGAACGCCGCGGGCGAGCGCGCGCTGCCGGTACTGGTGAAGATCGCCCCCGATCTGGCGAACGACGAGGTCGACCAGGTGTGCGCCGTCGCAAAGGAGGTCGGCCTCGCCGGCGTGGTCGCGACGAACACCACGATCGCCCGCACCGGCCTCGCCACCCCCGCCGCCGAGGTCGAGGAAATCGGCGCCGGCGGCCTGAGCGGTCCGCCCCTGCGTGCGCGCGCGCTCGAGGTCGTCGCCCGCGTGCGTACACGGCTCGGAAAGGGGCCATGCGTGATCGGCGTGGGGGGCGTCGAGACGGGCGGCGACGCCAAGGCGCTCCTCGACGCGGGGGCCGACCTCGTCCAGCTCTACACCGGCTTCATTTACCGCGGGCCCCTCGCGGCGTGGTCGATCGGGCGCGAGCTCCTGGCGGCCGAGAAAAAAAGACGTTGAGGCCCTGTAACTTTCACCGTCGCCGGGCCACATTCCTCCCGTGACGGTCTTTCGTGCCCCTCTCTTGCCCGTCGTGCTCGCCGAGGCCCGCTCGCAGCCGGCCGACGCCCCCGCCAGCGTCGACGCGGACACGCGCGCCGCGCTGGCGGAGCTGTATGCGCGCCACGCCCCCCCGATTCGCCGTTTCCTGCGCGATCTTTTGGGTGACACGGCGCTCGCCGCCGACGCGACCCAGGAGACGTTCTGCCGCGCCTACCGGCGACTCGGCTCGCTCGACGATCGCGCGCGCTCGGTGCCGTGGCTCTTCGCCATCGCGCGCAACGTGTCCCTCGAGCTTCGGCGAGCCCGGATGCGGCACGGCAAGGTGTTCGTCCCGCACGAGACCACGCACGAAGCCCACGACGCCGTCTGCCGGATGGGCTCGCCCGAGGCGGTGCTGCTCGATCAGGAGAGCGTGCGCGTCGTCGGGGCCGCCCTCGCGCGCCTCGGGGAGGATCGCCGCGCCGCGCTGCTCCTCCGCTTCGATCACGGCCTCGCGTACGAGGAGATCGCGGAGGCGATGAGCTGGACGCTCGCCAAAGTAAAGATTGAGATCTTCCGCGCACGCGAGGTCCTGCGCGCGACGCTCGACGAGTACCGGGCGGGAGGCGCGCGATGAAGCCGTGCGCGAACGTGGAGGCGCTCGAGGCGCTGGCGCTCGGTGACGGGCGCGAGGCCGGAGACGCGTGGCTCGAAGCGCACGTCGGCGAGTGCGCGGCGTGCGCGGCGGAGCTGGACAGGCTGCTCGAGGAGCGCGCCCTTTTTGTCCTGCGCGCGCGCGCGCAGGATGCGTCGTACGACGCGACCCTGGACACGGACCTGGGTGCGGCGTCCGTCTTCGCCGAGCTCGATCGGCGACGTGAGCGGTTCCGTAAGAGCGGCGTCCTGGCGTCGATGCTGGCGGCGGCCGCGGCGTGCGTGGCCATGGCGTTCGCGCCGGTGACGTCGCCCGGCGTGCGCACGGTGATGGAGCCCGCGCAAGCGGACGCTCTCGAGCACGGCGCGACGGCGAGCTTGGACGAGGCGCCGATGACGATGCGGGTCGCTGCGTGCATGCCCAGCGGGCACGATCGCGACGCGTGTGACGCGCCGGCGGAAGCGCGCGCGGCGAGCGCCGGCCTCTCGGCGATGAGCACGATGCTGACGCGCACAGGCGCGTGGTCGACCTGGCCGACCGCGTGCGTCGCCGATGTAACTTGCTCCGTCGCCGGGCCATGACCGGGTGAGCCCGCGCGTCGCGGGCGCGACGCCCGGAGGCGAACATGCGCGCGATGATCAACGGTGTGGTGCTGTCCATCCTGACGGCGGCCACGAGCTGCTCCGACACGACCCCTGCGACCGGGACGCCGATCGCGTCCTCACGCGCGAACACGACCGTGGCGCGGGAGTCGCCGCGCGTGCCGCTGGACGACTTGCCGATCCTCGGCGATTCGAACGCGAAGGTCACCGCGGTGGTCTTCGTCGACTACGAGTGCCCATTCAGCAAGCACGCGAACGAAACCATCGCCGAGCTTCGGGCGAGATACGGCGCGGACTTGCGCGTCGCGTTCGCGAACCGCCCACTGCCGATGCATACGCACGCACGGGACGCGGCCCTCGCGGCGCTCGCGGCGGCCGAACAAGGCCGCTTCGCCGAGCTGCACGCGCGCCTCTTCGAGGCGACGCCGAAGGGCGAAGAGGCGATCGTCGCGGCGGCGCGCGAGGCGGGGCTGGACATGGCGCGCTGGGAGATCGCGCGGCGCGGCGCGACGACCCACGCAGCGCTGATGCGCGTCGAGGAGACGGCGCAGGCCCTCTCCGTCACGGGCACGCCCACGTCGTTCGTCGATGGACGCCGCATCGAGGGAGCGCAGCCCGTCACCACCTTCACCGCCGCCGTCGACGCCGATCTGGTGAAGGCGGACGCGCTCCTCGCCGCCGGTGAGACGCGGGCGGGGCTCTATGCGCGCCTCGTCAAGGACGCCCCCACCGCGCCCCCCGAGGTCGAGGCCCCGTGCCACGCCAAGGACGACACGGCGCCAGCGCCCGACGAGGTGAAGGTCCTCCACACCGACGGCGCCCCGGTGCGCGGGCAGACCGATGCAAAGGTGAGCGTCGTCGTGTTCACCGATTTCCAGTGCCCGTTCTGCGCGCGCCTCGACGGGCGCCTGCGCGAGCTCCAGGCGCTCTATCCGGACAAGGTGAAGGTGCTCTACAAGGCGCGCCCGCTGCCGATGCACTCTAGCGCACGCCTCGCCGCGAAGGCCGGCGTCGCCGCCCAAGCGCAGGGAAAATTCTGGCCGATGCACGACGCGATGTTCGCGCATCAGACGGCGCTCGACCGCGCCGCGCTCGAGTCGTATGCGGTCGCCGCCGGCCTCGACCTGGGCCGGTTCCGCAAGGATCTCGACGAGCCGACGACGAACGCGCGCGTCTCCGCCGACGCGCAGGACGCCGAAGCGCTCGCCGTCACCGGGACGCCGACGCTCTTCGTCAACGGACGCCGCCTCATCGGCGCGCGACCGATGACCGAGCTCGTCGGCGCCGTCGAGCGCGCCCTCGCCGAAGCGCCCCGCTGACGGCTGCGGGCCACCGCGGCCGCTTGCCAAACGTGCGCGCGGGCCAGAAGATGCGACCCGATGAGCGAGGCAGCGAGCGCCAGCGCGCGCGGCGAAGGCGAGATCGACACGGCGACGATCCGGCGCGTCATCCTCGCGTCGTCGCTCGGCACGCTCTTCGAGTGGTACGATTTCTACCTCTACGGCAGCCTCGCCGTCTTCTTCGGTGGGCGCTTCTTCCCGCCGGGCAACGAGACGGCGCAGCTGCTCGCGAGCCTCGCGACGTTCGGCGCTGGCTTCGGCGTGCGCCCGCTCGGTGCGCTCGTCTTCGGACACATCGGCGATCTCATCGGGCGCAAGTACACGTTCCTCGTGACGATGGCGACGATGGGCCTGTCGACGGCGCTCGTCGGCTTCTTGCCGACGTACGAGCGCATCGGGATCGCGGCGACGGTCATCCTCGTCCTCCTGCGGCTCGTGCAGGGGCTCGCCCTCGGCGGCGAGTACGGGGGCGCGGCGACGTACGTGGCCGAGCACGTCCCCGACGCGCGGCGCGGCTACTACACCGCGTACATCCAGACCACGGCGACGCTCGGCTTCTTCGTCAGCATGGGCGTCATCGGAACGACGCGCTACGCGTTCGGCGAGGCCGCGTTCAAGAGCGGCGGGGACCTCCTGTTCGGGCTGGCCGGCTGGCGCGTGCCGTTCCTGATGTCGTTCCTGCTGCTGGCGGTGAGCCTCTACATCCGCGTCAAGATGAAGGAGAGCCCGCTCTTCTCGAAGCTCAAGACCGAGAAGAAGCTGAGCGTGAACCCGCTCAAGGAGAGCTTCACCAACCCGACGAACCTCCGCTACGTCTTGCTCGCCCTTTTTGGCGCTACGGCGGGGCAAGGCGTCGTCTGGTACACGGGGCAGTTCTACGCACTCACGTTCCTGCAGTCGCAGCTGAAGCTGGACTGGCTCCCGGCCTACGCGATCGTGTCGTGCGCGCTTCTCCTCGGGACGCCGCTCTTCCTCGTGTTCGGCCACCTCTCCGATCGCATAGGGCGAAAGAGGATCATCCTGGCCGGCTGCCTCCTCGGCGCGCTCACCTACGTGCCCATCTACATGGCGATGAAGGCCGTCGCGAACCCGACCGGCGCGGCGAAGGTGACGTGGAGCGATCTGTCCGGCGCGCAGCTCGGGGCGATGGTGGCGCTCGTCTTCGTGCAGCTCGTTTACGTCACGATGGTCTACGGCCCCATTGCCGCGTTCCTGGTGGAGCTCTTCCCGACGCGCATCCGCTACACGTCGATGTCGCTCCCGTACCACCTGGGCAACGGCTGGTTCGGGGGGTTTTTGCCGCTGATCGCGACGGCGGTAACGACGTCCCAGGCCGCGAAGGACGCGTTCGGCGCCGGCGCCATCTACGCAGGCCTCCTCTACCCCACCGGCGTGGCGCTGGTGACGCTCGTGGTCGGCGGCCTCTTCATCCGCGAGACCAAGGACCACACGATCGACGCCGTCGTGGCGACGGGCACCGAGGAAGAAGCGTTCGACTGGACCACCGTGCTCGTCGCGACCGGGCTCGGCTACGTGCTCCTCGCGGTCCTGAAGCCGTTCGTCCCGCTCATCGCGGGCCTCGGCGTCAGCGTCGCATCGCCGAGCGACGCCGCGTTCACGCTGCTCCCCGCGTTCGCGGCGTGCGGTCTGCCGGCGCTCTTCTTTCGCCTCGAGCGCTCCCGAACCGGCGCGCTCGCGAGCGTCTTCGGTTGTTTCGCGGTCACCCTCGGCCTCGCGATGGCGGCGCACCCGATGTTCCGCAACGCCGGGGGAGTGACGCGATTCTTCGCCGACACGATGGTCCTCGGCGTCTACACTGGCGTCCTCGCTGCCGAATACTACGTTGGACGATCTGTGAGGCGCGCGACGATTTTGTGATCGCGGGGGGGGGCGGCTCCACTTGCCCGTTGCGTCATGAGCGCCTCCCTCTCCCGCGCGGTTCCCCGGTGCCTGCGAACCGTCTCGTGGTTGGGCGTCGCCCTTGCCTGCGCCGGCATCGCGGCCTGTAGCAGCGAGCCCTCGAACGTGGCCCCGCTCGACGGCGGGGGCTGGGAGCGCGACGACGGCGCCACGTCGCGCGACGCGGGTAACGCCGAGGACGCTGCGGCCGAGGACGGTGCACGAGCGAACGACGCGATGACCGGCGACGCACGAGCGCATGGCCACGAGCTCCGATGGGATCGCGTGGCTCAAGAGCGCGTCGAGTCCAATCCTCGACGCCTCGCGGTGGGGACACTTCTGGGGCGGCGCGTTCCTACGCGATGCGCGCGGGACGTGGCACCTGTGGCGCGGCGTGCAGTCGGCGAGCAACTCGGCGCTCCAGTACATGTGGAGTGCCGACGGGATCGCGTGGACAAATGGACCGTCGGGCGCGGTGCTGTCCCAGAGCACGGATCCGACGAAGCCCGACTTTGGCTTGGTGGGGGACTCCGTGTCCGGGTACCTGGACGGCACGACCTATCGAATCATGTACACCGGCTTCAATTCGAACCTGGACGCGCTCGGCCGGTTCGAGGGGATCTGCATGGCGTCGATTGCCGCCCCTTGCCCCTGACGTCCGCACGGCACTTGCTGCACACGCGCAGGTGGTGACGTGAGCGCGGTCAGTTACGGTCGTGGTCGAAGTGACCGAGGAGCAGGCGCGTCAGCCACTTCCGAAAGTGCGCCGGCGTCCGCGCGTCGGCGCTGAGACCGGCGTTCTCCAGCATCGTCGGCGCGAGGACGGCACCGCCGACGAGCGCGAGCGACGCGAGGACGACGGTTCGCGCCGTGTCGTCGCGCGCGGGGTACTTGCCGCCTCGGCGTCGCGCGAGCCGGAGCCCGTGGGCGGCGTCGACGACGTCGGTGAGCCGCACCTCCGCGCCGTCGAGGCGGTGGCCCTCGAGCACGAGCCACATCACGACGCGCGCGTGCCCCGAGCGCTCGAGGGCGATCGCGACGTTCTCGATCATCGCCTCGAGTTGCGCCTCGTCTCCCGACGACGCGTTGATCGCGGCGACGAGCGCCGTGTTGATATGGTGGAGCGCGCGCGCGATGACCGCCTTCACCAGCAGCTCGCGGCTGCCGAAGTGGTGGAGCACGGTAGGGTGGGACACGCCCGCGTCCGCAGCCACCTCCTGGAGCCTGATGCCCGACGGCCCGACGAGCGCCAGCCGCTTCTCCGTCGCGTCGAGGATGAGCGCGCGGGCGGCCTCGGCTTCCAGGCGGCGTCGAGGTTTCGTGGGCTTGGCCATGCTCCCGCAGGATGGCCCGGCTCACATTCGTCTACAAGTTTGTCCATAGCTATTGACAATATTGTTCATGGCACCATGATTTGGGTACCAGGAGCGAGTCATGGCCTTCGTCCAGTTCTCCCCGCGGCGAGCCCTCCGCGCCGCCCGTGTCCTCGCGGCAGATCCCGACGACCTGCCGCAGGTCTTCACCATCATCGAGTCCCTGTCGGGCACGACGCTGGCCCGGATTGGGCGGCGCCTTCGGCGGAGCGAGGCCGGCCGTCGCCTGGCCACGACCCGGCCGGACGTGGTGGCGCGCCTCGCCGATCGCGACGCGCTCGGGAAGCTCCCGGAGGGGACGCTCGGGCGCGCGTACCTCGCCTTCGTGGAGCGCGAGAACATCTCCGCCGAGGGCATCCGCGCCGCCGGCGCGAAGGGGATGACGAACGAGGTCCCGCTGCCCGCGCCGCTCGACTGGGTCCACATGCGGATGCGCGACACGCACGATCTCTGGCACGCCGTTACCGGCTACTCGGGCGACGTGCTCGGCGAGGTCGCCCTGCTCGCGTTCACGTTCGCCCAGACGAACAACCCGGCGATCGGGCTCATCATCGCCATTGGCCTCGCCAAGACGCGCAACGCGCCGAACGGCGGCGCGGCGGCCCGCAAGATCATCCTGGACGGATACCGCCGCGGGCGTCGCGCCGCGTGGTTTCCCGAGCAGGAGTGGGAAGGGCTGCTCGCGCTGCCGGTCGCCGAGGTGCGCGAGCTTCTCGGCGTCGGCGCGCCGCCGGTCTATCAGGAGATCCGCAGCAGCGAGCTCAAGGTGCAGACCGCCTGACGCCGGTGCCCCTTCTCGCTCACGGGGCGCGGCTCGCCCGACGACCTCACGCGCCCGACCACGGAGCTCACGGCGTCGCGTAGAAGAAGCCGAGGCACATCTCGTCTTCGGTCGTCTCGCCCCAGTTGACGGGGCCAACGGGCGCAGGGCTGCCGTTGACGACGGGCTGGCGCTTGCCGCTGTTGTCGAAGTGGCACTCGATTCCGAGGGTGTCGCCCGGCTTCACCACGATAGGCGTCTTGAGGGCGTAGGCGCCCTGCCAGTGGAAGCTCCAGTCGTCGATCTCGAGCGCGCACTCCTTGGTGCCGTCGGCGTGCGTGATGGTCAAGGTCCCCTTGACCCCGCGCGCGTGCATGTGGAGCGACGCCGTCCAGATGGTGAACGGCGCGTTGTTCTGCAGGATGTTGTCGCTGACCTGGCCCATGAACGCCGCTGGCGCGAAGGCGAAGCTCTGCGTCGAGTCCGGATCGCCGGCCGGGATGTTCATCGTGTGGCTCCTGACCCAGTTGGGGTTGGCCCACTTGACGACGGCCGCCCGCGTCTTCACCGAGTCGGCGAGCTGCAGCTCGACGGTGCTCTTGTCGGGGCTCGGCGGAGCGTTCGCCGTGTTGTAGTGCATCTGCACGACGATCTTCGAGCCGGGCACGACCGCGATGCCCGAGCCCTCCGGGAAGGCGCCGCCCGCCGTCCCGGGCGCCCATCCGCCGATCCACCCCGCGGTGTTGACCCCGGTGCCGCCGAAGCACTTGTACCCGAGCGCCGGATCCTTCTCGTCGAGCGCCTGCACGGCCGCAACGTCGGCGGGGGCGATCTGGAAGACGATGGCGTGGTGCACCTCGGCCACGGCGCCGGGCTTGATGCGCAGGCCGGTGACGTACTTCGTCGTCGTCTCGTCCCAGTCGAGGACGAAGCACCGGTACTCGTCGGGCGACTCGACCGGCGAGTACGCGGCGCTCGCGGCGAGCGATTTGTCGACCCGGAGCGCGGGCGCCGGCGCGTTTTGGGGGGCGACGTACATGGAGGGGTCCCCCTCCGCCGCGTCGCCGCGCGCCCACGCGACGATCGCGGCGCGCTGCGCGTCGGTCAGCGAGCGGTCGTGCTGGTAGCTGTTGCACGCCGCGCTGGGGGGCCACGGCGGCATGCTCTTGTTCTCCACCGCCGACGCGATGGCGCCGCGGTTGTCGAACGCGGTCTTGTACGTCTTGAGCGAGAAGGGGGCGAAGCCGCCGTCGGTGTGGCAGCTCTGGCACTTCTCCTCGGCGATCGGGCGCACGTCGTGGTGCCAGGTGAGCGCCGCAGCCGCGCCGCCGCCCGCGGTCGGCGCGGGTGGGGCGCTAGACTTCGACGAGCACGCCGCGAGAATGCCCGCGGACAGCGCGAGCGCGGCGGCCCAACCCGGAAAGGAGCAAACGGGCGACGAAAAGCGATCGGTCGACATGGGCGCACCCCGCACAATAGTGACACGACAACTGCCAGGACCAAGCACCGAAGCAACCGGGCGTGACGCCGCGTCAGGCGTGACGCCTCAGGCGCCGCTCGGGACCCCCTCCCACTAGGAGCCTGTCCCCAAAACTTCGTTTCGGGAACGGGCTCCGTCGTGACGGTTGGGATCAGCGGTCGATCGAAGCCACCTTCAACAAGTTGTGCACGCTGCAGAGCAAGCTCCATTCGCCGCGCGCCTTGACCGCACCGCGCATGGAGAATCGGCGGAAGCCGCGCGCTTCCTTGATGTGCCCGTTCACCGGCTCGACGATCTGTTTCCGCAGTCGATAGCGGCTTCGATGCCCGCCGCGTTTCACGCGCGCCGTCATCTCGCGCGCGAGCGCCGACTTCCGCGCCATGCCCGCGCGCTGACAAAGCCGCAGCACTTGCTTGAAGAGCCCCTCGAGCGCGCGCAGATGACGCCGCCGAAACTCGCTTACGGTCCGAAAGTCCGGGCGCTGCATCGCCGTCACGGCCATGAAATCCAGTCGCTCCTCGCATCCGCGCGCGATCCGGCGCGACGAGTACACGCCCTGCGAGTACGCGTAGAGAAGCAGCGCCGTAATCATCGTCGGATGAAACGGCGGCGCGCCGCGCTCCTCGTCGTACGCCGCGAAGATCTCGGTCAGGTTCAGCTCTTCGCGCACCACTTCACGGATGAAGTGAGCCACGTAGTTCGCGGGAACCAGCTCCTGAACCGACGGCGGCAACAGCCAACGCTGCGCGATCGACCACTCCCGGAACATTTTCCCATGCTCCTTTGTTTGTAGACCACCTCCGGACATTCACGCCTCCGGAGAAAATGCCGTGCGACGCACGGCTCGCCAAAGGCGATGGGGGAGGCTCGCTCGCTTCGCGAGCGAGGGGTCGAAAGACCCCACTGCTCCTAGCGGGCGTCGAAGCTGCGCGTGTGAAGGACGAGCGCGAGGCCCGTCGACCATGCGCCGCGCTGGAGAACGTCGGTCCCGCCCCACACGCCGAGGGTGATGTCGGGCGCCACCCACACGTCGGCGGCGACGCGCGGCTCCATCATCCACGCGGCGCCCACGAACGACGCGGTTGCCACACCTGCCTCGTCCTTGGCGGGAAGCGCGACGACGCGCGCGCCGCCGAAGAGCTCGCCGCGGAGCTGAAACGGCCCGCTGCGGATGGACTGGATGCCGAGCAGGGCGCCGCCGACGAGGTGAACCGAGGGGTTCGTGGGCGTGGTCACGCTCGCCGGCTCCCCGAGCGGCACCGCCGGCGCGTTTCCGAAGCCGAGCCCCACCTCGCCGCCGACGTACACGCCGCGCGTCACGAAGCCCGAGCCGCGGACGTCGTACGTCACCGCGTCGAGGCGGCCGAGCGGCGCGCCGGAGACACTCGCGAGGCTGCCGCGCGAGAGCGTGAGGTGCGAGGTCGGGATCGCGTGGTAGCTGAGGCCGACGTCCACGCGGGCGCGGGCGGTCGTGGGCGCCTGCCACGCGGAGCGATCCGCCCAGCAGTCGGGATGGACGTAGCGCTTGTCGTCCGTGCAGCCGGCGATCGCCCGGTAGAAGCCCGTCCTGGCCGCGTCGACCGCGACCCGCTCACCCGGCGTCGCCAGACACACCACACCGAAGCCGTCGTCCTGCGCCTCGACGACCCCGCGAAGATCGATGCAGATCTCCTCGAACACGCTGCCCGCGGGGCCGTCGTAGCGAACGGCCTCGTCGCCGCCCATGCGCCCGTCGAGGAGCGCGGCGTGGAGCTGGAAGCGCGGATCGTACGGCACGAGCGTCGTCTCGCGACCGCCGGCGCGCCCGGTGACCTTGGCCTGCGAGAGATCGACGGCGTGCCCGTCGTCACAACCGTTACCGAGCTCGTAGGCGACGAGCGCGCTCGACCGGGGCACGCGCGCGTCGGCGACGAGCGTGGATTTCACGTCGACGCAGCCGCGTCGCCGCGCAGCGTGCGTCGGCGACTCGGACACGGCGAAGTGGGCGCCCGGTGCATACGTGTTGCTGCACGCCGAGAGCAGCCACGCCGCGAGGACGGGCAGCGGAAGGCGACGAAGGAAGAGCAGGAGGCGGAGGCGGAGACGAAGGAGGAGCTGGAGAAGCATCGCGCTCACCACGTGACGCCGGTGGTGGCGCCCATGCGGTGCACACCATCGACGTCGGGGATGAAGAACGCGTGCAGCGGCACGTAGAAGGTGCCGACGCGCGGAGTCCAGCCGGCGGCGAGGATCATGTGCGCTTCGCTGCCCGCGAGCGGCTCGAGGTGCGCGCCGACGCCGAGCTGGAACGAGTTGTTGATCTCGGCGCCGATGAGCAGGTTCCCGCTCGGGTAGAACTTCGCCTGCTCGAGGCCGGCCACGTTCGCGTTGGCGACCAGGATGACGTTGAGCCACGAGTGGCCCACCATCCGGTAGAACGCCTCGTAGCCCGCGAGAAAGTGGCTCGGCGTGCGCATGTCGGCCTTCTGCGCGAGGCTCTGCCCGTTGAAGGCGGCGATCGGTTTCTCGAAGTTCGCGTTGTACGAGTAGCCGATGCGAAAACCGTGGAGGAGCTTCGCATCGTCGGGGTTCGTCTCGCGGGCGGGGGCCTCGCCGGACGCAGGCAGCGGCGGGGGGACGTAGCGGGTCGTGCGGGTGGGCTCGGCCGGCGTCGGCGTGGTGGTGGTCGTCGTGGTCGCGGTCGCGATCGTGGTCGTGATCGGGGTCGGGGGCGCGGGTGCGGGCGGGGTCCATGTCGCGGGCGCGGGGGTAGGCTCGGCGTGGGCGAGGGTGGTGACGGAGGACGAGAAGAACGCGAGGAAGAGCGCGCGAACGCGCTGGTTTCGAAGGGGATTCATGCAGTCCAACAGTGCACGCGTCGCGCCACGCGGGCGGCCGCGTGGGATCGCGCACATCGGCGACACGACGACACGAGAGCGTGCAAGACCTTGCACGCTCCGCTGCACGGCGGTCAGGCGCGTCGGCCGCTACGCGCGCGTCACGGCCATCGGAAGGCGCAGCTCCACGCGGGTTCCCTGCCCCACCTTGCTCGTGAGCGACACGCCGCCGCCGTGCGCCACGGCGACGCGGCGCACGAACGCCAACCCGAGCCCGCTCCCCGTGGCCTTCGTGGTGAAGAAATCCTCGAACGCGCGTTCGGCTCTTCGCGCGTCCATCCCCTCACCCGTATCCTCGACCGAGAGGACGAGCATCGCCTGCCCCGCCGCGCCGTCGACGCGCGTGCCGAGCCGTAGCGTTCCGCCCTCCGGCATCGCCTCCACCGCGTTGCGCACCAGGTTCTCCAGCGCGCCGCCGAGCAAATCGCCGTCGGCATCGCACTCCGGCAGATCGGACGCGAGAGCGAGCTCCACCTTCACGCCCGGCGCGGCGGTCTTCTGCGCGGCGGCCGTCGGCGTTACGAGCGCGTTCAACTGAACGCGCGTCCTGACCGGCTCGACGCGCGCGACGCGATCGAACTTCTCGACGACGGCGCGTAGCCGCTGCGCCTGCGCGAGGACCAGCTGCGCGAGCTCACGCTGCTGTGCGGGCGAGACCTCCCCTTCCAGGATCTGCGCGGCGCCCACCAGCGCAGCGAGAGGGTTTTTCAGATCGTGCGTCATCTGCGCGGAGATGCGCCCCAGCGCCGCCAGCTGGTCGACGCGCGCGCGCGCCCGCGTCTGCGACAGCACGACCTCGCGCGCCGCCGCCGTGAGCACGACCGTGACGGCGGCGGCGCCGAACGCGAGCGCGGCCGCGTTCTGACCAAGGACGAAGAACACGATCAGGTACGCAGCGAACGCCCCCACGGCGAGCGCCGCGACGTAGAACGCCGTCGCCACCGACAGATCGCGATCGAACAGGCGCAAGCGCAGCACCGATACCGAGACGAGCCCGGTCGCGGCGAGCGTTCCGAGCGCGCCCAGGCGTGGCAGTGCGCCGCCGCCGGCCGCGTCAAGCAGATCGGTCGTCGCGAGCGCGCCGCCCGCACCCACCGCCGCCAGCATGGTCCGCGTCCGCGCCTTCTCGTCGGGATCCGCGGTCGTCACCAGGTGGCGCAAGAGCAGCGTGAGGCCATACGCGAGCATCGGCGCCCACGCGCCGAGCTCGAGCCCTGCCCATGCCGGCGAGGCGAGCCACGCCCGCGGCGTCGTGAGCACGAGCGCCGACAACGCGACGGCGCCCATCGCGCCGAACGCGAGGTAGGACGCCGCGAGCACGCGCCGGTGTCCCCGCCGCGCCCCGACGAACGACACGATGAGGTGGAGGGCCAGCGGCGGCGACATCGCGGTGAACGCGTCGTCGACCCAGCCCCAGTAGCTCGCCCCGGTGACGTGGTGAGCGAGGCCGGCGAAGCACCACCCGAACATGGCGCAGCACAAGAGCGCGAGCGGGCGCGCCAGCGCGCTCTTGCCGCCGCGCGCGAAGCTGAGCGCGGCGAGCGTCGCGTGGCCTACGGCGGCGACGACGAGCAGCCAATCGGTGGGCAGCACGCCGTCATCGTACGACCCCGCGCGCGCTTCCAGGGGTTCTCAGTGCTCGCCCGTCAAGCCGAGCGTGATTCCGCCGTAAATGGCGCGCACTCGCGTCTCGGTGCCAGCGATCCGTGCGTCGGCTTGCTGCGCGCGCGCGTCGGCGCAGACGGCGAGCGGCGACGTGACGAGGCAGAACGTTCCGGTGGCCAGGTCGATGGGGCTGAGCCCGTCCTTCGCCGGGAGCCTCTCGGCGATCACGGCGACGCGCACCCACGGCACCTGCATCGCCACGTGGCCGCCGTACGCGAGCCCGGCGATCTCCCGCGACTCCGACGCGCCGGCGCGAAACCGCCCGGTGAGCGCGATGCCGGTCGTCGCCGCCGCTTCGACCACGGCGTACCCGCGCGACCACTGCCAGCCGGCGTGGATCTGGGGGAGCTCCACGAGCGACGCGTAGAACGCGTCGTTTCCCATCAGGTACGCCTGCGCGCCGGCGCGAATGACAGGCCCCTGGTGCTCGGTCACCGGGGCGCGAATGCCGAACGCACCGGCTCCCGACAGCGTCCCTTCGAACCCGGCACCACCGCCGCCGATGCCAAGGCGATAGCGAAAGAGCGAGCTCAGCACCCCGCGGCGCCAGTACTCCTCCGAGTCCGCGGCGACCTGGAGTCCTGCGCCGTGTGCCCCGCCCCCGCCGCTCGTGTCGACGACGCTGCCGCGGATCCCGAAGACCCCGGCGCACGCCGTCGAGACGCGGACATTGGCGCCCGGCGCCGGGCCGTCGTCTTCGCAGTGCGAGAAGGTCACCGAGTGGGAGCGGTGTTTGTCCTCGCCCGCCTTGTCGTGGTGCCCGGTGCGCTCCGCGCGCGTGCCGCGCCTCCGCGTGTCGTGCCCGTCTGCGGGCTGCCCGTCGTCGTCGTGGTCGGTGTCGTGGTCGTGCTCGCTGGCTGCCGCCTTCTCGTCGTCGCTCAGGCCTTTCATCGCGAGCTGCTCGTGCCCAGTGGCTTCGAGCTGACCGCCTGAGAGCGTCGCGGTCTGGCCGGCTTTGACCTCGACCTCCTTTGCGTACACCTTCCCGTCCACGACGCTGCGAACGAGGTAGCGCCCCGGCGGCAGGGCGACGCGAACCGGGCTCTGGCCGTCCGGGGCATCGGCAACGGTGACGCCGCTCGGAAGGTGGATGATCTCGAGAGACGCGTGGTTCCCCTGGACCTGCAGCGCGCTCGTGTCGGCCGAGAGGACCGTCAGCACGATGTCGTGGCGACCGCGCAGCGCGAGATCGAAGCTCGGGTGTTGGGGCGTCGTCGCGATGCGCGCGCTGTCGCGGACGGTGCGCTCCTTGGCGTAGTCGAACGCCTCTTCGAGCGTGACGTTGCCGTCGCCCCCGCGATCGGCTGCGCCGCGAAGGCCGGCGTTCAGGTAGTGCGTGAAGAACGATCCGTGCACCTCGGCGGCCTCGTGCGCGTTCTCGATCCCCGAGCTCGACGACACGAGCGCCGTCCCCTCGGTGTCGATGTTCATCAAGTCCGCCATGCGGAGCGGCGGGCCGACGGTCAGGCCCTTGGCCTGCGTCCAGCTCCCGCCGCGACAGGTGTCGAGGATGCCGACGCGGATCCGCGCGCCGAGGCGCTCCACCCGGGTGCGCAGCTCGGTGAGGGCCATCGCCTCGCCGCGAGGGAAGAGCGACTGGCCGTCGGAGTGGCCCGAGTAGTAAAAGAGGAAGAGCACGTCCCCGCCGGAGGCGGCCGCGGTCTTTCCGACCTTGTCGAACGCGGCGAGCAGCTCCGCGGGTCTGGGATCGAGGAGCACGTCGATGTCGGCGGCCGTGAAGCCGCCGACCCGTTGCAGCGTGTCGGCGAGGTCTTTCGCGTCGTCATGGGCGAAGCGGAGCGCGGTGCGACCCGGGGGAGGGGCGTTGGCACCGACGAGGATCGCGATCCGGCGCGTGCCGGGCTTGGCAGCCTCCGCCGACGGCGCCAGAAGGAAGATCGCGAGACCTGCGAGGAGCACACGGAACGCGCGCACGAAGGTCATCGGTTCTTCTCCGTTTCTTTGGGCATCACGAAGCTCACGACCCAGACGTTGGCGGCGCGCCGCCCTTCGGCGATCGACCTCTGCAGAGTATCGTCGTCGAGCGGGTCTCGGCTCAAGACCACGGCGAGCTTCTCGTCGCCCGGCACGTCGTCCACCTTGAGGGTGAAGGGGAGCGGCGCGTCACCGTCCTCACACGAGGCGCTCGACAGGCGCGACCAACCGACCGTCGTAGGCGCGGCGACCGCGACGTGCTTCATGCCCTCGCACGCGACGCGCAGGGCCAGCGCGTCGCCGGGGCGTAGCGGCGAGCGTCCGTCCCAGATTCGCGTGTCGCTTTCACGGTGAACCAGGACCTGCACCGCCGGCGTCCCTTTCCGTCCGACGTAGTGATCTTCCTCCGGCGGCCTCGTCTTCACGTAGAGCGCAATGCCCGCGGCAAGGGCGAGGATGCCGGCCGCGGGTGCCATCCAGCGGCGCCGGGCGATCCGCTCGACGGCGGGGGGCGGAGGGCCGCTCGCCTCGAGCGCGTCGAGGTCCGCGAGGTACGCGCTGCATCGCGCGCATTCGGCGACGTGCGCGGAGAGCGCGTCGTCGCCGGAGCGCCCCGTTGCCCAGTACACGTCCAGCGCGAGCGTCGACACGTCGTCGCTTCGGCGCCCGGTCACATCGGTCGTCATGACGAGAGCTCCTGTCGCAGCGGGGCGGCTCGTTCGTCGAAGCGCTCGAGTAGCCGCCGGACGGTCCTGTCGGACACGCCGAGCACGACCGCGGCCTCGCGTTGCGACAGGCCGTCCACGCGGCAGAGCACCGCCACCTCGAGCTCGTCCCCGGGCACCGTGCTGGCGAGACTCACGACGGCCCGCCGCGCGTCCACGCACCGGGCGACGTCTACGCCGCAGGGCGTCGCCTCGAGATCGGCCGCAGGACTGCCCTCCCTTCGCCGAAGGCGGAGCTCGTCGATCGCCAGCCGCGTGCACGTCCGATACAGCCAGGCCATGATGGTGCGGGCGTCGGCCCCTTCTCCTATGTTGGACTTCCACAAGCGGAAGATCGCTTCCTGGGCGACGTCCTCCGCCGCCGCCGTCTGCCCCAAGAGGCGCCTGCACTTGGCCCGGATCGGCGGAAAATAACGCGAATAAGGATGAGAAGAACCGGGCGACTCGGTCAAAACTGTCTCGAGCTCCAGGGTATGGACGGGGAACTACCCTGGATCCGGCCAAACCTCCGGTCGATTTTTCGACGATCTCGCGGGGGAGCGCCCGGCGGCCGCGAACAGGAGATGCGGAGCATGCTTGTACGCACGCGCAAGCACGGCGGCCCTGCCGCGAAACGTGAGGCGCAGCTCTTGATGGCGGTCTCCGTCGATGCTCAAGCGGAGCTCTACGTCGTCAGGCGCGATGTCATCCGTCGAGTGGCACGACGTCGCGCCGGCGGCGAGCCCCAGGCCCACCGCCAGGGCGAGCGCCAAAGAGATCGGCGCCCTCTCGTGCGCGCCTGCATCTGCTGAGATCATGGGGGCCCTCCATCGTCTTGTGCCCGCGAAGCCGCGAGCGCCACCCCATGGACGAAGAGCTCCGGAGGATCCGGACAGCCCGACCGGCAAATTGTCATGGCGTTACCCCCGCACCGCGGGCGGCGCGCGATTCTCACTCGAAACGTCCTAGACTCGGGCCGATGCAGCGTGTGGCGGGAAGCGTCCTCGTCGTCGACGACGACGAAGCGGTGGGCAAGGTGCTCGCGCTCCTCCTCGCGCAGGCGGGTCACGAGGCGGAGCACGTCCCCTCGGCGGAGGCGGCGCTCGCGCGACTCGACGCGAAGCCGTTCGACGTGGTGCTCACCGATCTGCAGATGCCCGGCGTGGACGGCCTCGCCCTCCTCCGCGAGGTCGGCCGGCGCCACCCCGACGTCCCTGTCATCCTCCTCACCGCGCACGGCACCGTCCCGGCGGCGGTCGAGGCGATGAAGTCGGGCGCGGTCGATTTCATGCTCAAGCCTTTCGACAAGGACGAGGTCCTCTACGTTGTCGGCAAGGCCCTCGCCCGGCGCATGCCGGAGCGCGAGGCGGCGGGCACGGCTCTCGGCGAGCTCCTCGGCGATTCGCGGGCGATGCGCGAGGTGCTCGCCCTCGTCGCCAAGGTCGCCCGGGGCACGGCGACGGTGCTCGTGCGCGGCGAGACCGGCACCGGCAAGGAGCTCGTCGCGCGCGCGATCCACGACGCGAGCCCGCGAAAGGACGGTCCGCTCATCACCGTCAACTGCGCGGCGCTGCCCGACGCGCTCCTCGAGAGCGAGCTCTTCGGATACGAGAAGGGCGCCTTCACCGGCGCGACGGCGAGGAAGCCGGGCCGCGTGGAGCTCGCGCACGGCGGCACGCTGTTCCTCGACGAGGTGGGCGACGTCTCGGCGGCCGTCCAGGCGAAGCTCCTGCGCGTCCTGCAGGAAAAGTCGTTCGAGCGCCTCGGGGGCACACAAACTGTCAAGGTCGACGTGCGCTTCGTCACCGCGACCCACCGCGACCTCGAGGAGATGGTGGCGACCGGCCGCTTCCGCGAGGACCTGTTCTACCGCCTCGCGGTCGTGCCCGTACGCCTGCCGCCGCTGCGCGAGCGCGAGGGGGACGTCGCGCACCTCGCCCGTCACTTCTGCGCGACGCTCGGTCGCGCGAACGGGCGGCCGATGGCGACGCTCGACGACGCCGCGCTCGAAGCCCTGGCGCGCGCGCCGTGGCCGGGCAACGTGCGGCAGCTCAAGAACATCGTCGAGCGCCTCGTCGTGCTCGCCGACGCCGACACCATCGGCGAGGCCGACGTCACGCGCGAGCTCGCCCACCCCAAGGGCGTCTCCATCGCGCCGCGCGGAGCCGACGAACGGCCGCTCGACGCGCAGCGGCGCGACGCCGAGCGCGAGGCTCTCGTCCACGCGCTCACCCGCGCGAAAGACAACCGCACCCTCGCCGCACGCCTGCTCGGCGTGAGCCGCCGCACGCTCTACAACAAGCTACGCGAGCACGCGCTCGCGTAGGGCGAGACCAGCGCCTCAGAGCGAACGCGCGTTTGCACGGAACGGGCAAACGACGGGAGCGACCACCAGAAGCCTAGGGCAACCGTTCATGAAAGGGACGGTTGGTCTAGGGCGCGAGACGAGCCATCGCCGTCGCCACGATCTCGCGACGGCGCCCGTCCATGAACTCGGCGCCGCGGACGTCGATCGGCCACAGGACGGAGAGAAACTCTTCGTCGTAGTACGGGTACGCGCACATCGCGAAGACCGAGACGCACAGCTGCCGCACGTCGACGTCGCGTCGCACGACGCCGCGGCGCGCGAGGTCTTCGAGCATCGTGACGACGACGTCGAACACCGGCTTGCTCGTCCGGGTCACCAGCTCGCGCGTGAACGCGCCGCCCGCCCGCGCGTCGTGGTGCACGATCGACAGGAGCGCCGCGTGGGTCGCGAAGAAGCGCAGCATCGACGCGACGAAGGCGTCGATGAGGGCGCGCAGGGTCGGCAACTCGAGCCCTTTGGCGCGCCGACCACGCGAGGGCGAGGTCGGGATGCGCTGAAGAATGTCCCACCCCTCGCTCGTCGTCGCCTCGACCGCGCGGGTGAGCACGGCGGCGTAGAGCCCCTCCTTGTCGCCGAAGTAGTGGTGCACGAGCGCCTGCTGCGCCGCCGCCGCCGTCGCGATCGCGCCGAGGCGCGCGCCGGCGAACCCCTTCTTCGCGAACTCCGACTCGGCCGCGTCGAGGAGCCGCTTCTTGGTCGCCTCGGCGTCGCGCTTGGGCTTGGTACGCCGCGCCCGCCGCAGCGAGAGTGCGAGCTCCGTCACGCGCTCGGCTCCAGGTGCTCGTACTCGATGACCCCGAGCCGCTCGAATCCGACGCGCACATACGGCGTCAGCAGCCCGAGCCGCTTCACGTTGGGGACGATCTTCGTGAAGAGCAGCTTCCGGAAAATCGCCATGGGCTCGCTCACCGAGACGTACTCGCTGCACTCCTTCACGGGAAGCCCGAGGCGCTCCCACACCTCCTCGCCGAGGAAGCGATCGCGGAGCAACTGCGACGACTCGAGCACGAAATCTTCGCGCTCGCGGAGCTCCTTCGGGTCCATGTCCCTGAACGTGTCCTTCAGCGCCACGACGCCGAACGCGACGTGGCGCGCTTCGTCCGCCATGATCTGCTCGGTGATCTGCTTGATGAGCGGCTCGTTCGACATCTGGTGGATGAGCCCGAACGCCCCCAGGGCGACCCCTTCGAGCATGATCTGCATGCCCAGGTATTTGAAGTCCCAGCGCGCGTCGGTGAGGATGAGGTCGAGCAGCTTGCGTAGGTGCGGGCTCGGCGGATAGACGAGCTCCAGCTTTTCGCGGAGGTAGCGGTCGTACGCTTCGACGTGGCGCGCCTCGTCGTAGACCTGCGCGGCGGCGTAGAGCTTCGCGTCAGGCGTCGGCGCGGCGGTGACGATCTGCGCCGTCGCCAGGAGCGCGCCCTGCTCGCCGTGGAGAAAATTCGAGATCATCCAGGCGGCCATGTGGCGCCGGAGCCTCGGCACGTCCTTCTTCGGATCGAGCCTGTTCCACACCGGCGTGCCGTAGATGGGGACCATCTGATCGGGCGTGTTCTCGCGCTCAGGATCGACGTCCGTATCCCACGGCAAGTCGACGCGCGCGTTCCACATGAGGTCCTTCGACTTCTCGTAGAGGGCGCGGAGCTCGACGCGCTTGGACGCGTAGTCCCACGTGTACGTGAGCTGCTGCGCGACCTCCAGCGTGCCTGTGCCCCGCGGGCCCTCCTTCGCGGGGTGGGTCATCCGCTCCGCGAGGGCGGTGTAGCCCTCCTTGGGGGGAAGGGCACCGTAGAGACGGGGAGCGATCGGCATGGGTTGATTATTTACTAAATAGTCAATTCGTCAAGACTCGGACTCCGATTCGACTCCGACCCCGCTCTCACCTCCGGGTTACGACGAGGTTTTTTCCCGAGCTCCGGTCCCCGCTGCTGCTCCCGCGGAGCCCCACGCTGATGCGGGCGGTCGCCGCGAGCACGGCTTCACTCCCGGCTGCCGTCCGGCAGGGCTTGGGGCTGTCGGTGCCTACGGTGACGGTCACGACCGAGGCGTCGCGCTCGACGTGGAGCGACGTCGAACCGTCGGCGACCACGATCGGGCAGGTGCCGCCGCCGATCTCGAGCTCGACCCCGGCGTCGTCACGGAGCACGACGATGGGCGCAGGGCCGGTGAGCGTGAGGTCCACCGCGAACGCCGCGAAGGTCGCGTCGGTCAAGAACGCGGTCGCTCCCCTGTCGAGGAGGAGGCCGCGCGCGGGGTCGAACGTGATCGGGGTCGCGCTCGGCGCAACGAGGCGATCGGGCGCGAGGAAGACCGTGGAGCCGGCGAGCAGAGGGCCGCGCGCGGAGTCGGTCGTGTACGGGCCGCGCGCATCGAAGCGAAGCCCGAAGAGGCTCGCGTGGCCATGGTCGACCGAGACCCACGCGGCGAGCCCCGGGTCCGGCGAGACCAGCGTGTCGCGATCGGGACCATTCTCCGGGGAGACCTCCGCCATGACGCCGAACTCGCCCAGCCACGGCTGCCACCGCAGCCATTTGTCCCCGGTGAAGAGCACCGGAGAGCCGGCGCTCCCGGGAAACAGACGTACCTGCGGGACCGAGCCGCCGACGGGCGTCGCGGCGTCCGCGGTGCGGTCCGCGGAGATGACCCAGACGTTCTTGAAGCCAGGCGTCGGCGTCGGCGGCGTGAGGACGGCGAGCGCGCCGCCACCCGGGAGCGCCACGAAGCCCTGGGTGAGGCTCGCCGGGAACGGGCGCGTTTGCTTGTGCTCGCGCCCGTCGAAGGACAGCCACTCGAGCGAGCCGACGGGGCTGCCGCGATCGTCGGTGCCGCCGGCGACGAGGATCTCGCCGCTCGCGAGGCGCAGCGCGAACGGCTTGGAGCGCGGCGTGTCGAGGCGCGCGAGTCCGGCGGTGCGGTAGCGACGCGTCTTCGGATCGACGATCTCGAGCGTCGCGAGCGCGCCGCGGTTGCCGGTCCCGCCGACGAGCAGAGTCTCGCCCGTCGCGAGGACGACGGCCGCGTGGGAGGCGCGCCCTTCGCTGAGCGGGATGAAGCCGTCGAAGTCGGTGCCGGTGAAGACCTCGGCCGAGGCGAGCAGCTCACCGCTGTCGGGACGCGCGCCGCCGGCGACGAGCGCTCCCTCGCCGAACGTCGTCAGCGTCGCGCGGGCGCGCGGCACGAGGAGATCGTTCACGAGGTGCGTCATGGCTCCGGTCGCGAGATCGGCGACGAAGGACGCCGGCACCACGCTGTCGGCCGCGCCGCCGGCGACGAGAACGCGGCCCGCGCCGAGCGCCCCCACGGCCGGATCGGTGCGATCGCGGAAGGCCTCGGCCGGCTGAGAGAGCGCGCAACCGCCGGTCGATGGCCAGAGGAGGACGTCGACGTCACCGGCCGGGGCCACGTCGGCCCGACCCCTCCAGAAGAGGAGGCCCGTCGTGGAGTCGGCGGTGACCGCGGCGCTCAGCTCTCGGGTGGCGGCAGGCATCGACGCGAGGGCGGCGCCGACTTGCGTGTCGAGGAAGACCTGGCCGGTCACTTCCGACGGCGTTTTCGGTTGAAAATCCCCGCTCGCGAAGAGAAGAGCGTAGGGCTCGGCACCCACCGGGCAGTTCGCCAGAGCGTGGAACGTCACCGCGCGCGACTCGACCGTCGCCGTCTCGGCGCACGCCGAGATCGCCGCAAGGGCAAGCACGCTCAGGCGAAGCCGGGGAGGCCGCACGCCGTCATCCTACTGCAAGCGCAGCCCAAGCGAGAACGGCATGTAGGGCGAGCGGCGCAAAGGTACGGACCCATCGTGGCGAGGTTTTGGGGGCCGTCTCCCTCGTATGCGATACTTCTAGGGCCGTGTTTCCGCAGGTCTTCGGGAAGTACATCCTCGAGCGCGAGCTCTCTCGCGGGGGAATGGCGCGCGTCCTGCTCGCGACGCTCCGCGGCGCTGGCGGCTTCGAGAAGCGGCTCGTCGTCAAACAGATCCGCGAGGAGCTCTGCTCCGATCAGCAGTTCGTGAGCCGCTTCGTCGAGGAGGCGAAGACGACCGTCGCGCTCAGCCACCCGAACATCGTCCCGGTGTACGAGCTCGGCGTCGAGCAAGGGACCTACTTTCTCGCGCTGGAGCTCGTCGATGGTGTCACCGTGCACGAGCTCCTCAAAGGCGGCGAGGACAAGAAGCGCAGGCTCACGCCCGAGCAAGGCGCATACATCGGCGTCGAGGTTTGCCGCGCGCTCGACTACGCGCACCGGCGCATGCAAGTCGTCCACCGCGACATCACACCGCGCAACGTGATGCTCGACGAGGAGGGGCAGGTCAAGGTCATCGACTTCGGCATCGCGGCGCCCGCGCGCGTGGCCGGGCACGAGGTCTTCGGCTCGCCCGGTCACATGCCGCCGGAGCAGGTGGACGGGCACGAGCTTGGTCCGGCGACCGACATCTTCGCGGTCGCCGTGCTCCTGATGGAGGCGTGGAGCGGCGCCGCGCCGTTCCGCCGGGCGACCGAGGCCGAGTGCGAGGCAGCGATGCGCGCGCCCCACCCTCGGCCGAGCGACGCGGATCCGCGTCTGTTGCCGCTCGACGAGGTGATCGGGCGGGCGCTGTCGCTCGATCCGGCGCTGCGCCCCAAAGACGCCGACGAGCTCGGGCGAGCGCTCCGGAAATTCATGCAGGGCATCGACGGCGCCGACGTCGCGCGCGACCTCGGCGCCCACGTTCGCTCCGTGCGCAAGGCCCTCGCGAAGAAGCGCGCCAAGAAGGACAGGCCCGGCTACGAGTGGAAGCCGTCCCAGCCGAGCATCGTCGAGTTCAGCACCAAGACGTTCGCGGTGCGCGAAGAGGTGCGGGATTGGAAGAGCGAATCGCCCCCGCCGGTGGGGGCGACCGAGGGATCGTCCGACGGGCCCTCGACGCGTCAGATGCCGACGAGCGGAAGGCCGCCGCCCAGAGAGGTCGACGAGCCCGAGACGATCGCGACGAGGCCGCTCGAGACGCCCGTAGGCCCGCTGCACCCACGGAGCGCCCCGCCGACTCCCCGGAGCCGCGCGCTCGTCGCCGGCGTGGCTGCCGTCGCCGTCATCGCCGCCACCGCCATCTTCGCCATCCGCGGCACGCGCGCCAAGGACCCCGGCTCGCAGCCGATCGCGACGACGACCACCCCGACGCAGACGCCGACCACGAGCTCGACGCAGACGCAGACGCAGACGCAGACGCCGATTCCGATTCCGACGCCGACTCCGAGCCCGACGCCGACAGGGACAGGACTCGCCACGGGCACTCCCACACCCTCCGCGAGCGCCACCGCATCGGGCAAGGCGCATCTCGCCCTCTTCGGCGACCCGGGGACCCTCGTGTCGGTCGACGGACGCACGCGCGGCGCCGTTCCCGTCGGGGACCTCACGCTCGACCCGGGTACCCACGACGTCCTCTTCACGTTCGAGGCGACAGGCGAGCGGCGCGGCGATCGCATCACGCTCTCGCCGGGCGAGAAGGTGCGCCTCCGCGCCGACTTCACCGGCGCCGTACCGACCATCCGCGTCGAGCGCTGACCGGGTCCGGTCCTGCGCGCGCCAGAAGGAGCCCACGTGACGAGCGACAGCGAGCGCCCTCGTTAGCTGCTAGGCTCCGCCACCCAAACCACCGCAGAGGAGGAGCCATCATGATCAAAATCGGCGACCACATCCCCGACGCAACCCTCAAAGAGTCGACGGAGTTCGGCGAAGCCTGTCCCGTCGCGCCGAAGGAAGTCTCGGTCGCGGCAGCCTCGAAGGGCAAACGCATCGTCATCTTCGCGCTCCCCGGCGCGTACACGCCGACGTGCTCGGCGCAACACGTCCCCGGCTACGTGAAGCACCTGGACGAGCTCAAGGCGAAGAAGGTCGACGAAGTCTGGTGCATCGCCGTCAACGACGGCTTCGTCATGGCCGCGTGGGGCAAGGAGCTCGGCGCGATCGGCAAGGTGCGCATGCTCGGCGACGGCAGCGCGGACTTCACGAAGAAGGTCGGCCTCGAGCTCGATCTCACCAAGGGCGGCATGGGTATCCGCTCGCAGCGCTACTCGATGTTCGTCGACGACGGTGTGGTCAAGCAGCTCAACGTCGAGGCCCCCAGCAAATTCGAAGTCTCGAACGCCGAGACGATGTTGAAACAGCTGGGCTGACTCGGCCGGCGGTGCCCGCGGCCACGGACGAGGACGGGAAGCGGGTGTTCGAAAAACCCCAGCTTCCCGGTCCGTTCGGCGATAAGGTCCCGCCCACGATGCCGGATTTTCTCGATCTCTCCCGCCATTTCACCCCTGAAGAGCGCGCGGTTCGCGACACCGTGCGGGCGTTCGTCGACGCGCGCGTCCTGCCCGTCATCGCGGACCATTTCGAGAAGGGGACGTTCCCGAACGATCTCATTCCCGAGATCGCGAAGCTGGGGCTGCTCGGCTGCAATCTGCAAGGGTACGGCTGCGCCGGCCTCAGCGAGATCGGTTACGGCCTGGCCATGCAGGAGCTCGAGCGGGGCGACTCCGGCATCCGCAGCTTCGCGAGTGTGCAGGGCGGGCTCGTCATGTACCCGATCCACGCGTTCGGATCGGAGGCGCAGAAGGAGAAGTACCTCCCGAAGATGGCGAAGGGGGAGATCATCGGCTGCTTCGGCCTGACCGAGCCCGACTGGGGCTCCAACCCGAGCGGCATGCGCACGGTGGCGCGCGACGACGGCGACTCGTTCGTCCTGAACGGCACCAAGCGCTGGATCACCAACGGCAACCTGGCCCACGTGGCGCTCGTCTGGGCGAAGCTCGGCGGCGTCGACGGTCAGGTTCACGGCTTCCTCGTGCCGACCGACGCCAAGGGCTTCGAGGCGCGCCCCATCCACAAGAAGATGAGCCTTCGCGCGAGCGTCACGAGCGAGCTGATCCTCGAGGACGTGCGCATCAAGAAGGATCAGCTCCTCCCTGGCGTGAAGGGGATGAAGGGGCCGCTGTCGTGCCTCACCTCGGCGCGGTTCGGCATCGCCTGGGGCGTCATCGGCGCGATGCAGGCCTGCTTCGACTGCGCCGTCGACTACGCCAAGCACCGGGTGCAGTTCGCCGGCAAGCCGATCGCGTCGCACCAGCTCGTTCAGGCAAAATTCGCGGAGATGCTCACGCAGATCACGACCGCCCAGCTCTACGCGGTCGAGGTCGCGCGGCACAAGGAAGCGGGCACGCTCCGGCCGCAGCACGTCAGCATGATCAAGCGGAACAACGTCCGCTCGGCGCTCGAGATCGCCCGCACGTGCCGCGACATCCTCGGCGGCAACGGCATCACCCTCGAGTACCCCATCATGCGGCACCTGATGAACCTCGAGACCGTCTCCACGTACGAGGGCACGCACGACGTCCACACGCTGATCCTCGGCCAGGAAGTGACCGGGATCAGCGCGTTCGAGTGAGAAAGAGCGCTACGGGCACCGCACCAGCGGCGTGATCGGCGCGAAGGAGTACCCGTCGGCGGGCGTCTGCGCATCGACGTCGAGCATCGCTTGCGAGAGCGCAGCTGCGATGTCCGCGGAGGTCTGCCCGAGCTTGCTGGTGGTCGTGGCCGTCGCGACGCACGCGAATTTTTGCTGGCCGCAGATGTCCAGCGTCTCGCAGCCGGGCGACGCAGGGCCGGCCGCCTGGAGCGCGACGTCGCCGTAGAGGACTGTGCCGCCCACCATCACGAGGGTAACGTTGCTCGGCCTCGCCGCAAGGATGGCATCGTACGGACGGGTCCGGTCGCCTGCGAAGACGGCGATGTCGGCGAGGTAGCCGGTCTTGATCTGGCCGAGCCGGTCGTCGAGCGCGAGCACCTTGGCCGCGTTGATGGTGGCCATGTCGACCAGGTCCTTGGCGGACAGGCGATTGTTCCAGTGGGCGTTGTCCCACGCGTCGGCGTAGCGCATCTCGTCGAGCATGTTCTGGCTTCCGCCGACGGACCAATCGGGCGCGATCGCGACGGTGACGCCCGCGTTCAGCGCGGTCGGGACGTCGGCCGTGTTGCCGTGGAGGAAGATGTTGGAAGCAGGCGACCAGGTGAGCTTCATCCCGGCCTGCGCCATGATGCCGAACTCGTTGGCCGTGAACGCGATCCCGTGGGTGATCGTCGTCTGCGGCGCGTAGAGGCACCCGTCGGTCGTGGTCACCGTGCCCAACGTGCCGAACTCGGCGAGGGTCGCGGCGTCGACCCCCTCGCCGCAGTGAATGAGGTACGCGTGGGTCTTGTCGCTGCTGAAGTTGGCGCACACCCCATCGGCGCTGCTCTTGGACGGCGGAAAGAGGGAGCTCGTCTGGATCTTGTCGCTACCGAGGCCGTTCTGCGCGGCGTCCACCGAGCGCGCCAAAGATCCGAAGCACGCCGACGAGGTGCCGGTCAGGCCGACGATGCTCGTCGTCCCCGCGACCAGTCCCTTCAGCTCGCCGTACTTGTCCATCTCGCAGCGCAGGTTCCCCGCCGACGTTCCATACGGCGTGTTGGCGCACCAAGCGGGCTTGCCCTGGCTGTCGTTCGCGAGGCACTGCTTGACGTCCAGCATCGCCTGGTAGCGCGGCTCACCGGTCCACTGGTTGTGGTTCTGGTAGGTCATCAGCGGCGTCCAATCCGTCTCGTCGAACATGTCGAACAGGACGTGATTGTGGGTATCGAGGAGACCCGGAGCGATGACGCCGGCGGTGTCGATCGCCGTAGCATCCTGGGCGTTGGGCATCGCCCCGCAGATCGTCCCGGCCGCGACGCACGTGATGGTCGTCCCCTCGACGAGGACCTGCCCGTCGAAGAAGGTGCCCGGCGCGACGATCGTCCCTGACAGCAGGAGCCGATCGGGCCGCCCCAGATGGGTGATCGCGGGGCCCGTGGGGGGCGGAGGAGGCGGAGGAGGCGGAGGAGGCGGCGGCACATCCGTGCACACGCCATTCAGGCAGACCTTGTTCGTGCCGCAGCTCGTGCCCGAGATCGGCGTGCCTCCACCGCACGAGCAGTCCGAGCCGACCGTCTCCCCGGTCGTGCAGACGTTGCCATCGTCGCAGGCTATGCCGGTCGCGCCGCAGGGGTTCGTCGCGCCCTTCGTGCACGGGATGCTCCCCGCCGTCCATGCGCCGCTGCCGTCTGGCTCGCGGCCAAAGCACTGTCCCGCCGCGGTCGACGTCGTCGCGCCGCCGAGCGAGGCCACCGTGAAGTCAGTGCCGCATGCGGTCCCGGCCTTGGTGGTCGTGAGGAAGCGGCACTCGTCGGGCGTCGTCGAGTTGATGTAGGCGTAGCCGATCCAGACGTGCTCGCCCGGACCGACGAGCCCGCAGCTCGCGCCCCTGCCCGCGTCTGCGCACGTCGTCGAGGCCGACGGATGGTTCACGATCGTGTCGCTGATCGCCTTTGGCGACCCGCCGCCGTTCGTGTCGTCGACGTACCAGCAGGCCGCCGCGTCCTTCGCGAGATCGACCGTCGCCCCGCCGGTGTTGACGAGCTCGACCCACCCGCCCGAGCCCGAGCCGCACTCGTTCACGACGACTTGCGGCGAACCGAGCGCAGACGACGCGGCGCCCACCGCAGTGTCGCCGGGTACCGTCGATTGACAGCTGAGCGGAGCCCCCACGGCCAGACCCGTCAGCAGGACGAAGGACCCCACCACCCGTCCGCGGGCGTTGGGCACGTGAGGCGCCTTGGCGAGGTGGTGGTTCATGTCAGCGCGCCGAGATGCCCTTGCAGCTCGAGTCGATCGTCACGCGGCGCGTCTGCGGCGTGACCTTCACGCTCGCGAGCCCGTTCTCCTGCTCGTCGATGATCCAGACGGTGAGCGTGCCGTCGGAGCTCCGGCCCTGGCTCGAGGTCGAGTTGCTGCTGACGCTGGACTTGGTGCCGCTGCCGAACTTGGGCTTGTCACCGTAGAAGACGGGCACGGTCTTGCTGCAGTCGCTGTGGATCTCCACGGTGGTCGGCACGGACGCCGTCGGTGCGGCCGGAGCCTTCGGGGCGCTCGGCCCACCGAAGGACGACGGCGACGACGGCGACGGCGACGACGGCGACGACGAACCGTTGCCCACGGGCGCGCCGGTGGTCTCGGGCACGCCGCCCGCCGAGGGCGCCGACGGTGCCGCGGGCGGCGCGTATTGGGGCATCTGGCAGGCCGCGGCGAAGAGGACGAACGAAGCGAGCATGGCGATGCGCATGGGGGCTCTCTCGGGGTTCGGAGGTTCGATGCGACCCGTCCTACGCGCCGGTCAGGGGGATCTCCCTCGACCGGGCCACGCGTTCGCGGGGGCGGAGCAAAGGATCCAGCTCGTCCGGCCGATAGTGGTAAATTTATGTGTAAAATCAGTCAAATATCCGTGTAGGATAGTGGCATACATTTCGCACCGGGGGTTGCATGACCAACGTCCGTCCTGGGCTTGCCCTGTCGGCTGCCTTCGCGGCCGCGGCCACGGCCTTCATCGGATGCAGCTCGGACAGCGCGGGCGACGACGTCGGCGTCTCGCAGGATCTGCTCATCGTCGGCGCCGGCTTCGAGAAGGACGTCACGGTGTTCGACGATCGACTCGAGGTGCCGCGCGCCGGGCACGACGAGGTGCTGCAGACCCACGTGGGCAAGCTCCTCGTTGGCGGCCCATCGCAGATCGATCGCAACCCGCACGGCTTCGTGCGCCGCGCCACAGGCGTCCGCGTCGTGGGCGACCGGATCGTCGTCGACACCGCCCGACCGGTCATCACCGACGTCTTCCACGGCACCGCGCAGGTCGGCGTCGCGGGGACCGCCGGTGACGCCACCGCGATGGCCACCAGCGGCGCCGTCCACCCCGCGGGCTGGGCGAGCAAGATCGGCGGCCTGCTGAAGCTCCCGGCGGAGCTCTCGCTGCTCTCGCTCGCCGTCGCCCTGGTCGATCCCGTCCGCGCGAACGAGACCTACGACGTGAAAGTGAAGCTCGCCGGCGGGTCGTTTGCGTTCCAGCCGAAGGTCTCGACCGACGTGAAGCTCAAGGGCGGCGAGCTGCAGCACATCGTCATCTCCGCCGAGGGGCAGATGGAAGGCGAGATCGAGCTCGACTTCGACGTGAAGGCCCACGGCAACCTCGGTCAGGCCAACCACGGCCTGCTGCGTCCGCTGCGCATCGACCGCCGTCTCGTCGAGTGGCGCCCCGTGCACTCGCTCCAGTTCATCGGCGGCGTGCCGGTGTGGGAGACGGTGGAGCTCGCCCTGGCGCTGCACTGCGACCTCGCGTTCAACGGTGAGGCCGCGGGCAAGATGTTCCTGAAGGTCGCCGCCGACGGCATGTACGGCGCGGAGTACCGCAAAGACCACGGCTGGAGCTCGATCAAGAGGGAGCCCGCGCTCGACCCCTCCGGCAGCCGCATCGAGATCGCCCAGATCGGCACCGCCGACGTGAAGTGCTCGCTCGAGCCGCAGGTGGCGTTGCTTGTCTACGATCTCATCGGACCGACCCTCGCGCTCGGCCCCTACGCCAACGTCCACGTCGACGAGGCCACCCGCTCCTGGACGATGCAGCCGGGTTTCCGCGCCGACGTCGGCGTCCTCATGACGCTCGGCAAATACCAGGTCGCCAGCGAGCGCTACGACATCCTCGACGTGCCAATCGGCAACGCGCTCAGCGGCACCTACTGACGCGGCGCGCCCCGCGCGTCAGGCGCGATGCGTCTTGGCCAAGGCGCCGGTCTGGCGCAGCGCCTCGAAGAGCGCGATGCCCGCGGCGTTGGCGAGGTTGAGCGAGCGCACCGCGCCGAGCGTCGGGATGCCGACCACGCGATCGGCGTGCGCGTCCAGGAGCTCCTGCGGGAGCCCGACGCTCTCGCGGCCGAAGACGAGCGCGTCGCCAGGCGAAAACTCGGCGTCGAGGTAACTCTTCTCGGCGATGGCGCTGAAGAGGTGGAGCTTCCCACCCGGCGACTCCTTGCGGAACGCGTGCAGGAAATGGGCGAAGTCGACGTGTTGCCGCACGTCGACGAGGTGCCAGTAGTCGACCCCCGCGCGGCGGACGCTGTGCTCGTCGATGCGGAATCCCAGCGTGCCGACGAGGTGGAGCGGCGACGCGCTCGCGGCGGTGAGGCGCGCGATGTTGCCGGTGTTCGGCGGGATCTCCGGCTCCACCAGGACGACGTGGATCGGCACGCCGAGCGGCGTGGCACGGAGCCGGGGCGCGTTTCCGTGGGGCGTGCTCACGCGGCGTGCTCGCGCAGGAGGCGCACGCAAGTCAATCCAAGAGCGACGTTCCGCAAGATGCTCACTTACCTTGACGCGAGTCCGGCGCGGAACGTAGCCTCCCGCATGGTGGCGTGCAATCTCGTGCGCCTTCATTTCCCAGCGTCCAACGACCCGGAGAGCATCGCTTGCGGACGATTTCGCGCGTCCTAGTCGCCATGACCCTCGTGCCCGCGCTCTTCGCGGGGAAGACCGCGCACGCCGCGGGCATGGACCCTACCCCGGAGCGCCTCGTGCTCCAGCCGGGCGGCATCCCCGGGGGAACGACTTGCCAGGACATCGCCCTCAACCCCCAGGGCTTCGTGAACAAGAACCCTGGACAGTCGCCCAATTCGTTCGGGTGCAAGGCCGACCACGTCGCGTTCGCGAACATGGTGAGCGAGCTCGGCTTCGCGATCGCCCCGACGGCGTTCCACCCCGCGCGCACGACCGGCATCGGCGGCTTCGCGCTCACCTTCGAGGCCAGCTACACGAAGATCAACGCCGACGCGTTCAGCAAGGCCACCGACGGCACGATGACGCAGTACTGGCACAAGGGCACGCAGGGCTCGGTGGACCCGAACACCAAGCAGTTCTCCACCGCGAACAACGGCCCTGACTCGCTGCTCCAAGTCTATTCGCTCAAGGCGCGCAAGGGCCTGCCCTTCGGCTTCGAGCTCGCGGGCGCGCTCGGCACGCTCGCCAACACGTCGATGTGGGTCACCGGCGCGGACATCCGCTGGTCGCTCATGGAGGGCTTCCGCACCGGCGGGCTCGGCGTCCTGCCCGACGTCGCGGTCGGCAGCGGCGTCCGCACGTTGATGGGGACGTCGAAGTTCCACCTGACGACGGTGGGCATCGACGCGCAGGTCTCGAAGCCCATCACGCTCGCGGACTCCTCGATCCTCACGCCCTATGTTGGCTACCAGCGCCTCATCATCTTCGGCGACTCGGTCGTCGTCGACACGACGCCGAACGTGGATCCGCTCAAGCAGTGCGGCTACCAGGGGCCCGACCCCAACACCGGCGAGCCTCGGTGCACGAACAAGCTCAACAACGACCCCAAGTTCAACAACGACGGCGACTTCAACAACAACATCACCTTCAACAAGGTGCGCACGCACCGGCACCGCGGCATCTTCGGCGTGAACTACCGCTATGAGGTGCTCTACCTCGCGAGCCAGTTCTTGATCGATCTCACCCCGCCGAGCGACGAGAACCCCGGCCTCAGCGACTCGCGCCAGTGGACGTTCTCGCTCGAAGCCGGCGTGTTCTTCTGAGCGTGACGCTCCGCCCGGCCTTTGCCCCGGCGCTCGCAGTGACCCTCCTCGCCGGGGCTGCAGCGGCGTGCGGTGGAGCGAAGACAGGCGGCCTCGTCGGGGTGTCGACCGCGACGCCCACCGAGCGCGCGCCCTCGAAGGACGCCGGCGCGATCCCCGCCGACGCGGGAATTCCAGCGGACTACGAGGCGACGTTCGCGAAGATGAGCGCGGCGCGGATCGTCTCGAACGGGCACGCGACCGGCCGGTGGGACGTCGAGGTCCTCGCCAACGAGGCGGCGAAGGAGCCGCTCGCGACCGGGCACGGCGCGGTCGCCGTCGGCGCGAAGGTGATCGCCGTCCACTACGAGCGCGCCGCCGGGGGCGGGCGCGGTCCCCTCATGATGATGGAGAAGCGCGAGAAGGGCTACGACCCGGACCATGGCGACTGGCGGTACGTCGTCGTCGCTGCCGCCGGAGGCGTGGTGAAGGACGGGCCCATCGAAGCGTGCGCGGGATGCCACGACGACGCGCCGCACGATCACCTCTTCAAGGTCCTGCCCTGACGACTCGTGGCGGCGGTCAGACCGCGAGGACGATCGCGAAGGCAGCGGCGACGATGAGCAGGGCGCCGACGAGCGTGGCGACGACGGCTGCGACATACGACGTGCCGAGCGCGCGATCGGCGGCGGGGCCGACGAGGCGGTAGCAGCCACGCAAGAAGGCGCGTGAGCTCTTCGTCGGCACGCTCGAGACGTGCATCGTGACCCAGGCGCCGAGGCCCTTCGTCACGCCGAGGACGACGGCGCCGACAGGCCCCTGCACGAGATCCCAGCCCGCCGCGTAGAGGCCGAAGCGCAGCGCGCGTGTCGCCGCGGCGCGCCCTCCGTTCTTGCGCGCGCCCACGTCGAGCGAGAAGCCGTGCGCCGCGTGCGCGACGACCAGCAAGAGCGCGAGCCCCGGAACGCCGGTCGCGAGGATGCGAAGTGCGAGATCGCGCGCGGCCGGATCGAACGCGATATGCTTGATCCACGCGGGTGCGAGCGCGCCAGCGAACGCGAGCATGAGCACGACGATCGCGCCCGCCGCGATCAGCTCGCAGAGCAGCGCGAACTTGAGCGCGGGGGCGATGGGCCCGTCGGGGAGGAGCTCGAAGAACGCCTCGGCGTCGCGGGTCGCGGCGTGCGCGGTCTCCCACAGCCTCGGCAGGACGCGACCGCCCGGACGCTCCCAGGCCACGATCGTGACGACGCCGGATCGCGAGAGCTCGCTCTGGCACCCCGGGCAGTCCGAGTCACCGCAAAGCGCGCAGACGACTGCCGCCGGAACGTCCACGTCGAGCTCGGACTCGCGCGCGCGGAGCTCCGGATCCGACGGGCTTTTTCGCGCGGGCGCCGTCATCGCGTACACCATGCCTCCATCCGTGTGCGGAGGCCACATAACTTACTCGGTGATCTGCGCACACTCCCGGCAAAGGTGCGCACGATGGGACCACGCGCTCAATGAAGCTCCTGCCCCTTCGAGGTGCCACGCGCGACCTTGATGTCGTCCGCCCGACCGCCGAGTCGCAGCGAGATCAACGTTGCGAGGATCGACACGGCGAGCGTCGCGAAGATCGGCCAGCCGTAGTCGAATCGAAGCGGGACCATCCCACCGCTCGGTGGGCGGGCCAGCAGGATCGCCACCGTCACGCCGGGGATCGCGCTCAGGAACGCAGCGGCTACACGCGCGCCGCGGAGCTGGAAGATGCTCCGGCGGCTCAGGATCGTGGGCACCAGCACCACCCACGCGACGCCCGACGCCCAGACCCAGCCGAGTCGCCCGCGCGCGAGATCGAAGCCCGAGATCGCGAGCTCGTACGGCAAGCTCATCCGAATCCACGGGAGGAAGAACACCGCGAAGCCAACGAGCGCCGCCACGGCGACGAGCCCCTTGCCGCGTCCGAGGTAGGTGACCGGCAGCGGCTCTTGCTCCGGCGCGAGCGGCACGTCGTCGAATTCGTCGTGCAGGTGCGTCGCCTTGGGGAGCTTGGAGAACTCCGTGAGCGCGACGCCGCAGATCGGGCAGGTCTCGGCTTCCCCCTCCTCGAACATTTCACGGCAAAAGGGGCAGGCGACGAGGGCCATGGGGGAAGGGTCGCGCGAGGGCGTGAAGGACGCAAATGGAACGCGGGGCATGTCCCCGGTGGAGACACGCCCCGCGGGCGGGAGTTCCCGGAAAGCTCGGTCAGTTGTGGGGAGCACCGACGCCGGTGGCACCGGGGTTTCCACCAGTTCCGCCCCCGCCTCCACCCATGCTCGATGCGGAGAAGGTTGAGCCCTCTATGAAGGTCCCGCCGCCGCCCTTGTAGTAGCCGTAGCTGTAGCCGCCCGCGCCCCCGCCGCCCGCTCCACCCAGGCTTCCGGGGAGGCCCGTGGTGCCGACGCCGCCCGCCATCGGGGTGGTGTTCAGCGGGAGCTTGACGAGGCACGTGGAGCCGTCGCTCTTCTGGTAGCAGGTCGTTCCCACGATACCGTTGGTGCACGGCTGGGATGCCCCCGGCTGTCCAGCGACAACGGCCCCGGGCCCGCCGCCCGCGCCGCCGGCCCCGCCCGTGCCGCCCTTGTTGGCGACCAGGCTCGTGAAGCTGGCGTTGACGGTCGCGCCGTAGACGTACACCGCGATGCTGCTTCCGGCGCCGTTTCCAGCGCCGCCGGGGCCTCCACCGCCGCTACCGCAACCGGGAATGCCGGGGTTCCCGCAGACCTTGGCCGTATTGTAGTTTGCGTTGCACACCGACGGATCGGCGGCCACGCAAGCCACATCGTCGAAGCACGTCAGGCTGCACTGCGGAGCGGTACCCGTTGTCCCATTGGCCCCTTGCCCGCCGGCGCCCGCTGGGCCACCGGCCTTGGGCGTATAGCCGGTGAGTCCAAACGTTCCGAGGACGCCGCCCACACCGGGAGTCCCCGGCGCAGGTGTGGTGCCACCCGGCGAGCAGCTCGCAGGCGCGGCCGCACCGGTGCTGCCCGCACCTGCGCCTGCCCCATTGCCCCCCTCGTACGACTCGACGACGACGCTGATCAGCTTGAGGTTCGTCGATGCACCGGTGGCGAAGATGCCGTAGATGGACTCCCCCTTGAGGACGGGTTGGCGACTCAGGATCTTCATCGTGTCGAGGGTGATGGGCCCGGTGAGGTCTTTGGCGATCACCGTCGCCATCGAACCGGGAGGGCCCGTGACGACGGGTACCAGGTTGGGATTCGCACAGAACGTGTGTGTCCACACCCCGGCACCATCTCGGTGCCAACCACCTTGCACCGTGATCAGCGCGAACTGCTGGGTGTTGGGCAGAATGAGCTGCTCGGTGTAAGCGCCGTCCGAGACGTAGACGAACGACTTCGAATTGTTGAGCGCGTAGTCGATGCCGTTCTGGATCGTCGGGCACGGCTTTGCCGTCGTGCATCCGGTGCTGACCGTTCCCGTCCCCCCGAGAGCCACCGACGCCCCCAGGGCATCGCTCGGAACGTCGGTGCAGTCCCCCCCGGCTTCGCGGGGCGGGATGGAGACATCCTGAATCTCCTGGACGTCCTGGAAGACATCGGCTTCAGCGTCCTGTTCCGGCCTCCCGTCCGCCTTACCGGCGTCGGGCCCTGCGCCTGTCTCCGGCCCGCCGCTGCTGCCGTCGCCGACGACCGTGGAGTCCGGGACGTCCCCCGCGTCCGCGCCCGCGTCGTCCGCGGTAGAAAAATTCGACGAGCCGCACGCGACCGCGGCGCCCAGGAGGGCCGCCGCAAGAAAAAAGAGCCAGCCGCTCGTGACCTTCGGATGGTGTCCCCGCATGCCTAGAGAGATACCAACTATTCCGGAGAGGTCGAGCTTGTGGAGCGATGGCGACTTGTGCAATCGCTCGCCCCTTCCTACGCTCGGTGGTCATGCCCCGAACCTCCAAGCTCCCCCTCGCTGCGATCGACGCGTGGCTCGGCGCCCATCCTGGATGGGCGCGCGACGGTGAGGCGCTGAGCCGCACGTTCAAATTCGCCGACTTCGCGAACGCCCTCGGCTTCGCGGTGAAGGTGGGGTGCGCGGCGGAGAAACGAGACCACCACCCCGATCTGGAGCTCGGGTGGGGAAAGGCGCGGGTCGTCTGGTCGACGCACGACGCGGGAGGCATCACGCAGCTCGACCTCGATCTCGCGGAGGCGACGGAGAAGCTTGTCGACTGAGGAAGAAGAGCTCGCGGTCGCGCGTGAAGCGCTGCGCGTGAAGATCGTCGACCTCGTCGGCGATGGGGAGATCGCGCGCTTCGAGGAGGCCCTCACGCACACGAGCTTCGCGAACGAGACGCGCGCGCGCGACAACCAGCGGCTCGAGTTCCTGGGCGACGCCGTCCTCGGGCTTTGCGTGAGCGAGCTCTTGAGCACAGCCCACCCCGACGCCGACGAAGGGGCCCTCACGCGCATGCGCGCCGCGCTCGTCAACGCCGAGGCGCTCGCGCGGTGGGCGCGCGACGTCGATCTCGGCGCGTCGCTGGCGCTCGGCCGCGGCGCGCGCGCGGGCAACGAGCGCGAGCAGACGAACGTGCTCAGCGACGCCGTCGAGGCGATCGTGGCCGCGGTCTACGAGGCCCGCGGCCTCGCCGGCGCGCGCGCGCTCGTCAGCGAGGTCATCCGCGAGCCGATGGCGCACGCCGAGACGCTCGGCGTACGCGATCCGAAGAGCCTCCTTCAGGAGAAGGTCCAGGCCGAAGGCCGCCTGGCGCCGCACTACCGGGTCGTGTCGACGAGCGGGCCGGCGCACGCGCAGCAGTTCGTGGTCGAGTGCGTGGTGGAGACCGACGTGATCGGCCGCGGTGAAGGCCGCTCCAAGCGCCTGGCCGAGCGCGGGGCGGCCCTCGCGGCCCTCGCCGCCCGAGCGGAGTAGCGGCGCGTTACTTGGACGGCGCGGGCGGCGGTCGGCCCGTCGGGATCTGCCCCAGCGGCGGAACTTGTCCAGGGCGGCGGCGCGTCGTGATCGTCCCGTCCGTCGCGGTAAGATCGATCACGTTCACCAGATCGGGGTTGTAGTCCTTGAGCTCGCGCTCGCGCAGCGTGACGAGGAGATTCTTCTGCGCGTCCTCGATCTTCTGCTTGTAGAGCGTGTCGCGGATCTGCTCCTTCACGTCGTCCACGCTGCGCTTCATGGCGCCGACGGTTCCCCGGCGCCAGACCACCGAGAAGTACCCGCCCTCGGCGACCGGCGCGGGCACGAGCTCGCCGTCCTTGACCGCCTGCGCGGCCTTGACGATGGCCGGGTCGGCCTTGAGGCCGGCCTCGTTCGACGTGCCGTCGGGCCCCAGGAAGCCGAGATTGCCGCCACGCATGGACGTTGCCTTGTCGAGGCTGTGGTCGCGCGCGAGCTGCATGAAGCCGGTCGGGGTCGTGTCCTTCTTCGCCGAGTCGAGGACCGACACGGCCTCCTCGCGCGAGCGGCAGAGGATGCGCCACACCGCGACGCGCTCGGGCGTGTCGTAGTGGTCGAGGTGTTGCGTGTAGTACGCACGCACTTCGTCCATCGAGACGTCGGCGGCGCGGCCGAGGGTCTCGCGGGTCGCGCGCTGGGTGGCGTTCGAGAGCGCGCGCATGCGCGCGTGCTCGAGGGCGATGTCGTCAAGCGCCTTCTTCTCCTCGGCAGCGCGGGCGAACAGGACCTCGGGGACGATGACGTCCTGCAGGAACTTCATGCGGATCGCGTCGGGCGAGTCGCCGAACGTCTGGAGCTGGAAGCGCGGGACGCCAGCGAGGCGATCCTCGAGCTCGCCGGCGGTCACCGTCTTGTCGCCGACCTTCGCGACGACCGCCGCGCGGCGGGCCTTCTCGGCCTCGTCCATCCCCGCGCGCGGCGAACCGCCCGACGCCGTCAGGACGGCCACCACGAAGGACAGCGATGCGAGCCCCTTGTTCACGCCGCTCGTTTACCACGCCAGCGGCCCGAGATCAGCGCCTCTTCTTGCCGCGCCGGGCCGCCTCGGCCTGGAGGACGCCGGCCGTCCGGAGCACGTCCTCCCCGATTCCGACGAAGCGGTAGACCTCGGGGCGGAAGGCGTAGGCCTTCTGGAGGCGATCGACGACGTCGATCATCGATTCGGGGGGCAAGTTGCTCTTCCGGATCTTGGCGACCTTGCGGATGCTGCTCAGGGGCTCGCCCAGATCCATGAGCTCCTGCACGCGCTGCAGGACGTCGAGCGGCTTGAGCTCGCGCGAGCCGCGCGCCATGCCGTCCTCGAGCTCCTTCATCAGGCGCTTGCGCCTTTTCTCGGTGCGGCCGTCGAGCTTGCCGGCCCCGGCGCCGCCGCCGCCGAGGACGTCGTTGAACATCCGCGCCGCCCGACGCTTCTCGATGGCCTCGGGGCTCCCGCGGCGGTTCGGCGCTTTGGTCACAGGCTTCGGCTTGGCCATCTCGATTCGGCGAGTATCACACCGCGCTTTCAATCGCGCAACTTCAGCGAAACAAACGGCGCGCCGGCGCCCTTCAATGCCGCCTTCTATCGCATCATCGTCGCGATCAGCGTGGCCACGACGACAAGGACCCAGACCGGCCAGGTACGAACGAAGAAGTCCTTCGCGTCGCCTCCCAGCGTGCGCACCCCTTCGCGAACGACCGCCCTCTTGCCGAGGACGCGCAGCGCTTCTCCCTCGATCTCGGCGCGCTCCTCGTCGTCCATCGGATCGTCACCCGCGAGGTACGCGAGGTGGTGCTCGAGCTCGTGCGCGATCGTCTCGGTGAGCTCCTCGTCCCAGTCGAACGGACCGTCCTCGTCCCAGATGGCGCGGAACGTCCGGTAGTAGACGGTGATCTCCGGCGAGCGCGACGGCGAGCCCATGTCCCCCGGTGAGCCGGGCACGTACGCGCCCATGAGCGGCTCACCGCCGTCGTCCACCGCGGGCACGCCCCCCTCGACGACGAACGAGATGTCGTGCGCGTCCTCCTCTGCGAAGAGCGCGTCGGCGAGCACCCGCCCGCGCTCGGCGAACGGCTCGAACGCCGGCAGCTCGGCGTGCGTCTCTCCGGAGGGACGCGACTCCGGGGCGTCCGGTTCGAACTCGCGCTCGTAGGGCGCGTCGACGTCGTTGCGCGCGCCGCACTTCGGGCACAGCGCGATCGAGAAGAGACGCGGCGGGTAGTGCGCGGCGAGGTAGAGCTCGGTGATGCTGCACCACGCCTCGTCGGTAGCGGCCGCGAGCGCGCGGGCGATTCGCGCGGGGTTCTTCTCCACGCCGAGCTCGAGGATTCCCATGGCGCGGACGACGTCGCCGGTAAGCGCGAGCGAGGGCCTCGCCAGCGCGCGAAAGAGCGGCGCAGCGTCGTCGACGGTGACCGGCGACAGCGTGACCGTGCGGGCCGCACGACGTCGACCCAGCGAGACCTCCGGGATCTCGTGCGCCGTGGCGAGGTCGAGTGTCGCGTCGAGCTCGGGGTCCTGGAGCTCACGATCGACGAACGGCCCGAGCGGAAGCGCGCCGCACGGGAGGTGACGGATCTCGGCATCGCAGTTGCGGCATCGGATCTCCACCTCGTCCTCCGCAAGCAGGCCGGCGCGCGTGAGGATCGCGCGGAGGGCGTGGAAGTCACGGAGATCGAGCGCGTACACGGTGATGGGCAACCCGTCCGCGCGCATCGCGACGTCACCCGACTCGAACGCGAGGATCGCCTCGGAGAACAGCGGATCCTCCACCCCACGCGCGCGCTTCTTCGCGTTCCGCTTCGCCTCGAGGTGCACGATCCGCCCGGTCGGGACCTGCACGGCGCGCGGGAGCTCCTGGCTCATGCGCGCGTCTCGTGCTTCTCGGGCTCGATCTTGAGGCGCGACACGATCGCGCCGTGCAGCGCGTAGATGACCGGTGTGAGGATGACGGCGACGGCGAGCTTGATCCCGTACTCACGGCCGATCTTCGCGAAGATCCAGCCCCAGGACTGGCTGGCGGTCCACCGCCAGAAAATGACGTTGATCGTGACGGTGTCGACGATCTGGCTCAAGACCGTGGAGCCGGTGGCGCGGAGCCAGAGATGGCGCGACTCGGTCAGGCCCTTCCAGAATTGAAAGACACGAATGTCGAGAAACTGTCCGATGAGGTACGCGACGATCGAGGCGACGAAGAGCTGCGAGCTACCACCGAAGATCTTCGCGTACTCCGGCTGCGTGAAGTAGGTCGACGCGTGGGCCGGAAGGGCTGTCGTCACCTGCAGGATGAGCCAGGCGAAGACCGCCATCCAGAAGCCCAGCACAGTCAGAAAGTGGGCGCCGCGACGGCCGTAGAAGTCGTTGACGATATCGGTCAGGAGGAAGGTGACCGGAAACGGAATGATGCCGACCGAGATGGGTCCGAGGGGCGTCCCGATCGTCTTGCCGCCAATGACGTCGCCGAGCAGGAGGCACGCGACGAAGACCGCGCAGAGGTAGACGAAGAGCTTCGGCGACGCGCCCATGCGCCCGAACGGCGAGAGGTCGGCCGCATCGGCGCGGGGCGAGGAGGATGCAGCCATCCGTCCCCTTCTATTCCATCCGGGGGGCCGCGCGCAAAACCGCCGGATCGCCACGCTGCGGCTTCCCGGGCCAGAGCGCTACCGTCTCCACCCGCAGCATTTCGCGGCAGAACCGAGGGAAGCGAACCGTGGACGAGGGGTTTCCAGCATCCCGTCGTCACACGGCACGGCCACGCACGATGAAGGGAGCGTGCGCCCACTCCGCCTGTTCCTCTTCGCCCTCGCCCTCACCGCCTGCCGAGTCGCCCCGACTCCGACGCCGACGCCGACGCCGAGGCCGACGCAGACGCCGACGCAGACCCCGACTCCGAATCCGACTCCGACTCCGACCCCGACGCCGACTCCGACGCCGACGCCGACGCCCCTCCCCTTCCCGCACTTCGACACGCTCGCGATCCCCGGCGATCTCCCGGCGTTCGTCCTTCGCGGCGATCACGCGACGACGCAGCGCTTCCTCTTCCTCTCCGGACTGTGCAGTCATCCTCTGGGGTACGCCCAGTCGTTTCAGCGCGCCGCGGGCGCACGCGGCGAGCTGCTCGCGCTTCAGGGCGACGTCTCGTGCGGCGGCGGTGGGGAGTACCGGCGGTGGTCCTCCGATCTCGGCGCGATGGCACGACGCATCGACGCCCTGTTCGCATCCGCCGGGATCGAGGCGCGGGACATCACGCTGATCGGCTATTCGCAGGGGGCGGAGCGGGCCGAGCGGCTCGCGGCGGCGTACCCCCACAAGTTCACGCGCGTCGTCTTGATGTCGAGCCCGATCACGCCGTCCATCGCCCGCATCGGGCATGTGCGGGTCGCGGCGCTGATGGCCGGGACGCGGGAGTCCCAGGCAAGCATGAGGGAGGGTGTGCGACGACTGCGCGCCGGAGGGGTTCCCGCAGCCTTCTTTTCCCTCGCTGGCGCCCGCCACGGCGAGCTGGGGAGCGATCCCGATGGGGAAATGGATGAGGTTTTCGCGTGGCTGGACAACCCTTCGCGCGGAGGCACGTGAAGGAAAGCGCGGCGCCTCGTGTCACACGTCGCCGCGGCGTACGATGGACCCGTAGATGAGCGCCGCACCGTCGCCCCGTTCCCTCGCATCGTTTGCGCTTCGCCGGCAGCTCGAGGAGCCTCGGTTGCGCGGGCGCCTCACGGCGATGGTTCGCCGCCGCGTCCCCGCCGGCGACGCGGAGGACGTCGTGCAGTCCATTCTCTGCGACGCGCTCGCGTCGACGACGACGCCGGCGGAGCCGAACGAGATCTCGCGCTGGATCCATGGCATCGCGCGCCACAAGGTGGCCGACTTCCATCGCCGCGCGCGGCGCGACGCGGCGACGGCGCCGGATTCGGAGGCGGTCACGCGATGCGAGCCCATCGAGGCGCGGGTGGTGCTCGGGCGCGTCGTCGACGAGGCGCTCGGAGATGCACGCTCACGCGAGACGCTCGAGTGGATCGTCCGCGAGCATGCCGGAGAGCCGCTCGCGGACATCGCCAACGACGTCTGCTTGCCGTCGCCCGTCGTCCGTCAGCGCGTGTCACGCTTGCGGCGCGCGCTCGCGGCCCGGTGGCTCGCGCCCCTGACGCTGCTCGCCGTGCTCGGCGGAGGGGCCGCGCTCGCGCGCTTCTTCGAAGGGTCGCCCGCGGCGATCGTCGCGGAACCGACGCCGGGCCCGGCGACGTCGACGCTCGCGCGCGTGCAGGGCCGCTGGCACGTCGGCCCGTCGAGCGCGCACGCGGAGGCGGTGGTGACCGTGGCGGGGTCGCGCGTCCTCATCGACGGCCCCGGCCTGCGCGCGGAGCGCGCGATGACGATCGACGACGCCGACGCGACCGGCTTCACCGCGTCGCTGCGCAGCGATCGGGGCGTCGACCGCGTCACCGCGAAGTTCGAGGGCGAGACCCTCGTGCTCGCGAGCCCGAGAGGCACGCTCGTCCTCGTGCGCTGACGCGCACAGGCGCCGCGGGCGAGGTCACTGGACGAGGGGGTCCGACGCCACGAACGGCGCACGCACGCCGAGGCCGGAGCGCCTCGCTGGGACTTCCCGGGCGGAAGCGCTACGTTCTCGGATCCGCGGCATTTCGCGGCGGAACCGAGAGGGGAGCGAACCGTGGACGATCTCGTCGCGAACAAGTCGTTCGTCATCTACTGCCTTGCGGCAGTCGCGCTGTGCTTGAACATGATGCTCCTCTGGGCCTACAGCGGCGCCGTCAGGTCGAGGACCAAGACGACACCGAACGCCGAGGACGCGGCGTCCGTGGCCAAGGGCGCCGCCGTCACCCTCGACACGCCTCCCGGCGTGGCCCGCGTCCTCCGCGCGCACCGGAACGCGCTGGACAACATCGTTCCCTTCTTGATCCTCGGGCTCCTCTACGTCCTTCTGGGGGCGACGACGCGAATGGCCTGGATCATGTTCGGCGGCTTCACGGCCGCGAGGTTCCTGCACACGTTGGCCTATCTCGGCGAGAAGCAGCCGTGGCGAACCCTCTCCTTCGTCGCCGGAGGCCTCTTCACCTTCGGGGTGCTGGTCCAGATCTCCCGCGCCACCATCACCCTCTTGATGAGGTGAGGTCGCGTCGGAACCACCCCTCCTTGCGTTCGGCAACCCGCTGGCGCACGCGGGAAAGCTCCATTCAGAGCTTCGGTACGCCTGCAAAGCCTCGCGCCTCGTGCGCCGGCACGAGGGTCATCGCGGGGAATCGCTCCGCGATGGCCGACATGCGCAGCAAGGCGTCGCGGACACCGCTCGGATCGGTGTCCCCCAAGGTCCGCTGTAGCCATGGACGCTCCTCGCGAAGGGTGATGCCCTCCTGCTGCCAGACCAGGTCCCCGACGAACGCGTAGCGCGCGCCCGTGGGGAGCGTCACGAAGACGATGACCGAGCCCGGGGTGTGGCCCGGGGCAGGAACGATCACGATCGCACCGTCGCCGTAGACGTCGTGGCTCCTGGGGAACCCCAGGTAGGGGCCGCCCTCGAACCCGTACTCCTCGTAGGCGACGGCGGGGAAGCTGCGCAGAAGCGCCGAGAGCATGCCGCCGTCGCGGATGAAGCTGCGCTCTTCGGCGGTGACCCAGACGGGTGTGCCGGCGAGCTCGGGCACGCCGCTCACGTGGTCCCAGTGCGCGTGGGTCAAGATGATCGCGCGCAGAGCCTTGCGATCGTAGCCGGCGGCGTCGAGCTGCTCGGCGGCGCTGCGCGTCCGCGCATAGCTGGTCACGGCCCGGAAGGCGAACGGCATCGACTGGAGGTGGACGTCGACGTCGCGACCGAACCCGGTGTCGATGAGCAGGTCACCACGCGGGTGCTTCACGAGCACGGCAGTCATGGCAAAGTCGCGTCGGTCGCCGAAGGAGCCGCCGCGGTAGGCGAAGGCGGCGCTCCGGTGGGTGACGCCGGTGGGCAACTGGAACAGCGCCATCTCGGCCGGCGGCGACGCCCAGGGCAGCGCGCCCGTGAGCGGGGCGGGCCGCGGAAGCGGGCACGCAGCGAACGTCGTAAGAGAGAGCCCGCCGAGCAGGAGCAGCAGCGCGGCCGCCAGGTGTCGCTTCTTTCGTTTCTTCACGTTCCCCCGAGGTGAAAATCTGGGGCCGGCGAGGGAGGAAGTCCAGAGCGCGATCCGCCACTCCGCGCCGTCGAGCGTGCTCGACGGCGTTCAGTCGGCGGAGCCAGGCAGATCGCTCATTGGGGGCGGGCCCTCGAGCGGCAGGACGAGGCGGAAGGACGCCCCCCTCGCCGGTCCGCCGATCAGCGAGAGCTCGCCGTTGTGCTCGATGGCGATCCGCTGCGCGATCGCGAGTCCGAGGCCCGTCCCGGTGGTCTTCGTCGTGGCGTACGGCTCGAACAGGCGACCGGCGATCTCCGGCGCGATGCCGGAGCCGTTGTCCCGCACTGTGAGCGTGACGTGGGAAGCGCCGTCGTAGTCGATGGTGATCGACACCTCGCCGTCGTCTTGCTCGCGCACCGCGTCGAGGCCGTTCTGGACGAGGTTCGTCATGACCTGCACGATCTGGTCGCGATCGGCGCGTACCAGAGGAGGCTTGCGACGCACGGTGACGACGATCTTCGCCTTGCCGGCGCTCGTCTTGTGGAGACCGGCGACGTAGCGCGACAGCTCCTCCACGTCGACGTCGACGGGGTGCGGCGCCGGGAGGCGCGCGAAGCGCGTGAACTCCGTGACGATGTTGGAGATGCGGTGCACCTCGTCGAGCACGGTGCGCGTCGCCTCGTCGAAGTAGTCGTCGAAGGCCGGGTCGTTTCGCGCGCGCAGGCGCCGGAGCGTCTCCACCGCGGCGCGGATGGGGGCCAGCGGGTTCTTCACCTCGTGCGCCACGCGGCGGGCCACCTCGCGCCATGCCGCGACGCGCGTGGTGGCGGCCAGGCGGCGACGGGTGACGGCGAGGTCCTCGATCATCCGGTCGAAGGCGAGGGTGGCAACCTGGCGGCGAGCGGCGAACGGGTGAGTAACATATCGGAACGTATCCTTGAGTGGGGGACAACTAGTCGAAAG
>JANYHK010000057.1 GCA_025359105.1 Myxococcales bacterium | reverse complement strand
GGTGAGGGTGAGGGTGAGGGTGAGGGTGAGGGTGAGGGTGAGGGTGAGGGTGAGGGTGAGGGTGAGGGTGAGGGTGAGGGTGAGGGAGGGAGATAGGGGGAGAGGGGGACCGACAGGTAAGGGGGGGGGAGAGGACGGCGAGCGTTAGAGGAGCCTGGGGCGGGGTTGCTTGCGTGGGGTTGGGGAGGTCGATACCCTATGGCATAGCCGTGCGAAGTCCCTGGCACTTTCATGCCCCCCGCGGGGCGTGCGCTGCTGTGCTCGCCGCCCTCCTGGTGACGGCGGCTGCGCCTGCACGTGCGGACACCGCCGCCGCGGGCGGCGAGACGCTCGGGCGTGCGCGCGAGGCGTGGGACAAGGGCGACTTCGACTCATCGGAGCCCCTGTACAAGGAGGCGCTCGACCGCGGGGGCCTCACCGCGAAAGAGGCACTCGACTGCTACGTTCACGTCGGCGCCGCGCGCGCCGTGATGGGGCGCAAGCGCGACGCCCTCGTCGCGTTCCGGCGCGCAGCGCTCATCGACCCCCGCTTCGTCGTCCCCTCCGAGGCCGGCAAGAGGGCCGTGCAGCTCGCCAACCAGGCGCGCCGTGAAGAAGCCAAGATCGGCCCGTTCCATCTGAAGACGGACGTGCCCGAGACCGTCGCCGCCGCCAAGCCGTTCCGGGTGGGCGCATCGATGGACGCCACGCACGCGGCGCTCATCACCAAGATCGGCGTTTTCGCGCGCGACCCCGGCTCCGACAAGACCTTCGAGAAGAGCGATGTCGCCGCGACCAGCATGGCCTGGGAGCTACCGGCGACCATCGCGATCGCCAACGCGACACTGACCGTGCGCGTCGACGGGCTCGACGCCCACGACAACCGCCTCGTCAGCGTGGAGAAGCGCGTGCGCGTCGGCCCTGGCGCGCCGGAGCCCATCGCCGCCGCGCCCGTGCCGACTCCGAAGACGGTGCCCGGTCCGAGCGCGGCGACGCAGCCGCTCCCGAAGGAAGTCGACACGGACAAAGGTGAGAAGAAGAAGGGCGCGGGCTTCTGGGCCACGCCTTGGCCCTACGTGATCGGCGGAGTCGCGCTGGCTGCAGGCGGTGCAGCGGTTTACCTCGGCACGCGGCCAACCGACGACGTGAGCGTCGGCGCCGCGAGCGTTCGGGTGCGGTGAAATGACTCAGGATCGCGCGCGCGGAGAGAACCCGATGGGGGCGAGCGTCAGTGACGTCTCGGCGCCTCTCGTGGGTCAGGGCTCGATGCCCGACATCCGCGGAGTGGGCACGTACTTCCTCGGCCGCTACCGCGTCGTCGACGAGATCGGCATCGGCGGCATGGCCAGCGTGCACCTCGCGCGGATGGACGGCCCTGGCGGGTTCCAGAAGTGGGTTGCCATCAAGCGCATCCACGCCCACCTCATCGAGGACGACTCGTTCATCCAGATGTTCCTCGACGAGGCGCGCGTCGCCGCGAGGATCAGCCACCCGAACGTCGCCACGGTCTTCGAGCTCGGCAAGCACGAAGACACCTACTGGATCGCGATGGAGTACCTCCACGGCGAGCCGCTGCGCGAGGTGATGCGACGCACCGAAGAGACCGGGCAGCCGATGCCGCCCGAGATCGCGTGCCGCGTGATCGCCGACGCCGCCGAAGGCCTGCACGCCGCCCACGAGCTGCTCGGCAAGAACGGCGAGAAGCTCGGCCTCGTGCACCGCGACGTCACGCCGCACAACCTCTTCGTCACGTACGACGGCAGCACGAAGGTGGTCGACTTCGGCATCGCGAAGTTCCAGTCGCGGATGAGCAACACGCGCGCCGGCACGCTCAAGGGCAAGCTCGCGTACATGAGCCCGGAGCAGGTGCACGGCGAAGGGATCGACCGCCGGACGGACATCTTCGCGCTCGGCGTCGTGCTCTGGGAGCTCACGACGGGGCAGCGCCTCTTCCGAATGGACAGCGATCTCGACACGCTCGCGAAGGTCCAGGAGTGCAACGTCCCGCGGCCGAGCACGATCGTGCGCGGGTACCCGATCGATCTCGAGAAGATCGTGATGAAGGCGCTCGCCAAGAACCGCGGCGAACGCTTCCGCACCGCGCGCGAGTTCAGCCGCGCTCTGCAGTCACTCCTCATGCGACGCGGCCTCTTCATCGCGTCGGATGAAGTTGCAAACTACATCCAATCCATCTTCCAGGATCGCATCCAGAAGCGCGAGGCGCACCTCCGCTGGGCGGCCGACGTCACGCAGACGATCAACGTCGAAGGGATGCTCGGCAAACCGCAGCTCCGCGGCGAGGGTTCGCTCGTCACGTTCAACTCGGAGGTGCAAGCCGCGCTGCCGCAGCAAGGGCGCAACCTGCCGCCGCGACCCGCAGCCGGCGCGCCGCCGCCGACGGTGGCCGCGCGCGCCGTGCGTGCGCCCATGGCCGTCACCCAGGAGAGCGCGTCCGGTCCGACGGCGCCGCGGCCGACGGTGAATGGTCTTGGGCCACCGACGGCGACCGCTCGGCCGCCGGCGATGGGTCCCGGGGCGCCGCCGGCGCCCAATGCCCGCGTTGCGGTCGCGGGCCCGCCCGACTCGGGCGACTCTGACGACGGGCCGACCATCCAGGCGCCGCCGGGGATGAATCCAGTCGGAATGGACCTGGGACGCACCCTGCCCGCGCAGCACCGCGGCGACGATCCCGCGACCATGAACGCGGTGCCCGGCGCGCGCGCAGCGATGATCGCCGCCATGGTCGCCGAAGAGGCCGCCTCGGCGAACGGCGGAATCCCGGCGCCAAACGGCCACGACGACGACGATCAGGACGACACGATCGTTCAGACCACGCGCGTCGATCCCTCCCAGAACCGCGCGGCGCAGCTCGGGCCCGCGGCCGGTCGTCCCGTGCCGGTCCCCGCAGCCGGTCGTCCTGCGCCGATCCCTGCTGCAGGCAGGCCCGCGGATCAAACCATCGGGCTGCCGACGAAGCCGCCGACCGAGCCAGGATTCAACCGGCCATCGAACCGCGCGATCCCGCGCCCGCCTTCGCAAGGCGGGATGCCGCCGCCGCCCATCATGCCGCGGCCGGACTTCAACGACTACAACGGCAACCACCCTCAGGGGATGGGCGGCGGGGGCGGAATGGGGATGGCGCCGCCGCCCCAGGGTCAGCAGTTGCAGCAGCACCACAACGCGGCGGCGGCCCAGCAGCAGCAACAGCAGCAACAGCACTACGATCCGCAGCAGCAGCAGCAGCAGCAGCAGCAGCAATACGGCGGCTACCGGCCCGAAGATCCGTCGATGCCGCTCGCGCCGCCGCGCTTGTTTGCGCCCCCGCAGGCAGGCCGCGACAATCGAACCGTCACCGCGCAGGCCTACCGGCGAAGGCCGCCCGCGTGGATCGTGGCGCTGGGGTCGGCCGCGGCCGTCCTTCTACTCGCTGCGATCGTCATCGGGATCGTGACCACGCGCAAGCCGTCGACGGCGGGAGACCCGGCCGTGCCGTCGGGGACGCCGGTGCCGAGCGGGCTCGCCCTCTCGCCCACCGCGACTCCGACGCCGAGCGCGTCGCCGACCGCCCCGCCGGGCGGGATGGGGCCGTTCACGGCCGCCCGCGCGGCGTTCGCGACGGCGATCACACCGCAACCTGGCGCGCAGGCTACCCCGCCGCCGCCCCCGACGCCGGCGTCGACGGACACCGCGCTCGCGCTGAACACGCCACCGGCCACCACCGCGGCGCCGCCCCCGGCCGCCACGACCGCGGCGCCGACACCGCCCCCTGCTCCGGTACCGGCACCGCCGCCTCCGACGGTCGCGACGAGCACGCCGACCGCGCGCCCGACACCTGCGCCGCCGCCTGCCCCGGCGCCTACACCCACTGGCAAGAGCCCAGGCGCTGGCGCGGCGGGCACCGGCGTCTTGACGGTCATATGCTTCCCGGCGTGCGATCATGTCTTCGACAACGGCCGCGATCTCGGCGCGTCGCCGGTCTGGCAGAAGCAAGTGCAGGCTGGCGAGCACCGCTTGAAGCTCACGACGGCCACCCCGCCCGCGACCAAGATCCTGAGCGTCATCGTCGCGGCCGACGAGCTCAAGGTGATCAAGCAACCGATGACCCAATGACCTTCGTGGTCGCCACCTCTGGCGCGGCTGGCTTCGCTGGCACCAGAGGAGTCGACCTTGCGTGAGACGATGATGGCTTCGCTTGGGCACTGGACGCGACTGTCACGCGCGGGAGCGGCCGCCCTCGCCGGCCTCGCCGCGTGCTGCGCCCTGGCCGCGTGCCGGAAGAAGCCGAACGTCGGTGTCGTCGTCGACGTGCCCAGCTCCATCGCCGACCAGACGAAATGGGTCGAGATCGGCGCCTTCGGCGGGACGACCTGCAACGCGCTCGCGTCGCTCTTGCCAGGTGGCATCCCGGTGGAGGGCGCCGCAGCGCGCGTCGCGTTCGACAGAGCCGGCCCCTCGCCGGCGCTCGGCGATCTGCCGAAGGCAAAGTACGCCTTTGCCGCCGTTGGAAAAGACGTGAACTGCGGCGTCGTCGCGATCGGTTGCCGCGAGGTCGACGTGGGCATCGAGACCACGGTCGACATCCCCCTCAACCCCTCGCAAGGCGCCGGCCCCTGCCCTCCCGGCGCGAGCTGCGTCCAGGCGCGCTGCGTCGCCGGCTCCAACAACGGCGATCCCGCGCTCGGCGCCGACTGCTCGATGGATCTCGTCGGCGCCGGTCCACTCGGCGATCCGCTCATCGCCGCGGGCGCCCTCACGAGCGCGCCCGCGATCGCAGCCGTGGCGAACGGATTTCTGATCGCGTACCGCGAGTACGACCCGTTCGGCGGGCAAGCGGTCGTCACGTTCATCAAGATCGACAACGGCGGCGGCGCGACGCCGGGGCCGCGCACCGTGCTGCCCGATCGTTGCCCGGGCGGTGACGAGGGCGACCCGCTCGGCATGTCGTTCGCCCAGGATCTCTCGGCCGGGCTGGCCGTCGTGTCGCGCGCGCCGTGCGCTCCGAAGCCGACCGGGATCGATTTTCTCCAGATCGACGGGACCGGGACGGTCGCGGCGAGCGGGTTCGAGGGCAAGGGGACGCCGCGGCGCATCCTGTCGACCGCGCACTCCCTCGCGTACGACAAGACCGGCGGTGACTTCCTGGTCGCCTTCGTCGAGGACAAGAAGACCGCGAACGTCGTCTTCGCGTCGGGCAATCGCCTCGAGCAGAAGCCGGGCATCCGCTTCGGTGGCAACGGGACGATGACCGGCGCCTGGGTCGCGTCGAGCGACGGCGCGCGCGCGTTCCTCGCGGCCGCGATCGGCGGCGACACCAGCGTCCTCGACGCGGGCGCCGGCGCCCCGGTCGACGGAGGGGACGGCGGTGACGACGGCTCCGTAGACTCCGGCCCCCCGCCGCCACCGCCGCCCGCCGACAGCGGCACCGCCGGCTCCACGCTGCGCCTGCAAATCCTCGAGGGAACCGCCGATCTCGCGACGCTCGCTTCGACGCCGATCCTCGCGACATTTCCAGGGACCTGGGGCTCGGTGGTCGCCGTCGGGCAACGCGTGATCGTCGCGAGCGACACCGCGGGGGTCGGTAAGCAGGTCGCCTTCCGGATCTACGAGAACGGCGCCCAGAAGACCTCGGACGGCATCGTCGTCGACGGCTCCGGCAAGGTCGCCTACGCGGACATCGCGCTCGTCCAGGACCGGCTCTTCTTCGCCGTCGAGAAGGTCGGGACGCTCCCCAACCCGAGCACGATCTCCGTCTACGCGTACGCGCAGGCGACGACCACGCCGACCCTGAAGAGGCGGGTCAATCTCAGCGACGATTCGCGGATCCCGACGCTCGCCGCCGTGCGCGACGGGCAGGTGGCCATCGCGGCCAGCGAGACGCGCGTAGCCGTCGTGTGGACGGCGGGGAGATCACTGACCGACAAGGACGCGGTGGGCGGCTATGCGGTCTTTGCTTGCTCCGCGAAGTGAGGCCAGCGTGCGCCTGACCGTCACGATCGACGAGCTTGCGCCGGGCGGCGACGCCGTCGCCATCACGGAGATCGACGGCGAACGGCGCGCCGTGTTCGTAAGGGCGGGCTGCCCCGGAGATCGCGCCGTCGTGGAGGTGGACGCGTCGAAGCGGCCCGCGCGCGGGCGCATCCTGTCACTGGAGGTGCAGGGGCCGGACCGGACCCCGCCGCCGTGCCATCACACCGAGCGCTGCGGCGGGTGCGATTGGTTGCATCTTACAACTTCATCGCAGGCCCGCCACCACGCTGCGATCGTGCGCCGCGCCCTGCCCGAAGCGTGGCGCGCGCACCCCATCGCGACCCACGAGGCAGCGCGGGCCGTCGGCTACCGCACGCGCGCCAGGCTGCACGCCCGCGCGAGCGGCGGGCGCGCGATCGTCGGAATGAACGAGGCGCAAGGAACGGACCCCGTCGAGGTGGACGTGTGCGTCGTGCTCGATCCGGCTCTCGAGCTCGCGCGCGCGCGTGTGGGTCCGCTGCTCGAGGGGGCGCATGGGCGCGGCGACGTGCAGATCGCCCTCGGGATGCCGGAGACGACGGAGACGACGCGCAAGCCTGTTCTCGAGCTCCGCTGGGGTGGTCTCCTGGCGCCGGTCGTGTATGGCCGCATCGAGCGGGCGGTCCTCGCGGGAGAGTGGGCGGGCGCGCGCATCTTCGCCGACGGCGTCTCGCGCCCCGCGACGATCGGGGATCCGACGCCGTGGATGCGCGCCGGCGACGGCCTGCCGCTCCGCCTCTCCGCCGGCGGCTTCGCCCAGGCCGCCGAGGACGAGAACGTGCGCCTCGCGACCCGCGTCGCGGAGCTCGCGAAGGAGACGCAGCCGAGGAAGGTGCTCGAGCTCTTCGCCGGCGCCGGCAACCTCACCGTCCTCTTCGCCGCGCAGACCGCCCCGGTCATCGCCGTCGAATCGGACCGCGCCGCGTGCGAGGCCGCGCGCGCGAACCTCGCGGCGCGCGGCCTCAAGGGCAAGATCGTCGAGGCCGACGCCGAGGCGTACCCCGTCCCTCCGGGCACCGATCTCGTCGTCCTCGACCCACCGCGGACCGGCGCGCGAAGAGCGTCCGAGGCGATCGCGACGAGCAAGGCCAAGCACGTCGTCTACGTGTCGTGCGATCCACAGACGCTCGGGCGGGACCTCGCGGCGCTCGAGCCGGGCTTCGCGGTGCGCACGGTCGAGACGTTCGAGATGTTTCCGGGGACGAGCCATGTGGAGACGGTGGTGATGATGTCGCGACGGCGCACATGAGGGCGCCGTCGGAGTCGGAGTCGGAGTCGGAGTCGGAGTCGGAGTCGGAGTCGGAGTCGGAGTCGGGGTCGGCGTCGGCGTCGGGGTTCCGCTTTGCTTGCGAGGATTGCGCGTACTTCGTGGAAGAGCAGGGCGCGTGCGCGAACGGGTACCCCAACCACGAGCATCGCCGCGGAGCGCGGACGATCGTTTTTTGCAAGGAATTCGAGCTCGCGTGAGATCTCACCCGCCCACGCTGATCACCCTTGCGCGGCGGACGATCGAAGCGCATGCGCTGTTCGGTCCGCTGCGCGGGCGCGGGCGCGGGGCAGTGCTGGTCGCGGTGAGCGGTGGCCCCGACTCGATCGCGCTCTTGCACGTCCTCGCGCTCCTTCGGAAGACGCTCGGCCACGCGCTCGTCGCCCACGGCGTCGATCACGGACTGCGCGACGAAGCGGGCGCCGAGCTCGATCTCGCCGAGCGCCTCGCCGAGCGCCTCGAGGTGCCGTTCGGACGCACGCAGGTGAAGGTCACGCCAGGCGGCAACCTCCAGGCGCGCGCGCGTGAGGCGCGGTACGAGGCGCTGCGCGAGGTCGCGGCGCGAGTCGGTGCGATCGCCATCGCGACGGCGCACCACGCCGACGATCGCGCCGAGACTTTCCTCCTGCGCCTGCTTCGCGGGAGCGGTCCAACCGGTCTGGCCGTCCTTCCGGCGCGGGCCCGCGGCGACGTGCTCGTTCGACCGTTCCTCGACGCCCGCCGGGCCGACATCGACGCCCACCTTGTGCGACACGCGCTACCCTTCGCCCGCGACCCGTCCAACCTCGATCCCCGGTTCGCCCGCGTGCAGGTCCGCACCCGCCTGCTCCCCCTCCTCACCGAGCTCAGCCCGCAAATCGTCGCGCATCTCTCCGCACTCGCGGACCAGCTTGGCGCCCTTCCGGAGGACCCACTCGCGGGAATTCCACGGAAATCACGGGACGCTCTGCTCGAGCTGGCCCGCGGCAATCGTCCGGGCGCGATCGTGAAGTTGAAGGGTGACCTTGTCGCGCGTCACGACCGTACACACCATCTGGTAGTGAGCGAGAAGACGACGCGAAAGCGCGCACATGTGGCAACGAAAAAGGGAACGGATCCCATCTAGTTCAGCTCCCACCGAATCGTGGAGGGTCCTAGGCGAATCCCCGGGGCGATGGTACGCATCATAGGTAGTGACTTTTCTAGCGGACTCGCGCGCCACCCTCACCGGCGGCCGTCTCTGAGGTGAACGTGAAGCAATCGCACAAGACTCTCCTTCTTTGGGTCGTCCTCATCCTGATGTTTCTGGCCATCTGGCAGTTCTTGAGCCCTGCCGATCGGAAGCCTCCGGTCGCGTTCAGCGAGTTCGTGAGCGAGGTGCACGCCGGGAAGGTGGACGAGATCACGATCAAAGATCGCGAGTACTCGTTCCGCGTTCATACCGACGGCTCCAAGCAGACGGTCCAGAAGGAGACCGTGGGCCCCGCGGCCGACGAGCAGCTCCGCCAGACGCTGAAGCCGGACAACAAGGACGCGGTCCAGCCGAAGATCAAGTTCGAGAAGGAGGACGGTTCGCCCTTCTGGTCGACGACGGTCGTGACGCTCCTCCCGATGGTCTTCATCGGCCTGATGTTCTTCCTCTTCATGAGGCAGCTCCAGGCGGGCGGCGGCAAGGCGATGAGCTTCGGCAAATCGAAAGCACGGATGCTCTCGGATTCGCAGAACAAGGTGACGTTCGCGGACGTCGCCGGTGTCGACGAGGCGAAGGACGAGGTCGAAGAGATCATCGCCTTCCTGAAGGATCCGAAGAAGTTCCAGCGCCTCGGCGGACGCATCCCCAAGGGCGTCCTCATGATCGGCCCGCCGGGCACCGGCAAGACGCTCCTCGCGCGCGCCATCGCCGGCGAGGCGGGCGTACCGTTCTTCAGCATCTCGGGCTCGGACTTCGTCGAGATGTTCGTCGGCGTCGGCGCGAGCCGCGTGCGCGATCTCTTCGAGCAGGGCAAAAAGCACGCTCCGTGCATCATCTTCATCGACGAGATCGACGCCGTCGGTCGTCACCGCGGCGCGGGGCTCGGCGGCGGTCACGACGAGCGCGAGCAGACCCTGAACCAGCTCCTCGTCGAGATGGACGGCTTCGAGTCGAACGAGGGCGTCATCATCATCGCGGCGACCAACCGCCCCGACGTGCTCGATCCCGCCATCCTCCGCCCCGGCCGCTTCGACCGCCGCATCACGGTCACGCGCCCCGACGTGCGCGGTCGTGAGGCCATCCTCCGCGTCCACGCCAAGAAGACCCCGCTCGCGCCCGACGTCGACATGGAGACGATCGCGCGCGGCACCCCGGGCTTCAGCGGCGCAGATCTCGAGAACCTCGTCAACGAGGCCGCCCTCCTCGCCGCGCGGCAGGACAAGGACGCCCTCGCGATGGCCGACTTCGAGATGGCCAAGGACAAGGTCTTCATGGGCACCGAGCGCCGCTCGATGGTCATCAGCGACGAGGAGAAGCGGAACACCGCCATCCACGAAGCCGGGCACACGCTCATCAGCGTCCTCATCGAGCACCACGATCCCGTGCACAAGGTCACGATCATTCCGCGCGGCCCCGCCCTCGGCGTCACGTGGTACCTCCCGAAGGACGATCGCTACAACCTCTCCAAGGAGCAGGCCGAGAGCTCGATCGCCGTGGCCCTCGGCGGGCGCATCGCCGAGGAGATCATCTTCGGCCGCATGACGACGGGCGCCGGGAACGACATCGAGAAAGCGACCGACATCGCGCGCAAGATGGTCTGCGAGTGGGGCATGAGCGAGAAGCTCGGGCCGCTCACGTACGGCAAGAAGGAGGAGCAAGTCTTCCTCGGCCGCGACTACGGCAGCCGCCAGCAGGACTACTCGGAGCAGACCGCGGTCGAGATCGACCAGGAGGTCCGCGCCATCGTCCACAAGCAGTACACCAGGGTTCGCGAGGCGCTCACCGAGCACCGCGCGAAGCTCGACGGCCTCGCCGACGCCCTCATCGAGCGCGAGACCCTGGACTCGGAAGAGATCCACGCGGTCCTCGAAGGCAGAGAGCTCCCGAAGCGCGAGCGCGTCATCATCCCGACGTACGCGGAGAAGGAGAAGCAGGCGAAGGAGAAGCGCAAGGTCGCCAGCATCTTCGGCGGCCCCCCCAAGGCGGCACCCAGCACGTAGCAACCGGGATTTTTCAAACCCCGGTTGCTCCTTCCTAACCCTGCGGGGCCCCCTCCGCGCGTCGCTGCGCTCGTGCGCGGAGCCCTCCCCCACGCGTCGCTCCGCGATGTCGTGCTTCGCACGACGGGGCGGGAGCGAAGCGTGCGTGCGTGCAAGAACCGCGAGTGTGCCTTGCGCTAAAGGCGGGCAGGCACTACGGTTTGCGCCCCTTCATCGCGTTTGCCTACAAGGAGCACGCGTCATGCCCACGAAGATTGCCATCAACGGGTTCGGTCGTATCGGTCGCTGCATCGTCCGGGCGATGCATGAGCGGAAGATGGAGGACCTCGAGCTCGTGGCCATCAACGATCTCACGGACGCCAAGACGCTCGCCCACCTCTACAACTACGACACCGTGCACGGCCGCGCCGAGGCGAAGGCGACGCCGGGCGAGGGCTCGCTCACGGTCGACGGGCACAAGGTGCGGGTCACCGCCGAGAAGGATCCGGCGAAGCTGCCGTGGAAGGAGCTCGGCGTCGACATCGTGTTCGAGTGCACGGGTCTCTTCACCGAGCGCGACAAGGCACAAGCGCATATCACCGCCGGCGCCAAGAAGGTGCTCATCAGCGCGCCCGCGAAGGGCCACGACTTGACCGTCGTGCTCGGCGTGAACACCGAGAAGTACGAGCCCACCAAGCACCACATCCTCTCGAACGGCTCGTGCACGACGAACTGCCTCGCGCCGATCGCCAAGGTCATGATGGACAGCTTCGGCATCAAGCAGGGCCTGATGACGACGATCCACTCGTACACCAACGACCAGGCTGTCCTCGACATCCCCCACCGCAAGGGCGATCTGAGGCGCGCGCGCGCGGCCGCGCAGAACATGATCCCGTCGTCGACCGGCGCGGCGAAGGCGCTCGCCGAGGTCATCCCCGAGCTGAAGGGCAAGTTCGACGGCCAGGCCGTCCGCGTGCCGACGATGGACGTGTCGATCGTCGACCTCACCCTCGAGACCGAGCGCCCGACCACCAAGGAAGCCATCCACGCGGCGATGAAGGCCGCGAGCGAGGGCCCGATGAAGGGCATCCTCGGCTACACCGAAGAGCCGCTCGTCTCGAGCGACTACATCGGCGATCCGCGCTCGTCGGTCTTCGACGCGACGATCACCCAGGTCATGGGCGACCGGTTCGTGAAGGTCTTCTCCTGGTACGACAACGAGTGGGGCTTCTCGAATCGGATGATCGAGCTGGCCCAGATCGTCGCCGCGAAGCTCTGACGGACGCGCACCCCATGGCCGCCAATCCGCTCCAGGGCATCAAGTCGATCAAGGATCTGGCGATCGAGAACAAGCGGGTCTTCCTTCGGGTCGACTTCAACGTTCCGCTCGACAAGAATAACCCCTCTGTCATCACCGACGACTCGCGCATCCGCGAGGCCATCCCGACCATCAAGCACGCGCTCGAGCGCGGCGCCCGGGTCATCCTCGCGAGCCACCTCGGGCGGCCCAAGCCCGGCAAGACGGCGGGCCTCGGCATGGAGCCGTGCGGCGCGCGCCTCGCAGAGCTCATGAGCATCGAGGTGCACGTCCCGGAGGACTGCATCGGCGACGCGCCGAAGAAGGTCATCGGCGATCTGCGCGCCGGGCAGGTGTGCCTGCTCGAGAACCTCCGCTTCCACGAGGAGGAGGAGAAGGACGACGCCGACTTCGCGCAGAAGCTCGCGAGCCTGGCGCAAGACGGGGTGTACGTCGACGACGCGTTCGGTGCCGTGCACCGCGCCCACGCCAGCGTTCACGCGATCGCGAAGCTCTTCCCCGAGCGCGGGTGCGGGTTTTTGCTCGAGAAGGAGATCGCCGCGCTCGGCAAGCTCGTGCTCGGCGCGGACAAGCCGTACGTCGCCGTGCTCGGCGGCGCGAAGGTGAGCGACAAGATCGCCGTCATCGAGGCGCTCCTCGGCCAGGTCGACGCGCTGGTCATCGGCGGGGCCATGGCCAACACGTTCCTCGCGGCCAAGGGCGTGCGGGTGCAAGCTTCTCGCGTCGAGGAGGACAAGCTCGCCCTCGCGCGCACGCTGCTCGAGAAGGCGGCGGAGAAGAAGGTCGAGATCCTCTTGCCGGTGGACGTCGTCGTCGCGCCCGACCTCGAGTCGACCGAGGGCAAGACCGTGCGCGTCTCGGAGATCCCGGAGGGAACCATGGCGCTCGACATCGGGCCGGACACCGTGGCGGCGTTCGCCAGGCGCTTCGCGACGGCGAAGACGATCTTCTGGAACGGCCCGATGGGCATGTTCGAGAAGAAGGCGTTCGCGGGGGGTTCCTTCGGCGTCGCCCAGGCCATGGCCGACTCCAACGCGTTCACCGTCGTCGGCGGCGGCGACAGCGCGGCGGCGGTCCACGCGGCCGGCGGCGATATCGCGAAGAAGATGGGGCACATCTCCACCGGTGGCGGCGCCTCGCTCGAGCTGATCGAGGGGAAGAAGCTCCCGGGGATCGAGGTTCTGCGCACATGAACAAGACCCGACGGCCGCTCATCGCGGGCAACTGGAAGATGAACCACGGCGGCCCAACGGGCGTGTCGCTCGCGGCGGAGATCGCGGCGCTCGCCCGGGCGGTGTCACACACCGACGTCGTCATCGGCCCCCCGTTCACCGCGCTCGCGGCATGCGCGGCCGAGTGCCACGGCACGGCGGTCGGGATCGCCGGCCAGAACATGCACTCCAAGGGCAGCGGCGCATTCACCGGGGAAATCAGCGCGGCGATGCTGAAGGACGCCGGCTGCACGTGGGTCATCCTCGGGCACAGCGAGCGCCGGCAGCTCTTCGGGGAGACAGACGGCGCCGTCGCCGAGAAGACGGTCGCGGCCCTCGGCGCCAAGCTCCTCCCGATCGTGTGCGTCGGCGAGACGCTGAAGGAGCGCGAGGCGGGCGAGACGCTGCGCGTCGTGAAGCGGCAGGTCGACGCCGTGCTCGACATTCTCGCGCAGGACGCGGCGAGCGTCGCCATCGCGTACGAGCCGGTCTGGGCTATCGGGACGGGCAAGAACGCCGGACCGACCGAGGCGGAGGAGGTCCACGAGGCCATCCGGACCTGGCTCAACGGCAAATCCACCGACCTGGCCGCCCGGACCCGCCTTCTCTATGGGGGTTCCCTGAAACCGGACAACGCCGCGGGACTATTGGGTTGTCCGAACGTGGACGGCGGGCTCATCGGCGGCGCAAGCTTGGATGTCGCGCAGTTCGGTGCTATCGCCCGTGCGGCAGAGGCCATCGCCTCCGGCACCCCTGGAAAGTCCTGATGCTGACCACGATCCTCGACATCATCCACATCGGCGCGTGCGCCGTCCTCATGTTCGTGGTCCTCCTGCAGCAGGGCAAAGGCGGCGGGCTCGGCGCGGCGTTCGGCGGCGGCGCGGCGGCTCAGGTCTTCGGCGGCCGTGGCGCCGGAAACATCCTGACGCGGGCGACCGCGATCTGCGCAGGCATCTTCATGCTGACGAGCGTGTCGCTGGCGTACCTGTCGTCGAGCGGCGACCGCGCCCTCAAGGCGAAGGCCGTTCAGGAAGCCGCGAAGAAGCCGACCGACAAGGGCACCGCCCGTCCCAAGGACGCGAAGACCGATCCGAAGCCGTCGGACACGCCGCCGGCACCGCCCGCGAGCGCACCGTAGACCAGGGAGCCGACCAGACGCTCGTGAAGCGCGACCTCGCCGTCGACGTCGCGCTGCTCTGCGTGGCGAAGGCGGCGGTGACGGTGTGCGTGCTCGCCATCGGCTTCACGCATGTCTCGGACGACGATTACGCGCGCGTCGTCCACGCCGAGGCGTTCGCGCACGTGCCGAAGCTCGATCCTACGGGGACGAGCTGGCTGCCCCTCCCCGTTTGGATTTGCGGCGGCGCGATGGCGGCGTTCGGGCGGTCGCTCGGCGTGGCTACCGTCGTCGCGTGCGTGCTCGGCGTGCTCGCGACGCCGGCGCCGTACCTCGCGGCGCGCGCGATCGGCGTCGGTCGCGCGGCCGCAGGCCTGGGCGTCCTCTTTGCGACGACGCTGCCGTGGAGCGCGTGGGCGGGCGCGGCGCCGGTCCCCGAGATGCCGACGGCGGCGCTCGTCGCGGCGGCGGCGCTCGCGTGCGCGGCGCCGCGTGGGGTGCCGATGGCGGCTGCGGCGTGCGCCTGCGGAGCGGCGCTTTCGCGGTACGAGGCGTGGCCGGTGTGCGCGGTGGTCGCGTGCGCGGCGGTTTTGCGCGGGCGGCGGTTCGGCGTCGCGCTGGTGGCGGCGGCCGGTCCGGCCCTGTGGATCGCGTGGAATGGCCACGCGCACGGCGATCCGCTGCACTTCGTGGCGCGCGTGAGCGCGTACCGGCAGTCGCTGGGCGCGGCGTCCATTCCCCTCGCCGACAAGCTACTCGGCAACCCCGTCGCGCTGGTCCGTGGCGCGCCGCTCGCGGCAGCGCTGTCGGCTTGCGGCGTCCTGGCGCTGGCGTGGCCGGCGGTGCGCGCGCGCTGGACGTGGCCGCTCGTAGCCGTCGTCGCGACGATCACGTTCCTCGTGTACGGCGACTTGCGCGACAGCGCTCCGACGCACCACCCCGATCGTGCGCTGCTCGGCGTGTGGTGGATCCTCGCCATGTTCGGCACCGACGGCGCGGCGCACGCCGTCCGGCGCGCGTGGGCATCGGCGCCCAGCCGCTTCGGGACCCCCGACGGGGGCCGAGGGTTGGTCGTGGGCGTGACGGCGGCGCTGGCGGCGGCGATGCTCGGCTATTCGGTGGGCGGTTGGCCAGGGTACCCCGGGCGCTACGGTGACGAGGAGCGGTCCGCCCAGGTGGCGCACGGCTACCTCCTCCGCGAGCGCGGCGCTCAGCACCTCGACGTCGTCCCGTGCGAGTACGAGTATTACGCCGTGCTCGCGGCGTTCGGTGCGCCGGAGCGCGCGACGGTGGCGCCCCGGACCCACGCGCCGGTGACGGCGCTATGTCCGCGCGTCGTCCCCCGCGACTGAGCCTCGCGTCGACGCCTGATCGTGGGCGGGGGCGCCATCGGCCCCATCGGCGGGCAAGCGCACGAGCGTCCCGGCGAGATCGAAGAGCTCCTCGGTGTGCGCGACGACGGCGATCATCCTGGTCGGCGAGAGCTCCTGGACGATCGCCCGCACGCGCGCGATCCCGGCGCGGTCGAGGTTGGCGTCGGGCTCGTCCAGAAGGACGATGGGGGCATCGACGGCGAGGACGCGTGCGAGGGCGACGCGCTGGCGCTGCCCGACCGAGAGGGTTCCGACGCGGACCTCGAGCGGCTCCGGCCTGGACGACGCGAGCGCCGTCCAGACGTCGACCTTCTCGAGGACGGCGCGCATGGCGGCGTCGCTCGCGTCGGGGGCGAGGAGCTGGATCGCCTCACGCACCGTGGCGCGATCGGACAGGTATGGGCGCTGGGCGAGGTACGCGATACTGCGGCGCCACGCCGCGCCGTCGAGATCGTGCAGCTCACGCCCGCCGACGCGGATCGTCCCTCCGGTCGGTGAGGCGAGGCCGAGGAGGAGGCGAAGGGTCGTGCTCTTCCCCGCCCCGTTGGGACCTGCGAGAACGAGCGGCGCGCCGCGGCGCCACGCGAACGATACCGGTGCGAGCGCGGGTTTGCCGGCAGCGGCGTACGCGAACGTGAGGCCCTCGACGTCGACGCGCGAAGATGGGTCGCCCATCACGTGGCCCGTGCGGGCGTGCTCGCCCCGCGCACCTTCGAGGATCTCGGAGATCGCACGCACGCGCGTGCCGACGCGCACCACTTCGTGGAGCCCCCGCGCGAGACCGACGAAGGACGGCAAGCCCGCGACGAGGACCGCCGTCTCGAGCGCGCCGCCCCCTTCGACCCATCGCTGCAAGGAGACGCCCGCTCCCATCGCGACCGCGAGCCCGACCACGGCGGCGAGCGCCGGGAGGCGTGAGGCGATCATGCCGAGCCTGTCCGCCCGGAGCGACTCGAGCCGCCAGGCCGAGAGGCGACGTTGCACCTGCGTGAGAAAGCCAGCCTCGCGCCCGTTGGCCACGAGCTCGAGCCGGCTCGAGAGCATCGCGAGCAGATCGTCGACCACCGGTCCGTGCAGGCGCCAGGCCTTGTCCTCGGCGCGGCGCACGGTTCGTCGCGCGAGGGCCGCCGCCGCGATGGCAAAAGAGAGGGTGGCGGCGGCGGCGGCCACCACGTGAAGAGGCTGAACCGCGACGAACCACCCGCAGACGGCGAGCCCGACCAGCGCGTCGCCCACGAGATCGGGCACGACGTCCGACACCAAGCGCGAGCCGAAGACCGCGCCGTCGAGCACGGCGCCCTGGGCGTCTTCGTCGTCGAGAGGGCTCGCGCGAAGGACGTCCCCGCCGAGCAGCGCCTTCGCGGTCGCGGCGTGGAGGCGCTCCTGAACCGCCGACCGCTGCGCGCCCCTCACGAGCGCGCGCACGGCGTAGAGCCCGGCGAGCGCGCCGCTCGCGAGGAGCGTCGCGTCGCGGCGGCCGTGCACGAGCGCCAGCGCGAACCCGACGGCGCCGACGCGCTCGAGGACGAGCATCGCGGCGGACACCGCGACGTCGCGGCCAGGCGCCGGCCCCGAGGCCGACCACACCGTCGTCAGCGGCCGCGCCGGCGTCATCGCTTCGTGCCGACGAGGACGAGGCTCACAGTCGCGCGAGCTCCTCGCCGACGACTTCCCCGTCGACGAGCGGCTTGCCCCCGAGCTCGACCCAGGCGTGGGCACGGACGTCCCCGGCGCCCTCCTTGCGAACGCCGATCACCACCTCGGCGTTGGGGAGGCGTGCGGCGATCGCGAGCGAACGGCTCAAGCACGTCCCGACGGGCTTCAGGCGACCCACGGCGTCGCGCGCGGTGACCTCGTCGATGTCGCGGTGCAGCTTGGCACCGAGCCTTCCCATGAGCCCGCGGACCTCGCGGGGCTTCATGAAGGCGAGGGCGACCAGGGCCGCGAGGTTCAGGGCGTGCAGCGACAGCATCGTCACACCGGCTCGACCAACCCCCGACGCAGGAGCTCGTCGGTCAGGGCGACCAGATCCACGACGAGGCGATCGAGGGTGACCTCGTGCTCCGGCTCGAGGCGCGCGGCGATCTGCTCCGGCGTCTCGCCCTTCACGAGCCCGTTCCACACGCGGCCGCCGAGCTCGTCGAGCCCGAAGTACTCGCCGCGCTCCAGATCGAGGAGGACCATCTCCCCGTCGAACTCACGCACGTGGACGCCTTTGGTGGGCCGAACTCGGCCGGATTTCCCCACGCTCATGGTGCTCCATCTTCCCCCGCCCCGAGGAGCGAGGCAACAAGGCTCGCCGACGCGCGCTGCGCCTCCACACCGGGTGGGCGGCGCAGCTCGTGGACGGCGACCCGAGACGCGAGCCGCTCGAGCGCGGCCATCTCCCGGAGGTGCGCGTCCGGCTCGTCGACCACGAGACGGATCACGTTGGGGACGAGGCGCGCCAAGGCGTGCTGGCCGCGCAGGCGCCGCATCGTCGGCGCGGAGGCCGACGGGTCGAAGACGAGGGCGCAGATGGCGATGAGCGTCCCTTTGCCCTCGGGGGTGCGGGGCGGCAGGACGGGCCTCTTCGCGTCGCCCGCCCGCGGCTCGAGCGATCCGTCGATGAGCCAGTGCACGCGCTCGGTCGGCGGCACGCGCACCGTGTCGCCATCGAAGTCCACCGCGGTGGTGTCGTCGGCGACGAGCGCGGCGCCGTGGCGCGCGCAGAGCTCGGCGGCCAGCGTCGACTTGCCCGCCCCGCTCGCCCCGACGAACGAGACGACGCGCCCGCCGAGCGCGACCGCGGCGCCGTGCAGCGTGAGCTTGCCCGCGGCGTGCCGGAGGAGCGCGGGCACGAGGCTCGCGCGCACCTTGTCGACGCCGACTGGATCGGCGTGCGGCGAGGCCTCGAACCCGACCTCGCGCCCGTCCCGCGTCGCGAAGAGGAGGCCGAGCCCCGCGAACTCGGCGACGAGCTCGTCCCCGCGACGGCCGACGCGAAACGCGAGCGCACCGTGCTCGTGCTGCTCGCTGATCCAGCGAATCGCGCTCGCGCTCGCGGTCACGTCACACCCAGCGCTTGCTGGGCGAACGCCTCGACCGACAGGAGCGACCACAACGAATGCCACCCCTCGTGACCGATCTCGCCGCGCACGAACGCCTCGAACGACGCGCGATAGGGCTTGCTCTTCACGACGCCGAGCTGCTCGAGGGCGCGCATCGACGCGAGCTCCGCGAAGGCTCCGCGTCCGCCGAGCGGGGCGTGCATCTCCTCGATGGCGGTCTCGAAGTCGGCCTTGTCCGTCCGCATACGGACCCGATCGGGCACGAGACCGGCGAAGGCTTCGCGGAAGAGGCCGCGCAGGTAACCGCCTTCGAGGAAGGACTCGGGGGGCAGGCGCGCGACGAACGAGACGAGCGCCTCGTCGTGGAAAGGCGTGCGCGTCGCGCAGCCGACCTCAGCGTCGAGCGAGCACTGCGCTTCGGAGACCTCGACCGCCCATTTCGAATCGCTGATCCGCGCGAAGAACTCGGCAGGCGTCCGGGGGCCAAAGTCTCCCGCAGGGTCAGGCAAGGGACGGCGAAGGACCTCGCGGAAGAGGGGACCCGCCCAGGGCACCGCGCGCCCGGAGACGCGGCGTCGACGCGCGAGACGGCGGAGCGACCGGGGCATGGCGTGCACGGCGATCGGGCGAAGGACGAACTCGCGCACCCGCTGCAAGCGGGAGCTCTCCCAGGGGACGCGCAGCCTGGCGGCGGCCCGCGCGGCGTGGAGCACGTCACCGCGAAGGGCGCGAAGCGCGAAGCAGCGCGGATCGCCGTCGAAGAGCTCGTCCCCACCGACGCCGCCGAGGAGCGCGTCGGCGCCCTTCTCCTTTGCGAGCTCGAGGAAGCCGATCTCCCAGCCGCCCATCGCTGAGGCATACGGCTGCCCGTCGACGACGAGCGAGCGCTTCACGAAGGGAGCGAACGCCTTGGGGGCCACTCGAACGGGGACGATACCGAGGGCCGCAGCGAGCTCGTCCATGTAGGGCCGATCGTCTCCTGGCCCCGCGAAGTGCAGGCTGAGCGCGAGCACCTCCTTCGCGGTACCGCCGCGCACTAGCGCGGTCACCGTAGCGAGCAGCGCGCTCGAGTCGACACCGCCGCCGGCGAGCACCGCGACGCGGCCGAGGCCGTCGATCGTCCGGCGTACCGCTGCGAAGACCTCCTCGCGCAGCGCCCGCGCGAGCTCGTCGGGCTTGCCGTCCAGGACCGAGAGGACCGGCGGGGCGAGCGTGGACGAAGACACACTGCCGCCGAGGCGCGCGCGGAGGAGCTCGCCCGAGACCAGCCGATGGACCCCTTCGTACGACGTGGCGCTGGGTCGTCCGTAGAGATCGCCCGCGGCGAGCTCGGCGAGGCGCATCGCGTCGGGTCGTGGCCGCGCGTCGAGGGCGCGCACGAGGGCCGGCAAGCGGGTGCTCGCGAGAAGGGTCGAACCGTCGCGCGCCCAGTACATCGCGCGCCCTCCAACGCGCCCGCGCGCGAGGAGGAGCCCGCCGTCGTCGAGCTGCGCCGCCGCAAACCGACCCCGACCGCGCCCCTCACGCAGGTCCCCCTCGAACGGCCCGGCGCTGGCACGGCTGGCATGCTCATCCAGCACCGCGTGCTCCTCGGACGGCCAGACGGCAAGGCAAGCCCCGCCCTGTCGGAGCACGCGAGGCTCACCGTGCGCTACCCCGCGCACTCGGTCGAGACGAGCCGCCGCTTCCTCGCACCTAAGCGCGAGTGCGGCGAAGATCATCTCTTGAAGTTTTTCGCCGGGAAGTCCTTGCGGGACCCGGCCGTCCCGCCCAGCGTGAGAGACCTCACCGAGCCCAGGTACCGCAGCACCGGCGCACGGTAGGGGCGGCGAACCGCACCCTCGGCCGGCATTTTTGCCGGCTGCTTCGCCAGACTGGTCACTTGCTCGTTCTTGTCGGTCATCCCCAGGAGCTCCGTCGTAGCTATATGTACTCCAACTCAGTGGCGCCGGGTACGACGAAAATTCACGGCGCCGTCATCGCGTCTGGGGATGCACCGGGGGGAACACAAGCGCCGGAATTTTAGGGATCTTTCCCTCGTGTGCCCGGATCCCGTTGAGGACCAAATCGAGCCCTGCAACCCCCCGCCGCGCGATGCGGGCGTCCCGGTTCGTGGGGTGGTTGTGGAAGATGTACGTCGTCAGCTGGAGGTCCTGGAGGAGCGACGCGACCTCCTCGCAGTCGAGCTCCGGTCGGAAGATCCCCTGCACCACACCCAGACGGAGCACCTCGACGACATGGCTCGTCCCGAGAGCACGCAACTGCTGAAATCGGTCCTGCCGCGACGGCAGAAGGTCGCTCGTCTTGCCGAAAAGCAGATCTTGGACGAGTGGGTGGCTCTCGAGGTAGGCCATTCCTGCGAAGGACATCCTCGCAAGCAGCTCATCCGCCGGCACGTTGGGGTCGATGAGCTTGGCGACCTCCCCGACCCAGGCTGCGACCTCGCGCTCGACGACCTGGAAGAAGAGGTCTTCCTTCGACTCGCAGGCGAGGTACACCGTTCCCTTGGCGACCCCTGCACCTTTGGCGATGTCGTCGACCGACGTCTTCTTGAAGCCCCAGCGGGCGAACGCCTTCGCCGCCTCCACCAGAATGCAGTCTTTTTTGGTAGCGTCCATGGGTCCGGGTGACCGTTTGAACAAACTAGTCACCTCAGGGGTTCCGTCAAGTCAGAGAGGAGGACCGGCCGCATGAGCACCGTCGGGACGAGCCTTTGCACGAGCTGCGGACTTTGCTGCTCGGGTGCCCTCTTCCCTCGGACGGTGCTCAAGCGAGAGGAGCTCTCGTGGGCGCGCGGCAAGCAGCTGCTCGACGTGCTCGACGACGCGCGCGGCGCGAGCTTCGCGCAGCCCTGCGGTCTGCTCGACGCGCGCAAGTGCGTCGCCTACGAGGAGCGCCCGGCCGTCTGCCGGTCTTACCAGTGCAAGCTTCTGCGCGCGCTGGAGGCGGGCGAAATCACGATGGAGGCCGCCCAGGCCAAGGTCCAGCGGCTTCAGGATATCTACGCGCGGGTGAGCCAGCTCGTCACGCCCACGAGCGTCGAGGCGCTCCTCGACCTGGGCGAGCTGCAGGCGCTCGCGGATCGGGACTTCCGCGATCCGCCTACTTGAGCGCGGCCTTCAGCTGCTGTTCCGCGAGCGAGTCGACGGTCACCGCGCGCTTCACGCTGTCGGCCGGCGCGGGCGGGGGTGCGACGGGCAGAGCGGCGGGCGGGGGCGCGGCGGGCAGAACGGCGATCTTCTTGGGAGCGGCCGGCGCAGGGGCCGGGGCAACCGTGGCCGCGGCCAACGCGGCCGGCGCACGCGCGGGCGCGGCGGCCGCTGCAGCAGGCGCGGCCGGCTTCGGCGCGTCCACGGCGACGTTCACAGCGTCGGCGGACCCGAACTTCAGCACCACGGGCGCGGGCTTGGCGACGGGCGCAGCGATCGGCGTGAGCGGCGTCGTGGCCGCCGGCGGAGGCGATGCGGCGGCCGCCGGAAGCTCGCCTTGGGAGCGACCTTCGAGCGCATCGAGCAGGCGCATGCTCCCCGCGGCGCCGATCGCGCCGAGCGCGAGCAACGCGGCAGCCCACGGCAGGCTCGGCCGGTGACCTACGGCCGCGAAGAGGAGCGAGACGCGCGATTCGCGATGCCGCTCCAGCCGCGGAATCAGGAACGTCTCTTCGGGAATCCGGGAGGCCATCGCGACCGGCGCGACCGAGCCCGCCGCAGCCGCAGACGCGGCTTTGGTCCTGGGCGGAACCACGCCTGTGTCCGCGAGATCGTCCGGCTCGCTCGGTCGGCCGACCTCGACGAGATCGTCGTCTTCGAGGTCGATCGATTTGCTTCGCGGGCGTTTCGGGAAGCGAATCATCGCGCACTTAGGTGTGGCCCAATGGGGGGACTTTGTCGAGGTTCACCCACGAAGTTTCCGGCTTCACTGCAAACGTCCACTCGTGATGAGGTGGGATGTCGTCGTAACTGCGACCGAAATTTGAATATTGGACGCAGAGAAGGAGCGCATTCCGTCTCGTGGTCGTAAGCTCCGGACCGCATGAACGGCGCAGTTGTCGGGAACGGCGGCGGATGGTTGGTGCGCGGCGCGAAGTCCGCCGTATTCGACTTGCCTGCGGACGTGGAGATCGAGCTGGATCTCTCGGACGTGGAGCGGACGTCGAAGCGGGCGATCCTCACGCACGACTCGACCATCGAACGGGCGGCGGCCACGAGCGAGATCGACGCGGACGACATCCTCACGGAGGTGCCGATCGATCCGACGGTGCCCTTCGAGATGCGCGTGCCCGCCAAGGTCCATGCGCGGGCGGCGCTTCTCACGGCGCAACTCCCGCAGCAGCCCCAGCCCCAGCCCCAGCCCCAGCACCCGCAAATGGCGGTGGTCTCGGCGCGCGCGCTCGTGGCGGGTGCACCGCCAACGCCAACGCGAACAAGCAGCCCCCGCAAGCGCAGCGTGTCGACCTTCATCGCCGTTTTCGCGGCGTTCGCAGTGCTCGGCACGAGCGCGGGGCTCGTCGTCTACCAGAACGCCCCCATTCCGTCGTCGAACGCGCATCCCTTCAAGGCAGCCGCGGCATCGAAGGTCCTCGCCCAGCACGGGTCGGTGATCGCCGGCGCCAGCGTCCCCACGGTGAACGTGGACAGCCTACCCCGCGCGCGCCGGTAGCCTCCCTGCCCCGAGAACGGGTATAAGATCGCGCATGATCCGTCGCCCTGCCGCGCTGGCCCTGACCGCGCTCGTGCTCTTCGGCTGCAGCAAGTTCAAGAAGGACTCCGGTGACGGCGGCGAAGCCACCGGCGGCGGCGGCCTCCTCGGAGTGTTCGACAAGCCCTTCGAAGGGAAGATCGATCTCCAGTTCTCCGACAAGAAGTCCGGCAAGCCCCCGGTGCCTTTCACCTACGAGGTGAAGCAACCGAAGATGCGCTTCGACCTCCCCTCCTCGGTGGGCGCAGACGTGCCGATGCTCGGCAAGAGCGTGTGGGTGCTCTTCGACCCACCGGCGAAGAAGCTCTACGGCGTGATGGACGATCCCAAGAAGGCGGTGGTCTTCGACTTCGACAAGATCGGCGACGACGTGAAGAAGGCCAAGGGGGGACACCACTCGTCGTCCTCCGGCTCGACCCCCTCGACCGATCCGGCGCCGAAGTTCGAGAAGACCGGCAAGATCGAGAAGATCGCCGGCTACGAGTGCGAGATCTGGAAGATCACCGAGGACAAGCCGAGCCAGAAGAAGAAGGAGGAGATCGAGCTGTGCATGGCGAAGAAGATCGGCTTCTTCGATCTGCGGACGATGGGCATCGGCACGCTCGATCCCAAGGTCGCGGTCCTCATGACCCTGACGGATCTCAACCACTTCCCGCTCCGCGTCATCATGAACGAGAACGGGGCCGAGACCGGGCGGATGGAAGCCACCAAGGTCGAGGAGAAGAAGCTGGAGGAGGCGCGCTTCGCGGTGCCGGCCGATTACCAGATCCAGAGCCTCGAGCAGATGATCCAGGGCTTCATGCCCCCGGGCATGGGCTCCGGCGGGCGCCCGCCGGGCGTGCCGCCGAACATCCCGATTCCGCCGCCTCACCGCAAGTGAGCCAGCGCGAGGGCCGCCCGCCAGCCGCAACGGAGTCGGAGATGACCCCGTCAAACGAACCCGAACCCGCCGTCCCCCAAGAAGCGCAGGAAACGGAGCCGGCGCGCGAACGCTCGTCGCGGCGCGTCCCTGCGTACTTCGGGAGGCGTCGCAAGCGCGGCAACGAGATCTGCCAGATCCTCATCAAGCACGGCGCGGCCACGCCCGAGCAGGTGCGCGGCGCGCTCCGCTACCAGGAGGAGCAGGGGGGCCAGATCGGCCAGATCATGATCCAGATGGGGATCCTGTCGCGGACGGCGCTCGCGAGGGCGCTGCTCGAGCAGCTCCAGGAGCGGCGCGCGGTCGCCGGGAAGAACCCATCGCTCGCTGCGCGCGAGAGTCCGGCGCTGGCGGGCCTCTCGGTGAAGTGCCGCCCGCTCTTGACGACGTCCGCGCTGCTCGCCACCGACTGGGCGTCGCTCTCTCTGGCAGCGCTCGTCGGCATCGCCTTGAACACCGCGACGTTCGGCGACTTTCGGCTCGACTCGTACGTCCTCGGCATGCCGGTGATGGTGATGTGCGTCGCGCTCTTCACCGCGCTCGGCCAGTACTCGGCCATGGCGAACAGCCCCCCCGACGAGATCCGGAACACCACGATGGCGCTCACGTTCGTGCTCGCGTCGGCCATGGTGATGGGCTTCGCCATCCGTACGCACGGCACGCACTGGACGCCTTGGGGCGCGCTCGGTTGGTGGGGCGCGGCGCTCTTCCTCGTCCCGATATGCCGCTCCGTGCTCCGCGGGCAGTGCGCGGCGAGCGCGTGGTGGGGACACCCGGTCGTCGTCATCGGCGCAGGAAAGGTCGGCCGCACCACCGTGCGCACACTCCGCGCGCAGCCGGGCTTCGGGCTGAAGCCCGTGATGATCCTCGACGACGACCGGGCCAAGCATGGGACGCTACGGGCGCGGATCAGCGGCGACGGGATCGAGGTAAAATCGGTCACCCAGCACACGACGGATCTGGTGACGCCGTCCATGCGCGCCAAGACCAGCGATCTCGTCGCCACCGACGCTCCGCCGAAGCCCGCGTCCACTCCTCCGCGGGCACGCGGCATGTTCGCCGAGGTGGAGGGGGTGCCGGTCGTCGGCGGGTTTGCGCTCGCGTCGGTGCTCGCCCGTCGCCTCGGGATCTCCTACGCCATCGTCGCGCTCCCCAACCAGAGCGGCGAGCAGCTCGTCGAGATCACCGAGCGCGTCGGTGGCGCGTTCTCGCATCTTCTCGTCATCCCTGATCTCGCGGGCTTCGCGAGCCTCGGCGTCCCGGCGCGCGACGTCGGGGGCGTGCTCGGGATCGAGGTCCGGCAGCAGCTGATGCTCCCGTGGCCGCGGCTGGCCAAGCGAATCATCGACGTCGCGCTCACGCTGCTCGGCGGGCTCTGCATCTTGCCGTTCATCGCCCTCCTCTGCCTCGCCATCCGGCTCGACTCGCGTGGCCCCGTCTTCTATTTCCAGGAGCGCGTCGGCCGCGACGGCCAGCGCTTCCGCGCGGCGAAGTTCCGCAGCATGCACGGCGACGGCGAGGCGCGCCTGAAGGCCGTGCTCGACGCCGACCCCAAGCTCCGCGCCGAGTACGAGGAGTTCCACAAGCTGACCAACGATCCGCGCGTCACGCGCGTCGGTCGCATCGTGCGGAAATACAGCCTGGACGAGCTCCCGCAGCTCTGGAACGTGGTGCGCGGCGAGATGAGCCTCATCGGGCCGCGGCCCTACCTCGATCGCGAGATCCCGCAGATGAACGGCAGGGAGGGCATCATCCTCCGCGCGATGCCGGGAATGACGGGCTTGTGGCAGGTCAGTGACCGCAACGCGACCGGCTTCGCCGCGCGGTTGCGCATGGATGTGCACTACGTGCGCAACTGGTCGCCTTGGCTGGACATCTACATTCTGGCGCGTACCGTCGGCGTCGTGCTCCGAGGGACAGGCGTTTGAGCGCGGCAGCGCGAGGGCAGTTCGCGGAGGGAGCCATCCTCGATGGCCGGTACGCGGTCGACCGCAAGCTCGGCGCCGGCGCGTTCGCGGAGGTGTGGCTCGGCCACCGCATCGCGACGGGCGAGCGCGTCGCGCTCAAGCGCCCTCACCCGCCGCTCCTGCAGGACGAGGAGGTCGTCGAGCGACTGCGCCGTGAGGCGTATTTCCTCGCGCGCGTGGAGAGCGAGCACGTCGTCAAGATCCACGAGATGCTCGTCGATCCGGTCTTCAGCCTCGTCCTGGTGATGGAGTACGTCGAGGGGCACCTCCTCTCGACGCTCATGACCAGCACCGTCCTCAGCGTCGAAGAGGGCGTCGACCTGGGCATCGATCTGCTCCGCGGCCTGCGCGATCTCCACGCCGTGCGGATCGTCCACCGCGATCTCAAGCCGGGCAACATCATCCTCCGCCCGTACGGCGGCGGCGAGGGCTATCGGGCGATCATCTTCGACTTCAGCTTGAGCCGCTTGACCAAGCGCCCGCTCGAGGCGCCCAAGACGCCCGATCGCTCGATGACGCCGCCGATGAAGGAGCTGACGCGCATGAACGTGACGCTGGGGACGCTCGAGTACATGGCCCCCGAGCAGATCCTCGCCTCGCGCGCGGCCGACGAGCGCTCCGACGTCTACTCCGTCGGGGCGCTCCTCTACACGGCGATCGTCGGCGAGCACCCCTTCTCGGAGTTCGAGGGGCCGCGCGAGCTCGCGCGCGCGAAGCTCGATGGCCGAGCGCCGCCGCTGGCGCTCGGCCGTTCCGATGCCTTGACCATCGAGCTCGAGGCGGTCGTCGCCAAGGCGCTCGTGCGGCATCCGGCGCAGCGGTACCCGAGCGCCGAGGCGATGCTCGACGAACTGCTCCGCTTGCGCGCGCTCCCGGGAGACTGGCCAGACGACGCGCCGCGCTCTGCCGACCTCGTCAAGCGCGGGAGCGCCGGCGGCGTGCGCACGGCGCGACGGATCTCTAGCCGCGAGATGGGCGCCATCGAGCCGCCGGCGGCGCCTTCGAGCCGTTCGGCGTCGGATCGGGGAAGGCTGACGCCGACGCCGGTGATCATGCTCGGCGGCCCTGCGTCGCAGCCGGCGCCCTCGACGCCCTCCCACGAATCCATGCCCATACCGGATTCAGTGAGCTCCCCGGCGCCTCTCGCGGAGAGTCCCACCGAGCCCGCGCGCGGCGCCACGAGCCGGGGCCGCGTGCTCGCCGTCATCGCCCTGGGCGCGATCTTCGCCGGCGTGCTGCTCGCCCTCGCGGCGTCGCGGTAGCTCCGCTCTACGCCCGCGTCCGCGCGACCGCGTAGCCGACGAAGAACGGGCCCATCTTGGCGATGAACTCGCTCGTCTGCCTCGTCTTGCGCATCGTCTGGACGAGGTGGCTGAGCGGGTGCAGATCCTTGCCGACGAGGCCGATCACGAACTCGTTGTCCTCCGCGTCGATGCCATGGCACGCGAGGCGGATGTCGGTCGCGAGGCCCTGCTCGCCGTAAGCGTGACCGATCGTGCCGTGCTCGCGGAGGATGCCACTCTGCTCCTGGGGCTCGAGACGCGCGAAGGCGCCGCTGCGGCGGAGCGGGTACCAGACGTGCCAGGGCGTCGTCTCATCCATCACGTTCTCGACCGAGCGTTGAATGAGCCAGTGCTCGAGCTGCGGCTCGTGGCCGATCGCGTAGCTTCGACCAAGCATCGTGAAGTGCGGGCGATGCACGACGGCGGCGAGCGGGCCCTCCGCGAAGGCGGGTCGCACGTTGCGAACGAAGTGCGCGGGATCCTCGCTCCAGGTGAGGAGGCCCACGCCGGTGGGCGCGTTGGCGTCGGCGTACACGACCGAGCCGACCTTGCGCGCGCCCATCGCCTCCGCCGTCGCCGCGCAAAGCTTCTCCGCCGAAGCGCCGCTCGGGGCGTCGAAGACGAGGAGCTGCATGAACAGTCGCCGGTTCATCTGCTGGCGCACGCCGTCCTTCTTCCCCCCATATTCGTTGACGTCGATGTTCGGGAGGCCGGGCGCCTTGGTTTCGGGCTGCGTCATGTGGGGCATGTTACCAGGAGCAGGCCCGCGCCGCGCGCGCTACGATGCGTTTCGGATGCGCAACTACATCGCGCTGGCGATCCCGCTCTTCTTCGTGCTGATCGCCGTGGAGCTCCTCGTCGCGCGCGCGAAGAAGGTCCGTTTGTACCGCGTCGGCGACGCGGTGACCGACCTGTCCTGCGGCATCCAGCAGCAGGTCCTGCTCATCTTCGAGCGCGGAGCGCAGCTCGCGGTCTTCGCGTGGGCGTACGACCACCGCATCACGACGCTGCCGCCTTGGGCGGACTGGGCGCTGGCGTGGATCGGCGTGGATTTCCTCTACTACTGGTGGCATCGGATGAGCCACGAGGTGAACTTCCTCTGGGCCGCCCACGTCGTGCACCACCAGAGCGAGGACTACAACCTCGCCGTCGCGCTGCGCCAGTCGGTGCTGACGAGCTGGACCAGCCTCCCCTTCTACCTGCCGCTCTCGTTCGCGGGCGTCTCGCTGCCGGCGTTCGCGACGGCGGTGTCGTTCAGCACGCTCTACCAGTTCTGGATCCACACCGAGCTCGTCGGCAAATTCAAGGGGCCGATCGGCTGGATCCTGAACCTGCCCGAGCACCACCGCGTACACCACGCGATCAACCCCCAGTACCTCGACAAGAACTACGGGGCGATCCTCATCGTTTGGGATCGCCTCTTCGGCACCTACGCCGAAGAGATCGAGCCGTGCGTGTACGGGACGACGAAGCCGCTCGCGAGCTTCAACCCGATCTGGGCGCAGGTGCACTACTGGCCGGAGATGGCGGGGATGGCCTGGCGCGCGCAAGGAACGGACAGGCTGCGCGTCTGGTTCGCGTCGCCAGCGTGGAAGCCGCGCGGGCAGGAGATGCCGCCGCCCGCCGCTGTCGCGCGCGCGACGTACCGCAAGTACGCTCCGCCGCTCGCGCGTGGGCGGACGGTCTACGTGCTGGTCCAGGTTGCGGCGCTCGTGGCGGCGACGTTCGCGCTCGTCATGTGGGAGTCGCTCATCCCGCGCGGCGCGCTCGTGCTCGCGGCGTTGTGCGTCTTCGGGACGGTGCTGTCGGTGGGTGGGATCCTGGAGAAGAAGCGGTGGGCGATCCCCGTCGAGGGCGTCCGCCTGCTCGTCGGGGCCGCGGCGCTGGTGCTCTGGCTCCGGGGCTGACCGCCGGCTCCATTGCTGCGTACTGGCTGCCGGATCTGCCGGTTCTCCCTCAGGAGACGACCTTCAGGCGCGTGCGCGGCTCGAGCCCCTTGCCACTGCCCTCCACGTCGGGCGTCTTCACGTAGGCGGCGGCGGGCTCGGGCGGAGACGTCGCGGGCCCCCACTCCGCGAAATCGTCGGGCAGCGGCCCCGGGAGCGTGGGCTGGACCGTGCGCTCGAGGAGCTGGAAATCGTGGCTCACGGTCAACGTGAGTGGGAGCTTCTTCGCCGGCCCCTCCTGCTTGAACCACGCGCGCGCCGCCTGCACGTTCTGGATGAGGACGTAGTGTTGCGGGTCCACCTTCGCAGCCGTCGTGAAATGGTCCATCATGCCGTCGAGATCGCCGCGCGCCTTGGCGATGCACGCGAGGTGGTTGTAGACGAGCCCTGGACACGGAAATCCGAGCTCCAGCGCGCGGCGAACGTGGCGTTCGGCGCCGTCGAGATCGCCCGCGTCGTAGAGCGCGACGCCGTAGTCCATGTGCGCAGCGTGGTAGTCGCCGAGGAGGGCGAGCGTCTCCTCACGCTCGGCGACGGTGTCCCGGTGCAGGTGCCGGAGGCCGCTGTTCTCGGCGAACCACGCGTTCATGCGCGCGGTGTCGGTCTCGGACGCGTCGAACGGAATCTTCAACTCCTGAAAGCGCTCGCGGAAATAGATCTCGCGCTTCAGCCAGCCGGCCTTCTCGGCGTCCTTGAAGTCGGGCGTGCCGGGGTAGATCGAGAGGCACGAGAAGATGTACTCGTGCGGCTGCGCGCGCTCCAGGAAGCGCAGCGTCTCGTCCATCGACTCCGCCGTCTCGCCGCGGTTGCCGAGCATCATGTAGTACCGGACCTTGATGCCGTACTTCTTCGCGAGCTCGGTCGTCGCGGCGATCTCGTCCACCGTGATCTTCTTTTCGATGAGATCGAGGATGCGCTGCGAGCCGCTCTCGACGCCGAGGCTGAGGCGCTGGCAGCCGGCGAGGCGCATCTCGCGGAGAAGCTCGTCGTTCAGCATGTCGACGCGTGTGTCGCAGCTCCAGAAAAACGCGAGCTTCCGCGCGCGGATTTCGCGGCACATCTCGACCACGCGCTTCTTGTGGGTGGTGAACGTGTCGTCCTTGATCTGGACCATCTTCACCGGGAGGCGCGCGACCATCTTCGCGAGCGCGGCGACGACGTAGGCGACCGAGTTGGAGCGGAAACCGCGGCCCCAGCTCGTCTCCGCGCCGCAGAACGTGCACGCCCACGGGCAGCCGCGCGACGTCATCAGGATGTGGGTATCGAAGTAGTCCTGCGGCGACGCGAGTGTGTCCAGGTCCTTGATCTGCGGGCGCTCTGGCGCGAGGAGGATGGTCCCGCCGTCCCGGTACGCCGTGCTGGCGAGGCCGGTGACGGGCGCGCCGGCCGCCACGCGATCCACGATCTCGAGGAACGTCGCGTCGCTCTCGCCGATGCACACGGTGTCGATCGCCGGGTGGTGCGCGAGGAGCTCCTTCGCGAGCGGCGTGGCGTGCGGGCCGCCCACCACGACGTGCGCGCGCAGGTGCGTCCGCTTCACCAGATCGGCGACGAGGGCGACGCCGCGGCGGTTCGCGGTCCAGCAGGACATCCCGAAGACGTCGGCGTCGAGCGCGCGCACGATCTCCTCGACGCGCGACCACGCGAAGGAGCTCAGGTTGAGCACCTTGACCTGATGACCAGCGCGGATCGCCTGGGCGCCGATCGAGAAGAGGCCGTACGGCGTCTGGTAGAAGTCGGCGTCGAGATCGCCTACTTTGTACCCGTCGGGCGGACCGTCCTTCGGGTCCGGTGCGTCGCAGGCCCCGGCGATCTTCCAGGGCGGCGGGTACAGGAGCGCGATCTTCACGTCTCCAGGGTAGAGCGAACGCCCTTTCGGCGCGAGCGCATCAGTCATCTGCGCGCGCGGTCAGCGGCTGTACTTCCCGGTGAGGTTCGCGCTGCCCGTCTTGTGCGTTCCGAGGAGGGCGACGATCGCCTCCTTCGTCGTGTTGGCCGTGGTGCCGGGGAGCTGCGCGACGTCGGCCGCGTAGAGGGCGAACTCGTAGGTGTGCGCGCCGCCGCCCTTCGGGGGGCACGGGCCGGCGTAGGCCGGGGAGCCGCTGATGCTCTTGGCCTGCTTCGCGCCCGCGGGCGCGGCCGGCTGGTACGCGGACGCGATCGCGGCGGCCACGTCCGACGTCGCCGCGCCGATGTCGTAGATCGCCCAGTGCACGAGGCCGTTCGTCTTGTCGGTGAGCACGATGGCAAACGACTGCGCGCCGGCGGGGGCACCTGCCCAGTGGAACGGCGGCGAGGTGTTGGCGCCATCGCACGTATTGGCGGCGCCCAGCGTCGCCCCCTCCGCGAGCGCGGCGCTCGTCAACGCGAAGGCGCCGGACGCGTCGCTGCCAGCGTCGGACGGCGGTACCGCGGTGTCGGCGCCGCCGTCGCTCGGGTTTACTCCGCCGTCCGGGCCCGGCCCGCCGCCGTCGCCGGTCGCGCCGTCGTTCGCCGTTCCTCCACCGTCGCTGCCCGGCTCGACCGAGCTGCCGGAGCTCGACGAGCACCCCGCCAGGACGACGACCGATAGGAGCAGGGCACGCGCTCGGGGAAGGTCGCTCGTGAACATCTCTCGAGTATAGGCGAGAGCTTGGCGAGAGGCCGCCTCAAGGGCGCGACGGCGCGGAAAGCCGGCGCGCGTCAAGACGCATCTTCATTCGGGACTTCGGGACGAGCGTGATGCGCGGCTCGGCCTCCACGGCGCGACCCGTCGCCAGCGAAAAGCGGAAGCGCTTGGCGATCGTCGCGAGCAAGAGGCGCGCCTCCATCATCGCGAAGACCTTCCCGATGCACGCGCGGGGGCCGGCGCCGAACGGCAGGTACGACGACTTCGGGCGCCCGCCCGCCTCCCGCTCCGCGAATCGCTCGTGGTGGAACTTCGTCCAAGGTGCTGGCGATCGTCACGGGACAGTGATGCTCGCACGGAGTCGCACGTTGCGGTCCAGTCCTCCGCGCGTTGCGCGACGTGCGACGTCCTCGGCTTCCGGCTTGCGCGAGTTGAGCAGAATGCGCAGCCAGAGCGGTCGCAACCGCGCGAACGCTGGTCTGACCAGGGTGGTCCAATCCTTGCGAAGTGCATGGATCACCATGGCAGCCCACGTCACCCACCGCGCCTCGAACGATCACTCCGACCTCGCCGCGTGCTTCCACGCGCGCCAGCCCCCGTCGTATCTCCCGTCGGCATACGCGTCCGGCGTCGTGCCGAGCATGGGCCGGTCTCTGCCGCCCGCGCCGTCCGCGACGTCGCTCCGGCCCGCCCACGAGCTCCCCTCGGCCGCGAAGGCGCGGCGCGAAGAGCGCATGCTCTCGCTCAACGGTGCGGGCTTCGCGCCCTACGTTCCGCCGCCCGACCGCACGGCGCCGCCCGCCGCTCCGGGGGTGCTCGATCGCGTGTCGTTTGGCCAGGTTCTGAATACGGCGCTGTTCCTGCTCGGCGCGGTCGTGGTCCTCGCCTACCTGTACTACCGCTGAGGAATCGTCGACACCGGCGGAGATCCCCAGCGTACTCCCCCATCGAGGCCGGGACATTCACACCCAGGGCCACGGGAGGAGAGATCATGAAGGTCAAGACAACGGTTCGCGCGGGCAACTACTCCGTCAACCACAACGCCAATGGCGTGAAGATCAAGTCCAAGGTCCGGGCCGGGGGGGCACCGGGCAACCACAACGCCAACGGCGTGAAGATCAAGTCCAAGGTCCGCGCTGGTGCGCTGGCGGTGAACCATAGCGCCAGCCGTGTGAACATCTAGGGCCTCTCCTCACCCGGTCACGCTTGTCGCCGTAAATGTGCACGGGCACGGGCACGTGCCCGAATCCAAGCAAACTTTGAGGAGGATCCGGGCACGGGCACGTTACGGGCAAGACCAACGCCGCGAGCCGGGATCACGGGATTTCGTGTCCGGGCGATTCCACCGGTATCCTGGTCCGCTTGGCGGCCACGTTTTCCCAGACCCTGCGCGCCCTCGGGGCGGAGCGCTCGCGGCGATCCCTCGTCACGACGGGCGCCGCGCTCGTGCTGCTCGGCGCGTGGTGCGCGTGGTTCTTTCGCGCGACCGTCGCCGTCTACGAGACGAGCGAGGTCGCCCGGCTCGAGGTGGACCGCGCCGCGCACTCGATCGACGCGCCGGTCTCGGGGCGGATCCTCACGACGCGGCTCGCGATCGGGACGGTCGTCGCCGAGGGGGACGTCGTCCTCGAGCTCGACAGCGAGGTCGAGCGCCGTCGCCTCGACGAGGAGACGGTCCGACTCGCCGCCATCGCGCCGGAGATTGAAGCGCTCGAGCGCGCGCTCGTCGCGCAGGACCAGTCCGTCCTGTTCGATCGCGGCGCCACCGACGTCGCGCTCGATCAGGCGCGCGCGCGGCAGCTCGAGGCGGATCTCGCCGCCAAGCTCGCCCAGGAGGAGGCGGTGCGCGCCGGCCGGCTCTTCGACGGTGGCGCGATCTCCGATCTCGAGCTGATCCGAAAGCGCGCCGACGCCGAGCGTCAGCGCGCAGGGACCGACGCGCTCATGCTCGACGTCAAGCGGCAGAGCGGCGACCAGAAGACGCGCGAGAGCCAGGCGCGCGCGCGCGCAGAAGATCTGCGCCGGGACATCGCGACGCTCAGGGGCAAGGCGGCCACGTCGACGGCGACGGTCGCCGTGCTCCGCCACGAGATCGATCGACGCACCGTTCGCGCCGCCGTCGGTGGCCGTGTCGGGGACGCCGCCGACGTGCGCCCGGGCGCGTACGTGCGCGAAGGGGACAAGCTCGGGGCCATCGTGCCCACCGGCGAGCTCAAGGTGGTCGCCGAGTTCCTGCCCGCCGCGGCCGCCGGACGCATCCGGCCAGGTCAGATGGGGCGGGTCCGGCTCGAGGGGTATCCGTGGCTCGAGTACGGCACCCTCGGCGCGCAGGTCACGCGCGTCGGAAGCGAGCTTCGGGCCGGGCACGTTCGCGTCGAGCTCTCCATCCCTCCCGGCACGCCCACGACGATCCCGCTCGAGCATGGCCTCCCCGGGAGCGCCGAGGTCGAGGTGGAGCGCGTCACTCCCGCGACGCTCGTGCTCCGCGCGGCAGGCAAGTACCTCGCGCAGCGCACGACGGCGAGCGCCCCCGCCGCAGCCCCTACCGGTGGTGCGGCCGCCGATCGACGCGAGGCGAAACCGTGAAGCGGAGGTGGTTCGCGCCGGAGGTGATCCAGACCTCGGCGATGGATTGCGGGCCGGCCTCCCTCAAGTGCCTGCTCGAAGGCTTCGGGATCACGGTGAGCTACGGGCGGCTCCGCGAGGCGTGCCAGACCGACGTGGACGGCACGTCGATCGATACGCTCGAAGAGCTCCTGCCGAAGCTGGGGCTGGACGCCGACCAGATCATGGTCCCCACAGACCACTTCCTCCTGGCCGAGGCGGACGTGCTCCCGGCGATCGTCGTCGTCCGGCAACCGAACGGGTTCACCCATTTCGTCGTGGTCTGGCGAACGCACGGGCCCCTGGTGCAGGTCATGGATCCAGCCGGCGGACGACGCTGGATCTCGCGCGCGGAGCTCGTCTCGGAGCTCTACGTGCATGACGCACGCGTTCCCGCGTCAGCGTTTCGCGGGTGGACGACGTCGGACGAGTTCACGAAGGCCGTGGCGGCGCGCCTGCGCGCGCTCGGCTGCGAGGGGGCGTGCCGGGCGATCCTGGACTCGGCGCTGGCGGAGCCGGGGTGGCGGCCGATCGCCGCGTTCGATGCGGCCGTCCGGATGACGTCGGCGCTCGTTCGCGGCGGAGGTTTCGCGCGCGGCGCCGAGGCCGGTCGCGCGGTGGAGGCGCTCTACCAGGGTGCCCTCGCCGGCGACGAGGCCGTGCCCGCGATGTACTGGACGGCGAGGCCCGCCGAGCTCGACGCGTCCGCGGAGAAGGAAGAGGACGACGACGAGGGTGAGGGTGAGGGCGAAGCGGTGATGCTGCGCGGCTCCGTGAGCGTGCGCGTGCGGCGGCCCGCCGCAGCCGCGGCGAGCGCCGGAGCCCCTTCGCCCGAGCTCGTCGCTGCGCTCGCGGAGCGACCGGCGAGCGCATGGCGGACGCTGGGCGGGCTCCTCTTTCGCGACGGCGTCGTCACGGCGCCCGTGCTGTTGACGGCGATCCTCGCGGCCGTGGGCGCCACGGCGCTCGAGGCGGTCCTCTTTCGCGCGTTCTTCGGCGCCGGTCGCGCGCTCGGCCTCGTCGAGCAGCGCCTCTTCGCGCTCGGCGCGTTCGTCCTCTTCGCGATCTTCATCCTCTCGCTCGAGCTGTCGATCGAAGGAGGCCTGCTGCGCCTCGGCCGGCGGCTGGAGGTGCGCCTGCGCATGGCGTTCCTCGAGAAGATCCCCCGTCTCGGGGATCGTTACTTCCAGAGCCGGCCGACGTCGGACATGGCCGAGCGCAGCCACGCCATTCACGAGATACGCACGCTCCCGCAGCTCGGCGGGCACATCGTGCGCGGGGCGGTGCAGCTCGCCGTCACAGTCTGCGCGATCGCGTGGATCGACCCGGCGAGCGCGCTCTGGGCGGCGCTCGCGGCGGTCGCGATGGTCGCCATCCCCCTCGCCGTGCAGCCCGCCCTCCTCGCCCGCGACGCACGCGCACGAAGCCACCTCGGCGCGCTCAGCCGCTCGTACCTCGACGCGCTGCTCGGCCTCGTCCCTGTGCGCACGCACGCCGCCGAGCGCCCGGTGCGGGAGGAGCACGAAGCCTTGCTGGTCGAATGGGCGCGCGCCGCGTACGAGACGGTGCGCGTGGTCGTGGCCGCTGACCTCTTGCAGACGCTCGCGGCGTACGCCATCACAGTGGTCATCGTGCTCGGTTATTCCGCGCGCGCCGCCGAGCCTGCCGCGGTTCTCTTGCTCGTGTACTGGGTCCTCGACCTCCCCGAGATCGGCGAGGGCCTGGCTGTCGCGCTCCGGCGGTATCCGGCGCAACGCAATCGTACGCTCCGTCTGCTCGAGCCCCTCGGCGCGCTCGAGGAGACGAGCGCCGCGGCCGAGAGCGCGCCCGCCTCACGACCCGAGCGCTCGCGACCGGCGGCGCGCGGCGCGGAGATCCTCCTCGACGACGTGTCGGTGGTCGCCGGCGGGCACACGATCCTGGAGCACGTCAGCCTCGAAGTCCGCGCCGGCGAGCACGTCGCGATCGTGGGCGCGTCGGGAGCAGGGAAATCCAGCCTCATTGGGCTCTTGCTCGGCTGGCATCGCCCCGCACACGGACGCGTTCTCGTCGACGGCGAGCCGGTGACGGCGGACCCCGCGCGCGCCGAAGCCCTGCGAGGTCGAACGGCGTGGGTCGACCCGTCGGTGCATCTCTGGAACCGCTCGCTCCTCGACAACCTCGGCTACGGCACCGACCTCACGTCGGGCTCCTTCGCTTCGATCCTCGAGGCGGCGGATCTCCACGCGTTGCTCGAAGCGCTCCCCGAGGGGCTCCAGACGCCCCTCGGCGAAGGAGGCGGCCTGGTCTCGGGAGGCGAAGGACAGCGCGTGCGCCTGGGCAGAGCGCTGGGTCGCAGGGACGCGGCGCTCGTCGTCCTCGATGAGCCGTTCCGAGGGCTGGACCGCACGCGGCGAACGGAGTTCCTCGCCGCTGCGCGCGCGTGGTGGAAGGACGCGACCATCCTGTGCGTCACGCACGACGTCGCCGAGACCCAGACGTTCGAGCGCGTGCTCGTCGTCGACGGGGGGCGTCTCGTCGAGGACGCGGCGCCTCGCGAGCTCGCGGCGCGCGAAGATTCGCGTTACCGCGCGATGCTCGACGTCGAAGCGGGCTTGCGCGCGGCGATGTGGTCTGGCGCGGTGTGGCGCCGCCTCCGACTCGAAGGCGGGAAGCTCGTCGCATGACGCACCTCCCTGCCGATTGGACCTGGCCGAGCGGACGTGCCGCCGAGGCGATCTCCGCGCTGGCGAAGGTGACGGGGCTCGCGCGGCGCAGCGTCGACAGGACGGACGGCGCGGGGAAGGACGTCGTGGCGCGCGCGGCTGCACTCGGCCTCGAGGCGGAGCCCGTCGAGGTGACGTACGCGCAGGTGGGTCGCTTCGTGACCGGCGCCGCACCTGCGCTCGCGCTCCTCGCGGACGGTTCGGTCATCGCGATCGTGCGCCGGCGCCGCGGACGCGTCGTCGTCCTCGGGCCGAGTGGCGCGAGCCGCGCCATTGCGGCGAGCGCGCTCGGCGATGCCCTGCGCGCGCCTCTCGAGTCGCAGACCGCGCCCGCGGTCGAGGCGATCCTCGAGGCCGCGCGCGTTCCTGGAGCGCGGCGCGATCGCGCCCGCGCGGCGGTCTTCGGGGAGCGCCTCGCGCATCGTCGCATCGATGCCGGCTGGATCCTTCGCCCGGCGCCAGGGGCGGCCGTCGCGACGCACGCGCGCGCGTCCCACGTCGTTCGGCGCATCGCGCTCCTCGCGTGCACGCACGTCGGCGCGTACGCGCTCGGCATTTTCGGGTGGTGGATGATCGCCAAGGGGGCGCTCGACGGCCGCCTCGATCGCGGCTGGCTCTTCGCCTGGGCGTTGGTACTGTTCTCGCAGCTGCCGCTGCGCCTTATCGCAGGCCGGACCCAGGGGCGACTGACGATCGACATGGCTGCGCTGCTCAAGCAGCGACTCCTCGCGGGCGCGCTTCGCCTCCCGCCCGACGTGATCCGCAAGGAAGGCGCGGGGCAGCTCCTGGGGCGCATCTTCGAGTCCGAGGCCGTCGAGTCGCTCGCGCTCGACGCGGGGTTCGTCGGCTTGACGGCCATCATCGATCTGACGGTAGCGGCCGCGGTGCTGGCCCTCGGTGCGGCCGGGATCGTGCACGTCGCGCTCCTCGCCGCTTGGTTGGGCGTCACCCTCACGATCGCGTGGCGGTACTTCGCGCGTCGCGCGGCCTGGACCGGTGAGCGCCTGGGGATCACGCACGAGCTCGTCGAGCGAATGATCGGTCACCGCACGCGCCTCGCGCAGCAGCCGCGCGCGCGATGGCACGACGGCGAGGACGACGCGCTCGAGGCTTATGTCGACGCCGGTGGGCGCATGGACGCCCATGCCGCTCGGCTCACTGCGCTGCTCCCGCGGGGGTGGGTCGTGATCGCCATCGTGGGACTGGCGCCGTGGTTCGTCACCGGCTCGGCTTCGACGGCCTCCCTCGCGACCGCGATCGGAGGGACGTTGCTCGCCGCCCGCGCCATGAGGAAGATCGTCGTCGGCGTCGCCAGCATCGCGGGCGCACGCATCGCGTGGCGAACCGTCGCTCCGCTCTTCGACGCGGCCGCGAGCACGGACGCCGCCGCGGCCGTCGACGTTCCCGCGCCGAAGGAAGGTCGGGAGGCCTCGCGACCGATCCTCGAGGCGAGCGAGCTCGTCTTCCGCTACCCCGACCGCGGCGCGCCCGTCCTCCGCGGGTGCAGCCTTCGCATTCACGCGGGCGATCGCATCCTCGTCGAGGGCAGCTCTGGGGGCGGAAAGTCCACGCTGGGCGCCGTTCTGACGGGGATGCGCCGACCGCAATCGGGCCTCCTCTTGCTCGACGGTCTCGATCTGGAGACGCTCGGCCTCGAGCGCTGGAGGAAGCGCGTCGCGGCCGCCCCGCAGTTCCACGAGAACCATGTACTTTCCGCGACGTTCGCGTTCAATCTGCTGATGGGGCGGCGCTGGCCGCCGACGCCGGAGGACCTCACGCTCGCCGAGACGATCTGCGACGAGCTCGATCTGGGGCCGCTCCTGACGCGCATGCCTGCGGGGCTACAGCAGATGGTCGGCGAGACCGGGTGGCAGCTGTCGCACGGCGAAAAGGGCCGCCTCTTCGTCGCGCGGGCCCTCCTCCAGAACGCCGAGGTCATGGTGCTCGACGAGAGCTTCGCCGCGCTCGATCCGCAGACACTGGGGCGTTCGCTCGAGTGCGTGCTCGCCCGCGCCAACGCCCTCGTCGTCATCGCGCATCCCTGACTCCGGCCGGCCGCCTCTCAAGCCTGCTTGTTCGTCCCTCGAAGGGCGAACGCGCACGCGCGCGTCTCCGCGTGCGCAGGTCCGAGGGTCGCCCGATACATCGCGAGGGCGCGCCGGTAGAGGACGACGGCGTCGCGTGCCCTCCCCTGCTCCGCCCGCATCGCCGCGAAGTTCGTCAGGGCCAGCGCGAGGACCGGATGCCGGGGCCCGAGCGCGCGGCGCAGTACACGGGTCGCGCGGAGGTAGAGCTTCGACGCTTCGCCGAGCCTGCCCGTGACGTGGAGGAGCGCCGCGAGCTGCCCGAGGTTGAAGCCTACCTCGAAGTGCGCCGGCCCCAGCCGCCGCACGAAGACGTCGAGCGCGCGGCGGTAGAGTGCCTCGGCCTCCCTCTGCTTCGCGGGCGCTCCTTGCGCGCCGAGGAGCGCCGCGAGCGCCGCGACGTCGGCGGCGACGTCGGGATGGTGTGCCCCCAGAGCGGCTTGCCGGACCGCGACGGAGCGGCGCGCGAACGGCTCGCCCTTTGCGAAGCGACCTCGGGAGTGCTCGAGGCCGCCGAGGTTGTGCAAGATCGTGGCGACCTCGGGGTCGCGCGCGCCGCGCACTCTCTTCGTGATCGCCAGCGCGCGGCGGTAGAGGCGCTCCGCCTCGGCGAAGCGCGACGTGTACTTGTAGACGACGGCCAGCCCGTTGAGCGCCGTCGCAAGATCGTCGGCTCCGAGCTTCTTCTTCTCGGCGATCGTCAGGGCACGCGCCTGCGGCTCCCTCGCCCTCGCGTAGTCACCGCGCGCGACGTACAGACTCCCGATGCGACCGAGTGCCTGGCAGCGCAGCTGGTCGAAGACGACGTCGCCACGGAGCGGCGCGAGGATCCGGAGCGCGCGACGCGCGAGCAGGAGGCCCTCGGAGTACGCGCCGAGGTTTCCTTCGATGGCGGCGAGCTCGAGGAGCACGTTCGCGACGTCGGGGTGCCGCGGGCCCTCGTGGTCTTCGAACAGCCTGAGCGCGCGGAGGCATGCCCGCTTGGCCGGGATAGGCCGCCCCTCGTCGCGCAGCGCCATCGCGCGCGCGTGGAGGTCGCATGCGCGGTCGGTGGGATCGCGGGCGGGCATCCGGCGTCCGCGGCTAGCCGCGACGATCGCGACCGCCGCCGCCGCCGCCGCCGCCGCCGCCGCCGCCGCCGCCACGGCGCGGGCCGTCG
>JANYHK010000135.1 GCA_025359105.1 Myxococcales bacterium | reverse complement strand
CGACGGCGCTGCGGGCGGGCCGGGCCCTCACGGCGTTCGAGCCGTTCGGGCGCGACGTCCAGCGGCGCTACTTCTCGATCGCGAGCCGCGGGGGCTTCGAGCTCATCGTGTCGACCGAGTCGCAGGCGTGCTTCGGCAATGCGTTTCTCGAGCTGCTCACCGGCCCGAAGACGGAAGCCGAGCGCCTCGCCACCGTCGCGTCGCTCCGTGCCATGTGCGACAAGCTCCTCGCCGAGGGCGTCGTGAGCTGCTTCTCGCTCGCTCCGAGCGACGACGTCGCCCTCGCGACGGCCTATGTGTTCAACGGCTTCCGACGCACCGGGCTCCTCTTGAACCACATGGTCGTCGGCGGCGAGCGCAAGGACGCGACCATCTGGTCGCGCAAGCTCGCAAACCCCGCCGACGAGTAGCGGGCCGCCCGTCAGCGCTTCTTCTTCGCCTTGCGCGCGCGCGCCGGGAGCTGGGCCAGCGTGCCCGACTCGACGAGCTTGCGCAGGCCGTGCTCCATCTCGCGGCCGAAGACGACACGAATGGAGTCCATCGCCGTCGGGCGCAGCGCCTGGAAGAGCGCCGCGTAGTCGTCGGTGCCCACGTGTCCGTCGGCGACGTGGCGGACGAAGAAGTCGAGGAGGTCACCGACCATCCGCTTCATGTGCTTCTTCAGGATCTCCGCGGCGGCTGCGGAGGCCGAGAAATCGAGCCCAGCGGCCTCGAGCTTCATCGCCGCCACGAGGAGCGCCGGGCTCTTCACGATGTAGACGTCACCGTGGCGCTCGGCGAGCTTCGTGCGAATGAGGTCGCCCAGGAGCCCGGGGCGCTTGGAGCCCGCGAGCTCGTACAGCTCGGCCTCGGTCACCGTGCGCGGCTGATCGTTCGCCCACGGCGCCTGCACCTGCTGCTCGACGCCGAGCCACTCGGCGACGTCGAGCTCGCCCTTGTCGATGCTGGCCATCAGATCGCGGATCGCGTCGATGCGCAGACCGCGATCCTGAAGCTGCGCGATGAGCTTCAGGCGCTCGACGTGCGCGGGGCCGTAGAAGGCCACGCGCCCGCGGATCTCGGGGGCCATGAGCGCCCCCTTCGACTGGTAGAAGCGAATGGTGCGGCTCGGCACCTGCGCCTGCGCGGCGAGCTCGTCGATGGTGTACTGGGCGGCGCCTTCGGGCATCGGAACGTCCGCTTCGTTTGTAGCAAAGGCGATGGTCATGTGGTCATGCCATCGCGCGGATGACCGCGCGATGCCCCCCGGCGCGTGAGAGCGCCGCGACCCAGGAGAGGGCCTTCTTCAGCGTGCGACCCCAGGTGTCGGTGCGGTAGTCGACGCCGTGACGCGCGCAGATTTCCCGGACCTCCGGGGCGATCTGGCGGAGGCGCTGCGGGGGCAGCGTGGGGAACAGGTGGTGCTCGATCTGGCGATCGAGGCCGCCGCAGAGGACCGAGAGGGGGAGGCTCACCTCGAAGTTGTTCGAGGCCTCGATCTGCATCGCGTACCAGTGGCCGCGGCTCCTGGCCTTGGTGCCTTGCGGGTAGCTCTTCACGTCCTCGCCGACGTGGCCGCAGTAGATGGTCGCCGCCGAGTAGACGTCGCGCATGGTCTCGGCGAGCCAGTTGCCGAGCAGCACCTTCCAGAAGAAGGGCCCCGCGAGGAGCGGAAAGAAGACGTAGTTCTTCGCGTAGTACGGCATGTACTTGCGCAGCGCCTTCCACCAGGCCTTGCGGCGGCTCTCCTTCGACGTGTCCGGCAGGAAATCCAGCCGCTCCTCGCGCCCGATGCCGTAGACCGCGTCGCTCACGCCGGTGAAGTGCGCGTTCATGAGGAGCGTGAAGTTCGGAACGAGGAATAGCAGCGTGAAGGGAAGCTGCCACTTGTGCTGCGGCGCCCACGGGGTCTGCTCGGTGAGGCGCACCGGGCCGAAGTGGATGTCGGCGTCGCGCCCGGCGACGTTCGTGTTTCCGTGGTGCCGAACGTTGTGTCCGTAGCGCCACGACTCTTCGTCGATGGGCGTGTCCCAGCGGTACGTCTTGCTGACGAACGCCTCGCCGCCGGGCAGGCGGTCGTAGGCGCCGTGGAGCGCAGTGTGGCCGATCTCGGTCGCTTGCAGCTGCTTGTGGAGCCAGAGCGCAGAGACGCCCAGCGCGAACGTGACGGGCTCGAGGCTCACGTGGATGAGGACGCGGCCGACGATCTCCATCGTCCGCGAAAACACGTTCAGGCGGCGAACGTAGCGCACGTCCTCGTCGCCAAGCGTGGCGAACGTGCGCTCTTTGAGGGCGTCGATCTCGGCGCCGAACGCGCGGAGTCGATCGTCTTCGGCCGCAACGGGGCGCACGGGTGCAACGGTGGTCATGGGGGACACCTCCGGTGAGGGCGCGCGTTCCTTTACAGCGCGACCCTGCATGGTGCCTCACTTATAACTGTGACAGTTGTTACTGTCAAGTACGCCGGGGTGAATAAGAAGCGGCGTGTGCAATCAGAGGCAACCCTTCGTGTCGCCGGTCACGCTGCACGCCCCTGCGTCGCAGCAGACGCCGGTGGTGCACGCGCCGCCCACGCACGTCGCGGCGCAGTTGGCGCCCGCGCAGTGCACGGTCTGGGTGCACGCGCCGTTGAAGCAGTCGATCGTGCTCGTCCCGGGGCCCGTCGACTCCACACGCTTCGTGCACGTGCCCGTTCCCTGGCACGCCACGAGGCAGTCGCCGCCGTCGCAGGTCACGTCCCCCTGGCACGCGCCGCTCGAGCAATCGATCGCAGTCGAGCCGGTGGCGGCGCTGTGGACGGCGCCGGTGCACGAGCCGTTTGCTGTGCAGCGCACGCTGCAGTCCGCGCCGGAGCACCGGACGTCGTTGCCGTTGCCGCACGCGCCGTACCGGCAATCGATGTGGTTGGTGTCCGTCGCAGCGCTCTCGACGGTGCCCAGGCAAGTCCCGGTGTTCTCGCAGTCGACGGTGCACGTCTTTCCGGCGCAGCGCACGGCCTGGCCACACGCCTGCGAGCACTGGATGCGATTGGTCCGGCTGCCGGCGGCCTGCACGACGCCGGAGCAGGCGTTCCCCTGCTCGCAGTCGATGTTGCAGTTGCCGCCGTCGCAGCTCACGTTCTTGCACGCGCCGCCGAAGCAGCGGAGGTTCGAGGCGCGTGCGGTGGCCGTCACCCCTTGCCCGCAGGTCGCGGCGTTGTTGCTGCCGTAGCAGAAGACGTCGCACTGACCGGCGCGGCAGTCGATCGCTCCGGTGCACGCGCCCGACTGGCACGAGAGCGCGCACGCGGTGCCGGCGCATTTCATCGCGCCCAGGCACGATCCCGTGTCGCAGCCGATGGTGCAGCTGGTCGCGCCCGAGCAGTCGACGCCGTCGCCACAGGCCTGCTGGCCGCACGTCACCTTGCAGCCGATGCCGCTCGGGCACGTCACCTTCGTCGGGCACTTCTGGTACGGGCAGTCGATGACGCAGGTGCCTCCTTCGCAGACGCCGGCATCCTTGCCCTCGCACTCCGTCTTGCACACCGTGAACGCGTCGACGCCGGGCCCCGCGTCGCTCGGCGCGTCTCCCACGGGCGCGTCGGCGGGAGGCTCGGTCTCGGGCGTGAGCGCATCACCGCCGGGCGCGTCCGAGGGGACCGTCGCGTCGAGGCCCGCCTCCGCCGTCTCGCAGAACGTGGGCGACCCCTGCGTGTCGAGCCCGCAGGCCGCGGCCGCGGCCACCACGACCACCACCACGACCAGGGGCCGCCCCCCTATCGCCGCCCACCTGACGAACCGCCCCCGCATCGAACCATTGTCGCACGACTCGGCCCGACCGGCGATCGGGCCAGCGCCTACGGGGACAATCGCTCGATGCGCCAGGTCGCGTCGGCGCGGCGCGTGTACCGGAGGCGATCGTGGAGGCGGCTGTCCCTCCCCTGCCAGAACTCGACGCTGGTGGGCGTGAGGCGAAACCCGCCCCAGTGCGGCGGGATCGGGATGTCCATGCCGGCGTAGGTCTTCTCGAGCTCGTCGACGTGCTCGTCGAGCGCCGCGCGGCTCTCGAGCACCGCGGACTGCTGCGAAGCCCAGGCGCCGATCTGGCTGCCGCGCGGGCGGGTGCGGAAGTAGGCCTCGCTCTCTTCGCGCGACGCCTTCGCCACGGTGCCGATGACGCGGATCTGCCGGTGGAGCGGCGCCCAGAAGATCACGATGCAGGCGCGCGGGTTGCCCTCGAGCTCGCGCGCCTTCTGGCTGCCGTAGTTCGTGAAGAAGACGAGGCCGCGCTCGTCGTGTCCCTTCAGGAGGACCATGCGCGCCGAGGGGATGCCGTCGCGCGTCGCCGTCGCGAGCGTGGCCGCGTCCGAGTCGGGCTCGCCCCGTGACTGCGCTTCGTTCCACCAGACCTCGAGCTGGCGCATCGGGTGGGGATCGACGTCGGACTCGAGGAGCGTCTTCTTGGGATCGGGCACGGGAGGACTTTATCAGACGCGCGGGCGCTGACACGTCGCACAGAACACCGTCGCGCGGCCACCCTGGACGACGCGCCGGAGCGGCGCCTTGCAGCGCGGGCACGGCTCACCGCCGCGGCCGTACACCGAGAACGGATTCTCGGCGCGCGCCTCGGACACGTAGGTGATCTCGGGCCCGGTCTCGAGCGCGAGGGAGCGCGCTATCGTCGCCTCGATCGCGCGCGCCAGGGCCTTCACCGTGCGGGCGTCGAGGCTATCGGCGCGGGTGCGCGGATCGAGGCGCGCGGCAAAGAGCGCCTCGGTCGCGAGGATGTTGCCGACGCCGGCGAGGAGCGCCTGGTCCATGAGCGCCTCCTTGATGGACCGCGGCGTCCTCGCGAGCCTCTCGCCGAGCGCGCGCGGATCGACGCCGTCGTGCAGAGGGTCGGGTCCGAGCTTGCGCCAGAAGGCCGGCTCCGCTTCTTCCAGCCGCATCCGGCCGAGGACGCGCGGATCGACGTAGCGGACGCTCGTGCGGACCTTGCCGCGCACGAGCTCGAGCCGCGCCTTCTCGAAGCGCTCCGCCGGGGCATCGACGGGCCGGGAGACCCATTTGCCGGTCATGCCGAGGTGGCTGTAGAAGCGAGGCCCCGCGTCGAGCGTCACTTCCAGCCATTTTCCCCGGCGACGGAGGCCAGTGATCCGTCGACCGGCGAGGCGCGCAGGCAGCCCGGCCGCGGCGCCGCCGTGGACGACGCGCGCGTCCATGACGAGGGCCGCCGCGATGGTTCGGCCCTTCGTCCACCGCACGAGGCAGAGTCGCGCGTGCTCGACCTCAGGGAGCTCCGGCATGGCCGGGTAGTGTACACTCGGCCCCAAGAGGGGTCGCGCATGTCCGAGCCTCAGGTGGATCCGGAGCCCGTCGACGACGCGCCGAACTCACGATGGGTCGGCGGCGCCGACATGATGCAGGCCGCGATGGCGTCCGCCGAGACGACCCTCGCCCAGGAGTCCCGCCTCGCGAGCGATCGCGTGACCCGGCCGCACCCGCTCCTCGTGATGTCGACGCGCGACGATCTGTGCGTGCTCCTCGCCCCGAGCGCCGTCTGGGACAACGGACGCGAGCTGCTCCGCCCCTTCACCGCGCGCTTCGCCGAGTCGCGGGCCCTGCTCATCCTGCTCGGCCACCCGCGGGACCACAAGCTCGAGCACGCCATCAACTGCGGGCTCGCCTGCATCGTCCCCGCCGCGCCGACGCAAGACGAGCTGTACGTCGCCGTCGCGCGCGCGTTCGAGCTCCTGGAAGCCAAGTCCCGCGCCGAGATGCGCGGCCAGTGGCTGAACCGCTACCAGTACGAGCTCGGCGAGCTCATCAACATCGCCCGGGCGATGACGACCGAGCGCGACGTCGACAAGCTCCTCTCGATCATCCTCGAGAAGAGCCGCTTCGTCACCGGCGCCGACGCCGGCAGCATCTACGTGGTCGAGGGCGACGAGAAGAGTCCGCAGCTTCGGTTCAAGCTCGCGCAGAACGACTCGGTGAGCTTCGACTCGCGCGAGTTCACGATGCCGCTCAACAGCCGCTCTATCGCCGGGAGCGCGGCGCTCGACCGCAAGATGGTCAACATCGCCGACGTCTACGAGCTGCCCGCGGGCTCGCCGTTCGGCTTCGACCGCCGCTTCGACGAACGCACCGGCTACCGCACCAAGAGCGTCCTCGCCGCCCCGCTCATCTCGCAGCAGGGCGAGGTCATCGGCGTCCTCCAGCTCATCAACAAGAAGAAGGACCCGTCCAAGAAGCTCTTCGAGAAGGAGGACACGGCGCACCAGGTCATCCCCTTCGACGCGCGCAGCGAGGAGCTCCTCGGCATGGTCGCCGCGCAGGCAGGCGCGAGCCTCGAGAGCGCGCTCCTGTACGACGAGATCAGGCGCCTCTTCGAGGGCTTCGTGCGCGCGAGCGTCGAGGCGATCGAGTCGCGCGATCCGACGACGAGCGGTCACTCGCGGCGCGTCGCCGACTACACCGTCGGGCTCGCCAAGGTCGTCGACGGCCTCTCGAGCGGCCCGTACAAGGACGCCATCTTCTCGCGTGAGGACCTGCGCGAGCTCGAGTACGCGAGCCTCCTCCACGACTTCGGCAAAATCGGAGTGCGCGAGAAGGTGCTCGTCAAGGCGAAGAAGCTCTACGACGAGGAGCTCGAGCTCATTCGCGGCCGCTTCGACTACGTCATCAAGTCCACCGAGGCCGACGTCCTGCGCCGTAAAGTGCGCGCGCTCGAGCGGCGCGCGCCGAAGGCGGAGCTCATTGCCCTCGACCAGGAGCTCGAGGGCAAGCGCGCGGAGCTCGAGGCGGCGTTCCTCGCGATCTGCGCGGCCAACGAGCCGACGGTGCTGGCAGCCGGAGATTTCCAGAAGATCGAGCAGCTCGCGCGCGAGAGCTTCACCGACGGCGCCGGCGCGATGCGACCGCTCTTGACCGAGCGCGAGACGATCTCGCTCAGCGTCAAGAAGGGCAGCCTCACGAACGCCGAGTTCGACGAGATCCGCTCCCACGTCTCGCACACGTTCAAGTTCCTCACGCAGATCCCGTGGGGGAAGAAATTCCGTCGCGTGCCCATCATCGCAGGCGCGCACCACGAGCGCCTCAACGGCACCGGATACCCCAATCGATTGCGCGCCGAAGAGATCCCCGTGCAGTCCAAGATGATGAGCATCTCCGACGTGTACGACGCGCTCACCGCGTCCGATCGCCCCTACAAAAAGGCCGTGCCGCTCGAGCGCGCGATCGACATCCTCGAGTACGGCGTCAAGGATCAGCACCTCGACGGCGAGCTCGTGCGCATCTTCCGCGAGGCGCGAATCTGGGAACGCGCCGAGAGCGTGAAGAAGCAATAGCGAGCACTGTCCAAAAAGTTGGTCGGGTGAGCGGGGGTTGGGTACGCTCTCGATTGTCGTGCGCGCCCTTATTCTTGCCTTGTTTGCGCTTTCATCAGCGGCGTGCG
>JANYHK010000044.1 GCA_025359105.1 Myxococcales bacterium | reverse complement strand
GACTCGACGCATCGGCTCACGCTCCCTGCCGTGCGCAGGTACGTGATCCATCGTTTCGTTGCGCCACTGTTCTGCACGACCTGTCGAGGGCTGATGCGGCTCCTCGTCCAACCACCATAAATATGGCGAAGTAGTGCTAGTTGCCGACTTCGATCGGCAGCTTGGGGGCGCTGACCTCGTGCTCCATCCCCTCGAGCAACCCGACGAGCGGCATCACCACGCGAATCGTGTACTTGCCCTTGGCGAGTGGGCCGGCGGCCGCGCGCGGGTACCCCTTCTCGGGGGGGGTTCCCCGCAGCTTCTCGGGGGCCCACTTCATCTTGACCGCGTCCCACCCCAGGCGCACGCGTGCGCTGCCGTTCGGCGCCAGCGTGATCCTCGCGCCCTTGGGCTCGCCCGGCGTGCGCGCGGCGACGCCCTTCGGCAGCGGCGGGGGATTGCCCCCGGGCATGTCGACACGCTTGTTCTTCGCGTCGTACGTCTCGACCTCGAATCGCGGCGTCGGATCGATCGAGAACGTGAGGGGCAGGGGTTCTTTGCCCTTGTTGGTCAGCGTCAGGAAGAGATCGGCGTGCTGCCCCGGGACCACCTTGGCCAGGCTCGCGGTGAGCTTCACCTCGAGGCGGTCTTTGGGGTCGAGCGCCTTGTCGTCGAGCTTGGGGAGCGGCGCCTCGCAGCTCACCTTGTTCAGCACCTCCTCGAGGTTGCCGATCTCGAAGCCGGCGCACTCGTCCTTCTTGGGCGCGTCTGGCTTTGCGTCCCCTTCGCCGGGCTTGGCGTCGCCCGCCGGCGCCTTTGCCGCGTCCTTGTCCTTGTCCTTGTCCTTCGCCTCGTCGGGCTTCGGCGTCGCCTCCGTCGTGTCGATGGAGTCGGCGCCTTGCGCGGGCTTCTTCTTCCCGCAGCCGCTCAACGAGCCGACTAGGAGCGCGACGAGCAGCACGGCATGGGGGCGTGACGTCATGAACTCTGATCTCCTTCTTCTCAGTATCGCATCAATCGATGCACGCTTCCCAATCGTTCGGTGTCGGCGCCTTCATGGCGCACTCGAGCTCGTCGCGCGACACCTCGCGCTGGCACTGACCGAGCGCCTGCGTGTAGCTCGCTTCGAGGCGCTTCTGCGAACGCTTCACCGCGCGCAGGAGGACCGCGCGCTCCTCGGACAGCCCGTTGAACGCCGGGTCCTGGCCCGCCGTCATGTCGACGTACCGATCGAGCATTTGCCCGCACTCCTCGGCGCTCGGCTTCCTCTGGCACCCGCCCTGGGTGAGGCTCGCGAGCGCGAGGGTCGCGGCGCTCGCGACGGAGAAAGCGAGCGGCCTCATCGTCTCGGGTAGAACGGGGCGAAGGCGAGCGCGTACTGCATCGCCAGGAGCTTCTTGCCGCGCACGGTCACCGCGCCGTCGGCGATGGCGTCCTCGGGCGGCAAGGTCCCCTCGACGAGACGCACGAACGTCGCCGCGGTCGCTTCGAGGACGACGTCGGGAGCGTCCTCGTCGATGGCCTTCTTCGCCGCCGCGCCCGACGCCGCGACGAGGCCCACGCGCTCGCCGTCGAGATCGACGAGCGCGAGCTCCGCCTTCGCCGACACCATCGCGAGGCGCTTCAGGATGCGGGGATCGGAGATCGCGACGAGCTCCTTGGGGAAGGTCTTCGGGGCGAGCTTCTTCGGTCCCATCCAGTCGTCGAGGAACAGCTGGGCGTGTGCTTCGGCCACGGTCATCCAGAAATCCGGCTTGTCCGCCGCGCCTTCCGTGACGGTGAGCACGTTCCCGCGGATGTCGAGCGTGTAGGTGGCGAACCCGCGGACCTCCTGCACGGCGACGAATCGTCCGCCGGCGTCGGGCGGGACCATCTGCGCGTGCGCCTTGGGCAGTACGTCGAGAAAGAGCGACTCCAGCGTGGTACCGGGGGGGACCTCGATCGGGAACATGGGGCGCCCGGAGGGTAGCACCAGGTGGTCTTCGAAAGACCCCCCCGCCACGGAGTCCCCGGCCCGGCCGCGATTTAGTACATTCGGGGCCCGAGGTGACTTCCATGCGCGTCATGAACTTCAACGCCGGCCCTGCCACCCTCCCGCTCCCCGCGCTCGAGCGCGCGAAGGACGAGATGCTCGACTTCGCCGGCAGCGGCATGAGCGTGATGGAGCACAGCCACCGCGGCAAGGAGTACGAGGCGGTCCACCACGAGGCGAGCGCGCTCCTTCGGGAGTTGCTGGGCGTGCCGGCCAGCTACGACGTCCTCTTCCTCCAGGGCGGCGCGTCGATGCAGTTCGCGCAGATCCCGATGAACTTCCTCGCGCAAGGAAAGGTCGGCGAGTACGTCGTGAACGGCACCTGGGGCGAGAAGGCCGTCGGCGAAGGCAAGGTCACCACGGCGCTCCTCGGCGGCGCCGTCCACGTCGCGGCGAGCACCGGCACCGGCGACGGCAAGGAGAAGAGCTACACGCGCGCGAGCAAGCAGGCGGAGCTCGCCTTCGCCAAGCCCGACGCCGGCGAGACCGCGTACCTGCACTTCACGAGCAACGAGACGATCCACGGCATCGAGTACGGCACGCACCCGGACGTGCCGCTCCTTTCTGCACCCGCCTCCCCCGACGCCCCCGCGGGCGTCCCGCTCATCTGCGACATGTCGAGCGACTTTCTGTGGCGCAAGGTCGACGTCTCGCCCTACGCCTTCATCTACGCCGGCGCGCAGAAGAACATCGGTCCGAGCGGCGTGCTCGTCGTCCTCGCGCAGAAGGACTTCGTCGCACGCGGGCGCAAGGACCTGCCCAAGATCTTCCAGTACCGCACGGCCGCGGAGAACGACTCGCTCTACAACACGCCGCCGACGTTCGGCATCTACCTCGTGCGCAACGTGCTCGCGTGGGTGAAGGACAAGGGCGGCCTCGCGTGGGTCGAGGCGCAGAACCGCGCCAAGGCGAAGGCCCTCTACGGCGCGATCGACGGCCACGGCGGCTTCTACCGCTGCCCCGTCGAGGCGAGCAGCCGCTCGGTCATGAACGTCGTCTTTCGCCTCCCGAGCGAGGCGCTCGAGGACAAATTCGTTGCCGAGGCGAAGAAGCACCAGATGGTGGGCATCAAGGGGCACCGCTCTGTGGGCGGCATTCGCGTGTCGACGTACAACGCGGTGCCGCTCGAGTGGGTCTCGGCGCTCGCGGACTTCATGAAGCAGTTCGCGAAGGACAACGGGTGATCACGTGAACCACAAAGTCCTCGTCTCGGACGCGCTCAGCGACGCCGGACTCGCGGCCCTCCGCGCCGCCCCCGGCCTCGACGTCGAATACGCGCCCGGCCTCAAGGAAGACGAGCTGGCCGCCCGCATCGGCCCGTTCGAGGCGCTGGTCATCCGCAGCGGCTCGAAGGTGACGGCGAAGGTGCTCGAAAAGGCGGACAGCTTGCGCGTCATCGGGCGCGCGGGAATAGGCGTCGACAACGTGGACGTGAAGGCCGCCAGCAAGCGCGGCATCGTCGTCATGAACACGCCCACCGGCAACGCCGTGACGACGGCCGAGCACGCGCTGGCGCTCCTCTTCAGCCTCGCCCGCAAGGTGCCCCAGGCGACGGCGTCGACGAAGGCCGGCAAGTGGGAGAAATCGAAGTTCTCCGGCCGCGAGCTGTCGGGAAAGACGCTCGGCGTCCTCGGCCTCGGCACGATCGGCCGCATCGTCGCCGACCGGGCCAAAGGGCTGAAGATGAACGTCATCGGGTACGATCCGGTGCTGTCCGTGGAGCGCGCGCAGAGCCTCGGCGTCGAGCTGGTGGGCAAGGGCGAGCTCTTCGCCCGCGCCGACGCGATCACCGCGCACACGCCGCTCACCAAGGAGACGACCGGCCTCGTCGACGACGCCGCCATCGCCAAGATGAAGAAGGGCGTGCTCCTCGTGAACTGCGCGCGCGGCGGCGTCTACGACGAGGCGGCCCTCCTGCGCGGGCTCGAGAGCGGGAAGATCGGCGGCGTCGCGCTCGACGTGTTCGTGAAGGAGCCAATCGCCCCCGATCACCCGCTCCTCGGGCGCGACGACGTCATCGTGACGCCGCACCTCGGCGCGTCGACCGAGGAGGCCCAGGAGCGCGTGGTGCTCGAGATCATCGATCAGGTCGCGGCCTTCCTCGAGGGAGGAACGATCACCAACGCCGTGAACGTGCCGAGCCTGTCGCGCGAGGCGGCGTCCCGCCTCGGGCCCTACCTGACGCTCGCGCGCAAGCTGGGCGAGTTCATCGCGCAGGTGGAGGGGATCCACCCTGCGCAGATCGAGCTCGAGTGCACCGGCGAGCCGGCGGAGCTCGGCGCGCGGCCTATCCTCCACAGCGCCGTCGCCGGGATGCTCGCGCGGTTCCTCGACGGCCCGATCAACGACGTAAGCGCGCCGGCCGTCGCGGCCGACCGCGGCATCACGCTGCGCGAGGTCGTCGGCACTCGCAAGACCGGCGCCAGCGTGCTCGTCGTGCGCGCACGCAGCGAGGACGGACGCGCGATGGCGGCCGAGGGCGCGCTCGATCCCGACGGCGGACCGCGCCTGCTCCGCTGGGGCGACTACGAGGTGAACGCCGAGCTCGCGGGGCACGCGATCGTGCTCTTCAACGACGACAAGCCTGGAGTCATCGGCGCCGTGGGCACGCTCCTCGGCCAGCGCGGCATCAACGTCGCGCAGGTGCACATGGGGCACTCGCGCGTGACGAAGAACGCCGTCAGCGTGTGGACAGTCGACGCCCCGCCGTCGGCCGAGGTGCTCGCCGAGCTCGAGAAGGCGCCGAACGTCACGCGCGCGGTGCGCGTGGAGCTGTCGGTCGCTCCGGCGACTACTTCTTCTTAGCCGCGAGCGCCTTGACCTGACGATCGAGCGCCTCGGCGACCTCTGCGGTCGCCTTGCCGCCGTGCGCCCACTGGTCGGCCTTCACGAGGGTCGTCTGGGCCCCCTTGGCGAGCTTGGTCCGGCGGCCGCGTGCCATCTTGGTGAACGCGGTCTGGTTCTCGGTGGCGGTCGGCTTGACGGCGGGCTGAAGGAATCCTCGCATGGTGGTCTCTCCTCGAACGGGGGCGCGGTTCTAGACGTAGTTCCCCGTCAAAGCGAGGGGAAAATGGGCAGGCCGCACGTGCTGGCCTGGGTCAGCTTGAACTCGGCCTGGTCCGGACGGCGGGAATCGAAGGTCACGAGCCCCGCCGCCGTCGCCTGGGTGGGCGACGTCCTTTTTAGCAGAACGCCGCAGGGAAGGGGCGGAACGGCCCACTTGAGCTCCACGCGGAAGGACTCGTCGTGGAGGGTCACCGCGCCCACCACGTTGGCGATCAACGGCCCGAAGGACAGCTGCGTGCGCGCCGTATCGAGGGGTTTGCCGGGCTCGCCTGCGAACGATCCCTTGAGCCCCAGATCGAGCTTGGGCGATTGCGGCGTCAGGCGCGCGTCGAAGATCGTGAGCTGGACCTCGCCCACGACACGGTTCGGCAGCGGGCGGGTCACCTGAACGGATGCGTCCACCTGGGTCGTCTCGTCGACGACGAGGCCGAGGAAGCCATGGGGGATGCCGAGGCGGGTCAGCGGCTGGCGCGTGATCTTGATCGTCGCCGAGGTGCCGCCCTCGGTGCGCACCAGGATGGCGGAGGGCCCGTCGGCCAGGACCGGGTCGAAGCCGACGCGCAGGCGCGTCTGTTTCGACGTGCGATCGCCGTCGAGGCGCCAGGGGCCGAGGACCCCGCGCGCCGTCGTGATGCGCGTGCTGGGCGAGGTGAAGTGCGTCTCGTCGCCGAGGCCCGTGGCGCCACGCACGACGTCGAGGCCGACGCCCTCCGCGTCGAAGCGCGAGCCCTCGCCGAGCGGTCCCGTCCAGGTGACCCGTGCGTTCTGGAGCTGCACCTTCTTCGCCTTGCCGGTGCCGACGGACGCGCGCCCCGCCAGCTTGGTGGCGGCGAGCGCCAACTCCTCGGTTGTGCCCGTGACGGTGACGTTCGGATCTTGCACGACGATCGACTCGGCATCGAAACCCGACAGCTCCAGGGTCGCCGACGCCGCGGTCATCGTCACGCTCGGAAACTCCGCCGCCGCGAACCCGAGGCCGTAGAGGTGCGCCGTGCCCCACCCCACCGTCGCGCGGTCGACGGTCAGCACGACGCCTTGCTCCGCCGCCGCCGCGATCGCCTGACGCTTCGCGTACGCAGGCGCAGCGACGATGCCGCCCCCGATGAGCGCGAGCAGGGCGACGACGGCGGGCACGATGATCTTCCACTTGCGGCCTTGCGCCGCCGCCGCGCCTTCGCGTGCACGCCTCAGCTCCGCCTGCGTGTCGGCGGTGGCCGCGCGTCTCGGGCGCGACGCGCCGAGCATCTCGCCGCCTGGTCCGCCCGAGAGGCTGAGCGGGATGGGTGAGTCGCGTCGCCGAGGGGGCTCCGCGGCGCGCTTGGCCGCGATCGCCATCGGATCGAAGAACTCGCCGGAGGCAGGCGCGTCGTCGTGCGTCAGCTGCGCGGCCCTGGCGGCGGCCTTGGGCGCGGCGGATGCCAGCGCAATCGACGCGGTCGCCGGGAGGTGCGGGGCCTGCGGAGGCGGCGGCCCGACAGAACCGGCCGGCGGCGGCGCCCTGCCCGCGTCGGGACCGAGCACGTCGGGGCCGATGATCGATCCGGCCGCCGAGGCTATCCGCGGCGGGGGCGGGACGAAGCCCGGATCGTCGTCCTCCATGTCGAAGGGCGAGGGGGGCGGTGGCTCATGGAGAGCCTGAAGCGGCGGCTTCTTCGTCTCCGAGGGCAAGATGAGGTCGGGGATGGAGTGTGGGGCGGGGGCCTCGGCGGGCTTGCCTCTCATGCTCGCCGGAGGAGGCGCCGCGCCCTCGGCGATCTTCGTCGGAACGGCGCGGGAGACGGGGCCCGCGGCCGGTGCCTCGGGATAGAGAGGCGCGCCCGACTTGAACTGGGTGTGCGCGGTTCCCAGGCCCGTGTCCTCGTACGCCACCGTGCCGCCGACCCGCACGCGCGCCGGACTCACGTCGGCGTTCGCCTCGCCCATCGCCCCGCCCCGCCGGTCGCTGCTGCCGGGAGCTGGCGGCGGGATCGAGTCGTCGAGGTTTGCCGCGAGCACGCGCCTGGCCGCGCCGCCAAAGCCGCCGCTCGACGACGTCTCGTCGTGCTCGGGCGTGAGGAGCTCGCGCACGCGTTCGCGATCCGCCGCGGCCTTGAGCGCGAAATTGAGCGCTTTTTGTCGGCTCGCGGCGCGCTCCGCCATGTGCGTCGCCATGAACGTGGCGACGTCGGTCGTCGAGGTCGGCGCCCCGAGCGCGACCATCGCGGACTCGAGCGCCCGCGCCAGATCGCTCGCGGTGTTGAACCGTTCGTCGGCGGCGGCGCGGGTCGCCTTGGCGACGATCTCGCGCACCGGCGCAGGCACCTCTGCGCTGAGCGGCGGGGGATCTTTCCCCGCGCCGAGCGCGTGCAGCGTGTCGAGCTCCGTCTCGCCCTCGTACGGGGTGCGGTCCCTGTAGACCGCGTAGAGGATCGCGCCCACCGCCCACACGTCGGCGCGCCGATCGACGGCCTTGCCCGAGGCTTGCTCCGGCGCCATGTAGGCGATCTTGCCCTTGATGGCGCCGGCGCTGGTGTCCTGCGTGAGGCGCCCCTTGGCTTTCGCGATGCCGAAGTCGATGAGCTTGGTCGCGCCTTGCTGCGTGATGAGGATGTTCTGCGGTGACACGTCGCGATGCACGAGGCCGAGCGGGCCGCTGGTCTTCTTGCCCCGCAGCTCGTGGGCGGCGTGGAGCCCCGCGCACGCGTCGGCGAGGACGCGCAGCACGACGCCGATCGGGATCTCGAGCCTCTTGGTGACGATCGCCTTCAGCAGCTTCGACAGCGAGTCGCCGTCGACGAACTCCATGACCAGGTAGACGACGTCGCGCTCCTCGCCCACGTCGAGGATCTGCGCGACGTTGGCGTGCTGGATCTGGGAAAGGATGCTCGCCTCGTCGAGGAACATCGCCCGAAAGCGCGTGTCCGACGCGTACTGGGGCAGGATCGTCTTGATGGCCACGAGCTTTTCGAAGCCGTGCTTGCCCTTCATGCGCGCGACCCACACGCTCGCCATTCCGCCCGAGGCGATGGGGCAGATGAGCTCGTAGCGATCGAGCCGGTCACCCGGCGAAAGGGGCGTCTGGTAGTCTTCGCTCACTGGACAGGAGCGTACCAGGCTTCCCCGGCCCGCAGCGACCGACTCGAAGGTGGTGTAAGCTCGCCGATCATGGGGTCCGTGGTCGTCACGACATCGGTGGATCTCGCGTCCTCGGCGGAGGACGTGTGGCCCCTCATCACCGACACCGACCGGATGAACCGCATCATCGGCGGCGAGCCGGTGACCTATCGCCCTGCCGATGCCGCCGCCGGTTCGCCGGCTCGTTTCATCGCGTCCACGAAGGCCGCGGGATTCGCCCTCGAATACGAGGAGTACCCGTTCGAGTGGAGCCACGGCCGCTCGTTCAGCGTCTTCCGCAAGATGCGGCGCGGCGTGCTGTCGTCGTACGCGATGAGCCTGGAGCTCACGCCCATCAAGGACGGCGGTCTCGAGGGGGGGACGCGGGCGACGTTCCAGCTCACGCTCGAGCCGTCGTCGTTTCTCTTTCGTCCCATCGCCCTCTTGGCCGGCCGCCGCTTCGTGCGTGCGTGCGCGCTGACCGCCGAGGCCATCGATCAGCACGTCCGGGAGAAGGCGCCGAGCCCGTACCTCAAGCCGGTCACGGTCGCGAACGCCAACCACATCATCTTCGCGGTCTCCGAGCTCAAGAAGGCGGGCATCGCCCCGGCGCTGGCCGACAAGCTTGGCGCCTTCGTCCGGGAGGCCCCCGACGCCGACGTCATTCGCATTCGCCCCTTCGAGGTGGCCGAGCAGTGGGGTGACGATCGACGCGACGTCCTGCGCGCGTTCCTCCGCGCCGTGCCGGCGGGGATCGTCGAGCTCCGCTGGGCGCTCATCTGTCCGAGCTGCCGCGTCGCCGGCCAGACGGTGGCCCAGCTCGACGAGATCGAGGACGGCGCGCACTGCCAGCAATGCGACATCTCGTTCGATCTCGACCTCGATCGCGCCGTCGAGGCCACGTTCGAGGTGCACCCGAGCGTGCGTCCCGTCCCGCAGCAGATGTTCTGCATGGGAGGCCCCGCGCGAACGCCGCACGTCCTCGTGCAGGCGAATTTCGAGGCCGGCGCGACGCGCTCGGTCGACGCGCCGGCGGAGGCGGGGCGCTACCGCGTCTTCGCGCGCGGCGGGGCGATGACGAGCGTTGAGGTGGCGGACGACGCGCCTGCGAAAGTGGAGGTCGTGGTCGACGTCGACGCGATGCGCCCGGCGCTCGTGCGCGTCGCGCCGCACGGCACGATCGAGATCACCAACGCGACGAAAGAGGCGCGCCACGTCAAGGTAGAACGGCTCGGCTACGCCACGCTCGCTGCGACCGCGCACGCCGTGTCCACACTCGGCGAGTTCCGCGAGCTCTTCTCCAGCGATCTCCTCAAGCGCGGCACGCCGCTGAAGGTCGCCCGCGTGGCCGTCTTCTTCAGCGACCTCACCGGCTCGACGGCGCTCTACTCCGAGGTCGGGGACGCCGCCGCCTTCCGCCTGGTCGACGATCACTTCGATCTCATGCGCAAGATCATCGACAAGAACTCGGGCGTCGTCGTGAAGACGATGGGCGACGCCGTCATGGCGGCGTTCACCGATGCGAGCGAGTGCGTCACCGCCGCAGTCGAGTCGCTCGCGGAGTTCGAGCGCTTCCGCGCCGAGCACCAGCACGGAGGCTCGGTCGGCATCAAGCTGGGGATGTACTCTGGCGCCTGCTACATCGTCACGGCGAACGGCAGCCTCGACTACTTCGGGCAGACGGTAAACGTCGCCTCGCGGGTGCAGCACCTCGCGCAGTCGGGTGAGCTCGTGCTCGAAGAGGCGACGCTCGACGCCCTTCGCCCCGAGGCGCGGGCGCTCGTGCAGGCTGGCGATCGCTTCGAGGCGCGGGTGAAGGGGATCGAGGCGCCGCTGCGGCTCGTGCGGGTGAGCCTCAGCGCGAAGGGCAAGGAGGCGAGCCTAGATCGCCTGCGCTCTGCCAAGACAGCCTGAGGGCCGCGGGGCTCTCGCGCGTCAACCGGTCCAGGTGGAGCCGACGCGGCGACGGAGCGCGGTGGCTTCGTTCGTGAGCGCGAAGCGGATGACGTCGCCGGCAAAGGCGTGCTCGAGGACCTTGGCGAGCGACTCCCGGCCTGGCTGATCGGTGGCGTGGAGGAACTTCGGGTCGAGGCCTCGCAGCTCGTCGATGGTCGCCAGCAGATCGCCGGTGAGGAGGTAAGCGATGCGAAGCTCGGCGCGTGCGAGGGCGCCGATGAACGCGTCGACCGGCACCGGGCGCCCGGCGGGGGCAGAGAGGTGCGGCGAGAGCTCCTCGAGGAGCTTCTTCTGCCTTCGCGTCAGGGCTTTGGAGACGCCGGGCTCGTACTGGGCGACGAGCTTGGACGAGATGACATCGACGTCGTCGGCGCCGTAGGTCGGCACGACTTGCCGCGCCGATGCGATGAGGAGCGCCTCGATGTGCGGCGGCGGCAGCTCCTCGAGCCAGGGTACGCCCAGCGCGATGCGCGCGAGCGCGCGCGCAAGCGAGGCGATTTGCGTCGGCTCGGGGAGCTCGGTCAGGGCGCGCGGCACGACGACCCACAGGGTGTCTTGCGCGAGCACGCGGGTACGCGTCACCGCCGACGTAACGACGAGATCGACCTCGGCGACGCCGACGGCACGGGCGAGCCGGTCGAGCAACGCGCGTGTCGGGTGCCCGCTGCGCGAGCCGATGCGATCCCGTGACGAGATGCCCAGATCCGTGAGATCGGCCCGGAGGATCTTCGACTCGATCCCGGCGATCGCGGCGGCGACCTCCAGCATGACGTGGCGCCCCTCGTTGGGGAGCACGTGCGTCACCAGCGCCGCGCGATCGAGCCCCGAGTGGTGCGCCTCGAGCGGTGGGAGGCGGCGCGCGCGGAGCCATTTGTGGCGCCCGTCGTCGAGGTCCCCGCAGATGGCGCGGAGCTCGCTGATGATGAGCGCGTCCTCGGTCTTGCGCTCGGCGCCGAGCGTCGTCTCGAGGAGCTCGAGGGCGGTCGCCGGATCGCTCACGCTCAGGATGGGGCGCGGGTTCGGCAGGAGCATGCTCATGAGGACGCGGGTGGCCTCGTCGTTGGCTCCGAGGCGCTTGTACGCGCTCGCCAGCTCGAAGCGCGTCTCGTACAGCATGGGGTCCATCTGGACCGCCTTCTGCAGATGCACCACGCCGTCACGCACGCGGCCCATTCCCTCGATCTCGAGCTGCCCCAGCGCGGCCAGCCAGCGCGGGTCGACGTTGCCGATCTTTTGCCCGCGCGCCACGACCTGGGTGAGCGCCCGCGCGTAGGAGACGACGTCGCGGCCCTTGGGGGTGCGGAAGAGGCTGCCGAGCTTCGCGAACGCCTTGTTGTTCATCGGCGCGTACGCGACGGCGTCGACGAGCGCGCGCTCCGCGCCCTCGCGATCATGGAGCTCGAGTCGGATGTCGGCGAGCTCGAGGAGGATGGTCGCCTTCTGCCCGTGGTCGCGCTCGACCTCCGAGAGCTTGTCGAGCATCTCCGAGATCTCGCGCTTGGCGTCGGGGCGCCCGTCCTCCGACTCGCTCTGCGACGACGCGACGCGGTGGATGAGCGCGCGGAGCGCCCGCGCGTTGGCCGGATCGACGTTGAGCGCCTGGCGCAGCACGCGCTCCGCTTCTTCGGGGCGGGAGAGGACCTTCTCGTAGACGCTGGCAAGGGCGAACAGCGCGGTGAGGCGCGGCCCCGAATCGCGGCTGATCGCCGCGACCGCCTCGAGCGCCTCGACCGCCTCCGGCCACGCACGCTGCGCGATGCACAGCTCGCTGAGGAGGAGCAGCGAAGGCACGTGGTTGGGCGCCGCTTCACGTACGTGGCGCATGGCGTCGATGCCCACGGTGAGGTCGCCGAGCTCGTCGCGGGCGACGCGCGCGATCTCGGAGCCGAGCATCACGATCGCGTCGGGGCTCTTGGCGCGCGTGATCGCAGTACGGAACGTCTCCACGAGGCGCTCGGCCTGGTGCTGTTCGATGCGAATGGTGGCGAGACGTCCGGCCGCTGGGATCGAGTCGGGCTCGGATTCGAGGGCGTCCTCGAGCAGACGCCCAGCGCGCTCCTGGCGCTCGTGGCGCGGCCCCAGGCGTTCGTCGGAGTCGTTCGCGAGGAGCAGCTCGGCGGCGTCGAGGAGGTAGCGCGCCTTCGCCTTCGGCTGCGTGGCGAGGCTGGCGAGCGACATCGCTGCTTCGATCGCGCCTGCGGCGTCGTTCAGCTTGTTGGCGAGGCGGGCGAGCCCGGTCGCGGCGGTGACGCTCGCCGGATCGATCGACAGCGACGCGCGGTAGCGATCGAGAGCCTCCTTGGACAGTCCGCTCCCGTCGGTCGATTCGTTCGCCGCCGCCTCGAGCAGGAGCGCGAGGCGCAGCTGCATCGCGAGCTGTGACCCGTCGTCGGACGCGAGCGCACAGAGCGCGCGGAGCGCGGAGATGACGGCCTTTCGCGCGCGCGAGTCGCCGCGACGCGCCTGGGCGAGATCGCGGCGGACGGTCGCCTCGAGCGCGCCCGGATCGGTGGGGTCGAGGTCGAGGATGCGCGTGTAGGTGTTGCTGGGGGAGTCGGTGATGGGGAGCCGCCACTCCTCGAGGGCGGCGAGGTTCCAGAGCGCGCCGAGCCGCGCGCGCACGTCCATGAAGGCGTCCCCCTGCTTCGACAGGACGCGCGATAGCGGCGACCACGAGGCCGTGCGGCGCGAGATCGCCTCGAGCGTCCGGAGCGCAGGGATGTGGGTGGGGTCGGCGGCGAGCACTCCTTCGAGCAGGCCCGTCGCGTGCGGCAAGTCCTGCCCGAGCTCGACGAGGAGCGCGGCGTACTCGAAGCCGAAGATCTGCGCCTGCCCCGGCGTGCCCGCCCGCTCGTACCGCTTGGCGAGGTGCGCGGAGCGCTCCCCGAGCGCCGGTGCGACGCGCGCGCTCGGCGTCGTCGACGGGCGCACGGCGCCGCGGCGCGCGAGGACACGTGACAGCCGGTCGGCGATCATCTCGTCCTCCGGCGTCTCCGCGAGCGCGCGGGTGTACAGCATGGAGGCGGACTCGTCGTTCTCCAGGCGGAGCTCGTCGACCTCGGCGGCGCGCACGAGGAAGCGCGCGCGCTCCTCGCGGTTCGGCGCGTCCTCGGCGAGCTGGGTCAGCGCGTTGCGGAGGGCGCGATCGTCGCCTGCGGTCTCGAGCACGCGGGCGATCTCGACGGGCGGGACGGGGTGCGCCGGATCGAGCGCGCGCGCTTGTTGAAGCGACTTGAGCGCGTCGAACGGCGCGCGCAGCCGCGTGTCCTGCATCTGGGCGAGGCTCAGCCAGAGCGGGAAGCGCTCCTGGGCGCCATAGGTGTGGTCGATGCGCGAGGCGAGCGCTTTGGCGGCGGCCTCCCAGCGGTTCGCCTCCTCGTGCAGGCGGACCTCGAGGGCGCGTCCGGGGCCGTGGGACGCGTCGGCGGCGAGCACCTCCTGCACGATCGCGAGCGCGCGGGCCGGATCGTGGCGGGCGAGTGCCGTCGCGGCGCGCACCTTGAGGGCGAGCACGTCCACGCCGTCGTCGGCGATCTTCGCTTCGTCGAGCAGCGCGCGCGCGAGGGCGCGCTCGTCGCCGCAGCGGGCGGCGTTGCGCGCGAGGCCGAGGACGGCGCTGCGTCGGCGCGGCTCCAAGGTGAGGATGTCCTCGTAGGCGCGGGCCGCGCGCTGCGCGTCGCCGATGAGCTCCTCCCAGAGGAGCGCGACGCGCTCGAGGTACGCGACGCGCCGCCCCGGATCGGACGCGCTCTGCGTCGCCTGCACGTACAGCTCGATCAGCGCGCGCACGTCACCATCCACGCGCTGCGACGGTGCCGGCGACAAGAGGCGCGAGAGCATGTCGAGCGTCTCCGAATCGCCGGGGCTCGCGACCCACGCCGCGCGCAGGTGGCGGATGGCCTCGACCGGCCTCTGCAGCGAGCCGTCGGCGATCACGGCGGCGCGGCAGAGGGCGCGCGCGCGTTTCTTGCCATCCTCGGTGCGGGCGGCCTCGGTGAGCCACAGCGCCATGCGCTGCTCGTCCTTCACCGCCATGCCGAGGAGGCGGTCGAGTGTCTCGACCAGCGTGGGATCGCCCGACTCCAGCGTCATCGCGCGCTGGATGTCGCCGACGGCGCTCTCCAGATCGCCGAGGCGCTCGTGCACCATCGCGAGCGTGCGCAGCTCGTGCGACAGGTGGGCCGGCTCCGTGAGGAAGCGCAAGCGCGACCTGCGCGCGCGCGCCGACTCCGGCCACATCGCCGTCTCTTCGTACAGGCGGACGAGCTCGTCGAGCACACGGCGATCGACGCTCGGCGTCGTCGGTTCGCGCGTGACCGCCCGTTCGAGCAGGAAGACCGCTTTCGCGTCGTCCTGCAATCGGAGGTAGGCGATCGTCGCCGCCTCGAGCTCGAGGCGCGCGCTCCTGGCGCCGCTCGTCTCGATAGCCGCCTCTTCCTCCAGCGCCTCGACGAGCGCCGGCATGTCCCGCTGCGCCGAGACGTGATCGACGTAGGCGTTACGCACCGGCCCGACGCCGGGGTCTAGCCGCACCGCCCGTTCGAGCGCGCCGCGCGCGGCGTCCTCGCGACCGAGCCGCCACTCCAGGATGTGCGCGCGCTCGACGTGCAGCCACGCCGCGAGCCGCGACTCGCTCGCGTACGCGTCGGCCATGCGCCCGAGGTGCCCCGCGAGCGCGTCGTATGCGGCGTCTCCGAAATCCGCGTGCGTGCGGGCGACGAGCTCGGACTCCAGCCCCTTCAGCGCCGCGGCGTGGTGCGGCGCCCGCGTGAGCGCCTGCTCCCACGCGGCGCGCACCGCCTCCGACTTCTCGCCGCTCGCCTCGAGCAGGCGCGCCCGCTCGACGATGAGCTCGACGGTCGATGCCTCGGCCGTCGACGCCGAGAGCTCGTGCTCGAGGTGGCCGAGGAGCGTCCCTATCACCGTCCGCGCGTGCTTGCGGCGCCGGAGGAGGCTGTGGGCGCTGGACAGATCGGGGTCGATCCGGAGCGCCGCTTCGGCGTGGGAGACGCTCTTGGTCTCGTCGCCGAGCACCTCGCTGGCGATCGCCAGCTCGATTTGCGCGCGCGCGAGCCCGACGCGATCATCCATCACCTCCAGCGTCGCGACGCGCGCCGACAGGAGCTCTGCGAGCGCAGTGCCGTTGAGCCCGCCGTCGGGCGGGCGCGACACCGAAAGGCTCGGCCCCGAATGCTGCGAGACCATCGACGGCGAGGACGAGATCGAGGCTGGCGCGATGGAGGACGGCGCGGGCGGCCGGCTCGGCGGTGGCGCGGGCAGCGGCGGCGGCGCCTTGCTCGCGCGCGCCGCGTCGCCGGGCACTGGCGGCGGCGGCGGAAAACGCACGGGCAGGGGAGGGGGCCCCTTGCTCCCGCGGTTCGGCAGCGGCGGCGGGGGCTTGGATGCCGGCGAAGGTGGCACCGCGCCGGCTGTCGGCTCGGAGTCGCCGGACATGGGAGGGGGCGGCGCCTCCGGTCGGACCGGTTTGCCGATGTCGTAGGGCGTGGGCATGAGGAGAGCGCGCGCCTTGGCCGGCATCTCGACGCGCGCGGGCCGCGTCTCGCTCGCTGCGGCCTTCAGCGTGCGCACTTCATCGTCGACGTTCCAGCTCTCGCCCGTGAGCGCGAGGAGCTTGTCGATCGAGTTGTGCCCCGCCGTCGACGACGGCTCGAGATCGGTCGTATCGACCTCGATGGATACGTCGGACTGCAGTCGCGAACGGCCGGGCATGGTCTCCGCCATGTCCAGACCGTCGATCTGCACGCTAGGCAGGGGGGGCGGCAGCGGATGCGGCAGCGGCGGCGGAACGGGCGGCGACGCCGCGCGATCGCCGGGGAGCGGCGGCGGTCCCCCGCTCCCGGGGAGCGGCGGGGGAATCGATTCCTTTAGGGGGGGCTTGGCGCTCTTCTGCGCCATGGGTGGACCTCGGGCCGAATGGTCTCACAACTGCACCCGACTACGCCATGTGCGTTCGTGGGGGTAAGATGACCGGGTGGCCGTTTCTCCTCACCCCTCCCGAGCGCTCTCCCGCGCCCCCGTGTTGGCGGCGGTCGGTCTGGCGCTCTCGGGCTGCACGCTCCTCGTCGACTTCGTGACGAAGGACCGGGACATCTCCCTCTGCGACGGCGGCGCGTGCCAGGACGCCACGTTCGCCGACGGCGACGGGCGCATCGACACGGGCCCTGCCGACGGCGGCCCCTCGGTCGACGCCCTGTTCGAGAAGTCCCCCAACGACGTCCACGTCGAGGTCGCCCAGTGCGCGAACCCGTGCAGAAATCGCGACAACGGGTGGTACTGCGGGAACAACGGACTCTTCTGCAACGCCCCGCCCGACGATCTCTACACGTGCGAGAAGGACGCCGTCGCCGACGTCAACCACTGCGTCAACGGCTGCGTCCCGCTCCCGAACGGCCACCCCGACACGTGCGATCCCTGCTTCAACAAGGCGAACGGGACCTACTGCGGCAAGGATCTCCCGATCGTGCCGCACGTCGCCGGCGCCGACCGCAACGACATCTATCTGTTCGACTGCAAGCTGGGCGTCACTACCACCGCGAGCCAGGCCTGCCCCACCAACTGCACGGGCACCCCGCCGAACAGCAAATGCAACTAGGTTGGATGGGTCGCGGATTGCGTCGGCGTCGTCAGTTGCACGCGGTGGCCTGACAGGCCGCCTGCTTCTCGCCGCACGCCTTCTGGAGGCACGTCTGCTGGCACTCGGCGGGCGACGCGTCGGCCGCGCACTGCTTCTTGCACACGCTCCCCTGCGTGAAGAAGCACTTGGCCACGTCGTCGAGCGCGGGCGTCGCGCTACGGCACGCGCCGAGGAGACACGCGTAGGTGGCATCTTCGGTCGTGGCGGCCTGCGCGCAGGCGAGCGCCTGCCCGCACGTGCTCGTGCCGCCCTTGCCGTACCAGGTCCCTCCGAGCGAGAAGCCGTCGTATGTCCCGTCGGTGCTGCACAGCTCCGTCTTCGCGTCGCGCGGGTAGTAGACGCCGATGATCATGCACATCTCGTCCTTGGTCGTCGGACCCTGGACGATCGTGCGATCCTCGTCGTTCTTGTAGTCGCAGTGGTAGTTGAGCGTCGAGCCCGCCTTGATCTGCATGCCCTGCGCGCTCGGCTGGAAGGCCTTCACCGGGACCTCCTCCCAGTTCTGGCTCTCGTAGACCATCTGCGGCGCCTGCGCGGTCCCCGGCGGGATCACGAACGCCTGCCCGCCGAGCCCGCGCGCGTGCATGTGCGTCTGCAGGTTGATGACGTTGATGTCCGCGTTCACCGGGCAGGACATCTCTGCGTAGCCGGTCGCGTGGGCGCCGACGCGGATGATGGGGTCGTAGAAGAAGAGGATGCCCGCCTCGACGGTCATCTGCTCCTTGGGGATCGTCCACATGTTCACGCGTGCGTCGACGGTGAGCTTGGTCGTCGCCGCGTTGATGTAGTGCGTGTTCATGAGGAGCACCGTGCCCCCCTCGAGCTTCACCGCCGCGTTGGGCGGGAGGCCGTCGACGACCGGAGGCGCGTTGGCCGACTGGGCCCCGGCGACGACGCCAATGATCTTCCAGTCACCCGTTCCGCCGTTCGGCGCGTCGATCGGGCCCGTCGTGTTGTGCGATTTGCCGCGCTCGTCCACCGTCGGGATCGTGGTGTACGGCGTCTTGTAAATGAGGACGTGGTGGCTGCCCGGCGTGTAGCGCACCTCTTCGCGGTTCACGTACAGCCCCTCCGGTGGAACCTGGAAGAACTGTACGCGCTCGATCTCCTGCCCGGCCTCGAGCTCGGTGACCATCTTGTACTGGACACCTTTGCCCGCGGGCGGCGGCTCGAGGGAGTTCATCTTTGCTCCTCCGGCGTCGACCGCCGGCGTGCCGCCGTCGTCGGCCGCAGTGGCGGGCGAGCTCTTCGAGGAGGAGCACGCGGCGAGCGCGAGCAGGACGGCGGCGGAGGCGATCAGACGAACGCGCATGGAGGCTCCTCGGGAACGAAGGACATACGGTGCCGTATGTAGCACCCCCCCCGCTCGAAGGTAGGGCCGAATAGGCCCCGCGGAGGCGAATATCGGCTACTTCGCCGAAAATGGGCGCCCGCCCATCGTTTTCTCCGCGTAGGTGCGCAGATCGGCGCAGGCCTCGGGGCCGAGATCGTGCTCTTCGGCCGGATCGGTCGCGACGTCGAAGCAGTTCCAGGAGTGGTCCCAGGTCGTCGCGATGAGCTTGCGCGTGCCCTGGATGGCGCCCCAGTTCTTGAAGGCGCACGCCCAGAGCTCGCTGCAGTTGGTCAGCGGGAGCACCTGATCGCGCGCCGAGCCGCCGCGGAGGAGGCTCTGGCCCGGCATCCGCGCGCGGTAGTCGGCGATCTGGGGGCTGTCCCACATGCCCATGAGATCCAGGAGCGTCGGCAGCATGTCGATCGACGTGAGCGGCACGTCGGAGAGCGCGCGCAGCTGCGTCTCTTCGTCCTCCGTGAGCGTGCCCGGCGGGGCGTCGATCCAGAGCGGGATGCGGATCTCCGGATCGAAGAGCGTGCCGGTGTGCCCGACCGCGCCCTTCTCGCGCATCTGCTCGCCGTGGTCGCTCACGAACACGATGACGGTGCGGCCCCCCTCGGGGCGCGCGCGCACGTCGTCGATGAGGCGGCCGACGGCGCGGTCCTGAAGGATGATCGAGTCCTGGTAGCGGTTTTTGATCTCCGTCTCGTAGCCGGGGCCGCTCGCCTCTTCCTGCGGCTGGAAGGGCATGAAGTCGGGATCGACCGCGTACGGAAAATGAGTATTCGAGAGGTGCACGACGCCGACGTACGGCTCGCGCAGGGCGCCGATGTCGCCGGTGACGTACGTGATGAGCTTGCCGTCGTCGGCGCCGGTCTCCAGTGTCGCCCCGGGCTCGAGCTCGGTGGCGCTCACGTGGCGCGAGACGGGGAGCCCGTCGACCCACGTACCGGAGTTGCCGAAGAGGAGGTTCTGGCTCGTCCAGTACGCGGTGTCCCAACCGCCCGCGCGCGCGTACTCCCACAGGAGCGGCGCCTCGTGGAGCGCCTTGCGCGACTCGGTCGGCAACAGGCCCGCCCACATGATCGACAGGGAAATCGCGGTCGTCGAGTCGAGCGCGCGCACCTGCGTGAAAGGGATGCGGTTGGGCGCCGCCTTGTTCGAGAACGGCGTCCACTTGCACTCGGGATCGTAGGCGACGCACGTGCTGTGGGAGCGCACGCTCTCGGTGACGACGAGGAGCACGTTGCGGCGCGGCGTCTTCGCCGGCGTGAGCGTCGACACGGGAAGCGGCGAGCGTCGCCCCGGGTGCACGCGCTCCACCGTCTCGTTGTGCTCCCAGTGCGCGCGGGCGAGGTGGCCCATCGCCGACAGGTAGAGCACGTCGGGCGTCGCGCCTTGCTCGCCGCCGTTCGTCGGCGCCGCCACCAGCGAGAGCACGAACGCGAGCGCCGCGACGTCGACGGCGAGCCAGGTGCGCCGGCGGCGCAGCGGCGCGACCAGCATGCCCAGGATCGCCAGCGCGATCGCTGCGAGCACCGGCGGGAAGAGCGCGCCCGCGAACGAGGCGCGATCGCTCCAGAGCTGCTGGCCGATGCTCGGCATCATCGACGTCCCGACGAGCACGGCGCGATGGTTCAGGTACGCCTGGTAGCGATCGAAGGCGTAGGTCTGCCCTCCGAACGCGAAGAGTGCGAGCGCAACCAGAAGCAGCCGCGCGACGTGCCGCGCGGCTCCGCCGCGCCGCGTCGCGATCGCGAGGAGCGCACCCCACAAGAAGAGGCTCAGGGCGATTGTCACGAGGTAGTACGCGAGCTCGATCTCCTCGAAGTGCCGGATCTGCTCGCGCCGGCGCACCACGTCGGAGACGACGATGCCGATCGCCGGCACCGCCAGGAGCGCGCGTCCCGCCCGCCGCCGGAGCCGCGCGCGTGTGCGCGGCCCGAGGACCACGCCCGTGCCGGAGGCCCTCGCGCCCGCCGTGGGGGCGGCGAGCTGGGGCTTCGAACGGGGGGACATGTACGGCGGGATACTAGTGAGCCCCCCACGGCGCCGCGTAAAAAGTTGTCATCCAATCGTCACGCCGGGGCCATCCACGTCCTATTTTTCGAGGCGAGCACGAAAACCGACCGGCGTTACTTGCATTCATTCGTATCGACGCATATATGTTCCCTTGTGCAGTCGACGGCCACCTACGAGCGCTGGGAGCTCTACCGGGTTCTCTCCGAGCCGGTGCGCCTGCGCCTGCTTGCGCTGGCCCAGGAAGAGGAGCTGACCATCGGCGAGCTGGCCGAGCTCCTCGCCGAGAGCCAGCCCAACGTCTCGCGGCACGTCGCGCCCCTGAAGCAAGCGGGCCTCGTCGTCGTTCGCCGTCAGGGTACCCGCGCGCTCGTGCGCCTGGCCGAGGGCGCCGCTGCCGATCCCGTCGTCCAGGACGCGCTGCGCAGCGGGCGCACGCTGTGTGAGGACGACGGCTCGCTCGGCAAGGTCGCCCTCGTCCTCGCCGCGCGCGACGCGGTAGGCCGCGAGTACTTCGCGCAGCCCCGCCCGGACGAGCGCGACGGCGAGATCGGGCCTCCCGAGGAGCTCGCGTCGTATCTGTCGGCCTTCGCGCCGCTCTTGCCGCACCGCGCGCTCGCGGTCGACGCCGGCACCGGCGACGGCGGGATGCTCGACGTGCTCGCCCCCGTCTTCGAGCGGGTCGTGGCGATCGATCGCGCCGAGCCGCAGCTCCGGCGTGCGCGGGCCCGCGTCGAGGCGCGCGGATACAAGAACGTGGAGCTCGTCCACGGCGATCTCGACAGCGACGACGTCGGTGACGCGGTCGGAGGCAAGGCGGACGCCGTCTTCGCGGTGCGCATGCTCCACCACGCCCCGCAGCCCGCGAGCCTGGTGAAGATGCTCGCCCACCTCGCGCGTCCCGGCGGCGCCGTGGTGCTCCTCGACTACGCGCGCCACGACGACGAGTCGATGCGCGCGCAAGCGGACCTCTGGCTCGGCTTCGAGGCGCGTGAGCTCTCGCGCTTCGCGGAGGACGCGGGGCTCGAGGCGCCGCACGTCGCGCGCATCCCGGCCCCCCACGCGGGCCCCGACGCGCACCTGCCCTGGCAAGCGTTGGTCGCCACCCGCACCGGCGGTGGCGACCACAAATCAGACCGCAACAAGAGAAACAAGGAAGACAGGAAGGCACATCATGGCTGAGAACTTCAAGGTCAAGGACATCTCGCTCGCTTCGTGGGGCCGCAAGGAAATCGAGATCGCCGAGAGCGAAATGCCCGGCCTCATGGCGCTCCGCGCCGAGTTCGGCAAGACCAAGCCCCTCGCGGGCGCGCGCATCGCCGGCTGCCTCCACATGACGACGCAGACCGCGGTCCTCATCGAGACGCTCACCACCCTCGGCGCCGAGGTCACCTGGACGAGCTGCAACATCTACTCGACGCAGGACCAGGCCGCCGCCGCGATCGCCGCGACGGGCGTTCCGGTCTTCGCCTGGAAGGGCGAGACCGAGAAGGAATACGACGAGTGCATCGAGATGCAGCTCAAGGCGTTCAAGGGCGGCAAGGGCCCGAACATGATCCTCGACGACGGCGGCGATCTCACGATCATCGCCCACACCAAGCACCCCGAGCTCTTCGCGGGCGCTGACCCGGTCCGCGGCATCTCGGAGGAGACGACGACCGGCGTGCACCGCCTCTACGAGATGCACAAGAACGGGACGCTCAAGGTCCCGTGCATCAACGTCAACGACTCGGTCACCAAGTCGAAGTTCGACAACCTCTACGGTTGCCGCGAGTCGCTGGGCGATGGCCTCAAGCGCGCCACCGGCGTCATGTTCGCCGGCAAGGTCGCGGTCGTGGCCGGCTACGGCGACGTCGGCAAGGGCTGCGCGCAGTCGCTCCGCGGCCTCGGCGCCCGCGTCATCATCACCGAGATCGATCCGATCAACGCGCTCCAGGCCGCCATGGAGGGCTACCAGGTCACGACGATGGAGAAGGCCGCCCCGCAAGGCGACATCTTCGTCACCGCCACCGGCTGCATGGGCATCCTCCGCCCCGAGCACATGAAGGTGATGAAGGATCAGTCGATCCTCTGCAACATCGGCCACTTCGATTGCGAGATCGACGTCGCATGGCTCGAGAAGAACCCCGAGATCAAGGAAGTGAACGTCAAGCCGCAGGTCGACCAGTTCGTCTTCCCGGACGGCAAGCGCCTCACGCTCCTCGCCCGCGGCCGCCTCGTGAACCTCGGCTGCGCGAACGGCCACCCGTCGTTCGTCATGTCGACCTCGTTCTCCAACCAGGTCCTCGCCCAGATCGCCCTCTGGACCGACACCAAGAGCTACCCCCTCGGCGTGCACGTCCTGCCGAAGAAGCTCGACGAGAAGGTCGCCGCGCTCCACCTCGGCAAACTCGGCGTCGAGCTCACCAAGCTCACCGGCGAGCAGGCGAAGTACCTCGGCGTCTCCACCGAAGGGCCGTTCAAGCCGGAGCATTATCGGTATTGATGTCGCGACCTGCGGTCGCGACGCCTCAGGACCGATAATTTGATTGAGCTGGTGGGAGCTGCGCTCCCCTCATGCGCTTCGCGCATGAGCCTCCCCGCGTCGCCTGCGGCGAGCCGTGCTTTGCACGGCGCGGAGGAGGGAGGGAGGGAGGGAGGGGGGGAGGGAGAGAGAGAGAGAGAGAGAGAGCCCTGGGCCGTGTTTGCGGGCTGGGGCTTTTTTTGCGCGAAGGGGCTGTTTGCTCCTCGATGCCATTGCGTCGACTGCACCAAAGGCTAGGTGGGCTCGCCTCTCTTTCGCCGCGTTGAGCGTTAGCGCCGGCGGGCCCGCGAACGCTAGGCGCGCATAGCATCCGCCGGCGCCCCCGCCCCCTAGACGCGGCGAAGGAGAGGCGAGCCCACCAAGCCGCGCGCCCCCCCGTCTCGCCTATCGCCGAGCACGATCAGCCGCGACGCCGACGACGCCGGACCGCGCCGAGGCTCAGCAAAGCGCCGAGCCCCACCCCGAGCCCTCCCCCCACCCCCACGCCCGCCCCCGCCGTGCCTCCCCCCGGAGACCGGCAGCTGCACCCCGACCTGCTCGTCGTGGTGCCGCTGTTGCCGGGCGGCGCCGCCCCCGTCCCCGCGTCGTCCGCGCCCACCGGCTCTGGCGCGGCCTTGGGCTGCGCAGCGAGCGCGATCGTGTTGTACGAGCCGTCGTTGTCGCCTTTGCTTGCAATCTGCACGTACAGCTTCGTCGCGCCGTCGGGGACGGTGACGACCGCCGTGTACTTCTGGAGCGTCTTTCCCCCGTCGCCCGTCGCGTCGACCTTCACCGTCGCGTCGTGCGCGAGCTTGCCCGTCGTCGTCCACGCGATCGGCGTCGCGGCCTTCGCGAGCACGACCGGCGTGAACGGCGTGCCGCCGCCGCCCAGGGGGTTTGGGTTCGCAGCCGCCACCTTGCTCTGGAACGTCACGGTCACGGTGTCCGTGTTGGCGGGCACGTCCATCGAGACCTGGAGCATCCCCGGCGCGAGATCGGTGGCGCCCACGCTCCCCTTCCCCGGCGCCGCATACGCGCCCGGCGACGTGATGCCGACAGGCGCGTTGAGCGCCGCGCCGGCAAATGGCAGCACGCGCGTGCAGCCGGGCAGCACCCCGCGCTTCGTCATCTCGGCGGTGAGCGCCGCCGCGCCGGCCGGCAAGTCCACCTGGAGCGACGCGATGAACAGGTTCACCAGATCCTGGTAACCGAGGTCCCCGTCGTTCACGTGCGACAGCATGGCCTTGTAGATCGCGGTGTCGTACTTGAGCCGAGTCGCGTCGTCCGCAAGCGACGCGCGCGCCGACCAAAGACCGCCGGAGAAGAGCGTCGAGTCGTAGTGCACCTCGCCCACCAGCGCCTTGGGGCAGCTGTCGGTGTTGTCGAGCGTGCGGATGACGTCGAGCGACGGCGAGATGTCCTTCGACGCGTACTCGCCGACGTTGGGATCGCCGGCGAGCGCGCTCGAGAAGTAGTCCGCCAGGCCTTCGTTCATCGCGCCGGGCGCGTCGATGGCTCCGTACGCGTCGATGTGCCACTGCCCGAGCTTGAGGGTCTTGTCGACGACCGCGTGCGTGAACTCGTGGTAGACGACGTCGCCGTCGTACGAGTAGTCCTTGCGCGGTCCCTGCCCAAACCACATCGCGCCCGCGTTGAAGCCGTAGAGCTGCTCGAAGACCTGCCCGAGCCCGCCGCCGGCCGGCGAAAAGAAGGCGTTCTGGAAAGGATCGAGCGGCGTGTTCGGATCGCCGGCGGCCGCGATGTTCCCCTGCAACAGCCCGTGCGCGAGCTGCAGGTTCGAGATCGTCCGGAACGGTTTGTCGACGACGACCTGCGCGGTGGCGCTCCCCTGCATCGCCGCGAAGAACTCGTACACGCGCGACGCGTGGTGGAACATCGACACCTCGCTGAAGGCGTCGGCGACGTCGGTGTCGGCACCGGGCGCGACGAGGTAGTCGCCGTTCGCGTCGGGCAGGGCGAGGTTTTGCAAGTCGCAGGTGTGCACCGACAGGGGGATGCCCCCGAAGCTGAGGCTCTTCACTGTCTTCTTGTCGATGCAGTTGGACGACTCGATGAAGGCGTTCTTCAGCGTCGTCGCCCCGGTGGCCACGTTGAGCGTGAAGTTCGCGAGCGTCGGGCTCTTCACCGGGTTGGTCGGGTACACCTTCGCCTGGTCGAGGAACACCACCATGTCGCGCGCCTCGAGCACGACGCCGGTGAGCGCGTCGACCATCACGCGCGGCGCCGTCGGAAGGCCCGGCACCATCGCCGGCGCGATCACCCACGCGAGCCTCGCCTCGCCCATCCCGCGCGACGGGAAGAAGACGAGGTGCGCGTCGCTGTCGCTGACGGGCAACGGCGTGCGGCTCTGCGCCGTCGCCGCGGCGAGGACCGCAGACACCGCCGGCGTCGTGCTCTGGGGTAGCGCCGTCGCGAGGCTCGTGGAGGTGAGCACGCTCCGCCCGGCGGCATCGAGCCGCACGACGGCGCCTCGCCCGACGACCGGGAGCCCCAGGTGTGTCTGCTCGAAGCGAACGATCGACGTCCCGTCCCCGAGGCTCGCCAGATCGACGCGCGGCAGATCCATCGCCGCCGCGGCCGGCACGAACGCGTTCACCGCACCGCGCGCTCGCCCCTCCAGACCGGGGCCCGCGGCGCGCGTCGCCGGCGCCGCGCCGACGAAGACACGAAGGTGCTCCCCCGCGCGCGCGGGCTCGGAGGAGGTGAGAACGGCGAGAAGCCCAAGAGCCGCGATCGCTCGGAGACGCATGGCGCGCACTCTGTTCTGGCTCAATTCACCGCGCAATGACCGAAAGCCTCGATCGGTCAATTTGACTCTTACATTTCCGTACCCTTGGGTTCGCCACGAGTAGTGGGCTCGTAAAATTCGCGCCCGCGTGTGCCTGCTCAGAGCTTCATGCTGACGCCGATCCCCGCCGGCGCCTTGTGTGACGTGTCCGGTCCGCCCTTCACCCGCAGCGCCCAGCCGACACCGTGCGTGGCCTCGGTCTGGCTAAGCTGAGCGCCGGTCGCCGCGTTGATGACGACGGTGCCGCCGAAGCCTCCGATGAGCACGAGGTTGCCGCCGAGGACCTTCGTGGCCCGCCGCATCGTCGCGACGATGTCGTCCTTGCGCTCGTCGGGCGAGCCGGGGTGGACGAAGCAACCCCACGTCGTCGGGACGGCGAGCCACACGAACAGCGTCGCGTAGACGAGCGGGACCTGGGGCCAGCAGACGGGCCTGCGCCACTTCTCCTTGAACGGATAAAACACGCGCTTCGAGGGCTCGGCGGAGACCTTGCCCAGGACCTCGTACGACTCGGGATCGACCGAGAACACGCCGTCCTTGTAAGTCATGCCCGGCAGCAGCTGCCCGACGACGACCTTCACCTCGGGGGCGTCGTCGTCCTCGATGTCCGCGGCCTTGTCGGACACAGCCTGCGTGTTCTTGTATTCACCCACCGACTCGACGCGTGGCGTGAACACCGTGGCGGCGCAGCCCTGGGACGCGAGGGCGAGCGGTAGAAGGAGGGAGATCGGGCCGAGTCGGGGCATGGAAGGGTCCTGGTGGTTTTGGGGCGACAGCCGCCACCAGCCAGAGCCGCGTCGTCGCGGAAGGTCGCGCCGAAAAAGCGCCCCGACACACTCGGGCCCGTCGATTTACCAGGCGTACGCTTCCGGCGCGGCGCCGCCGGGGCCCGGGAAGATCTCGTCGAGCTCCTCGCGCGGGGCGTCTTCAAACGTTGGCGTGCTGCTCGAGCGCGGCGCGGCTCTTGGTGCTAAGGCTGCGGACATGCGAAGGAGCGCACGCCCCTCGTCGGTCCGCCCGACCTCGCTCGCGAAGGGCGCGTTCTTCGTGGCGCTCGTGGTGACACCCCCTGCGGCCGCCTCGTGCGGCGCGGACGCGAACGGCGTCGCTCCCCCCGGAGGCAGCGACGCCGGCGCCGCCGCCGATGGCATGACCGCGGTCGACGGCGGGGTCGCCAGCGACGGCAACGCAGCCGTGACCGACGGCGGCGCGCCCGACGCCGAGGTCCCCGCGCCGTTTCTCGGCGGCAACGTCGAGCCGGGCGGCGTCGTGTTCCGCGTCTGGGCGCCGCACGCGACCGCTGCGAGCGTCGGGGGCGATTTCGCGGCCGCCGACGTGCCGATGATCGCCGTCGCGGGCGGCGTCTACGAGGCGCACGTCGCGGGCGCGCACGCCGGCAGCACGTACCGCTTCGTCCTCACCGGCCCGGGTGGCGCCGTCACACGCACCGATCCCTACTGCCGCGAGCTCGCGGCCGCGGACTGCCGCGTCGTCGATCCCAACGCCTACCCGTGGATGACGCCGTCCTTCACCCGCCCCGCGCGCGCGACCACCGTGGTCTACGAGATGCACGTCGGCAGCTACGCCGTCCCCAAAGGAGCGCCGAACGGTACCTTCGCCTCGACGCGCGACGCGCTGGACGGGCTCGCCGAGCTCGGCGTGAACGCCATCGAGATCATGCCGGTGCAGTCGTTCGGAGGCGGCGGGAACGGCTGGGGGTACAGCCCGCGCCTCTTCCACGCGCCCAAGCCGACGCTCGGCACGTCCGACGAATTTCGCGCGCTCGTCGATCGCGCGCACGCGCTCGGCGTCGCGGTGTGGATCGACACCGTCGTGAACCACACCGACGGCTACGCGCAGGCTCCCCTTCGCTGCTTCGACGGCGACTGCCCGAACGGCTCTGCCGGCGTCTACTTCTTCCCCGCCGGCCCCTACGCCACGACGCCGTGGGGACCGCGCCCCGACTACGCGACGCCCGAGGTCGCGACGATGCTGGCGGCGACGGTCGACACGTGGATGGTCGAGCATCGCGCCGACGGCTTCCGGTGGGACTCGGTCTCGAACCTCCGCGCGCTCGACGGGCGGGGCACCACCCCTGGCGGCAAGGATCTCCTCGTGCGCGTGAACGAGCGCGTTCATGCCCTCCGCGGCCTCAGCGTCGCCGAGGACCTCAAGGGGTTCGGCGAGATCACCCAGAGCGCGGCGAGCGGCGGCTTCGGCTTCGACGCCCAGTGGGACGGCTTCGGCTACACGATGAGCGACGTGCTCGTCCCGCCGAGCGACGCCGGGCGCGATCTCGGCCAGGTCATCGGCGCGCTCCAGGGAACGTCCGGCGGCGATCCGTTCGCGCGCCTCCTCTACCTGGAGAACCACGACACCGTCGGCAACGGCGGCGCCCGCATTCCGGCGCGCATCGACGGCGCGAACCCGACGAGCCTCGCCGCGCGCAAGCGCTCGATGCTCGGCGCCGCGATCATGCTCACCGCCCCCGGCGTGCCGATGCTCTTCATGGGCCAGGAGGCGCTGGCGACCGCGCCGTTCGCCAGCCAGCCGGCGCCGCTCGCCGCGCCCACGGCCGAGGGGCTGCGCGTGCGTGCATTCTACAAGGATCTGATCCGGCTGCGCCGCAACCTCGACGGGAAGGCCGGCGGCCTCGCGGACGCGAACGTCGAGATCGTGCAGCGCAACGACACCGACAAGGTGCTCGCCTACCGCCGCCACGGCGCGTCGGGCGAGGACGTGCTCGTCGTCGCCAACCTCGCGAACAAGGCGTTCACGGAGTACGACGTCGGCGTGCCCGACGCGGCTGGGTGGCGCGTGCGCATGAACTCGGACCTGCCCGCCTACGGCAGCGACTTCACCGGCACCATGGCGGGCAGCGTGACGCCGATGCTGCGCGCGAAGGACGGCAAGCCCTACGCGCTTCCCCTCGCGCTCGGCGCGTACAGCGTCGTCGTCCTCACCCGCTGACGATCGCGAAGGCGCGCACCGGGAACGTGCCGAACGCGCGCACGCGCGGCGGCGTCGCGGTGAAGCGGAAGCCGCCCGTGGGGAGCGCGTCGAGGCCGCGTAGGTGCTCGACGATCGGGATGCCCGCGCCGAGCAGCCCGCTGTGCGCCGGGCGCGCGAGATCGCCGAGGTCGTCGATGTTCACCGCATCGATGCCGACCAGCGCGGCCCCCTGCTCGACGAGCCACGCCGTGGCGCCGGCAGTGAGGAACGGCGCGGCCTCGGCGTACGCGGGGGAGCCGAAGCGCGCGTCCCCGCCGGTGTACAGGAGCACCGCCTTGCCGGCCACGTCGAGATCCGCGAGATCGTCGCGCTCGATCGCGCGACGCGCGGGATCCTTTCGAACGACGAGCCCCGGGAGATCGGCGACCTTCTCGAGCGGTACGTCTGCCAGATCGGCGCCGTCCGCGAAGCGATGAAACGGGCTGTCCATGTAGGTACCGGTGTTGCCGACCATCGAGATGCGCCCGATCTGGAACGTCACGCCGGGCGCGTACTTGCCCGCCGCCTCCGCGCGCGTGAGGTGACAGGTAAGCTCCGGCGCCGGCAGCCCCGGGTAGGTGACCATCCCGTTCTCGATCACGTGGCTCAGCTCGACGAGCCGCCGCGCGGTACCCGCGCCCGCGCCCGCCATCAGCTACCGATCCAGATCCCCGCGCGGTTCGCGGTCCAGATCTGCTGCCGCAGCTTCGCCTCCTTCAGGTCGAGGTCTCGCCCCGCCTCGCCGCGGCGCCGCCGGTTCTTGATGAACGCGAGCTCGACGAGCGCCAGCTGCTTTTTGCGCCGCTGGCTGAACGCGGCCCAGCCCTTGGACATGAGGACGCTCCAGTTGCGCAGGCCGATCGTGAAATACGTGGTCACGAGCTGCAGCTCGCGCGGGTGGAGCAGGCCCCCCATCTCCGTCGACAGCTCGCGGATGATTGTCGCGCGGTCACGCATGACCAGCACGCCGAGGATGACGAAGTAGAGGACGTCGATCACCCACGAGATGAGGACCATGAGCACGAGCCCCTCCTCACCAAAGAAGGTGGGGAGGCCGTTGTGCATCGCGTGCAGCATCATCGCGCCGCAGTAGCCGAGGAGGGGGGCGAAGATCTTCACCGTCCAGTTCCGCGACTCGGCGGCGATGCCGAAGCCGAGGCCGGTCATCGCCGTGAACGTGCAGTGCGACAGGCCGAGGAGCACCGTGCGGAGGAAGAGGAGGACGACGAAGCCGCCGAGCCCCTCGCGGGCGTACTGGTTGGCGACGTACAGGATGTCCTCGGTGAGGGTGAAGCCGAGGCCGACGACACCGCCGTAGATGGCGCCGTCGAGCGGGCCGTCGAGCTCCTTCAAGCCGAGCGCACTGATTGCGGCGATGATGGCGACGCCGAGGCCCTTGAAGCCCTCCTCGAAGACCGGCGCGAGCACCGTGGCGCCGAACGCCTCCATGTCGTCGCCGCCGGCGCCGGTGAGGCTCTCGACGATGCTCTGCACGATGCCGCTCGAGAGACCTCCGCCCAGCGTGGCGAAGAGCGCACCCCACATGAACGCGAGGAGGATGAGCCACCACGGCTCGGGCTCGAACCTGTCGCACCACCGGATGAAGAGCACGTACGTGACGACGAACGGTGTCACGAACAGCAGGCCGAGGAAGACGCCGACGAGCATCGAGGGAGAACGTATCACGCCGAATCCGCTGATGTCCTCACGACCGCCGCGCGGCGCCACCAATCGGGCGGCAGCGCGTGCCCGCATCGCCGCTGCAGGGCGCGCAGGCGTGCCGGAGTGAGCGGCTCGGTGTAGACCTCGCTCTCTACCGCCGCCTCGGAGAGACCGAGGACGCGCGCGAGGACGAGCTGCATGGCGCACGCGTCCTCCTCTTCGCGAGCCGCGGTCTCGAGGTCGGCGACGCGCGCCGCGTCGCTGTGCCGGTACGGATCGGCGCCCAGGCCGAACTCGTGGTGCTTGCGGCGCTCTGGGGACGACACGAGCAGGTGGGCCACCTCGTGGCACTGGCTCTCCAGCGTCAGGCCGGTCGGGCGCAAGTGCCGCCCGTTCCACGAGTAGCGCGTCCGCCGGTGGACGCGGCGCGGGAAGAAGATCTTCGCGCCAGGGACGAGCCGGTCGACGAGCGCGCGGAGCTGGCGCTCTACCTCGCGCCTCGTCGCGGCGTCGACGCGGCCAGTCACGGCGCGTCCGCGTAGCTCGTGGCGGGGGGAAGCCGCAGGTTCGCCGGGGAAAACGCAGCGGCGATCGCGTCGTAGTGGGCGTCGGGGGTGGGCGCCCGATCTTGGGAGACGTAGAGCAGCGCGCCCCCTGACCACTCGAAGAGCGCGGGGCCCCTCTCCTTCTTGCCGATGGCGTAGACCGGCTGGGCCTGCCGAGCCAAGGGTCCCGTGTCGCCGTAGCGCGCGGCGAGGCCGATCGACGTCACGCCGGCCGCGTCCGTGCCAGTGTAGAGTACACGTATATGGAGCCTGCCGGCGGGCGTGATCCGGGGAATCATGCATGGATCGTCCACGCGCGCGTCGTCGAACGGCGGCTTCTGTCCGGGGGCGAGCGTCGCCGGATCGACCGCGACGCTCGGGCCGAAGACGGGCGCGTCGGCGAGGCGCGTGAAGGCGAGCCCATCGGCGCTCTCGGCCTCGCCGAGCCATCCGCCGGCGGCATAGAGCATACGGATGCGCCCGTCGGGGTACAGGACGACGCTCGGCGCGCCGGGGGCGGCCTTCTCCCAGGCGGTCGCAGGTGAGGCCGCGAGCGCGTACCCTGGGCGCTTCGCGAACGAGAGGCCGTCGTCGCTCGTAGCAACGCGAATGCCCGCGCCGTCCGCCCAGTAGAGGAAGATCGCGCTGCCGATGCGAACGACGCTCGGCGCGCGGATCTTCTCCCCGGCAGCGTCTGCCTGAAGCACCACCGCCGGTGTCGTGCCGACGCCCGAGCCGAAGAAGGAGCGTCCGTCGAGGGCGCTCGTGCGGACGATCGCCTCCTTGCCTGCGAGCGTCCCCGCGGCGTACAGAAACACCGCAGGGCCATCGCCCGCCCGTTCCATCGGCAGCACGGCGGGGTCGTGCCAGGCCTTGGTGCGATCGTCGAGGACGAAAGGCGCGACGCCGAGCGTCTCGTTGCCATCGAGTTTGCGAAACGGCCCGGCCCCCGCCGTCGGCAAGTCGACGTCGCCGGCCCCCGGCGAGCCTATCGACGCGCAAGCGGCGAGCTCCACGAACGCGACGACGCCGACGAGACAGGCCGCCGCGCCGCGGGTCCTGGCGGGTGCCCGTCTCACGGAAACCCCACGGTGAGCGTCGCGCCCACGTTCCAGATGTGCCCGCCCGCCGTGAAGTCACCGACGAGATCCGCGGGATCCGCCTTCCGCGTCGTCGCCGTCACGAGCTCGCTGAGCTGCGCATGCGCGTCGAGCCGCACGTCACCCGGCAGCTCCGCGATCGGCGCGAGCGCGCGAAGGCCGAGGCCGAGGGACATGGAGTGGCGATCGCGATCGATGTAGTTCGTCACGCCCGTCTGCGCGCCGATGGGGCTCTTGGCGTACTCGTAGCCCGCGCGCGCGAAGCCCTCCCACGTGGGTCGCGCGAGCGCCCGCCACTCGACGCCCACGTGCGGCACGACGCGATCGTTCATCTTGAGTGCCTCGATCTTCGCGGGGGCAGGCGCCGTCGGCGGGGTGATCCCGTTCGGCCACCCGCCGGCGGGCGGCGGGATATCGAGCCCGACGTTCAGCGACGCGACCGGCGGCACGTAGGCGCCCCAGTTGACCCACGTGACGTCGAGGTTCGTGTGCAGATCGTCCGAGAGCTTCCACGATCCGGCCACGACGAGCTGCTGCGGCAAGAAATTGTTCACGCTGTGCGTGTCGAGTGCGTAGATCGCCGTCGTCAGGTGCGAGATGTCCCCGTGCAGGTACGCCGACAGATCCAGCTTCAACTTGAACTCGCCGCGGTAGACGACGGCGAGCGCGACCGCCTCGGACAGCTCGACGCGCGCGCCGAGCTGCGGGTAGCGCACCGCCGTGAGATCGGCGTCCACCTGGTGGCGGAGCTGCGAGTCCTCGGCGCGGAAGATGTTGAGGAACCCGCCGATGTCGAGCTTGCCCTCTGTGGAGGACATGAACGAGAAGCCTCCTCCCAGCTGCAGCCACTTCACCGGGCTCACCGCCAGGTTCGCGGCGAGGAAGAGGCGCTGGTTGCGATTGTCGTACATCTCCCAGCGCGGCACCTCTTGCCGGAGCGCGCGGACGCGCGAGATGCGATCGTCGGGCAAGTGGATGGCGAGCCCGAACGCGAAGGGGACGCCGAGCAACGTGCCGGGCGCGACGAGGCCGCCCACGAGCCCCTTGACCGGATCGACGTCGTTGTCGTGGCCGTTCGTCTTCAGGTACTGGCTCGCGCGGAAGTAACCGATGGAGATCTCGAGCCCGCGCGCGCGCGCGAGGCCGGCGGGATTGTAGTAGTTCGCGTCGAAGCCGCTCGTGTCGGCGGCGACGGCGCTGCCCATCCCGGCGGCGCGCGAGCCGAGGCCGAACGCGTCGAGGGGGTTGGCCGACGCATGCAGAGTGCACGCGTAAGAGGCGAAAAACGCGCCCAGAACGACGTTGCGATTCAAAACCGCACCCCCAAGACTGCCCCGGCGGCGAGCACGTGGCCGCTCGCCTTGCCGAGCGGGGTGACGGCGCCGCTCGAGTCCACCGACTCGTGCGACGTCGGCGCGAGGACGTGAAGCTGACCGTAGACGTCGAGCTCGAGCGGCGGGAACGGATCGGCGAACCGGAGCCCTGCCCCCCAGGTGAGCGCGATCCGCGTCGCGTTGAAGTAGCGCGCCTTTACGTCGGCGAGGCCCTGCGTCCTGGGATCGTACGCCTGCGCGGTCGGGATTCGGCTCGGCAGCGGGTTCGGCTCGAGCATCGCGCCGGCGCGCACATGCGGCGTGAAGCTCGAGGAGACCGGCAGCGCCCAGTCGGCGCCGGCGTGGACGGCCAGCGCGTCGTCGTACGCAATCTTGGGGGGCAAGAGGGCCGCGCAGTCCGGGTTCTCTGCCGGGCACTGGATGGTCGGCTCGAGGAGGCCCGGGTACTTGCTCCAGCGCTTGAACGTGACGCCGCCGGCGAGCGTGATCCGGTCGCCGATGCTCGCGACCTCGAAGGCGAGCTGCGCCGGATCGTACTGCGCGAGCCCGGAGATGTTGAGGAGCGGTATGTTGAGCGTCGAGAGCTTCGTCGCGTCGATCTGGACGGCGAAGCGCGCGTCCAGGGTTCCTCGGTAGGTCACGCCGGCGCGGAGCTTGGTGGGAAAGCGGACGGGGATGTCGTACGCGACGCCGATCGTCGGCGCGTACGTCGCCACGAGCTGGTCCTCGACGCGCGTGCCGACGCGTCCGGTGGCGTCGGTCGCGACGATGGCAGAGCCCTGAATCTCGGCGAGCGCGGCGAAGCCGGCGCCGACGCGCAGACCGTAGCCGACGTCCACACCAAGGCCGACGCGGATCGCGACGGACTGCGCGCGATCGGGCAGGAGCGGAAACTGCGCTGTCTCGGGGTACAGGATCCGCCCGCGCACGACGACGTCGGTGGGCGTGTAGAACGCGAGGCCGGCGCCGACGCGATCCTTCAGGATGCCGCCGAAAGGGATGGGCAGATCGGCGCCGATGACGAGCCCCTTCGCGGCGCCATACGAGACGCGTCCGGGCAGGCCCTCGCCCTCGGCGTTCAAATGGAACGTCGCGCCCGTGAGGCCGAGGCTCAGCTTGCGCGCGCGCATCGTCGAGAGGAGCGCAGGGTTCAGGTAGGCCGTCTCGTACCCCTCCCCCGCCGCCGCGCCCGTCGCCCCCATCGCGCTCGAACGGCCGCCGTAGCCGAAGATGTCCTCGGGCGACGCCGCGGCGATCCGCGTCGCGAGCGCGAGCGCAGCCGTCAGCGCGAACGCAACCGACACGAACCGGACGTGCCCGGACCTCGGCCCCATCACTCCATCACCCCTTGGCCCCCATCACCCCTTCGCCGCAAGCTGACCGCACGCGGCGTCGACGTCGCCGCCGCCGCTGTAGCGCTTGTGCGTGAAGACACCGGCCGCCGACAGGGCGTCGCGGAACTTGCCCTCCCCAACGTCTGTCGAGCGCGCGAACGGATCGCCGTCGATCGCGTTGAACGGGATGATGCTGATGCGTGGGCGTACGCCCGCCTTCTCGGCGAACGCGCGGGCTGCCGCGGCGAGCGCCAGCGCGTCGGCCTCGCCGTCGTTGACGTCGCGCAGCAACGTGACCGCCCACATCGGCGCGAGCCCCGTCGCCCGCGCGTGCTCGGCGGCGGCCTCCAGGACGTCGGCGAGCGCGTGTGCCTTGTCGATCGGCATGAGCGTCGCGCGGCCCCCCTCGCGCGCCGTGCCGATCGACAGCGCGAGGCGGACCTTCGGCGCCTCCTTCGCGAGCCGGCGGATGCCGCTCGGCAGCCCGGCCGTGCTCACCGTCATGTTTCGCGCGTCGATCGCGAGCGCGCACGGATCACTCATCACGAAGATGGCATCGAGGACGCGATCGAGGTTCGCCATCGGCTCGCCCATCCCCTGGAAGACCACGCCGTGCACGCGCGTCTTCGGCGGCAAGCCGCGGCGCACGATGCGCACCTGCTCGACGATCTCCCAGGTCTCGAGGTTGCGCCGCAGACCCATGCGCCCGGTCGCGCAGAAGGTGCATGCGAGGGCGCAGCCGATCTGCGAGCTCACGCACACGGAGAAGCGGCCGGCGCGCTCGAGCGGGATGCGCACCGCCTCGATCGTCTCGCCCTCGGCCGTCTTCATCGCGTACTTCACGAACGGATCGAGGAGGCTCTTCCTCTCCGCGGTGATCTCGAGCGTGGGCACCTCGCCCGCCGCGACGACCGCCTCGCGCGCGCGGCGCGTGATCCCGCTCATGGGCGTCGAGACCGCTTCGTCGCGGTGGACCTGCGCCACCACCTTGCGCGCCTCGGGGAGCGTGACCGCCGAAATCGCGCGGGTGAGCGCGAGCGGGGACAGGCCTTGGAGCGCGAGCATGGCCCTCCTTTACCACGCTCGGCGGGGGCGCTCGTGCTACGTTGTAGGTGTGTTCGGGTTCAGCTTCGGCGAGCTCGTCGTCCTCGTGGTGGTCGCGATCGTCGTGATCGGCCCGAAAGACTTGCCCAAAGTCCTGCGGACGCTGGGGCAGTGGTCGGGCAAGCTGCGCCGGATGGCCTCGGACATGCGCGCCCAGAGCGGGATCGACGACGTGCTCCGCACCGAAGGCCTCACCGACGACCTCAACGAGATCCGCAAGCTCGCCCGCGGCGAGCTCGACACGGTGTCGCGCGCGGCAACGCTGAGCGAAAGCGCTGGGCCCGCCCTCAGCAGCTACGAGGACGCGCAGATCTCCGTGGATCGCGACCGCGAGCAGCCCCGCGAAGGGCCCGACACGGCCAACGCCCTGCCGGACACCGCGTTCGTGTACGTCGAGAGCTTCCCCCGATCGAAATGGGCCGACGATCCGGTCTGGGTCCTCGGCGATCCGAACGGCGTCGTCCCCAAGCACGAGCCGCCCCCCGCGCCGACGGACACCGAAGCCCACGCGCAGACCCACATCGAGGAGCACCCGCCGACCCTCGACCAGGCCCCGACTGACCAGGCCACGCAGGCCGCCGCGCCTGCGCCCGCACCCCCGACCCCGCCTCCTGCCGAGACCGCATGACCGACGACGCGACCACGCCGCTCCATCATGATCCGGAGGCAGAGGTCAAGATGACCATCTGGGAGCACCTCTCGGAGCTCCGCAAGCGCGTCGTCCACGCCGCGATAGGGACCGTCGTGGCCGCCGCCGGGTGCTGGGCGTACCGCGAGCGGCTCCTCGAGTGGCTCCAGAAACCATACGAACACGCGTGGAAGGCGCGCTTCCCGAACACGCCCCTCGAGCTCCAGACGCTGGCGCCCGCCGACGCGTTCGTGAACTACATGCAGCTGTCGCTGGTCGGCGGCCTCGTCATCGCGGCGCCCATCATCTTCTACCAGCTCTGGGCGTTCATCAGCCCGGGGCTGTACGCGCGCGAGAAGAAGTACATCATCCCGTTCGTCTTCTTTTCGTCGTCGTTGTTCATGTCGGGCGTGATGTTCGCGTACTACGTCGCGTTCCCGTTCACGTTCAACTACTTCTTCTCGCTCCTCGGCAAGGTCGGGTCGAGCGACACGGTGCTCACGAGCCGCCCGACGATGGAGTTCTACATGGACTTCTCGACGCGCATGCTCCTGGCGTTCGGGTTCGTGTTCGAGCTGCCGCTTTTCATCTCGTTCCTCGCCATCGCGGGGATCGTGACGCCGCAGCAGCTCGTGAAGTTCAGCCGATGGGCGATCATCGGCTCGTTCGCGCTCGGCGCCGTCGTGACGCCGGGGCCCGAGATTTCCAGCCAGTTTGCCGTGAGCGGCGCGCTGATCGGGCTGTACTTCCTGAGCGTCGGGATCGCGTTCCTCCTCGGCAAGAAGAAGAAGCCCGAAGGCGACGCGCCCGCCTGAGTCACAACGCGAGCGTGAGCGTTCTGACGTTCTCGGGTACGCGCTCGAGGAAGCCGGCGAGCCAGGGGGAGCCCGCCATCGCGTCGGCGACGGACGCGAGCCTCGCCTTCGCATCGGCGAGCGCGGCGCGCGCGGCAACGTGATCGCCCGCTGCCAGTAGGGCCTCGATGTAGGCAAGCCGGACGCGAGCCTCGCCCTCCTCGAGTGCGCCGAGGCGCGCCACGATCTCCATCGCTTCGGTCGCGACGAGGACGGCTTGGCTCACGTCGCCGAGGCCCAGGAGCGCCGTCGAAAGGGTCGCGAGAACGCACGCACGCAGCGGGGCGAGGTCGGAGACGCGGGCGAGCGAGAGGACGGCCTGCGCATGCGCCGTCGCGAAGTCGCCGACACGCGCGGCGCCGATCGACAGGTACTCGTGGCATCCCGCCTCCAGCCGCAGGTTGCCGAGGGAACGCGCGAGGGCGAGCGCCTCCTCTTCCACGGCGCGCGCGGCGTCGTGCTGCCCGAGGCAGGAGAGCGACAGGCCCTCGTTCTGAAGCGCGGTCGCCACGACGGTGGATAGCCCGATGCGCTCGGACGGCGCCCGCCACACCCGGAACACGCCGATGGCGCGCTCGTAGGCGCCGACCTCCATGCACGCGTGCCCGAAGTTCACCCACTCGCGGCACGCCGTGCGCACGTCCCCCTCGTGGGCAAACGCGCGGGCGGCCGCCTCCTGGCCCGTCAGATACTCGGCGAGCTTACCGGCGTAATATGCGTTCCACGATCGCAGGAGGTGCACGAAGGCGGCCGAGCGAGGCTCGAGCGAGGTGACGTCGCCGGCGACCTGGAAGGCGCGGTCCGAGAGCCCTCGCGCCGCGTCGTACCGGCCCGCGAGCATCAGCTGCATCGCGCCGCGGGCGAGGCAGGCGATCTGGTTCGGCGCCGCGTCCGCCTCGGCGTCCACCGCGCCAGCCTCGCCCGCGACGCGCTCGACCTCGCCGTAGTCCCCGGCGTAGCCACGCGAGGTCATGACCTCCGCCACGGCGTCGAACCACGCCGCGGCGCCTCGCGGAAGAAGCGACATCGCGAGGGCCGCGCTCGCGGCGCCCTCCGCAGGCGCGCTGGCCCACCGGTGCGCCTCCGCTTGCGCGAGCCGAAAGAACCCTTCGCGCGGCCCCCCCGGAGCGCAGGCAACACCGCGCTCGGCCCGTGCGAGCGCGCCGCCGAAGTCGTGGCCCGCCAGCGCCTGCTTCGTGGCCCGCAGGTAGAACCCCGCCGCGCGCTCGGCGACGCCGCCTCGCTCGAAGTGCTCGGCGAGCGCCAGCGCGCTCCCTTCGCCGTGCGCCTCGAGCCAAACGCCCGCTTCGCGATGGGCCAGCACCCGGTCGCGCTCCGTCAGAGTCGCGTACGCCGCCTCGCGAACGGTCTCGTGCCGGAAGAAGAGCTCGCTCTCCCCTGGGAACTTGGGCTCCTTTCGCGCGTCCACGAGCTCGCGGGCGACGAGACGCCCGATGGCGACGTCGAGCGCGCTGGCCTCCGCGCCGCCGAAGAGGGCGCGCACCCCTCCCACCCAGAACGCCTGCCCGAAGACGCTCGCCGCCCGCAGCGCGCGCCGGCACTCGGGATCGAGCTCTTCGAGGCGAGAGTGGACCATCGCGAGGACCGTCTCCGGGAAGGCGCCTCTGCGCCCCTCGCTCTCGGCGCGAATGAGCTCCTCGAGGAAGAGCGCGTTGCCCTGCGCGTGGTGAACGAGCCGATCGACCGCCGCGGCGGGCGCGCCGTCCCCGAGCACGTGACGCGCGAGGAGCTTGCTCGCCGCTTCCGTGAGTGGGAGCAGCGGAAGGTCCGTGACACGGCGGCCCTCCCACAGCGCGGGAAAAATTCGGTGGACCTCGGGCCGCGCCGACGCGATGACGACGAAGGGAAGCCCGCGCGCATGCGCGAGCGCGTCACCGACGAGCTTCACGCTGGGCACGTCCCCCCAGTGCAGGTCCTCGAGGACCAGCACCACCGGCCGCGCACGGGCCTCGGCGGCGACGAAGTCCTCCCAAGCCCGGCGCATCTGATCACCCATCACCTGGGGATCGCGCCTCGCGCCACGGAGGACCGGGACGGCGTTCGCGTCGAAGCGTGCGCCGCAGATCTCGCCGAGGAACGCAGCCACACGCGGCGCGTCTGCGGAGCCGATATGCAACGCGACGCGGGCAGCTATCTTGGCGCACCGCGCGGCCTCCGGCTCGCCCTCGGCGATCCCGGCCGCGCAGTGGAGAAGCTGCGCGAGCATCCCGAAGGGGGCCCCCGCGGTGATCGCGTCGGTACGCGCGACCCATGGCTCGATCTCGCGCGCGTGCAGCCCGGCGCGCAGCTCGTGGAGCAAGCGGGTCTTGCCGACACCCGCGTCGCCGACGATGAGGACGGCCCTCGTCGCCGAGTCGTGGGCCGCCTGTTCGAGCGTCAGCTCGAGCAGCGCGAGCTCGCGCTCTCGTCCGACGCACGGACGGGCGCGACCGAGCAGCATGCGAGGCGCGTCGGTCCCCTCCGCCGGGTCGAGCTTTCCCGCGACGAGGCCCGCGGTGACGTCGTCCAGCGCAACGCCGACCGCCGCGTCCCGCACGAGGCGAACGGCCCGGTCGATCGCGTCGCCCACGCGCGCGGTTCCCTTCACCTCCGACCGACCCGTCGCCACGACGATCCGCGCGCCCGGGCACGCGGCCAAGAGCGCGCCCGCGCACCTCACCGCCTGGGCTGCTTGCTCGCGCACCTCGGCGCGCGTCGCGAGGGTCGCCACCAGCGTTCGTGCGTCGACGGCGGCGACCTGGGCACCGAACGGCGCCACCGTCGCCCGCGCCGCGGCCAGCGCGCCCTCGCCCTCCAGGATCGCCGCGATCACGCTCGCCACGCGCCGCTCGGCGTCGGTCAGTGTGGCACGCGACGGCGGCAGGACGCTCGTGCGTGTCACTCGCGTCTCACGCCGCGCGGCCGCGATAGCCTGCGCGGCCGCGGTCCCGTCGGGGAACCGCGCGGCCGCGGCCTTCGCGATCATGCGGTCGACGACCGCGCACACGGCCGGGTCGATGTCGGGGCGCGCATCGCCGAGGCGCGGCGCGTCCTCGAGGAACAGCTTGCCGAGCACGCTGCCGGCGTCGTCCGCATCGTAGGGGGCGCGACCGGTGAGCGCTCGGTACGCGCACGCGCCGAGCCCGTGGACGTCGGCCGGTGGTCCGATCTCGCTCTCGCCGCCGGCTTGCTCCGGCGCCATGTAGCGGAAGGTCCCGATGATCGCCCCGCTGAGCGACAGGCCGCTCGCGACCGGGACGAGGCGCGCGATCCCGAAGTCCACGAGCCGGATGCGCCCGCCGGCGGCGAGCATCACGTTGCTCGGCTTCACGTCGCGATGAACGATGCCTGCGGAGTGCACATATCCCAGCGCCTCCGCGATCCCCTCGCAGAGCGCGAGGGCGTCGTCGTCGGAGATCGGGGCCCGCTTGAGTCGTTGCTCGAACGTCTCCCCCTCCATCCACTCCATCACGAGGTAGGGCGCGCCGCCGGGCGTGAACCCGTGGGCGATGTAGCGAACGATCCCCGGGTGATCTAGCTGCGCGAGGACCCGGGCCTCGCGGAGGAAGCGCGCTTCGGTGACGCCGGGCAAGAGGCCGCCCGACGCGTCATCGTCACCGGCGTGTGTGAGGACCTTGACCGCGACGATCGCGTCACTCGACCGGTCGCGCGCGCGGTACACCGCCCCCATGCCGCCGGCGCCGGCGAGGGCCTCGATCTCGTAGCGCGCACCGAGAACGTCCCCAGCCTTCACGGCGTCATTCTCCGCTCACTTCGCGCACCGTCGGCAGACCACACTCTCCCGAGCGTAGCCGGATTCAGGGGCCCAACAAAAAAGCGGCCCAGCCGTGGGAAGGCTTTTGCAGCCGCGACGTAAGAGATGGCCGACGGAGGAAGTCATGTACTCGTATTTCAGTGATCTGCAGGTGGAGCTTCTCGCGCGCGGCGTCCTCGAACCGGGTGAGCAGCTCACCGGCAAGACCGTGACCCGCTACATGCCGTGGTGGGCGTTCGGCTTCGTGAACCGGACCTACCTCGTGCTCACGACCGACAGGCGCGTCGTCCTGCTCGATCACCGGATGCACTGGCTCCACCAGGCGCAAAGCCTCCGGGCCGTCGAGTCCATCCCGTGGAACGGGGTCCAGGAGATGGTGATGAAGGGCCTCTTCGCGAAGAAGATCCGCATCCGCGGCCAGTCGCAGTCCGGGCCCGTCAACCTGACGATGAAGGTGCCGAACCAGTTCTTCGGTCTCCTCGCCCCGATGCGCGCGAACATGGCAGGCGCGCGCGCGGTCGTCGGCGCGTTCGCCGCCCAGCGCGGGCTCATGGGGCAACAGGCTCCGGCGTCGCTGCCGATGTCGCAAAACCCGGCCCAGATGGGCGCCTTCGCGCCGCAGCAGATGCTGCCGCCGCCGTCGCAGCAGCCGCAGTCGCACTACCCGCCGCAGAACGCGCCGGGGTATGCGTCGGTCCCGCCGCCGTCGCAGCAGCCGCAGGCGAACCATTTTGGCCCCCCGTCGATCCCGCCGCCCTTGCCGCCGGGTCGCTTCCCGCAGATGTAGAGCACGGGCTGAGCGAAGAAAGGGCCCTCGACCTCCCAGGAGGCCGAGGGCTTTCTCGTTTCAACGCTTCAGTCGCGCATCGTCTCGGGGATAGGCACCGGGATGCGCCGCGCGTCCATCCACAGACCCTCGATATCGTACAGGCTCCGCGCGTCGTCCTGGAAGACGTGGACCACGACATCGCCGAAGTCCATGAGCACCCAGTTGCCGTGGGGCAGGCCTTCGACGCTCATCGGCCGCTTGCCGAGCTTGCGCAGCGCCTCTTCGATGCCCTGCGCCAGCGCCACGACCTGACGATCGCTTCGCCCTGTCATCAGGACGAGGAAATCGGCGTAGTCGACCTTGCCGGCGACGTCCAAGACCTCGAGACCGACGGCCTTCTTGTCGAGAGCGGCCACCGCGATGGCGACGGCGAGCTCGCGCGAGGCGTCGCTCGCGAGCGAGCCGCTCTGCGTGGCGGCGCTGGACGCCGGCCGTGCCTTCTTGGTGCGCGGACCGCCGCTCGCCGCGGCCGGACGTGTCGCCGCGGCCGGTCGTGTCGCCAGAGGACGCGCCGCTGCCGGACGCGCGTCCGCTGCCGCGCGCTTCGGACGAGGCTTACCCGTCTTTCGCGGAGGAGCGCCCTCGGTGCCGCGCCCGTGAATGGTGCCGTGCGACGACCGGATCTTCGGACGCCCCGATTCCCCCCTCTTTTTACCTGCTGCCAAAACGTCGATCCTTTCCGCTGCCACCGGCCACCCGACCCCCGAGAGGCCCCATCGTGCGGGGCAAACCGTGCCCCCGTCAACCGCGCGTCTGCCCCTCGCCGTCGATGATCCATTTGTTGGTCGTCAGGGCTTCCAGGCCCATCGGGCCGCGCCAGTGCAGGCGGCTCGTGGCGATGCCGATTTCGGCCCCCAGGCCGAGCTCCCCGCCGTCGTGGAACCGCGTCGAGGCGTTCACGATCACGCAGGCGGCGTCGACCTCGCGGCGCCAGCGCTCGGCGTGATCGGCGCTCGGCGTGAGGATGGCCTCGGTGTGCCCCGAGCCGTAAGCCGCGACGTGAGCGAGGGCGCCCTCGAGGCCGTCCACGACGCGAACGGCCAGGATGCGATCCAGGAACTCGCAGCCCCAGTCGCCGGCCGTGGCGGGGCGCGCGGCGGGGACGATGGCGCACGCACGCTCGTCCCCCCGGAGCTCGCAGCCGGCGGCCACGAGGCGCTCGCCGATCGGCGGCAGGAGGCGCGTCGCGTCGGCGGCGTCTACGAGCAGGCACTCGAGCGCGTTGCACACGCCGGGGCGTGACATCTTCGCGTTCTCGACGATGCGGGCGGCAAGGGCGGGGTCGGCTCCTGTGTCGACGAACATGTGGCAGACGCCCTTGTAGTGCTGAACGACGGGCACCCGCGCGTTCTCGGTGACGAAGCGGATGAGGCCCTCGCCGCCGCGCGGGATAGCCAGATCGACCGTCTCACTTTGCTGCACGAGGATTCGCACGGCGTCGCGATCGAGCGTCTCGAGGGATTGCACGGCGTCGCGCGGGAGGCCGGCCTGCGCGAGCCCCTCGCCCACCGCGTCCGCGAGCGCCGCGTTCGCGCGCGCCGCCTCGGTGCTGCCGCGCAGGACGATCGCGTTGCCCGCCTTCAGCGCGAGCGCGCTCGCCTCGACCGTCACGTTGGGGCGCGCCTCGTAGATCATCGCGATGACCCCGATCGGGGTGCGCACGCGGCGCACGCGCAGGCCGTTGGGGCGCGTCTGCTCGGCGATGAGCTGGCCCACCGGATCGGGCAGCGCGACGACCTCGCGGACGCCCGCCTCGAGCGCGTCCATGCGCGCATCGTTCAACGTGAGCCGGTCGAGGAGCGCGCCGCTCGTCCCCTTGGCCGCGGCCGCGGCGACGTCCTCCGCGTTGGCGGCGAGGATCGCCGCGCGGCGGACGTGGAGTGACCGCACGACGGCCTCGAGCGCGGCGTTCTTCTTCGCCGTCGGCATCGGCGCGAGCGTGCGCGCCGCGGCGCGTGCGCGCCGGCAAATCGCAGCAATTTCGGCCTCCAGATCATGGAACATGACCATGGCGTTCTAGCGCGAAGCCCGGTACAGCCGCCAGCCCCCCTGCTCCTGCACGCGTACGAACTTTGCGCGGAGCACGGTCCGGAGCTCGGGGCCGAACCGGTCGTGCTCGACCGACACCTCGCGCAGCGGTCGGTCGAGCAAGTCGTCCTCCATGAGGAGGCAGCGCGCCTCCACGCGCAGGACGTCGCTGATCCACGGCTCTAGCGGGTATTTCCCGCGTCGCGCGAGGTGGGTCAGCTGGAAAGGGGTCGCGACGACCCTGCCGTTCAGCATGAGCTCGAGCCCAGGCTCGTCGGCGAGAATCACCTCGTCGACGCCTGGGCTGCAGGTCGCGCGGACGCGCTGCAAGAGCTCCGCGTGGCCTTTGGCCGCCTCGATGGCCTCCGGCACGCTGCGCAGCGTCGCCACGCCTGTCCATAGCGCCTGCACGAGGACCGCCACTGCAAGCCCCCACGCCGGACGACCGGTCTGGGGCAGCACGATGGGGACGAATGCGGCGATCACCGTGACCGCGACCATCGGTTCCATCCAGTAGTTGGTCGCGCTCCCGATCTTCGCGAGCGACACCAGCGTCCAGGCGAACGACGCAACCAGCGCGCCGAGCGCGAGCTTCGTTCCCGGACCGGAGGCACGGGCCCGCCACGCGAGGACGAGCGCCGCCGCGATCGGGGCACCAAGGAACTGAAGCCGCGACGGCACCTGCTCGGTCCACAGCGCGAGGCTCACCGGCTGCCCCGTCGCGCGAAGCAGGTGCCCGAGCCACGCGCCGTTGCTGAAGAACTGCAGGAGCGCCGCGACGCCGCCGCTGACGAAGAGTCCGGCCGCGACTGCCCGCGCGAGGACCCTGCGATCGAGCGCGAGCTGTACCACGAGGGCACCTGCGGCCAGGCCCATCACGTTGGGCTTCGTCCACGCCGCGAGCGCGAAGAGCGCGCCGGCCGCCATGTCGACCTTGCCGCGTTCGACGCTCCGCACGAGCGCCGCGCCCGCGAACGCCACCGCGAGCGCGTCGGGCCGCGCCGCCGCGCCGTAGAGCGTGAGCGTGTACACCCCCGCCGTGAACGCTGCCGCCACCCTCGCGAGGGCCCGCCTCTCAGGCGGCGCGCGCAAGGTGACCGCGAAGAGCAGCCCGAACCACGCGAAGCACGCGACCGTGCGCGCGACGAGCATCGCCGAGCGCGGCGGCACCCACGACACGAGCCACGCCCACAGCGGGGGGTACAAGACGTAGAAGCGCGAGGCCACCGGCCCGTAGTCGGTCACTCCGGCGACGGGATCCGTGTAGAGCGGCAGCCCCTCGCGTAGGCGCTGCCCTTCGAAGAGCACCTCCCCTTCGACGCCGTCGAGCGGCCGGACGCCGAGCGTGAGCAAGGCGTACGCGAGCGACGCGAGCGCCGACGCCGCGACCACCGCGACGGCGAGGCGCAAGATCAGGGCCGGACGCACGCGGTCCGAGTAGCACGGGCGAAATCAGAACCCAATGCTGAGCACGGCCGCGACGAGGCCGTAGCCGTGCAGATCCTTGATCTCGTCGTCGGACGGACCCGTCATCACGCCGGTCGCGTGAACGCCGACCCGGACGTCGGCGTCCTCGACGGGGAGCGCGTAGTCGATGCCGACGCGCCCGGTGCCGATGCCCGCGTTGCCGCTACCCGTGGGGCGGCTGACGTGCGCGAGCCCGAAGCCGATGCCCAGGACCGGGTGCACGGGCCCTCGCTTGTGGAGATCGAGGGTGATCTCCCCGGTGTACTGGCCGACGCTGTCGCCCAAGGGGTAGCCGCTCTCTCCCGCGTGCCCTTCTCCGCGCATCCACGCCGCGGAGAGGCGACCGCCGACAGTGCCGGTGCCGAAGTCCGCGGCGACCTGCAGGCCACCGCCGAGACCTTTGCCGCTCGTCACGGCGGTCGGCGCGAGCTGCAGACGAATCGGGGCCCGATGCAGCTCGGGGCGCGAATCGTGCGGGTCGTCGTCGGGGACGATAGGCCGGCTCTCGATCGGATCGGGACGACGCGCGAACCGCCCGTCGTCCGCGCGGCCCACCGTGACGACCGCGTCGTCCGCGAACGCTGCCGGCGCGACCGCCGAGCATGCCACCGCGAGCCCGAACGCCGCCGCCACCCTGATGCTGATGCCGCTGCTGCTGCTGCTGCCTGCGCGTCGCATGTTCACGTGCCTCCTGCAAGCTCGAACGCGGGCGCGCCGTCCCCCCTTACACGCGGGATTCGGCTATCCTACCCGCCTATGGGTGCCGCTGGCCGATGCGCAGGGACAAAGCGACGCATTGTCGCGGTGTTGGCGCTCGCGAGCCTCACCGTTGCGACCATCCCAACGGCGGCCCATGCCGCACCGCCCGGGTCTTCCGGCCCTTCCGCCCCTTCCGGCCCTTCCACCCCCTCCGCCCTTGCCGGCACGTCCGCGGCACCCACCGGACCGAGCACACCGCCGCCTCCCACTCCGCCCGCCGCGCAGCAGAAAGCCGAGGAGCACTACAAGCGCGCGCGCGAGCTCTACTCGCAGGGCAGCTACCGCGAGGCGCTCGGCGAGCTCGAGGCCGCGCGTGGGCTCGATCCGAACGCGAAGGAGCTCGTCTTCAACCTCGGCGTCGTAAGCGAGAAGCTCGGCCACTTCGACGACGCGCTGCGGTGGTTTCGAACCTACGCCCAGATGGACGTGACCCTGCAGGAAAAGCAAAAGGTCGATGCGTTCATCAAGCGCCTGGAGGGAGCCAAGCGTGAGGTCCCGCCGCCGACGTCGACCTCCACGCCGCCGACACCGCCCACGCCCCCGCCCGGCGCGAAGAAGGACGAGCCGCCGCCGAAGGGTCGCATCGACGCCGCCACGATCACCGCAGCGTCGATCGCGGTCGTCGGGCTCGGCGTCGGCACCGTTTTCGGCATCAAGGCGCTCGCCGATCGCCCCAGGAACTTCGTGACCGGCAAGGACGGCTCCTACGCCGACCTCCAGCAGAAGGAGAACCACGCGAACAAAGAGGCGCTGGTCGCGGACATCGGGCTCGGAATCGGGGTGGTCGCCGCCGCCGTCACGGCGTATCTTTACTTCAGTCGACCGAAGGCCGGCGCGACCACCAGCCCCCAAGCGAGCACGCAGGCGCGCCTGTCGGTGGTGCCGCTCCCGGAGCGACGCGGAGGTGGAGTCGTGGTGCTGCAGGGTTCCTTCTGATGCGTCGCTTCCTCGCGTCGATCACGTTCGCAGGCGTCACGCTCTTCGCGGCGATGCTCGGCGCGGCCGGCTGCGAGGTGCTCGTGCCGAAGGATCTCCCCGCGTTCAGCTGCGCCCCCGGCGCGGCCAAGGCCTGCCCGGGCGGGCAGATCTGCTCCCCCGCCGGCGTCTGCGTCCCCTCGTGCCCGGAGACGCCCTGCGGAATCGATCTCGCGTGCGATGAGCTCTCGCATCTCTGCGTCCCCAAGGTGGACGTGCCCGACGCGGCCACCGAGGACGGCGGGACCGACAGCACCGTTGCGCCCGACGCGCCGCTGGACTCGCCCATTCCGGTCGAGAGCGGCGGCGACACCTCGTCGCTCGGCGATCTCGGCGCGCCGTGCCAGACGAACGCGTCGTGCCTCCCCGCGCTGTTCTGCGGGAGCGACTCGGTGCTCGGCGACGCGGTGAAGACCACCGGGCCGATCTGCACCAAGCCTTGCTGCAAGTCCGAGGACTGCCCGCCGGACTTCGTGTGCTACGGCCCCGGGACCGGCGGCACGTACTGCGTGAAGCCCGCGCTCTTGACGCGCGGCTCGGCGAACGGCGCATCGAAGGGAGGCGCGGCCTGCACGACCGCCGAGTCGTGCCGCTCCGGCCTCTGCGCGGGCGCGACGAGCAAGGCCTGTGCGGACACCTGCTGCTCCGACGCCGACTGCACGTTGCCGGCGATCTGCCGACGCACGCTCATCGAAGGCCACAACGTCTTCGCGTGTGCGGTGCCGCCCGCGGGAACGACCGGAAACGACACCGCGTGCTCCGTCTCCGCCGACTGCAACAGCGGCATGTGCGTCGACGTCGGCGGCTTCGGCGAGTGCAAGCCGCACGGGTGCGGCAAGGCGAGCTGCCTCGCGCAGAGGCCCCCCTCCTCGGGGTTCGGGACGTGCGCGTACCTGCAGACCGCCGGCGCACCGGAGTACCTGGGCGCATGCCTGCACAACGCCGAGAACCCTGGGGGCTCGCCGGGCTCGGGCGACGTCGGCGCGACGTGCGATCCGACCAAGACCTTCACCAGCGACTGCCGGACGTCGTTCTGCGAGCCGGCCACGAAGAGGTGCACCGACGTCTGCTGCGTGGACGCCGACTGCGCTCCCTACGCCGGCAAGAAATGCCGGCCGTCCAGCAACCCGCACTACCTCACCTGCCAGTAGAGGCGCCCGTGGAACCTCCCCCGCGCGACGACGCCGCGTTCAGCGCCAGCTTCCGCTGTTTCGCGGGCTGCGAGGGCAGCTTCCCTCTCACGAGGCCCATCTATAGGTGCCCAACCTGCGACGGCCTCCTCGAGGTCCGCCACGACACGGCCGCCTTGCGTACGCGGAGCGCCGCGACGTGGAGGAAGCTCTTCGACGATCGCTACAAGCGAACGGTGTGGCCCTACGGATCGGGCGTGTGGGGCAAGCGCGAGTGGGTGGCCCCCGAGGTGCCCGACGATCTCATCGTGTCGACCGACGAAGGCGGCACCAACCTCTTCTGGGCGGAGCGCCTCGGCAAGGAGATCGGGGTGAGCGATCTGTGGGTCAAGCAGTGCGGCAACGCGCACTCCGGCTCGTTCAAGGATCTCGGAATGACCGTCCTCGTCAGCGTCGTTCGCCAGGCGATCGCGCAAGGGGCCCTGAAGGCGCGGGTCGTGGCGTGCGCGTCGACGGGGGACACGAGCGCGTCGCTGGCCGCGTACGGCGCGGCGTGCGGGTTGCCGGTCGCGGTGCTCCTCCCGCGCGGGCTCGTGTCGACGGCGCAGCTCGTCCAGCCCCTCGCGCACGGCGCGACGGTCCTGGCGCTCGACACCGACTTCGACGGCTGCATGACCATCGTGAGGGAGCTCGCCCGCCGCGAGCTCGTGTACCTCGCCAACTCGATGAACCCGCTGCGCATCGAGGGGCAAAAGACGGTCGCCATCGAGATCGCGCAGCAGTTCGACTGGGAGGTCCCCGACTGGGTGGTGCTCCCGAGCGGCAACCTCGGCAACGCCGCGGCGCTCTACGCCGGCTTCAAGATGATGGTGGACCTCGGCCTCACCGCGCGCCTGCCGCGCCTCTGCGTCGCGCAGGCGGAGAACGCGAACCCGATGTACCGCGCCTACGTCGCGCACGACGAGACGGTGGCGTCAATCAAGGCGAAGCGCAGCCTCGCCAGTGCGATCCAGATCGGCAGCCCGGTCAGCGCGCCGCGCGCGATGGCGGCGTTGCGGGCGATGGACGGCGTCGTCGAGCAGGCGAGCGAGGACGAGCTCGCCGACGCGTGCGCGCGCGCCGATCGCACGGGCCTCTACACGTGCCCGCACACCGGCGTGGCGCTCGCGGCGACGTTCAAGCTCCGTGCGCAGGGGCTCATCCGCGAGACCGATCGCGTCGTCGTCGTCTCGACCGCGAACGCCCTCAAGTTCACCGAGTTCAAGATGGGCTACCACGACCGGACGCTGGCCGTGGAGAGCCGCCGCGCGAACGCGCCCATCTTGCTGCCACCCGACGTGGAGCAGGTGAGCGAGGCCATCCGGCGGATCGCCTCGTAATGTAAGGTCAGCCCGCGTCGTTGGCGTCGGCGGCGTCCTGCCCGGCGTCGGTGCCGGTGTCGCTGCCCGTGTCGGAGCCGGTGTCCGAACCGGTGTCGCTGCCCGTGTCGGAGCCGGTCTCGGCGCCGGTCTCGGCAGGGCCATCGGGGCCGGCGTCGGTCGTGCCGTCGGCCGGCGGGATCGCCTGGTCGGCGGTCGCCGTGTCGCCGAACGACGCGTCGATCGCGCCGCCGTCGATCTTGGTGCGATCGAAGTCGAGGGCGAGCTCGCATCCGACCGCACCCGCGCCGAGAAGCAGGAGGAGCACCGCCGCATGCGTGCGCGTGCGGCGCGGCTGTACGGCTTCGCGAGGCGTCGTGAGTCGAGGGTTGGTCATGGGGACTCCGTCAGCCCGCCGCGTCGGCGGCATCGTCTGCGTCCGCAGCGTCGGCGGCGTCGGTCGCGCCGTCGTCCGCGTCGGCCGCGTCGGCGGCGTCGGTGCCTGCGTCGGTTCCGGTGTCGGTGCCGGTATCCGTGCCGGTGTCGGTGCCGGTATCCGTCGCGGCGTCCTTCGCGTCGCTTCCGGCGTCGGTGCCCGTGTCGGTACCGGTATCCGTGCCGGTGTCGGTCGCGACGTCCGAAGTCACATCGGAGCCGGTGTCGCCGGTGGTGCCGTCGGTGGTCACGTCGATGGACGCGTCAACGGCGTCGCTCGGGACCTTGCTGCGATCGAAGTCTACGGCGAGCTCACAGCCGACGGCGGTGAGCGCGGCGGTGGCGATCAAGAGGAGAGCGCGCTGGCGTGACGTGTTGCGTCTCATGGTAGCCCGCCTCAGAACCGGAAGGTCGCGCCGGCGCCGCCGCCGTGCGGGGTGACGGTCGGGGTGAACGAGAAGTCCTTCGTCTTCGCCTTGGCGGCGAGGACCGGCGCGGTCGCCTTGGCGCTGCCGCCGGACGAGCCGCTGCTGAAGAAGAGAACGGCACTGGTCACGCCGAGGGTGACCGCGACGCCGAAGGCCATGTCGGCGATGAGCGCGTGGTTCTCGCCGTCGTCGGCTTTGGAGGACGTGGGGTTCTTGTCGAAGTCGCTCTTGTCCCCGAGCGCCATGACACCGAACACCGTGCCAACACCGAGCGCCACGACGGCGAGGCCGCCGGTGATGAGCGCGGGCACGGTGCTAGAGCCCTTGTCCGCGACGGGCGGCGGAGGAGGCGGAGGGATCGCGGCAACGGGCTCCGGCGGCGGAGGCGGCGGAGGAGGCGGCGCGGCCTTCTCCTCCAGCTCGACCTTCAGATCCTGCTTGGACGCGTACGCGACGTCGAGATCCTTCTCCTGCGTGACGCGGCCGTCCGCAGACAGCTTGATCGTGTGGCGGCCCGGCGTCGCTTCGACGTCGGTGGGACTCACCGCGGCGAGCACCTTGCCGTCGAGGGCGACGGTCGCCCCGGCCGGCATCGTCTCGACGTGGACCTTGCCCGGGATCGCCTTGATCGCGGCGACGCGCTTCCTGATCTCGTCCCCTTGCTCGGCCAGCTTCGGCGGGACATCCGCAAGGAAGCGCTCGTACGCGGCGACGGCGTCCTGCAGGTGGCCGAGGTTGTCGTGGCAGAGGCCGATGTAGCGGGCGGCCTGCGGCGTCTGCTTCACACTGTCGGCGGCGAGGAAGTCGACGAGCGCGTTGGCGAAGTCGTTCGCCTTGAACTTCTTCTCGCCGTCGGCGTAGGACTTCTTCGGATCGATCGCCCCGGGCTTGGCCGGCGCGGCGGCCGTCGTGGGCTTGGCCGCGGGCGCGGGCGCGGGCTTCGGCGCGGGCGCCGGTTTCGGCTGCGCGTACGCCATCGACACGAACGAGGCTCCGCCGCCGTACGAGACGCCGATGACGCCGACCATCACGGCGGCGACCAACTTGCCAACGACCCTGGACCTTCGCGCCATGTGTCCCTTGCTCCTCGGTTCGGAAAAGCCTCTCGAAGCCCCTCCAAGGTACAGGACACGCGCCAAAAAAAGCTAGCCCCTACGCACGGTTTGCACACCTGACCGGGCCGCCACAGGCGTCACGCGTGGCCCTCCGCCGGTTCCACGAGCTCGATCAGGACGCCGCCGGTCGCCTTGGGATGGACGAAGGCGACCTTGTGCCCGCGCGCACCGGCGCGCGGCGTCTCGTCGATGAGCGGCACGCCGATCCCCTTCAGGAACGCGAGCGCGGCCTCGATGCCCTCCACCTCGACGGCGATGTGGTGAAGGCCCGGCCCGCGCTTCTCCAGGAACTTCACGAGGCCGTCGTTGCCCCGCGGACTGATGAGCTCGATGTTCGAGTCGCCGATCGGCAGGAGGATCGCCTCGGTTTTCTGCGACGCGACGACCTCGCGCTCACGCCCCTCGAGGCCAAGGACCTCCTTGTATTTGGCGGCGGCGGCGTCGATGTCACTCACGCACACGGCGACGTGGTCGATCTTCTTGATCCTGAACATGCCCGTTTCCTAGCACTGATTCACCGCGCTTTCACACGAGGTCCCCCGACCTTTCACGCGCACCGCGCGCGCGGTTCAAAGTGGGGTCGCACGCTGTTGGTCATGAACGTCCGAGACGTGGTCCTGGAAGCGATCAAACGGCCGGCCTTGCGCGCGCTTCACGCGACGCCGCGCGGGGAGGCGGCCATCCTGCGCGTGTACCTGGAGGGCGAAGAGCACGCCGAGCGCGCGGTGCTGATGGACCCGGTGACCGAGACCTCGCCGCCGTGGCTCGCGCGCTGGCTCGTCAAGCATCGCGCCGACGAGGCGCGGCACGCCGGCATGCTGCGCGCGCGCATCCGAACGCTCACCGGCCGGGCGCAGGTCGCGACCGGCGGAATGGATCCGATCAGCCGCTGGAAGATGCGCCGCCTCGCGCGTCTCGCCGAGAACTGCGCGCCGCGCTTCGCGGCCGGGCTCCTTGTCCCCATCCTCGCCATCGCGTGGCGCATGGAGCAGATGGGCGTGAAGGTCTTCCGGCGTCACGTCGACGTGCTGCGCGCGCGCGGCACGCCGACGCCGACGCTGCACCTCCTCGAGAAGATCCTGAAGGACGAGCGCGGTCATGTCGCCGCGTGCGAGCGCGCCCTCGGGCGCCTCGTCACCGCGCCCGAGCAGAACGATCTCGCGATGCTCGTCTTCCGCATCGATCGCATCGAGCGCGCGTTCGGGGTCCTCGGCGCGGCAGTCCTCTTCACCCTCGGAGTCACGCTATGGCTGGTGCAACCTCTGTCCGCGCGCGCATCGTCTACCTCGCCCTCGCCGACGCGCGCGGTCACCTGATGCGTGCCCACCTCGTGCGCGGCCTCTGCGCCGTGCGCGGGATCGACGTGGACGTCGTCACGACGTCGCCCGAGGGGCAGGCGTTCCTGGCTGGCCTTGGCACGCCGAGCGTCGTCCTGAGCGAGCACTTCGCCGTGGCGTTCTCGGGGTGCCACGACATGGCCCGCGCGAAGACCGACGCGTGTGTCCTCCGCTACTACCTCGACCCGACGCGCGGCCTCCGGGACCTGTGGGCGCTCGCGCGCATGGCGCGGGGCGCGAGCTTCGTCGTGTGCGACTCGCTGCACCCCGCGCTCCTCGTCGCGCCGCTCGTGCCGTTCGTTCGGCGGATGCGCGTCGTGCACGTGTTTGGCGACAACATCTGGAGCGCCGCCCACGAGAACTTCGCGGGCAGGGCGCCCGCCTGGTTCGAGCGGCTCTACAAGAAGGCACTGGCGCGCATGCGAGACGCTTCGTTTGCATGCATTGTGCACACGATTGATCCGGCGGCCCACGAACATGGGCGCGCCGTCGTCCTGCCGCCGATCCTCCCCTCGCCCGCGCGCACACCCGCGGCGGTGCGCGCGTCTCTCGGACTCGGCGCCCACGATCGCCTCGCCGCGGTGTACCTGAACCCGCACTTTCGCGATCCGGCGGTCCCGGCCGCGATCGAGGCCGCCCTCGCGCGGCGCGGCTTCCGCATGGTCGCCGTGGGGGAGGGCTACGCCGGTCGCCCCGGTTGGGCGGCGCAGGACGCCGATCTGGCGAGCGTCGTGCGCGCGGCCGATCTCTTCGTGTCGGGGGCCGGGATGGGCGCGCTCGCCCAGGCGCGCGTCTTCGGCACGCCCCTGGTCGCGCTGCTCGGAGACCAGCCGGAGCAGCAGCGCAACGCAACCGCGCTCGCACGGTCGCGCGCGCCCTTCGCCGCCGTGCCGCTCGGCGCCGCCGATCTGGAGGACGCGCTCGGTCGCGCCATCGACTCCGTCTCACGAACGCACCTGCACGCCCTCGAAGGTACCGCCCAGGAGGTCCACGACGCCTGGGCGCGCGCCTTCACCGACCTCGTCACCCTCGCCGAACAAGGAGCCGCCCATGAAGAATCCCGCGTCCACCGTCTCGCTCGTCCTCGAGACGAACAACCTGCACGGCGACGCCAGGTCGCCCGACGGACGGCCGCGTGATCGCGACGATCGCGTCACCGAGAGCCTGGAGGAGCTCCTCGCCCACCTGCGGGCGCAGACGTCGCCGCTCGCGTCGCTCGCCGAGCTGGTCGTCACCCACGAGGAGCTGACGGAGTCCGACCGGGCGCGCCTCGAGCGCGCGGCGGGACGCGCGATCCGCTTCGTGACGCTGGCGAAGGGGACGGGCTACTACGCGGCGAAGAACCGCGGCTTCGAGGCGACCACCGCCGACGTGGTCGTCTTCGGCGACGCGGACTGCTGGCCGGAGAACGACTGGCTCGCGCTGCTCATCGAGCCCTTCGACGATCAAGATGTGCAGGCCGTGGCCGGTCGCACGACCTACCGCGGCGATCTGCTCGGCGCCGCCGCGACGACGATCGACTTCATGTACTTCCCGAGCCCGCTCGCCGCCGGCGCGACGCGCAACTTCTACGCGAACAACGTCGCGTTTCGCCGCGCGACGTTCGAGCGCGCGCGCTACGTGCTGGACGGCGCGTTCTACCGCGGCAATTGCCAGGTCCTGGGACTCGAGCTCCAGAAGAACGGCGTGCCCATTCACTTCCAGCCGGCCGCGCGCACGACCCACCGATTCCCCGACGACGCGAGGGACTTCGTGCGCCTGCGCCTCCTCCGCGGCGCCGACTCCGTCGCCCTCGCGCCGCACCTCGGACGCGCGTATTTGCCGAAGGCGCTCGCCAAGCTCGCCGACGCGCCGGGGCTCGAGGCGATCGTGCTCGGCTCGCGGCTCCTCTTCAGCCTCGGGTCGATCAACCGGCAGGACATGCCGGAAGCGACCGGCGCGCGCAAGCTCGCGTGCGCGGCGCTCGTCGCGGGGATCTCGGCCATCGACGCCGCGGGCGCTTGCATGAAGCGAATCGGTCTCGCGCGGCTCTTCTCGGCGGAGGACGCCGACCGCGTCGCCCTCGGCTACCACGAGAACGTCGACGCGCTGTCGACGGCGGAGACGACCGCGAGGCTGGCTACGCCTGCGGCTGGTTGAGCATCAGGACGGTGCGGTCGATCTCGAAGACCTTCTCCTTCACCTTGCGCGCTTCGTCCCTCCCGAGCTCGGCGGTGAAGACGTCCTCCGCGCGACCGGCGTCCAGGAGCGCTCTTGGCGGTACGTTCTTCGTGCCGACGAGGCGGAAGGTCACGGCCGACGACTGCGCGTCGTGCGGCTCCTTCGCGAGGACCTTGCTCGCGGCGAAGAGCGTGTCGCCCGCCACGACGCCGCTCGGGTGCGCGCCGTTGTCGTACCGGAGATCCCACACGACGTTGCCGCACGTGTCGCGGCTCGCGAGCGAGGCGACCCAGGCGAAGACGAGGCCGCCGTAGACTACGCGCGTCCCGGCGAAGCTCGCGCCGGGCGCCTTGCAATAGACCTCGTCGTAGTGCAGCGGATGGGAGTTCCTGACGAGGAAGGTGAGCTGCATGTGCTCCGCTTCGCTCACGGTGCGACCGATGTCGTGGACGAGCACATCCCCCACCTCGAAGTCGCGCGCGAAGCCCGCGAAGCCGGCGCGGCGCTTGGGCACGCGCAGGTACTCGCGGAGCTCGGGCGGGATGTTCGCGGGCGGCGGGATGCTGCGACGCGACGGCGCGCCGCCCGGGGCGAGCGCGACCTCGTAGGGCGAGGGCCGCCGACCCGCGAGGTGACCGCCCGCGCGCACGAGCGCCTTGCGCTCGAAGGAGCACACCACCAGATCGTGCTGGTTTCGCACGATCGTCCGCACGTGCACGACCCCGCGGTCGCCGCTCGACGCGACCTTCTTGCCGAGCACCGTGGAGGCCGCGGTGATCGTGTCGCCGGCGTACGCGGCCTCCGGAAACTTCACGTCGATGTACGCGAGGTGCGCGATGGCCTGCTCCGACACGTCGTGCACGCTGAAGCTGAGGCCCAGGTTCAAGAGGAGCAGCGCGTGCAGCGGCCGATCGCGAAAGCCGAGCTCACGCGCGTAGCGGGCGCTGGCGAAGACTGGGACCGCGTCGAGGAACGACGCCTGGAACAGCGCCACCGTGCCGCCGTCGATCGTGACGTCCCACGGGTGCTCGTACGTCGCGCCCTCTTCGAAGTCATCGAGGAGCCTGCCGTACTTGAAGGACTTTTGCGCCATCTCACCCCTCCAGCAATCGGCGCGCGACGACGTGCGCCTGGATCTCGTTCGCGCCCTCGAAGATGGATAGAACGCGCGCGTCCACGAGCAGGCGGCTCGCGGTGTACTCCTCGGCGTAGCCGTTGCCGCCGTGGATCTGCACGCAGGCGTCGGCCGCCTCCCACGCCACGCGGGTCGCGAGGAGCTTGGCCATGCCCGCCTCCAGATCGCAGCGCTTGCCGCTGTCCTTCATCTTCGCCGAGAAGTACGTGAGCTGCCGCGCGGCCTGCACGCGCGTCACCATGCGCGCGATCTTGCGGGCGACGCGCGGGAACTCGAAGATGGGGCGGCCGAACTGGATGCGCTGCTGCGCGTACGCGAGCGACTGCTCGAGGGCCGCCTGCGCGATGCCGACGCCGCGCGCCGCCGTCTGAATGCGCGCGCTCTCGAACGTCGCCATGAGCTGCTTGAAGCCCTGCCCTTCGGCGCCGCCGAGGAGCCCCGCGTCTTCGATGACGAATCCATCGAACGACAGCTCGTACTCCTTCATGCCGCGGTAGCCGAGGACCTTGATCTCGGTACCGGTGAGGCCGTGGTCGACGAACTCCGGCGCGCCGGGCTCACCGGTTCGCGTCTTCTTCGCGAGGAACATCGAGAGCCCGGCGTATCCCTTCTCGTCGGGCTTGGTGCGCACGAGGAGCGTCATCAGATCGGCGCGGCAAGCGTGGGTGATCCACGTCTTTTGCCCGGTCACCACCCACGACGTGCCGGTCTTCACGGCGCGGGTCTGGATGCGCGCCAGATCGCTGCCGTTGTTGGGCTCGGTGAAGACCGCGGTGGGGAGGGTGTCGCCGGCCGCGAGCTTGGGGAGCCACTCGGCTTTCTGCGCGTCGGTGCCGCCGCCCAGGATGAGCTCGGCGGCGATCTCGGCGCGCGTGCCCAGCGAGCCCACGCCGATGTAGCCGCGCGAGAGCTCCTCGGTCACGACGCACATGGCGATCTTGCCGAGACCGAGGCCGCCGAACGCCTCGGGGATGGTGAGCCCGAAGACGCCCATCTCGCTCATCTTGTGGACGAGCTCGATCGGGATGAGGACGTCCCTGCGATGGATGTCCTGCGCGAGGGGGACGACCTCGCGATCGGTGAACTTACGGAACTCCTTCTGCGAGGCCGCGAGCGTCTCGTCGCACAGGCCGAGCACGCCCCCGCCGTGCTCCTTCGCGCCACGCGCGATCTCGAGCCACGTCGCCGCGTTCGCGTTCGCGGAGATCCACTCCGACAGCTCGGGCGCACCGATGGTGGCGGCGACGTCGGCGTCGGTCACGCCGAGCTCGGCGAGCGCGATCGTCTCGGTCTGGCCCATGTTCACGCCGCCACGAAGCTCGCGCGCGAGCTCTGCCACGTACGTGCGGGCGATGCGCTCCTCGTGTGCCCCGCCGCCCTCGCCCGGCGCGGCGGCGCGGACGACCCATTCCTGGAGCTGCCGCGCGGCCTCGAGCTCGGTCGCCAGGTACGCGACCGCGTGCGCGGCGAGCTGCTCGTGGTCGAGCTTCTCCGGCGCCATCTTTCCGTTCGTGGTGACCCGCGCGCGCACGCGATCACGGGCCAAGGCGTAGAGGCGTTCGATGGCGTGAACGACCTGGGTGGCGTCCGTCATGAGTGACTCCTCTCTAGCAGAGAGGTAACGTGCCAACCATGCACCTCTCGCTGAAACTCGCCCCTCTCGCGATCGGCCTGCTCCTCGTCACCGAGGGCTGCGGCGGAAGCCTCGCGGCGCCGTTCGATCAGATGAAGGGGCAGCCGGTCCGGATGCTGCGCCTGCAGAACTACGAGCCGCCGCCGCCGGCCGCCAGCGCTCCCGCGGCGGGCCTCGTGCTCCCGCCGCAGATCCAGCAGTGGCTCAGCGCGGGCGCGCAGATGTTGCCGCCGGGTCTCCTCCCGCCGGGCCTCTTGCCGGGCGGCACCCCCACGCCGACGGTGACCGCCGACGTGCCGAGGTTCCACAACTTCCGCATCCTCGGCTGGATGGATCTGAACGACAGCGCGCAGAAGGACGAGGTGCTCGACATCTTCGGCCACGAGTCCAACTTCACGGTGCAGCACGGCGGGTGCATGTTCGCGGAGTTCGGCTTCTCGATCACGCAGCCGAACAACCAGCCGCCGGCGGACATCCTCGTCAGCCTGTCGTGCGACAACGTGCAGGCATTCTCCTTCGCGTGGCCGTACACCAAGACGGGCGTGACCAGCGACACCGCCAAGCGCCTCGTCGACGTCGCGAAGAAGGCGTTCGGCGGCTGAGACGAGCGCCGCCCACCACCGCGCGCGCACGATGTCCGAACGACCCCTCGTCTCGTACGAACCGAACCCGCTCCTCGCGTGGGTCTACCAGCGGTTTTTCGATCACATCGTGGTCGACGACGCCTGGGCGCGGCAGGTCCGCGACGCCGACCGGCGCGGAACCGTCGTCTACGTCATGCGCAACCTGTCGTTCGTCGACTTCCTCGCGCTCGACCACCTCACCAAGCGTCTGAACCTTCCGCAGGTCCGGTTCGCCAACGATCTGGGCCTCTGGATCCTGGAGCCGATGGGGCGCGGGTGGCTCGAGGCGCTCAAGCCGCGCCGCGAGGACGACGACGCGCGCGATCTCACACGTGCCGTGACCGAGGGCAGCTCCGCCGTCCTCTTCTTGAAAAGGCCGCCGAGGCTCCTCGAGCCGGCGGCGCAGGGGCGCGGCAAGAGCGAAGGGGACCCGTTCATCCGCACCCTCTTCGAAGTGCAGCGGAAGGCCAAGACGCCGATCCTCCTCGTGCCGCAGGTGTTCGTCTGGTCCAAGGGGCAAGACAACGCGCAGCACGACGTCGTCGACGCGGTGCTCGGTCCGCGCGAGTGGCCCGGAAAGATCCGGACGGTCGCGCAGTTTCTCGCGAACTACCGGCACGTCACGCTGCGCGCGGGCGAGGCCGTCGATCTGCGCGCGTTCCTCGACGCCGAAACGCAGAACGGCGTTCGGCCGCCCGACGACGTCCTCGTGCGCCGCCTCATGTACGTCCTTCTCCGGCGCCTCGAGCGCGAGCGCCGCGCGGTCCTGGGCCCCGCGAAGAAGCCGTCCGACCGCCTGCAGGACGAGGTGCTCCGCAGCCCGAAGCTCCAGAAGATCATCGCCGACATGGGCGGCAGCGGAGCCGCCGAGCGGCGCGTCTTGACCGCCCGCGCGCGCGGCATGCTGGAAGAGATACAGGGCTCCCCCGACATCAACGCGATCGCTGCGCTCGACAAGGCGTTCGAGGCCATCGTCCCGCGCCTGTACTCGGGGATGGAGCTGGACCAGGCCGGCCTCGCGCGGCTACGCGAGGCGTCGAAGGACGCGACGCTCATCCTCCTGCCGAGCCACAAATCGCACTTCGACTACATCCTCCTCACCTACATTTTCTACCACCACCACCTACCGCTTCCGACGGTCGCCGCGGGCGACAACCTGAATTTTTTCCCGGTCGGCGCGATCCTCCGCAAGGCCGGCGCGTTCTACATACGCCGCAGCTTCCACGGCGATCGCCTGTACGGCGCCGTCGTCGACGCGTACGTGCGGCGCCTCATCAAGGACGGGTGGCCCCTCGAGTTCTTCCTCGAGGGCGGCCGCTCGCGCACCGGCAAGCTCCTCGCGCCGAAGGTGGGGCTCCTGTCCATGGTCGTCGACGCCGTGCTCGGCGCCCCTGGGCGCAAGGTGTTCTTCGTCCCGATCTCGATTGGCTACGAGCGCCTCGTGGAAGAGCGCGCGTTCGTGCGCGAGCTGACCGGAGGCGAGAAGGGCAAGGAGGACGTCCGCGGCGTCCTCCGGAGCGCGGAGCTCATCGCCGAGCGCTACGGACGCCTCAACGTGCAGGTCGGCGAGCTGCTCACGCTCGAGCAGGTGCTCGGCGAAGTGGATCCGAACGCCGATCCCGCGTCGCTCGCGAAGATGACTCCGGCGCGACGCCGCGCCGTCGTGACGCGCCTCGCGTACCGCGTGATGAACGAGATCAACCGGGTGACGGCGGTGACCCCGAGCGCCCTCGTCGCCACCGCGCTGCTCACCCACGGACGGCGAGGGCTCTCGCACGGCGATCTGGTGCGCGCCTGCGAACGCCTCGCCCGCACGCTACGGCGCTACGGCGCGCGCTTCAGCCCATCGCTCGAGGGCTCGGGCCCCGGCGACGTGCGCACCGACGCGATCCGCGAGGCCTGCGAGCTCTTCGCGCGGGCCGGCCACCTCGAAGTGCACCGCCCAGGCCAGCCGCTCGGGGCGCGCGACAAGCGCGCACGACCCGGCCTCGAGGCCCTCTACGTCGTCCCCGACGAAGCGCGCTTGTCCCTCGATCTGTCGAAGAACATCGTCGTCCACTTCTTCGTGTCGCGCGCGATGGTGGCGACGGCGCTGCTCGCGTCGACGGCGCCCGTGGAGACGGACGCGTTGCGCGAGAAGGTCCGGTCCCTGTCACGCCTCTTCAAGTACGAGTTCCAGTTTCGCGCCGACGCGAGCTTCGAGCAGATCTTCGACGAGACTCTGGACGCGATGGTGAAGGACAACGAGCTGTCTCGGGACGGCAGTCTCGTCGCGATCGCGTGCGAGGACGGACACGCGCAGGTCGTCCTGTACGCGCGCATGGTGCGCAACTTCGTGGAGGGCTACCGGGTCGCGGCGCGCGCGCTCTCATCGCTCCTGCGCGGCCCGCTCCAGCTGAAGGATCTGACGAAGAAGGCCATCACCGCCGGCGAGCGGATGTTCCTGGCCGGCGAGATCGAGCAGCGCGAGAGCGTGAGTCGACCGGTGTTCGAGAACGCCTACCACGCGTTCATCGACCAGGGCTACGCCGGGCGGATCGACGGCAAGCTCACGATCCCCGAGAGCTACGCCAGCAGCGACGCGGTCAAGACCATCGAGACGAAGATCGCGCACTATCTTACAAGCGGGTGACATCGCGCGTCGCCCGCTTGCGCGACGCGGCGGCCGCTGCTTTGCTTCACCGACAACCATGAAGCGCTCCTTCCTCTCCTCGCCGCTCTTCTGGCTCGCGTCCGCAGGCTTCGCCGGCGCGCTCGGGTTCGGGTGCAGCAGCTCGAGCTCCAGCCCGACGACGACGGGCGCCGACGGGGGCGCCGGCGACACGGGCGGAGGAGGCACGGACGGCGGCGGAATCGACGCGGCCTCGCAGGGGGACGCCGCCCACGACGGCGGAGCCCCCGACGCGCTCTACGGCGCGTGCGCGGTCAAGGGCAGCTTTGGCTGGCCCTGCACCGCGGCGGCCACAGGCCCCGATCCCACCGACTGCACCGACCCGAATTTCCCGGATTGCTTCGTCGGGGGACAGGGCGGCTGGTGCACGAACCGCTGCACCGGCCTGGCCGACTGCACCGACGGCGGCGCGGCGACCGGATGCGTACCGACCGGGTGCAACGGTAGGGGCTACTGCAAATAGGCGGGCCCGCGCGAGCCAGGCGGGTCAGTCGGCCTTCGACGTGGCATCGAACGCGCGCGCCGAAGAGGGCGAGCCCTCGAGCTCCTCGAGTTGATCGATGAGGCTCTGGGTGAGGCCCTTGGCCAGGCGGACCTGGTAGGTGACCTGCGAGCCCGCACCCTTGGCCTCGTCGCTCGCGAAGGCCCCGAGCAGCGCTTCGATCTCGGTAGCGAGCGCGTGCGCGCGCAGGAGCTTCGAGCTCGTCGTAAGGCGCGTGTACTTCAGCTCAGGAACGATTTTGAGCACCATTCGGACCTCCCCCGCAACGCCGAAGACGATCCTCCCCTTCCGCGCGGGCCGCAAGCGTCGAGGGGGAAGAATCTTGGAGACCTCGCGCGCGAAATTGACGCGCACTTTGTCCGGCGCCGGGCCATCGTGTAGAGCATGGGCGTGGACGCCGTGCGCGCGCGAACGCGGGTTCTTGCCGGCCTTTTCGGGCTGATGGCCGCGTCGTGCGCGCGCGCACCGAGCCCGCTATCACCCAACCTCCACGGACCGATCGGAATGCCGCACCGCGGCGTACTGACGGACGCGAGCGCCCTCCCGCGGACCGGCGCCGGCTACCGCTGGCTACGCGACGACGACCGGCACTGGGCCGCGCCGCGCTTCGTGCACGCCATCGAGCGCGCCGCCGAGGCCGTCGTTGTCGCGCGGCCCGGCGCGATGCTCGGGGTGGGTGATCTGAGCGTCAAGTCGGGCGGCCGTCTCATGCCGCACCTCTCGCACCGGACCGGACGCGACGCCGATCTCCTGCTCTACCTGACGACGCTCGAGGGCGCGCCGGTGGAGAGCCCCGGCTTCATCCACGTGCAGGAGGACGGCCTCGCATGGGACGAGGGGCACCACCGCTTCCTGCGCTTCGACGTGGAGCGGCAGTGGTTGCTCGTCAAGGCGCTGCTCACCGACGACGACGCGCGCATCCAGTGGGTCTTCGTGAGCCGCACCGTCGAGGCCATCCTCCTCGAGTGGGCGCAGGCGCGCGGCGAGAGCGGAGAGGTGATGCTGCGCGCACAAGAAGCGATGCTGCAGCCGGTGCCGGGCGGCGTACACGACGATCACGTCCACGTGCGCACGCAGTGCTCGCCCGACGAAACGCTCGCCGGCTGCGAGCCGACCGGCCCCGCACGCCACTGGATCGCGATGAGCCGCGGCGGCGCGCCGCCGTCCGACGAAGAGCTCGCGCTCGATCTCCTCCGGCCGCTGGAGGCCACGCCGATGGTGGGCACGCAGTGAAGAGCACGCGACGGCAGACCCCATGAAGCTCGTCCACGCAGACGCAGTGGACCTGCTCACCCACGTGGCGCCGAAGAGCGCGATGCTCGCCTACCTCGACCCGCCCTTCGCCGTCGGGGCGCAATTCGGCGCGCGCGAAGGGCGCGGGCACCGCGCAGCGGGAACCGTCGCCTACGACGATCGCTGGCCGTCGCTCGATGCGTACCTCGCCTGGCTGTCCGCCCGCCTCGCCGTCGTGCGCGAGGCGCTGTCGACGCGCGGAACGATGTGGCTGCACCTCGACCAGCGCGCGGTACACGAGGCGAAGGCGCTTTGCGACCGGCTCTTCGGGCGCGCCGCCTTTCTGGGCGAGATCATCTGGGTTCCCGGCAACGGGTCGAAGGGACGCCGCGGACCGGGGATGAGCCACCAGACTCTCCTCCTTTACGCGCGCGAGCGGGCAGGCGAGTGGGTGTGGAACGCGAAGGATCCTGCGCTTCGCGAGAGCTTCGCGAGCACGAGCCTAGCGATGCACTTCAAGAAGGCGGACGGAGGCGGCCGACGCTTCCGCGAGCGCACGATCGGCGGCAAGACGTACCGCTATTACGCCGACGAAGGGCGCGCTCTCGGCAGCGTATGGGCGGACTGTCCGGCCATGCACTGCAACACGCCGCTCCGGCGCGAGACGACGGGCTACCCCACGCAGAAGCCGCTCAAGCTCCTCGACCGCATCGTGCGCGCCTCGACGATCCCCGGGGGCCTGGTCCTGGATCCCTTCTGTGGCTCGGGGACGACCCTGCTCGCGGCGGCGGCCCTCGGGCGGCCGTTCGTCGGGTGCGACGTGGGGGCGCTCGCGATCAGGACGACCGCCAAGCGCCTCGCCGAGTCGGGCGTCGCGTTCGAGCTCGCCGGCGACCGCGCGAGTGGTGGGGCCCGCGCGGTCCAGGTGACGATGCCGACTGTCAGCGGTCGTACACGATGACGTTGTGGTAGCGCGCCTCGGAGCCGCCGGGGTTCTCGTAGACGTGCGGGCGATCCGCGGGGAACGCGATGGAGTCGCCGGCCTGCAGATCGAAGACCTCGTCGTCCACGGCGACGCGCGCGACCCCGCTCAGGACGACGAGCACCTCGCGCGTGCCGGCGGCGTGGGCCTCGGCCGCGTGCGTTGACCGCGCCGAGAGGCGGAGCTCGTACACCTCGACGGTCGCCGAAGCGCCGGCCGGCGCGAGCACGCGGCTCTCGAGCTTTCCGTCGACCGAGCGGAGGACCTGGGCGTCGGCGCGGCGCAAGACGGACACGCCGCCGCGGGGCGCGCCGATCAGCTCGGCGAACGGGATCTGCAGGCCCACGGCGATCTTCCAGAGGACGCCGAGGGTGGGGTTGCTCTTGCACGTCTCGATCTGCGACAGCGCCGCGCGGCTCACCCCGGACGCTCGCGCGAGATCGTCGAGCGACATCGAGCGCGCTTTGCGCCGCTGGCGCAGGTTCTCGGCCACGCCGCGGCCAAGCTCGGCGGCTCCGACGTCGTCCCCCGGGGGGACGACCGATCGCAACTTCGCCTGAGCTTCCTTGGCTGTAGCCACCGTTCCTCCGCCGTTCAGGTTACCAGAACGGGGGCAGCCTCATCGGCTCGCTTTGCCGGGCGCGTGGTGGCGAGGGGCGCCGAGGTGAGCCAGCGGTCGAGATCCGCGAGCGCGCGCTCCGACATCGCCGCGTAGCGATCGCGCTTCTTCAGCTTCCGGCCTTCGAGGGGCGGCATGCACCCCCACGTGATGTTCGACGGCTGGAACTTCGGTTGCGGACGCATCAGGTGCGTGCGGATTCCGCCGAGCGCCGTCGTCTCGGGCGGCGGCGCGAGCTCACGCCCGCCCAGGACCTGCGCCAGGAGGACCGCGCAGATGAACCCGCCGGCGCAGCTCTCCACGTAGCCCTCGACGCCCGTGACCTGCCCCGCGAGGAAGACGCCCGGCCGCGCGCGCAGCTGCATGCGCTCGTCGAGGAGCTTCGGCGCGTCGACGAACGTGTTGCGGTGCACGCTGCCGAAGCGCTGAATTTCGAGGTCCTCGAGGCCCGGGATCATCCGGAGCACGCGCGCCTGCTCGCCGTACGTCATGCGTGTCTGGAAGCCGACGAGGTTGTAGGAGGTCGCCGCCTGGTCCTCGGCGCGGAGCTGCACGACGGCGTAAGGGCGCCGCTGGGTGCGAGGATCGGTGAGCCCGACTGGCTTCATCGGCCCGAACGCGAGGGTCATCTCGCCGCGCGCCGCCATCACCTCAATCGGGAGGCACCCCTCGAAGTACTTCGTCTCCTCGAAGGCGCGCGGCTGCACCTTCTCGGCCGCCACGATCGCCGCCACGAACGCGCGGTACTGCGCCTCGTCGAACGGGCAGTTCACGTACGCCTCGTCCCCGAGCGCCGTGGCGTCACGCGGCGCGGGCGACGCGGACCCGCCACCTTCGGCGTCTTCTTCGGCTTCGACGCCGCCTTTGCCCCAGCGAGACTGCTTGAAGACCTTGTCCCAATCGATCGAGTCGGCGGCGATGATCGGCGCGATCGCGTCGTAGTACGCGAGGTGCTCGGCGCCGACCGCGGCCGCGAGATCTGCCGCGAGCGCGTCGCCGGTCAGCGGTCCGGTCGCGAGGATGACGGGGGCTTCGGGGCTGGCGACCGGGATCGTCGTGACGATCTCGGCGCGGCGGGTGATGCGCGGGTGGGCGGCGATGCGGGCGGTCATGCGCTCCGCGAAGACCTCCCGATCGACTGCGAGGGCGCCGCCGGCGGGCACGCGGGCCTCTTCGGCGACCTCCATCACGAGAGAGCCGGCGCGTCGCAGCTCCTCCTTGAGGAGGCCGACGGCGTTCACCAGCGCCGCGCCACGCATCGAGTTGGAACAGACGAGCTCGCACAGCCAGTCGCTCGTCTGCGCCGGCGTCCGCGCGAGCGGCTTCTGCTCGATCAGCTCGACGTCGATCCCGCGCTCCGCCAGCTGCCACGCCGCCTCGCACCCGGCCAGCCCTGCACCTACGACCCGCACCTTAACCACACCTGCTCCTACTTTTTGCAAAAACCCCCGGCCCGATGGACCGAGACTCACGGCCGAGGATGTTAGCCTGAGGAGCCGCCCCTTCACCGCCCGATCGCTTTACCCCGCATGAGCAACCGACTCGACGATTCCGTCAAGCCTGGCGATACCCTCGACGACAAGTACATCGTCGAGCGCGTGCTCGGATCCGGGGGCATGGGCGTTGTCGTCCAGGCGCGGCACAAGACGCTGAACCGGCGCGTCGCCATCAAGTTCATGCGCTCCGAGCAGCTGAACGACGGCGAGAGCGTGGCGCGCTTCCAGCGCGAGGCGAACGCCGCGGCCAGCCTCCTCAGCGAGCACACGGCGCGCGTTCAGGACACCGGCCGACTCGCCGACGGCGCGCCGTACATGGTGATGGAGTTCCTGGTCGGCAAGGACCTCGGGCAGCTGCTCGAGGAGACGGGCGCGCTCCATCCTGGCCACGCCGTGGAGCTCGTCCTGCAGGCATGCGAGGCGCTCGCCGAGGCGCACGGACGCGGCATCGTCCACCGCGACATCAAGCCGCGGAACCTCTTCCTCGCGCAGCGCGTGGACGGACGCCCCCTGCTCAAGGTGCTCGACTTCGGCCTCGCCAAGCACATCGAGTCGAACGGTGACCACGCGCTCACGCGCACGACGGCCGTGATGGGCTCGCCGCAGTACATGAGCCCCGAGCAGATGCGCGCGTCGCGAGATGTCGACCGGCACACCGACATCTGGTCGCTCGGCGTGTGCCTCTACGAGCTGCTCACCGGGAAAGTGCCGTTCGACGCGCCGACGGTGCCGATGCTGTGCGCGCTCGTACTGAAGGAAGCGCCGATCCCTCCTCACGAGGTAGCCCGCGGCATGCCGCTGCTGCTGTCGATGGCGGTGATGCGCTGCCTCGAGAAGGATCCCGCCGCGCGCTTCGGGGACGTCGCCGAGCTGGCCGACGCGATCGAGCCGTTCGCCAGCAGCGGCGCGTTCGGCTCGGCCGGGCGCGTGCGCAGCGTGCTCGCGTCGACGCGGCCCTTCGAGGTGCAGCCGTCGGTGGTGCCGCCGGGCATGGTGTCGGCGCGCTCGGTCAACAGCCCCGGCGCCCTCGACGCGACACTCGCGCACAGCGACACGAAGACGGCGGCGGCCTTCGACTCGAAGCCCACCAAGGAGCGCGGCGCGCGCGCCATCGGCCTCCGCATCGCGGCGACCGTCGCGGCGTCGCTGGCGGCGATCGCGGTCGTGAGCGTGATCGTCGTGTTCGGACAGAAGCCCATGGGGGCGACCGCACGCGAGGCGCCGGCCGTCACGACCGGGCTGCCGGTCGACGTGCCGCCCGTGATCCCGGAAGCCGCCATCTCACCCCTCGCAACCTCGCCAGGCGTCGTCGACGCTGGCGTGGCGCAGACCACAGCCGCGCTTCCTCCTCCGATCCCCACGGCCACGACGCGCGGCGGCGGTCAGGGCGGCCCGCGCAAACCCCCGACACCTCCAACCGCCGCCAAGCCGACGCCCGCCATCGTGGTGCCCCCGACGCCGCCTCTTCCTACGGCTGTACCGGTGACGAGGCCCGTCCCGACAAAGAATCCTTCCGATTCATTTTGAGGATACGATTGGGCGATGCGCGTGAGAGGGTCCAGAGTCCGGCTGTCGCTCCTCCTTCCCTTCCTCGTGACGGCCCTCCCCGGTGTGGCGGCGGCCCAGGGAGTGTCCTCGGCCGAGCACGAAACGGCGATGACGAACTTCCAGGCGGGCCGCCGATTCGTCGAGCAGGGCAACTGCAAAGACGCCATTCCCCGCTTCGTCGAGAGCCTGAAGCACGAGCAGAGCGTCGGGGCGCGCTTCAACCTCGCCGAGTGCTCGCGTGCGGAGCAGCACACGTCCGACGCGTGGAACCAGTTCAAGCAGGCCGAGCAGATCGCCATCCAGAAACACGACGCCGAGCGCCGCGACGCCGCGCAAAAGGCGATCGCCGAGCTCGAGCCGAAGGTCCTCAAGCTGCGCATGACGCTGCCGACGGACGTGAAGGATCTGGTCGTGAAGATTGACGGGCGTGCGGTGGCCGAGGTCGACTACTCGCTGCTCGCGACGAGCTACGCCGTCGAGCCGGGGCAACCGCACCGCATCGACGTCACGGCCCGCAACCGTGCGCCGTGGTCGAAGGGCGGCGTGCAGGGGGCGGCCGGCGCGGAGCTTCCGGCCCTCATGGTCGACCTTGGGCCGCCGCTGGAGGCCGAGGGCTCCGACACCGGCGCGGGGCAGCGCATGACCGGGCTCATCGTGGGCGGGGTGGGTGTCGCCGCGATCGCCGTCGGGTCGGTCTTCGGCCTGCTCGCCTCGGGCGCCAGTAAGGCCGGGAAGGACGCCTGTGGCCCGGGCTATCCGTCGAATTGCACGAACCCCGACGGCACCGCCACGGCACCGAAGAACAACAGGGCCGAGGACAAGATCAGCACCGCGAAGAGCGACGCCACCGTCTCGACGATCGCCTTCATCGCCGGCGGCGCGCTGCTCGCGGGCGGCGCCGTCCTCTACTTCACCGCGCCGAAGGCCGGCGGCAAAGAGGCGGCGCGTCTCCGGCTCGCGCCGGCGGTCGGTCCCGGCACTGCCGGCGCCGTCCTGGCCGGTACCTTCTGATCGGCGGATCGGCGGATCGGCGGAACGAGCGGAACGAGCGGAACGAGCGGATCCCGCCCGGTTGCTCAGCGCTGCTCGGCGCGCTGGAAGGCTTCGAAGAGGCGGACGCGGAGATCCGCCTCGTCGATCCGCACCGGGACGGTCACGATCTCGGACGAGATGTCCTCGGCGCGCTCGCCGAGTAGCTTGCGATCGTCGGTCCCCAGCGTTTCGGCAAAGACCACGACGAGAGGCCGCGTGACGAGCATCCGCTCGCAGGCGGCGCGAATGTGGGCCACGCGCATGACGGCGACCGAGCGACCGGCAGTGAGGGGCTTGAGCACCCGCGCACACACCTCCGCCTCGGCTTCGGCGAGCGCAACGAGCATCACGCAAGGGGCGACGTCGAACTTGCGCGTAGCTGTGCGGGGGTCCACTCCAGCAGAAGAAAAGCGCGCCTCCGCCAGGCGCGCAAGGGATTGTTCCGACGGGCGGCCCCGCGTACGCTCGGATTCATGAACCAGCCTCCCGGCCAAGGCGGTCCCCCCCCCGGTTACGGTTACCCTCCGCAGCAAGGCTACGGACAGCCGCCGCAGCAGCAGCCGCAATACGGGCAACCGCAGCAAGCACAGCCGCAGTACGGGCAGCCCCCGCAGCAGCAGGCCTACGGGCAGCCACCGCAGCAAGCACAGCCACAGTACGGGCAGCCGCAGCAAGCACAGCCGCAGTACGGGCAGGCCCCACAGCAGCAGGCCTACGGGCAACCCCCGCAGCAGCAAGCGCCGCAACAGCCGGCACCAGGCGTGAACCTTGGCGGCCTCGGCGTCGGGATACCCGGTATGGGCGGCCTCGGCGGCCTGAGCATCGGAGGCAAAGCGGCGGGTATGCCCGCGGCGCTCTCGTTCGTCATGGGCCTCGGCGCCGTCATCATCGCGCTGGTGTTCGACGTCATCTTCACGAAGATCTCGATCCCCGGCGTCGGCGCCTACGTCTGGTACGCGACGACTGCGCTGTCGTTCGCCGGCGCGGGCTATGGCAGCGCCCTCTTCACGAAGGCGGGGCGCGGTCTCACCACGGGCGTGGTCATCGGCTCGGCCCTCATCTACGGCGCGGGCGATCTCAGCCTGGGCCTCGTCCTCGAGGAGATGGACTTCTCGAGCGCCATCTTCCTCGGCGCGCAGGGCATCGGCATCGGCATCTTCTGCGGGCTCGGCGGCATGTACCGCGGCGCACAGCAGAAGGCGCACCAGACGGACGGCTGATCGGCCCGCGTCGAGCGCCCCCATGCGCGTCGTCTTCCTCTCCCCCGCCTACCCTCCCGAAATGGTCGAGTATGCGCGTGGCCTCGCCGAGGTCGGCGCGGAGGTGTACGGCGTGGCCGACACGCCGCGCGACCAGCTCCCGGCGGCGGTGAGGCCGTACCTTCGCGATTACTTGCATGTTCCACGCATCATGGACGAGGTCGACGTCATGGACCGCGTCTCGGCGTGGCTCCGCGGCCGCTCGATCGATCGGGTGCTCGCCAACTGGGAGCCGATGGTGGAGCTCGCGGCGCGCCTGCGCGAGCGCTGGGGCATGCCGGGCATGAGCTACGACACGGCCCGCGGCTTCCGGGACAAGCAGCTCATGAAGGAGCGCGTCGCCGCCGCGGGCTTGCGCGTCCCCCGCTCGCGCCGGGTCCACACGGCGCACGAAGCGCGGGCGGCCGCCGAGGAGATCGGCTACCCGCTCATCTTGAAGCCGATCGCCGGCGCCGGCAGCGCCGACACGTTCCGCGTCGACAGCCAGGGCGAGCTCGATGCGGCGATCCGCAGCCTCGTCGGCGTGCCGGTCGTCAGCTGCGAGGAGTACATCGACGGGCAGGAGTACACGTTCGACACGCTCTGCATCGCCGGCAAGCCGGTCGTCGAGAGCGTGATGGCGTATTTCCCGAAGCCGCTCGAGATGCGCATGCACGAGTGGGTCAGCCCGATCGGCATCACGGTGCGCGACATGGAGCAGGAGAGCCTGCAGGGGGGCATCACGCTCGGCAGGCAAGTGCTCAGCGCGCTCGGCATGGGCGATGGCTTCACGCACATGGAGTGGTTCCTGACGTCGTCGGGCGAGGCCGTGTTCGGGGAGATTGGCGCGCGCCCGGGCGGCGCGAAGATCGTCGACCAGATGAACTACACCTGCGACGTGGACCTCTTCCGGGAGTGGGCGCGGGTCGCCTGCTACCAGAGCTTCGAGGGGCACGCGGAGCGCAAGTACAACACCGCCGTCATCTTCAAGCGCGCCCAGGGCCACGGCCGCATCACGCGAATCGACGGCCTCACCGAGTGGCTGCGCGCCTGCGGGCCCTGGGTGGTGGAAGAGCGGCTCCTCCGCCCGGGGGCGCTGCGCCGCGACTGGAAGCAGACGCTGCTCTCCGACGGGTGGCTGGTCGTGCGCCACCCGGAGTGGAACGAGGCGCTGCAGATGGCCCAGGCGGCGGCCTCGAAGATCCGCATCTACGCGCAGTAAGCCGCGAAGGCTGCGCTACATTCGGGGAAGGATGACCGACTCCACGATCCGGCCGGGCCTCTCTCGTCTCGCGCGCCGCGCCGCCGCCGGCGCGCGTTGGCTGTGTGTCGCGACTCTCCTGGGCGCCTGCGGCTCGCGCCCGCCGCCGCCGCCACAGCAGCAGGCGGGTGGGGCCGCGCTACCCGTCGCGTCCCCGGGGCCGCCAGAGGCCGGAAGCTCCAACCCCGTCGCCGTCGATCCGGCCGAGGGCAAGCGCCTGCCGTGCAAGGAAGCGATCCCATCCTCGCCGCTCTTCGCCGAGCGCGCGGCCGCGATCGACGCGCTCTTCGCCGATCACGCCGCCGAGGCGGTCGCGAAGCTCTCGGAGATCGTGCGCCAACGCCCGCAGGACCTCGCGGCCGAGATCCTGCGCCGCGCGAGCCAGTCCAAGCTGGGCCGCGCGAACGCGAGCGCGGGCGACGAGGTCAGTGACGTGCGCATCACGCAGCTCGAGGCGCTCCCCCTCGTCCGCACGCTCGTCGCCGAGGCCCCGGTCCCGCCCAACGCCTCCGTCGTCCGCCTCACGCTCGACACGCAGAAGAAGAACCTCATCGTCGACAACGAGGACTGGTTCAAGAACAACGGCCTCGCTCACCCCGTCGGCCGCGGCGGCACCGACCCGCTCCCCGATCACGTCGCGGCCACGTTTCGCAAGGCGCGGCTCCGCGGGCTCTACCCGCACCCCGATCACCACGTCGCCTTCTACGGCAGCGTCCTCGTCGCGTCGGCGTCCGGCAAAAAGCCGCTGGTGTTCGACGCGTCGCGGGCCATGGCCGCCGGTGGCCACCGCCTCGACGTCGACTACGCGCAGCTGATGGGGAGCACGCTCGTCGTCGCGCTGGCGGTGAACGGCTACGCGAAAGAGGTCGGCGGCAAGACCGGCTACGTCGCCGCGTTCGACGCCAAGAGCGGTCGCCTGCTCTGGTCCAGCGATCCGCTCACCAGCAACCTCGGCAACTTCGTCGTGGCCGGTCGTTCGATCATCGCGGGCTACGGCTTCACCGCCGAGCCCGATTTCCTCTTCGTTCTCGACGCCGCGAAGGGCACGAGCGAGCAGAAGATCCCGCTGAAGAGCGGCCCCGAGGCGATCGTCGCCAAGGGGGACAGGGTCTTCGTCCGCACCTACGACACCGACTACGTGTTTCGCGCGGCGGCTCCCCTGCCCGCCGCGCTGCCTGCCGACTTGCCGGCCGCCGAGGCCGAGGTCGCCTTTGCCCGGCCCGAGGCCAGGTGCTGGGCAGGCGTCGCCGCCGCCGCCATCGACCGTCGTGACACGACCGCGCTCGCCGAAGCCCTTCGTGAGATGCGCCACTACCCGAGCGAGCGCTTCCTCGACGACGGTCTCCACGCCGCGCTGGAGTTTCTCGAGGGCCAGACGCGCGGCCCGCGCAAGATCGATCTCACCACCACCGCGCCGATCGTGCTCGCGGCGCCGCCGTGGGCATACGCGGCGCCCGGCGCGAGGCCGCCGCCCGACGGAAGACCGCCGCGGCTCACCCTCGTCCAGAAGCGCAACGCCGATCCGGTGCGCGCGCTCGCGCCGAAGACGTTCCGCGCAGATCGACCGTTCTTGCTCGCGCCGGTCGCGCGCGGCGCCCTGCCGGCCGGCGCACCCCAGGACATTCCCTCCTCGTACGGGATGGAGGACCTGCGCGCGATCCTCCCCTCGCCCGACCGGATGCTGCTCGTCTACGGCGGTCGCTACCTCGCCGTGCTCAAGGACGGCACGACCGAGCGGATCTTCGACATGGACGCCTTCCGCCACCCGCCCAGCCCCAACCCCCAGTGGAAGGAGTTCGCGGTGGAGGACGTCACGGGCGCCATCGCCGAGGACGGCACCGTCTACGTGTGCAACGGTGGCGGCTCGTACGCGAAGGAGGTGAACGGGAAGAAGGGCTTCGTGTCCGCGCTCGACCTTGCGACGGGCCGCCTCTTGTGGCGGAGCGATGCGCTCGTGTGCAACTCGCCGCTCGTGACGACCGGCGAGTACCTCCTGTCCGGCTACGGCTTCACCGCGGAGCCGGATTTCCTCTTCATCCTGCGCAAGAGCGACGGCAAGACGATGTCCCGCACCCCGGTCGACTCAGGGCCCGAGGAGATCCGCCTCGAGGGGACCCGGCTCGCCGTCGAGACCTACGATCGCAGCTACCTGTTCGAGCTGCGGTAGCCCACCACGAGCGCGCGGAGCTACGCGCGCTCCACGGCCACGACGCCCTGCACCTTCTGCAGCGCGCGCATCACGTTCTTGAGCTGGTTGAGGTCCGAGCAGTTGAAGGTGAACACGTTGACCGCGCGGCCGTCGTCGCCCGCGCGGCAGTTGGCCTCGCTGATGTTGATGCCCTGCTCGCTGAAGGTTTGACCCACCGTCGCGAGGATGCCGGGGCGGTTCGCGGTCACGACGCGTAGCTGCACGCTGCGGTTGATCTTCGCCTTGCTGTCCCAGGCGATGTCGACGCGCCGCTCCGGATCGGTGTCGAAGGCCTTCTGGCATGTGCGCCGGTGGACGGTGACGCCGCGGCCACGGGTGATGAAGCCGAGGATGTCGTCCCCGGGGAGCGGGCTGCAGCACCGCGCGTATCGGACGAGCACGTCGTCGATGCCGTTCAGGCGAATGCCGCCGTCGTCGCGCTTGATGACCTTGCGGACGAAGCCGGCGACGCGGCCCTCGCGGAGCTGCTCGGGCGGCTTGCTCTCCTTGCCGTTGTCGTCGGGCGGGGCGACGATGGCGAGGACCTCCTGCGGGTCGATCTTGCCGTAGCCGATGCCGACGAAGAGCTCCTCGGCCGTCTGGACCTTGAGCTCCTCGAGCACCTTGCGGAGCTCGTTGTCGTTCTTGAGGAGCTTGTTGAGCGAGACGCTCGATTTGTGGAGCTCACGCTCGAGCAGCTCGCGCCCCAGGCGAAGAGACTTGTCGCGCTGCTCGAGGCGCAGGTAGTTGCGGATCTTCGCCTTGGCCCGCGTGGTGCCGACGATGTCCAGCCAGTCCTTGTTGGGCTGCTGGGTCGCCGACGTCATGACCTCGACGATGTCGCCGTTGCGGAGCTTGTAGCGGAGCGGCTCGATCTTGCCGTTGATGCGCGCGCCGGTGATGTGCTCGCCGAGCTGCGAGTGGATGCCGAACGCGAAGTCGATGGGCGTCGCGCCGCGCGGGAAGACACGCACGTCCCCCTTCGGTGTGAAGACGTAGACCTCGTCCTGGAACAGATCGACCTTGACCCCCTCGAGGAACTCGGCCGGATCCTTCAGCTCCTTCTGCCACTCCATGAGCTGGCGGAGCCACCCGAAGCGCTGCGCGTCGGCGTCGGCGAGGCCTCCCCCGCCCTTCTCCTTGTATTTCCAGTGCGCCGCGATACCGCGCTCGGCGACGCGGTGCATCTCGTGCGTGCGGATCTGGATCTCGACGCGCTCGCGGCCCGGACCGATGACCGTCGTATGGAGCGACTGGTACATGTTCGGCTTGGGCAGCGCGATGTAGTCCTTGAAGCGCCCCGGCACCGGCGTCCACTTCGAGTGGATGACCCCGAGCGCCGCGTAGCAGTCGCTCACGCTCTCCACGAGGACGCGGAACGCGATCATGTCGTGGATCTGCTCGAGCGTGCACTCGAGCGTCTGCATCTTGCGCCAGATCGAATAGAGGTGCTTGGCGCGCCCGGTCACGTCGGAAGCGAAGCCCTGTTCGGCCATGCGCGCCGAGAGCGTCTTGCAGACCTCGCTGATGTACTTGTCCCGCTCGCGCTTGGTGCGCGTGATGGCGGTCGAGAGATCCTTGTACGCGTCGGGCTCGAGGTACTTGAACGAGAGATCCTCGAGCTCGCTCTTGAAGTTCTGCATGCCGAGCCGGTTCGAGAGCGGCGCGTAGATCTCCATCGTCTCGCGGGCGATGCGCTCCTGCGCCTCGCGGCTCATGTGCTCGAGCGTGCGCATGTTGTCGATGCGGTCGCAGAGCTTGACGAGCAGGACGCGAATGTCCTGCGCCATCGCGACGACCATCTTGCGGAAGTTCTCCGCCTGACGGTCCTCCTTGCTCGTGAAGTTGATCTTGCTGAGCTTGGTGACGCCGTCGACGAGGTGCGCGATCTCGACGCCGAACTCGCGCTCGATGTCGGCCGTCGACGCGAGCGTGTCCTCGACCACGTCGTGCAGGAGCCCGGCGCAGACGCTCGCGGTGTCGAGCCGGAGCTCGGTGATGATGCCGGCCACGCTCGCCGGATGGACGAAGTACGGATCGCCGCTCTTGCGCATCTGACCGGCGTGCATCTTGAAGCTGTAGTCGTACGCGCGCTTGATGAGCTCGGCGTCCGCCGTGGGCTGGTAGGCCCTCACCCGCTCGACGATGTGTTCAACCTGCAGCATTAGGAGAAGATCAACTCAAAATCTAACACCGCCCCCCCCGCGCGGCAATTGGGGGTATGGAGATGCCCGGCTCCCCAGGAGAGCCCAGGAGAGGCCCAGGTCATCAGCACAGCATGCGCGCGTCGGTTTACGTCCACTTTCCCTGGTGCTTAGCGAAGTGCCCCTACTGCGATTTCGTGTCGTATGCGGAGGAGCGCGACAACATCGACCACGCAGGTTACGCCGACGCGGTCCTTGCTGAGCTGGCGGCGCGGGCGGCCCTCTTCGAGGATCGGGAGATCGCGAGCGTCTTCTTCGGCGGCGGGACGCCGAGCCTGTGGGAGCCGCGGGAGCTCGGCCGGGTCCTCGCGGGCATCCGGGCGACGGCGCGCACAGCGGCCGACGTCGAGGTCACCGTCGAGTGCAACCCCACGTCGCTCGATCGCGACCGCGCGCAGGCGCTCGTGGACGTCGGCGTCGGGCGCGTGTCGATCGGGACCCAGTCGCTCCGGACCGACCAGCTCACCTATCTCGGCCGACTGCACGATCCGGCGGGCGCGCGACGCGCGATCGAGGGGGCGCTCGCGTGCGTGCCGCGCGTATCGACCGATCTCATCTTCGGGTTGCCCGACCAGTCCCCGGAGGACGCCCGCGACCAGGCGGCGGCGCTCGCCGATCTCGGCCTCGCGCATCTGTCCTGCTACCAGCTCACCATCGAGCCGGGCACACGCTTCGGCGAGCTCGCCAAGCGCGGGCGCCTGCCGCTCGCCGACGACGGCGCCGTCGCCGAGTCGTTCCTCGCGATCGACGAGGCCCTCGGCGCGCGCGGCCTCACGCACTACGAGATCTCGAACTACGCGCGTCCGGGCGAGGAGGCGCGCCACAACCTCGGGTACTGGCGCGGCGAGGAGTACGTCGGCCTCGGCTGCGCGGCGTACGGCTACTCCCGCGGAGCCCGCTACCGCAACCCGATCTTGCCGCAAAAGTACGTGCAGGGTGCGGCCGCCGCGACCGAGGAGAGCCGCGAGCCACTTGCGCCTCTCGCCCTGCTCCGCGAGCGGATCATGCTCGGCCTGCGTCTGGCGACGGGCTTCGACCTCGATGACGCCGGGCGCGACCTCGGCATCGCCCCATGGACGGGCGAGCGAACGAAGACCGCGGCGCAGCTCGAAGCGCGCGGCCGGCTCGTTCGCGAAGGCGGACGCCTGCGGATCCCGCCGGGCGCCTGGCTCTTCACCGACGACACGGCGGCCCGCCTCTTCTGAGGCGTCAAATCATCGCCGGGGCGGTGGCGCTTGCCCACACGATGCGCTGGAAACGGAACTCGCGGGCGCGCTCGTAGGTACCGGTCAGCGTGAGGCACGCCTCGTCGAACGCGAGGCTGCGCACGTGACGGAAGCCCTCTTCGTAGAGCATCGGGAGCGGATCGTTCGTCCCCCAGACCACCCTCTCGCCGAGCGCGTCCACGAAGGCCTGGGTGTCGTCCTTCGCCTCGCGCTGCACCACCTTCTTCAGCAGGTGATCGAACAGGACGATCGAGCGCACGTGGCAGCGCCGCGCGATTGCGCCCAGCGTCGCGCGGACGGCGGCCTCGGGCAGGTAGGGCGTCACGCCTTCCCAGAGGAAGAGCGCGGGGGCGGCGGCGTCGAAGCCCGCCTGAACGAGCTGGTCGACGAAGCTCTCGACCTCGAAGTCGCACCGCACGTAGGTGGCGTGCCCGCTCGGGTGCGCGCCGGTCGCGGTCAGGCGCGCGAGCTTGTCCGCCTGGCTCGCGGGGTGGTCCACCTCGAAGAAGCGTACGCCCGAGCGCGCGAGCCGGAAGGCGCGCATGTCGAGCCCGGCGCCGAGGACCACGACCTGGCGGAAGTCGTGCGGCGCCGCCGTCCACGTCGCGACGTGCGCATCGAGGTAAGCAGAGCGCACGCCGACCCAGAGCTCGAGGTGCGGGTAGAGCGCGTCCTGCTGCGCCGCGAGCTCGTCGCCTTCTGGTCCCGCCAGCTTGCGGGCCCAGGGATCGTGGATCAGCGCGTCCGCCCGGAGGGAGTGGCGCGCGCGGTAAGCGGCGACGAGGAGCGCGGTGCGGCTCGCGGTACGTTGCATCGCCGGGAGCGTAGCGCGACCCGGCGACACCGTGACTCGGAACCCGACGCTAGGCTTCTGGTGGGTCGCTACCGTCGAATTTGCCCGTGCCGGTCAATCGACGTTCGCTCTAGTAGCAGGAGTCGTTTCCGCCGTAGGAGCTGGCGTAGCAGCCGTACGAGCAGACGCTCGAATTGGTGACGCGGCCGCCGGAGCAGGTGTAGACCGTGCTGGGATCGCCCATCGGGCCGTTGTCACCGCAGTAGGTGCCGTTGGAGAGACCGGAGCAGTCGGCCGAGCTGGTGCCGCCGCCCGTGCAATAGTCGTCGGCGTTGGACGCGCCGATGGTGCACCCGCTCGAGCAAACCTGCGAGTCTGTGACCTTGCCACCACGGCAGGTGTAGAGGGTCTTCGGATCGCCGTTCACGCCGTCCGCGCCGCAGTACTTGTAGTCGGGCAGACCCGTGCAGCTGGCGCCCCCGCCTCCGCCCGTGGCCTCGCAGTAATCGTCGATCGCCGGGTTGGGGTTGGTGACGCAACCGTTCTCGCAGGTCTGCGAGCTGGCGACCCTGTCGTTGGCGCAAGTGTAGAGCGTGTTCGGGTTGCCGCCGACGCCGTCGGCGCCGCAGAACTTGCCGCTGAAGCCCTTGCAGCTCGCGCTGTCGCCGCCGCCACCGCCGCCGCCACCGCTCGCGATGCAGGAGTCGTCGACGCCGAAGTTGGTCTGGCAGCCGTTCGGGCACTGGCGCACGATCGAGATGTTGCCGCTGGTGTTGCACTCGTAGAGGGTGTTCGCGTCGCCCTTCGGGCCGTCGTTGCCGCAGTACTTGATGAAGGGGACGAGGCCGAGGCAGCTCGGGCCGTGACCCGGGTTGTTCGCCGCGGCGCAGTTGAAGGTGATGAGGGCGCCGTCGCAGACGAGCTCGTTCTTCTTGCCGCTCGCGATGAGGCAGCCGACCTGCTCGAGGCTGTTCGAGAGCTTGCCGCAGCACGCGGAGAGCGTGGTGCAAGCCGGGCCGGGGCCCTCCGCCGCCGGGTTGCCGCCGGCGTCCTTCGCGCCCTTCACGGGTCCCGCGTCGGGGGGCGTGCCCGCGTCGGCGACCGACTTCGGTCCCGCGTCCGCGGGCGCCTCGGACTTCGGCGGCTTCTGCGCGCTCCCTCCTTCGGGCGACACACCGGTCGACGGCTTGTTGTCGGTGACCGGGTTTCCTCCGCCGTCGGCGCCGCCTCCTGCGCAGTGCAGCAGGGCGAAGGCAGAAGCGAGGGTGGCGACGGCGAGGGTGAGGTTGCGCATGATGACCTCACACTTTGCAAATGTGTGGCCATGTACGACATAGTGGGCGTACTTTTTGTAACTTTATGACTTGCCTAATAAAAACGTCGGCGAGACGGATCGCAGCCGCGCAAACGGACCGGAATTGGCTGCCCCTGATGGAAGGAATGATCCAGCGAGGGTGGCCGGCGGACGACCGGAGTCTGGACGATGCGACGGACGCTCGGAGTCGGGCCTAGGCCGGCGGAGGGACGACTCAGAACGTCTGGTTTGCGAACGCGAGCAGAAGCCACGTCGGTGAGGGGCCGTCGACGTCGACCACGAGCGCGCCGTCCTGGTTCGTGAGGTTGCGGTGCACGAGGTGCGCGCTGTTGTTCTCACCCTGGGCGGTCGCGAATACCGACACATGCGCGCCGATCTCGAGCGCGCTCGTGATCGCCGCGACCCCGGCCGCTGTCGGCTCGGCCTGGAAATCGGCAGCGTGCAGCCCGAGCGTCGCCGCGTAGTCGAGGGGGACGGCGTGCCATCCGTCGCTCCACGGGCCGCCGACCATCGCGTGCGTCAGCGTGTGCGCGTGGATCGTGCCGGCGGCCCCGAGATCGTTCACGTCGATGACCATGCGGTACACCGCGCCGCTGAAGCGCAGCTCGACGACGATGTGCGTCGAATTCGGCGCCGGGCACGTCTTGTTGCCCGGCGCGAGGACGGCGACGACGGTGCCGTCGAAGCGCGCGAAGCCGACGTTGCCGATCGCCGTCCCGAACGTGCCGACGCACCCGGCGCTCTTGTCGACGTTCGCGTCGGCGGCCGACGCGCCGTCCGCGGAGGAGGCGTCGCCGGTCGCTCCGGTGTCGGCCGCCCCGGTCGTGCCCGCGTCCTCCGCCGGTGGAGAGCCAGGAGGAGGAGAAGAAGAAGAAGAAGAAGAAGAGGAAGAAGAGCTCCCGCACGCGGCGATGGAGACGAGAGCCGTGACGGCGAGGGGAACGGCGATTCGTCGCATGGGCCAGCGGCATAGCGCGGGGTCGGCGAGTCGTCGACCAGCTCGTGTGAGGTGGATCCTCGCACCACGCCTGGCTGGGAAGGGCCCACGCCGCGCGATGAACATCCCCGCTGATCTGGCTTGGTTTCAACAATTTGCCTACATGTAGTCAAAGGTCCGCAAATTGCTTCGCGAGGGGCATGCGCCTTCGCCCCCTCCTCTTGATCGCCCCGCTCCTCGCCGTCGCCTGCTCCGCAGCCGCCCCGACCGACGCCTCCGACGAGGCCGAGGTCGCGTCGGCGCCGGACATCTCGCATACCGCCGTCGTCGAGAGCGGGCGCCTCACCGCCGACGCGGCGCTCTCGGTCGACGCCAAGCTCGACGGCAAGGTCCGCGCGTACCGCTTCAACGGCTTCGGCAAGACGAAGGTGAAGGTCACCGTCGCATCGGCGGACTTCACGCCGAGCCTGACGATCGATGGACCGATACCCGGGCAGGAGGGCCACGTCGTCGCCTTCAAGAACGGCAAGAAGGGCTCCGCCTCCACGACGTTCGAAGCGACCCTCGACGCGCCCGGCGCCTACCGCGTCCTCGTGGGCTCGCGCGCGATGCTCGCCGGCGCCAAGGCGAGCGGCAACGTGCACGTCGACTTCGCGTGCGAGGCGAACTGCGATCTCCCGGAGATCGCCCTCGCCGACGTGCTCCGTGACCTGCAGTCGAAGGTGGGCAAGGAGGCGCTGGGCGCCGCCGTCGGGCAGTGGCTCGAAGCGAACATCACCGACGCCGATCTGAAGCGGACGATCGCCGACCACTTCGCGCAAGTGACCCGATCCGACATCCCCGACGATCTCGTCGCCCCCGTCATCCCGATGGGCATGCTCCGCGTCGGGCAAGGCCTCTTCGAGCAAGACAAGAAGGCCGCGGTCCCCGCCCCCGCGACCCAGTCGTTCGATCTGTCGGCGCTCCTGCGCGACTGCAAGGTCACGCGCGGCGGGCGCAAGCCCGTGAACGCCGCCCTCCCTGGCCTCGAGGAAGGCGACTTCCCCGACTACACGTACGACGACTGCGGGCTCGCGCGCGCCGAGGCGTTCGCCAGCGTGCTCAACGGCCTGGCGATGGACAACGGCTCGGCCGTCGTGGACGGCGACAAGAAGTACACGACGATCGAAGAGACGCTGCGCGCCCTCGTGGCGTCCGGTCACCGCATCAAGGTCGACAACGCCCGCTACTTCGCCGACTTTCTGGGCCTCGCCTACGAGGGCAAATCGGTGCGAGCCCCGGTCTGGGTCGACACGCAGATCGCGCTGCCCGACGGCGGTACGCTCAAGATGCCGGCCCCGCACGCGCACCACAACATCTACGTGAGCGGCCCCCTCCTGAACGCCCACCTCAAATTCTACATGGGCATCGACAACGGAACGGCGTTCCGCGCCCAGTCGAACGTGATGCGCCACTGGTCGGGTGGTCACGCGATGTACACCTACGACTCGAACGACGACGCCGACAAGGTCGTGAAGCTGCTGTCGCTCGGCGGCGCCCTCCGCAAGAAGTGGATGCTCGCGGGGACCGACAAGCCGGCGCTCGGCTACGGCACCATCGGCGTGTGCACCGACTCCACCGCGATCCTCGAGTACGCGGCCGAGGGCAAGGTCACGCTCTTTCCCCTGGCCCATCCGAAGACCGACGCGGCGACCGACGAGATCGACGCGATCCTCGCGAAGCTCCCGGCCGACGTCGAGGGATTCGACCACGAAGGTGCGCTCACGCGCATCAAGACCAGCCTGCCATTCGCGCGCATCGACGACGTCCCCTTCAAGCCCTTCGTCACCTCGATGAAGAAGCTCTAGAGACGCGCTCGCCGTCCGCGCGCAAGGCCACCTGGCCGTGGTAAACGTCGTGCAGTCATGCGAACGCTCGCGCCTGCCCTCGCCTTGCTCGTGGCCGCGTTTCCGGCAGCCGCCGCAGGCCCCGCCTCGCCTCCGCCGGCGGGAGGAGCTGTGGGCGGCGCGAGCACACCGCAGCTGAAGCTCGACGTCCGGCGGGAGAAGCTTGGCAACGGCCTGCGCGTCGTCCTCGCGGTGGACCACACCTCGCCCACCGTCGCGGTCGACGTCCTGTACGACGTCGGGGGCCGCAACGAGGAGCGCGGTCGCAGCGGCTTCGCGCACCTCTTCGAGCACATGATGTTCCAGGGCTCGAGGAACGTCTCGCGCGGCGAGCACGCCAAGCTCGTGAGCGCCCATGGCGGCGTCCTGAACGGGACGACGAACAGCGACCGGACGAACTACTACGAGATGCTCCCTTCGAGCGAGCTGCCGCTGGCGCTGTGGCTCGAGGCGGATCGGATGAAGTCGCTCGACGTGAGTCAGAAGAACTTCGAAAACCAGCGCGCGGTCGTGAAGGAGGAGTACCGCATGCGCGTCGAGAACGCAGCGTACGTGCCTGCGTCGATCCGCCTCTCCGAGCTCATTTTCCAGGGGTACTGGCCGTACGAGCACGCGGCGATCGGGACGATGAAGGATCTCGACGCCGCCGAGCTCTCCTGGGTGCGGAGCTTCCACGAGGCGTACTACGGCCCGAGCAGCGCCGTGCTCGCGATCGCTGGCGACTTCGAGCCGGACGCGGCGATGGGCCTCGTCCGCCGGTTCTTCGGCGACGCCCGGCCGGTCGCCACGACTGCGCCCTTCCAACCGGGCTCCATGCCGGAGCAGACCGCGCCGCGCGACGACGTCGTCCTGGACGCGCACGCGAAGCTCCCGGCGCTCTTCCTCGGTTGGGCCGTCCCGCCATCGCGCCAGCCCGACCACTACGCGCTCGAGCTCGCGGCGATGCTCCTGACGGACGGCGAGAGCTCGCGCCTCTACAAGCTCCTCGTTCGCGAGCGGGCGGTCGCGATCGAGGTCGACGCCTCGCTCGACCGCCATCGCGGACCGGACGCGCTCGAGATGGAAATCAAGCTGGCGAAGGGGGCGAAGATCGGCGACGTCGAGCGGCTCGTCGTGAACGAGCTCGCGCTGCTCGCCAAGGTGGGCCCCTCCGACGACGACATGAAGAAGCTCCGCGCGCGCCTCGAGGCGAGCTTCCTCCTCGGCCTGCAGTCCAATTTCGCGCGCGCGCAGAAGCTGGCGGAGCTCGAGCTCTTCTGGGGCGACGCGGGGCTCTTGAACGGGGAGCTCGGGCGCTACCTCGAGATCACCAAGTCCGATGTGCAGCGCGCGGTCGGCAAGTACCTCACGCCCGCGCGCACCTCGCGCGTCGAGGTCAAGCCCGCCGAGGCCGCCGCGCCGCAGGTGCGGGGCACGCCCAAGGACAAGAAGTGAAGCGCCCGCGCTTGCTCCTCACGTTGCTCGTGCCGGCGGTCGCCCTCGCGGCGCTCGGCTCCGGCGCCGGCTGCGGGGAGACGACCGGGTCGATCGGCCCGCGGCACGTGGACTTGCCGGGGTACGCGCCCGGCGCCGCCGCTGCCGCCGCGACCGCGAGGGGCGGCCGCGAGCACCCGCCGGCCTCGAGCGATGCGCGTCCGTCGCCGTTCCCCGCCGTGCACGGCCGCACCCTGAAAAATGGCGTATCCGTCGCCGTCGTCGAGGCGCACGCCCTTCCCATCGTGCAGCTGCGCGTCGTCGTGCGCGCCGGCATGGGTTACGCGCCGAAGCAGCCGGGCCTCGCGGAGCTCACCGGTGAGATGCTGAAGGACGGCGGCACGCGCTCGATGACGAGCGCGGAGATGCTTCGCCGCGTCGAGGGGCTCGGCGCCGATCTCTCCGTGGACGTCGGCCACGACGCGACGACGCTCGCGACGGGCGTGACGCGAGCCCACTTCGCCGAGGCGCTCGCGATCCTCGCCGAGGTCGTGCAGGCGCCGCGCTTCGACGAGGGGGAGCTCGGCAAGCTCAAGGCCCGCGCCACCGACGAGGCCGAGGACCAGCTCCGCTCGAACGGCCAGCTGACGGCGATGCACGCGGTCTTTCGCGAGCTCTTCCCCGAGGGCTCGCCCTACGCCAGCTATGGGGCCCTCCCCTCCGACATCGCCAGGATCACGCCCGCCGCCGTGCGCGACTTTCACCGGCGATTTTACGTTCCGAAGAACGTGACGGTCATCGTGGCCGGCGACGTGGACGACGCGGCGGCCTCCGCCCTCGTCGACAAGGCGTTCGGCGCCTTCGCCGGCGAGGCGCCGCCCAAGGTCGATTTCCCCGAAAAGCCGGCGTCCCCGAAGCGCCGCGTGATCGTGGCGCACCGGCCCAAGAGCGCGCAGAGCGACGTCTTCGTGGTGAGCCTCGGCCCCACCCGCGACGCCGCCGACTGGGCGGAGACGCGCGTGTGCAACCAGATCCTCGGCGGCGGCATGGCGGGGCGCCTCTTCGCCGACGTCCGCGAGCAGCGCTCCCTCGCCTACTCCGCGTACTCGCGCGTCGTCGAGCTCGCGCACGGCGCGCAGCCGGTGCTTGCCTACGCGGGCACGCAGACCGCAAAGACCGCCGACGCGGTGACGGGCCTCCTCGAGAACGAAAAGCGCATCGTCTCTTCGGGCGTGACGGAGGCCGAGACGCAAGACGCGCGGCGCTACCTGAGCGACGTCTTCGCGATCCGCATGGAGACGGTCGGCGCCATCGCGAACATGACCGCGGAGCTCGCGACGCTCCGCCTGCCCTACGACTACTGGGACACCTACCGCGCCGCCGTCCGCGCCGCGGGGGCGACCGCCACGTGGGGCGCGGCCAGCAAGCTCTACCACCCCGACAGCGCGCTGGTGGTCGTGTCCGGAGACGCCGACGCGATCGGCTCCGCGCTCGCTCGCTTCGGCGAGGTCACCGTCGTCGATCCAGAGCACCAGTTCGCCCCCATCAGGACCCTCGCATCGGAGCAGAAATGATCTCGAAGAAGGCCATCGCGCATCTCCGCGCGCTCGGACACGCGCTCGACCCCGTCGTGCAGATCGGCAAGGGCGGCATCACGCCGGCGCTCGTGAAGCAGACCGAGGTTCAGCTCGTCGCGCACGAGCTGATCAAGGTCCGCGTCGCCACCGAGGCGCCGCTCGATCGAAAAGAAGCCGCCGCAGCGCTGGCCGCCGAGACCGGCGCCGTGCTCGCGCAGGTGATCGGCCGAACGTTCCTCCTCTACAAGGCGCCCACCGCGAAGAAGGGCGACAAGACCGTACGCAAGCCGAAGATCGAGCTCCCGAAAGAGAAGCCGTCGAAGGCCACGCCGAACGACGACTGAGGCTCGGTGACGTTTCCAAGACGGCCTCGCGTCCTTTTTCTTCTCCACAGAGACCGAGAAGTTGTGGCTAACCCCGTGGGAAACCCCTGAACAAGCACGGATGAGTCTGTGGAGCACCTGGGCCCATCCTCTGTTCAGCGCTGTTCGAGCGACTCCGTGTTCTGAAAGATCCCAAGCGCTTACATAACATGCGCAAATGTGGGTCGAGACGGGACCCCCCGCCCCACACTGTAGGTACGACATGGAGTATCCATATTCCTGGACATCTACTAGATCTTGGGGTTATATGCTGGCTTCCGCTGTCGCTGGCGAGTCCAAGCCTGCGCCGCGCGGACGGTAGTTGCATCATCTCACTATCGAGCGTCGTGAGCGAAGAGGGGCCGGGCGAGAAGGCCAGAGCGGGTTCAGCGGTACTGAACAAAGGTTCAACCTGAAACGGAAGCCTGTACGGATGAACGCTGGCGCGACGACCTCCTGACCGACGCTCTCCTCTGGTGGAGGCGGCGAGACGGGGGCGGGGGCGAAGCGGGAGCCGGAGCAAGGCGAAACGGGCGGTCCCTCCGGTGATCCGGCGGTCGCCCCCCAAGTTCTCCACAGCGAAACGTGCCCCCACGGACCCCGTCCGTGGCGGGAGGGGATTTTTTTGTCTCGGGAGGAGAGCGCGACCGTCGGTCGGCTCCCAAGCAAGCCCGAGTGGTTGCATGCGTGAGAAGGAAGAAGGAGGCGGCTATGGCACAATCATCGGACTTCGGGGTGCGTTCGCCGGACGGCGGGAAGAAGAACGGACACAGCGTCGTGACAGCAGCGCGCAAACACGCGAGCAAAGCCGGCCTCCCCAGTACGAAGGGCAAGGGCACTGCCGCGCAGGCGCAGGCTAACGGCCACGCCAGCGCGAAGGCGCGCGTCGGGGTCACGATGCCGCGTCACTTCACGGCGCCGGGCAGCAACCCGCTCGAGGAGGTGCAGTACGAGCGCCGCTCCAGCGTCATCACGAACCCGGACGGCTCCGTCGTCTTCAAGATGGACGGCGCGCTCATCCCGGCGGGCTGGAGCCAGCTCGCGACGGACATCGTCATCTCCAAGTATTTCCGCAAGGCGGGCCTCCACGGCGACAAGGGCGCCAATGACAAGAGCGGCGGCGAGAAGAGCGTCCAAGAGGTCGTCTACCGCATCGCCCACACGATCCGTGAGGCGGGCGAAAAGTTCGGCGGCTACTTCGCGTCGAAGGCCGACGCCGAGACGTTCGAGGCCGAGCTCTCCTTCTTGCTCGTCCACCAGTACGGCGCGTTCAACTCGCCGGTGTGGTTCAACTGCGGCCTCTTCCAGCGCTACGGTATCGAGGGGTCGGGCGGCAACTGGGCGTGGGACGGCAAAGCGTCCCCGGCGTCGAACATGGTCGAGACCGCGAACGCCTACGAGCGCCCGCAGTGCTCGGCGTGCTTCATCCAGCACGTCGACGACGATCTGATGAGCATCTACGACCTCATCAAGTTCGAGGCGCGCCTCTTCAAGTACGGCTCGGGCACCGGCACGAACTTCAGCTCGATCCGCGGCAAGCAGGAGAAGCTCTCGGGCGGCGGCACCAGCTCGGGCCTCATGAGCTTCCTCGAGGTCTTCGACCGCGCCGCCGGCGCGACGAAGAGCGGCGGCACGACGCGCCGCGCGGCCAAGATGGTCTGCCTCGACATGGACCACCCGGAGATCGTCGACTTCATCCAGTGGAAGTCGCGCGAGGAGAAGAAGGCCCACGCGCTCATCGCCGGCGGGTACTCCAGCGATTTCAACGGCGAGGCCTACCACACGATCAGCGGGCAGAACTCGAACAACTCGATCCGCGTGACGGACGACTTCATGAAGGCCGTCCTGGCGGGCGGCAAGTGGCAGACGATCATGCGCACGACCGGCGAGGTCTGCGAGACGCACGAGGCGAAGGACCTCTGGCAGATGGTCGCCGAGGCCGCGTGGTCGTGCGCCGATCCCGGGGTGCAGTACGACTCGACGATCAACAAATGGCACACCTGCCCGAACAGCGGGAAGATCAACGCGTCGAACCCGTGCTCCGAGTACATGTTCCTCGACGACACGGCCTGCAACCTCTCGTCGGTCAACCTGACCAAGTTCCTGAGGGACGAGGACGACGGGACGCAGAGCTTCGACGTCGACGGCTACCGCAGCGCCTGCCGCACCTTCTTCATCGCGCAGGAGATCCTGGTCGATCTGTCCAGCTACCCGACCAAGCAGATCGCCAAAAATAGCCACGACTACCGCCCCCTCGGCCTCGGCTACGCCAACCTCGGCTCGATGCTGATGCAGCTCGGGGTCCCGTACGACTCGGACGAGGGCCGCGCCATCGCCGGCGCGCTCACCGCGATCATGTGCGGCCACGCCTACAAGGCGAGCGCCGAGATGGCCGCGACCAAGGGGCCCTTCAACGGCTTCGCGAACAACCGCGACTCCATGCTCCGCGTCATGGGCATGCACCGCGAAGCGGCGCGCGCGCTCAACCGCGACCTCTGCCCGGGCGATCTCTACAAGGCCGCGTGCGAGGACTGGGACAACGCCGTCAAGCTCGGCGAGAAGCACGGCTACCGCAACGCGCAGGCCACCGTGCTCGCGCCGACCGGCACCATCGGCCTCTTGATGGACTGCGACACGACCGGCATCGAGCCGGACTTCGCGCTCGTGAAGTTCAAGAAGCTCGCCGGCGGCGGCTACTTCAAGATCGTGAACCAGTCGGTCCCCAAGGCGCTCTCGCGCCTCGGCTACTCGGCGCGCGAGGTGCAGGAGATCGTCGCGTTCGTCCAGGGCACGAACACGCTCCTCGGCTCACCGCACGTCAGCCGCCGCTCGCTGAAGGAGAAGGGCCTGACCGACGCGGATCTCGCGAAGGCCGAGACCGCGCTCCCCGGCGTGTTCGAGATCGACTTCGCGTTCGGCCCCTGGGTCCTCGGCGAAGAGGCGTACGAGCGCCTCGGCGTGACGCGAGAGCAGAAGAGCAAGAAGGGCTTCAGCCTGCTCACGCACCTCGGCTTCTCGAAGGAGGAGATCGACGAGGCGAACGACGCGATCGTCGGCCGCATGACGATCGAAGGCGCGCCGTACCTCAAGCCGGAGCACTACGCGATCTTCGACTGCGCGAACCGCTGCGGCAAGACGGGCGTGCGCTACCTCGCGCCGATGAGCCACGTGAAGATGATGGGCGCCACGCAGCCCTTCCTCTCGGGCGCCATCAGCAAAACCGTCAACCTCCCCAACGAGGCGACGGTGGAGGAGATCGCCAAGGTCTACGAGGAGGGCTGGCGGCTGGGCCTCAAGGCCGTCGCGCTCTACCGCGACGGTTGCAAGGCTTCGCAGCCGCTCTCCACGTCGAGCAAGGACAGCAAGGACGACGCGAAGGACAAGAAGGATGCGGCCGCGGCGAAGGCCAAGGCCGACACGCTTTCGCAAGGCCTCTCGCCCATCCCGATCACGCACGAGCAGCAGGACTCGCAGCAGCTCGTCCTGCCGCTCACCCGGCCGCACGGCCTCCGCGTTCGCCTGCCGCGCAAGCGCCACGGCTTCACGCAGGAGGGGCGCGTCGGCGGTCACAAGATCTTCCTCCGTACCGGCGAGTACGAGGACGGCACGCTCGGCGAGATCTTCATCGACATGCACAAGGAGGGCGCCGCCTTCCGCAGCCTGATGAACTGCTTCGCGATGAGCGTGTCGATTGGCCTGCAGTTCGGCGTGCCGCTCGAGACGTACGTCGAGCAGTTCACGTTCACCCGCTTCGAGCCCCAGGGCTCGGTCGAGGGGCACCCGAACGTCAAGCTGGCCACCTCGATCGTCGACTACCTGTTCCGCGTCCTCGGCATCGAGTACCTGCACCGGTACGATCTGGCGCACGTGAAGCCGGAAGGCGAGGACGTGTCGGTCGACCAGCCCAAGACCCCGTACCGCGAGGTCGACGCGGCCCCCATCTCGGGGCGTGACGTCGCATCGATGCGCGATCTCAGCAAGACGGCGGAGATGCCGTCGCTCTCGCACACGCGGGAGGCCGTCGCGCGGTCTGCCCGAATGAACGAGGGGCTGGGCGAGGCCTTGGAGCCGAGCCCGCACGGGGCGCGGCTGCCCGGCGTCGAGACGACGATGGCCAGCACGGCCCAGGCGAGCGCGCTCGACGCGCAGCTCGAGGAGATGATGGGCGACGCGCCGGTGTGCGATGTGTGCGGCCACATCACGGTGAGGAACGGCGCTTGCTACAAGTGCCTCAACTGCGGCAACAGCATGGGCTGCTCCTGACCTAGTGTAGCCCCGCGGCCAGACCTGCCGCGCGTGGAGGGCTCTCGGGATTGCATCCCGGGGGCCCTTCTTCTTTCCGAGGTGAGGCGCCCTGCGGCGCGCGCCCGATTCGATGACAACCGATCCCCCCCGACCCGCCCACGGCTGATCGTCACCGGTCCGGCCTCCCCGTGGCCACGCCGGGCCGGCTCATCCTCGTCGTGGAGGACGACGACGACTCGCGCCAGCTGTACATGGAGGGTCTTGAAGAGCTCGGTTAAGCCGCTCGCCAAGATGGTGAGCTACCTGCAGCGCTTCGCCTTCTTCGATATGGAGAAGATCGGCAAGTCCGTCGTCTACGCGGACATCGGCGCCGAGCTCGGGACCGGCGGCATCCGCGGGCTTCTGGAGTGCGTCGAGCGGGCCATCGAGACGTCGGCGCCGAAGGTCATCGTCATCGATTCCTTCAAGGCATTGCACGATCTCTCGCCCTCGACCGCCGAGCTGCGCCGCGTGCTCTACGAGCTGACGGGACTACTCACTGCGTTTCCAGACGACCGTGTTCCTGGTCGGCGAGTACACCGACGACGACGCCCAGCGCCTCCCCGAGTTCGCGGTGGCGGACGGCATCGTGCAGTTCATGCGAAACCCGCTCAGCACGCGCGACGAGCGATTTCTGCGGGTCCTCAAGCTGCGCGGCAGCGGGTACCTCGAAGGGCTGCATGCGTTCCGCATCGGGCCGGCCGGCCTCGAAATTTTTCCGGGTCAGACCGGAGATCCCCGAGAGCTACACGATCGTCGAGGAGAGGACCACGACCGGCATCGAGGGACTGGACGACCTCATGGGCGGTAGCGACCCGGAAGAAGCGCCGACGTCAGGTCGTCGCGAGGATGCGCCGGGCGCCTTCGATGGCCGCCGGAATCGGGGCGAAGGCGCGGGGGCCTGCGCCCACGGCGCCCATGTAGAGCGTCCTCTCGCCGTGCTTGAACGGGACGGCGCGCACGAGCGAGCAGCCGGCGATCAACGTGGGATCGGGGAGCGCCGCAGCGATCACGCGCGCGTCGACGTGCGCTGCCGCCGAAGCAGCAACCACGGCCCCGCGCTGATCGGAGAGGACGAGCGCCTCGAGATCGGCCCCCAGCCGGCACGCCTCGAGGAGGTTGCCCAGGGCCTCCGTACGCACCGCGGACCGCCGCCCCCTTCGCTCGCGCATCGTCATGCCGCGATCGTGGCCGGGCGGAGCCCGCGGGACCAACTTTTCGGCGCTCGGGTTACTTCGGCGCGGCCCTCGCGAAGGCGACCGGGCTCACGTACCCGAGCTTGTCGCGGGCGCGCACGCCGAAGATGTTGTCGTCCTTGCTCATCGGCAAGCGCGCCTCGAGGACGTTGCCGACGTCCTTGGCGCCTTCCCAGGTGGGCGAGGTCGTGCGCCGCCAGACGACGTCGTAGCTGGCGACGTCGGGCTCGGGGCAGGCCGACCACCTCAGCACGACGTCGCTGCCGAGCTCGGCGGTGACGATGCGCGCGTCGTCGGGCGGGCGCGGCGCGTTGGCGAGGTGCGCGAGCGCGGCGATGTTCACGCGCGCGACGTCGGCGAGGTAGCGCACGTCCACCGCCTCCGGGACGTCCCCGTAGCGGACGCCGCCCTCCTCGCGCACGTTCTGGTGCTGGCGCGTGTACGTCTCCTCCACGGTCGTGAAGCGCACGGCGGGGTAACCCACGTCGTTGAAGGCCAGGTGGTCGCCGCCGCGAAGGAAGCGATCGGGGCGAAAGACGAGGACGGGTTGGACGGCGAGCGCGTGACGGAGCGCGACGTCGGCGACGAACCGCGCGAGCTGGCGCGAAGGACTGTCGCTCTCGGAAGCGAGCTTACGGATCTCCGCGAAGTCGGCGCCGGCGCTCGGCAGCCCCTCGGAGAAGACGCGGATCGCGCCCGTGGTCTTCTTGCCGCTCGGTCCGGTGGGATCGCCGACGATGTCGTCGCTCAGGACGGCGCGCACGTCGAGCGAGGCTTCGCGCGCCGCCTTCGCATGGAGCTTGGCTCCGTAGAGCCCCTGCTCCTCTCCCGCGGTCGCGAGGAACACGAGGGTCGCGTCGTAGCTTCGGGCGGCCATCACCCGCGCCGCCTCGAGTACGACCGCGACCCCCGAGGCGTCGTCGTTCGCGCCGGGCGCGTCGCTCGTCGCGTCCATCGCGTCGGTCGCGCGCGAGTCGAAGTGACCGACGACGTAGTACCGCCGCGCGCGCGCCGCCGGCATCGTGCCGGGGAGGACCGCGACGACGTTCACGAGCTCCATGTCGCGCGGAATGCGCGCGCCGTCGGCCGCGAGCGCGTGGGCGTCGAAGGACACCTGCATCGCCCCCTCTCCTCGCGGCCCACGTGCGGCCGAGCGTTCGAGCTCCTCCTTGATCCAGCGCCGCGCCGCGCCGATGCCGCGCGTCTTCGACTGGGTGTCGCTCAGCGTGTGGCGCGTGCCAAACGCCGCGAGCGTGCGGACATAGCCGTCGACCCGTGCCGGATCGACGGCGGCGATCACTGCGTCGGCGTCCGGAGGCGTCCGCACGAGAGGGGGGCGCGGCGCCGGCGGCCGCGGCGGCGCCCCGAGCGCGCACCCCGAGGCCAGCAGGAACAAGCCGTGAAGGAGAGAGGAGCGCGTCATCGTGGGTGCAGGATACAAGGCACCGCACGCGACGGGCTCCGCTCACACATTTTTGCAAGGGTGGGCCAATTTGCGTCACGCTCAACCCATAGTGGCAGGCTATCTCCTCGAAACCAGGTCGCCCCTCCCCATTCGATGGGAGGCCCAACGCTTGCTTAAGAGCTTGTTCAAATGAGAACGAGCTCGGGCACCCGGTCCAGGTCCTCTGCGTTGGCGGTCGAGGTACAGGTGCCCCACGAGGGCCGCGCGTTCGCCGCGCTCGCGGGCAAGCTGGCCGCGGAGGGCCTCTTCGTGTCGACCTTCCACAGCGTGCGCGAGGGGACGAGCGTGCTGCTCGAGCTGACGCTCCCCGACGGTCCGCTCCGTGTGCATGGCGTCGTGGGTCGCCCGCCCATGGTCGGCGCCGCCGGCTTCGCAGTCGCCTTCGACGCTCTCGCCCCCGAGGGCCGCGCGCGCATCCTCGCGGCGACCGGCCTCGCGACCCGCGCCACGGCGTAGCCACCTACTGCTGCTATTGCTGCTGCTGCTACTTCGGCGGCGCGGTTGGCGCGCAGGTCGAGACGCCGGCGCCGACGATGCGGAAGCCGATCTGCGACTTGACGACGCTGAGCGAGTTGTCCGTCGCAGCCTTCAGGCGCGTCACGTTCGTCGTGTCGCCCTTGTTGAACGACGTGTCGGCCGTGTAAAACCAGAAATCTCCGCCCCAGAAGGAGAACGCCCAGTCGGTGCCGGTGCTGACGCCGTTCAGCGTGATGACTGCGCTCGTCGCCCCCTTGGACTTGTCGATCGTCGCGAGGTGCGCGGGGGCGGTCGTGAAGAAGCCGAAGAGGCGCCCCTCGCCCGTGCCGGTCAGCTCGGCGCCGCTGCCCTGGAGCGCGCCGGTGAAGTCGCCGAGGAGCGTCAGCTTGAACGTGGTGAGATCGATCTTGGCGACGCCCTGCCCGGAGGGCGGGAAGCCGTTCTGACCGTCCACGATGCCGCTGACGTAGAGCGTCTCCGCCGTGCCGCCCGACGCGTCGCTCGCGAACGCCATGCCGAACTTCGTGTAGCCGCTCTGCCCGGGGACGTAGGCCGTGCTCTGGCAGCTCGCGTTGGCGGTGCTGACCTTGTAGAGGTGCCCGTCGCTGTAGTTGACCCACGCGGTGCCGCTTCGATCGACGGCCATCGAGTTGGGGTGCGCGCTGGTGTTGCACTTGAGGGTGCCGATCTTCGTGAACGTGAGCGAAGACGGCTGGAAGCTGTAGAGCTCGTCTTGATCGGAGACGACGTAGACGAGCTTGGCGGCATCGCTGCAGCCGTTGCCGCCGCCGCCGCTGCTGCCGCTGCTCCCGCCGTCCCCGAAGAAGCCGCTGCTGGAGCCGCTACTGGAGCCGCTGGTACCCCCGCTCGCCCCGCTGCTGCCGCTGCCGCCGTCGTCGCCGAAGCCGGTCGCGGATTTGGTACCGGAGCAGCCCGTCGCCATCAAGGCCGCGAGTACGACGAGTACCAGGAGAGGCGCCACGGGGGACGAACGCTTGCGCACGGGAGACCTCCGACCAAAAGAAAGCTAGCACGGAAATCCGAGATATTTTTTCCGCCCTCCCGAGAACCTTGTACGTTGCCGAGCGTAGAACTAGCTACGGAACCGCTCTGGAGGCTCCTGCCGATGACCCGCTCCTTGCTCCGAAACGTCCTCACCGCGATCGCCGTGGCCGGCATCATTCCGACGCTATCTGCCTGCCCCAAGAAGACGCAGCCCGCCGTCGCCGACGCGGAGCCGCCGGCTGTCGTCATCGACGCGGCGCCGACCGTGCTCGAGCCGCTCGGCGAGGACGCCGGCGTCGACGCCGCCGAGGCTGGCCATCACGCGACGGGCAACTGGAAGCCGCAGGACCCGCTCGTCCAGCGCCTCGGGCAGTGCTGCAGCGCGCTCGCCAAGCAGGCGAAGGACAACGGGAACCCGCCGGACCTGATGCCCGCCGTCAACACGTGCAACATGACGGTGGCGCAGCTGAAGAGCAACCCGAACGCGCCGGAGCTGAATGCGCTGCGGCCGCTGCTCAAGCTGGTCAAGAACCTCCCGGCGCTCTGCGCGGGGATCTGACCGACGGGCGCGAGAAGCTACGTCTTGCGCGCGAAGTGATCGAAGCCTCGCGCCGCGAGATCCCTCTCCCCTTCCCGGCTCAAAAGGCCGAGCCCACTCCCCTCGTGCACCTCCCCGACGCGTGTGAAGCCCGGCAGGGCCGTCGCGCTCGCGGCGACGAGCGCATAGTCCTCTCCGCCGAAGAGCGCGAGGTCGAGCGCAGCCATGCCGAGCGCCTCCGCCGCGCGCGCAAGCGGTTCGCCGGCATGGGCAAGGAGGAGTGCTTCGTCGAGGACAGCGCGGACGCCGCTCGCGGCCGCGAGGTGGCCGAGATCGCGCGCGAGGCCGTCGGAGACGTCGATGGCCGCGTGCGCGACGCCGGCGAGCGCGCGGCCGTCTTCGATTCGCGCGACCGGCCTCCGCCAGGCAGCGAGCGCGAGGCCGAGGCGGGCGTCGAGCACGTCCCTCGAGAGCGCGGCGAGGCCGGCGGCGGCGAGACCCACCGGCCCGGCGAGCCAGATCCCGTCGCCCGCGCGCGCCCCCGACCGGGTGACGGCCTCTGCCACGCTACCGAGTAGCGTCGTGGTGATCGCCAGCACCGGGCCGCGCGACAGGTTGCCGCCGACGATGGCCGCGCCGATCTGATCGGACGCGGCGCGCTGTCCGGCGGCGATCGCGTCGAGCATCGCGTCGTCGACGTCGGGCGGGAGCTCCAGCGCCGAGAGCGCGCACCACGGCGCCGCGCCCATCGCCGCGATGTCGCTCGCGGCTGCCATGAACGCGCGGTAGCCGATGTCCTGTCCGCCTGCGAGCCACCCGCGACGGAAGTGAACCTCCTCGACCTGCGTGTCCACCGTCCACACGAGGCGCTTGCCGGCGGGCGGCTGCAGCACCGCCGCGTCGTCGCCGATCCCGAGGACGACCCCGGAAGCGACCGCGCCCAGCAAAGCGCTCAGGCGTCGAATGCGCTCCTCCTCGGTTCCCGAGTGCCCCATGACGGACGCCTACGCGGGAGCGGGCGGCCGCCCCGACGCGAGCGTCGCCGGAGGGAGCCTGACGACGAACGCCGTGCCGCGCGGCTCGTTGCCCTCGACCCAGACGCTGCCGCCGTGCGCCTCGACGAGCCGCTTCACGATCGACAGCCCCAGGCCCGTGCCGCCGTACTCGCGCGTCGACGACGAATCGACCTGGTAAAAGGGGTCGAACACCTTCATGCGCTCGTGCGCGGGGATGCCGATCCCGGTGTCGATGACGCGGACCTCGACCTTCGACAGCGCCGGCGCCATGAGCGCGAAGCCGGCGTCGTCCTCGCCGTCGCTGGAGGAGGTCACCATCCGCGCGCGCATCGTGACCGAACCGCCCTGCGGCGTGAACTTGAGCGCGTTGTCGACGAGGTTGATGAACACCTGACGCAGGCGCTCCGGATCGGCGCGCAGCTCCGTCGACACCCCATCGACGTCGAGGCGGAGCTCGACGCCCTTCTTGCGCGCGATAGGCGAGAGCGTCGAGAGCACCTCGTCGAGCACGTCCTTGATGAGGATGTTGCGACGCCGCATCGACATCGTGCCGCTCTCGAGCTTCGACAGATCGAGCAGGCCCTTGATCAGGCCGAGGAGCTGCTCGCCCTTCTCGTGGATCGTCTTGACGAACTCCGCCTGCTCGGTCGACAGCTCGCCGGCGATGCCCTCGGTCAGCATCTCGCTGTAGCCGATGATCGACGTGAGCGGCGTCCGGAGCTCGTGGCTCACGGTGGCGAGGAAGTTCGATTTGAGGCGGTCGAGCTCCTTCAGGCGGTCGTACGCCTCCTGGAGCTTCTGGTTCTTCTCCTGAAGCTCGCGGTAGCTCTCGCGAACGCTGAGGAGATGCATCTGACTCGTCAGCAGCGCCTTGTGGCCGCTGAAGAGGATGAGATCGAGCGCCGCCTTGAGGTGGTTACCGATGCGCGTGACCGTCTCGGGCTTCGCGCGCGGCACCTTCGAGAGGAGCGTGAGCGCCTTGGCCTTGTCGAGGCCCTTGTCGACGTCGAGGAACGTCTGCGGCACGTCGTTGAGCGCCGGCGGGGCGTAAGGGCCGAGGATGATACGGCCGATGCGCCGGCTGTCGTAGTCGAGCGGCACGATCCGGTACACGTTGCCGGTGAAGCACGGGTGAACGAGCTCCTTCGTCGCGTCCTCAGGGTCGGCCGCGCGGACCGCGCGAACGGTCTCGGTGCAAGCCTTCCGGCCTCCGCCGAGCGTGTTCACGTACGCGCAGACCTCGTGCTCGTTCGAGGCATCGGCGAGGAGGGCGCCGTCGTTCGAGTAGATGCGGACCGGGATGCCGAAGAGCACGTAGAAGCTCTTCGTCAACTCCGTGAGCGCCGTGCGATCGACGAGATCCTCCAGCTTGAGCAGGCCGTCGATCGACAGCTCGGTCACCTCCGGAGCGCTGCGCGGGTCGGCGGTCACGTCAGCGCCCCTTCCCCGTCCGGAGGAGCCTCCCGCCCACGCAGGCGGCGAGCAAGGAGCCGACGTCGCCCTGGTGCCCTAACTTGCGCGCGGCAAGGGTCAGGAACTGCTCGGGCCGCAGGCCGAGCTTGCTGGCGAGCTGGTGCTCCTCGTCGAGCTTGGTCCACGTCAGGTAGAGGAGGCCGAAGAACGACTCGAGCACCCCTTCGCCCTTCACGGCCGACGCCGTGAAGACCGGCTCTTTGCCCTTCTGGGCGAGCTGCTCGATCTCGGCGTCCTTCCGCACGTTCGGCATGTCGCGCTTGTTGAACTGGATGATGAGCGGCACGTCCTTGATGCTGCGCCCCATCTCCTTCAGGTTGTCCCGCAAATCCAGGAATGACGCGGCGTTGTTCTCGGTCTGCGCGTGCTGCGAGTCCGCGATGAACGCGACGCCATCGGCCCCCTGCAGCACGAGGCGACGCGTGCTCGCGTGCAGCACCTGCCCCGGCACCGTGAACACCTTGAGGCGCATGCTCATCGCGTTCGCGGCCGGCATCCCCTCCTCGCCCGACTTGAAGGTGAGGGGGAGCATGTCGAAAAACAGGGTACGATCGTCCTTCGTCTCGAGCGTCATGAGGCGCCCGCGACTCTCGTCCTTGACGATCTGGTGCAGCGACTTGAGGTTCGTGGTCTTCCCACTGAGCGCCGGCCCGTAGTAAACGAGCTTGATCGTGACCTCACGCGCGGCGAAATTTAGCTGCACGAGTCTGGGACCTCGACGTCGAGTGTACCAGGAACCCGCGCCGGTAGATCCAGGAGATCCAATGCTCAAAGAAGGACAGAAAGCCCCGCGATTCGCGCTTCCCAGCGACGGCGCCAGGGACGTACGCCTCGAGGACTTCGCGGGGAAGCGCGTCGTCATTTACTTCTACCCGCGCGACAACACGCCGGGCTGCACGCGCCAGGCGCAAGCGTTCTCCGCCGCGAGCCGTGACTTCGCGAAGCTCGGCGTGACGGTGCTCGGCGTCAGCAAGGACTCGGTGGCGAGTCACTGCGGCTTCCGCGACAAGTACGCGCTGAGCTTCCCCCTCTTGTCCGACGCCGACCTCTCCGTGCACAAGGCGTTCGGCGCGTATGGTGAGAAGAACATGTACGGCAAGAAGGTGATGGGCACGATCCGCAGCACGTTCGTCGTCGGGCCCGACGGCAAGATCGTGAAGGTCTTCCCGAGCGTGAAGGTCGACGGCCACGCCGACGCGGTGCTCGCGGTGCTCCGCGGTGGCGACGCGAAGACCGCCGCGCCGAAGAAGACCGCGCCCGCGAAGAAGACCGCCGCGCCGAAGAAGACCACGCCCGCGAAGAAGACCGCCGCCAAGTCGGCGAGGAAGCGCTGAGCATGGACGCCGCTCCGCCGACAACGCCGGTCACCGCGCCGGTCGTGTGGCTCGCGCCCTCGCGCGGAGCGGCGGACAGGCACGCCCTGGACGAGTGGGCGCTGGCGCGTGGCGTACGCATCGTCACGCCGGCAGAGGGCCGCGCGCCAGAGCTGGCCGTGGATCTCGCGATCGGCGACCGGGTGGAGGACGAGCTGGAGCGCGCGCGCGACGCCTTGTCGGCACACGACGCCGAGTCCACCGAGCAAGCGCTCGCGCGCGCCGGCGCCCTCTTGCGCACGCACCCCGAGCTGCCGAGCGCGGCGTGGCTGATGGCGGAGGTGCATCGGCTGTGGTCGTCGCGCTGGCACCGGCTGGAGCCGAAGGATCCCGCCCGCGGCGACGCCGCGTGGCGCCGCGGGGCTGCGCTCGACGGAGGACGGGTGGCCGGCGTCGGAGAGATCGCGGCCAGCGACGAGCCGCCGGCGAAGGCGCGGATCGTGGTGGTGGGGGCCGGAGACGACGCGACGGTGCTGCTCGACGGCGCGCCGCTGTCGGAGCGACCTGCCGGCGAGCACGTCCTCACGGTGACGGTCGGCGGCACGCTCCGGTATGCGGCGTGGCTCTCGGTGGCCGACGGAGCCGAGCTGCGCGTGCGCGTGACCGCCGCGCCCGCGTGCTCGACGGGTGATCTGGAGTCGGCGCGCCTCGAAGGCACGCTCGTCCGCGCCACGGGTGTCGCGTGCCCGAGCTGGCTCGCGGTGGCGCCGCTCGGCGGGGCCCTGGGGATCGCGATGTGCGAGGCGGGCACCTGCGGGCCGCTCGCCGAGTGGCGCATCGGCGCGCCCGCGGTCCCGCCGGCGACCGCCACGGAAGAGCCTACCTCCCACCGCTGGCCGGGCTGGGCTACCGGCGCCCTCTTCGTGACCGGCATCCTCGTCACGACAGGGGTGAGCCTGGCGGCGGCCGGCGCCTTCGACAAGTCACGCACCGAGACGCGTTTCGTCAACGGCGGCCTGAAGATCAGCGGCTTCTAGGCGGCTCCTGCGCGGCCTCTAGATCGAGCGGCGGGGCTCGGCCGTAGACGGGAGAAGAGGAAGAGAATCGAGCGCCCGCGTGTATGGGCTCTGTGTGGGCGCAAGGACAGTCGCTACCGCTCCCGTGTGGATTGCACGGCCAGGCCGGCCGCCTTACGTTCGTGAAGTCGCTTTTTCGAAAGGTCCCCCATGCCGAACGCTCCCACCTTGGATTTCGAAGCCTTCGTCGCGAGAAAGAAGAGTGAGCGAGCGGGGGGAGGCGCGGAGACGACCGGCCACGAGTACGCGTACGTGATGGATCGGCAGACGCGCGCGGCGTTCGAGCGGGCCAAGCCCATCGAGCTCGCGGTCACTAGCACCGTGCGGATGTTCAAGACGGTGTGGAAGGGGCAGCTCCTCGGCAGCGCCGTCAAGGTGGGCGAGCGGCAGTTCCCGCGCATCCAGGCGCTCGTCAAGCAATGCGCCGATACGCTCCACATCGCGACGCCGCAGGTCTACATCGTCAACTCGCCGCACCTGAACGCGGCGACGTACGGCACCAACGAAGAGTCCTTCATCATGGTGCACTCGGCACTCATCGACCACTACACCGACGAGGAGCTCCTCACGGTGCTCGGGCACGAGTGCGGCCACATCCACAACTCGCACGTCGTGTACCTCACGGCCCTCCACTACTTGACGCGCATGGCCGGCGTCTTCACCCAGTGGATCACGCAGCCCGCGCTCATCGCCCTCCGCGCGTGGAGTCGCCGCGCCGAGATCACGTGCGATCGCGCCGGCATGCTGTGCAGCAAGAACGAGCAGGTGTCGGCCCGCGCGCTGACCAAGCTCGTGCTCGGCTCGCGCAAGCTCTACGAGGAGTTCAACATCGACGCGTTCCTCGACCAGTACGAAGAGGGCAAGGACGGCATCGGCCGCTACATGGAGGTGTTCGCGACGCACCCGTGGCTGCCCAAGCGCGTCCTGGCGATGCGCGTCTTCGCCGAGAGCGAGATCTACCGGAAGGCCGCGGGCGTCGGGACGACGGGGCTGTCCATGAAGGAAGTGGACGACAAGGTCCTGCAGCTCCTGAAAGGAGACGCCTGATGGGCAGCACGAACGGGGTGAACGGGGCGAGCGGGGTCTACGTGCTCGGCGGGGCCGAGAGGGGTGAGGGCAAGGCGATGCTCGACGCGTTCCGGGACAAGAAGTCCGAAGTCACACAAGCCCTCGCGGAGCTCTCCGGCGTGGCCGAGGACGTGGGCGCCAAGACGCTGAAGGAGCGCATCGAGAAGGATCTCGTGCGCAAGCTCGAGGAGGACCGCTTCCACCTCGTCGTCGTCGGCGAGTTCAATCACGGCAAATCGACGTTCGTGAACGCGCTCCTCGGCGAGTCGGTCCTCCCGGTCGGCGTGACCCCGACGACCGCAGCCATCCACCACCTCAAGTACGCGGAGACGCCCGAGGCGACGGTGCAGTATGCGTCGGGCCGCCGGGAGTCGATCCCGTTCGGCGACACGCGCAACTTCGCCGTCGGCGGCAGCGCGCACGTGGAAGAGGTCGACTTCCTCGAGGTCGGTTACCCCGCGCAGCTCCTGAAGGAGCGCATCCTGCTCGTGGACACGCCAGGCGTGAACGATCTGTCGCTCCAGCGGGCGGACATCACCTACAGCTACATCCCGCGCGCGGACGCCGTCCTTTTCCTGCTCGATGCCGGGCAGATCCTGAAGGAGAGCGAGCGCGTCTTTTTGCAAGAGAAGCTCCTCGCCGCGTCGCGCGACAAGATCGTCTTCGTCATCACCAAGTGGGACATCCTGAACGACGACGAGCGCAAGGAGGCCCTCGCGTACGCGAAGCTCCAGCTCGGCAGGCTCGTGACCGATCCCATCGTCTTCCCGGTGAGCTCGGAGATGGCGCTGCAAGGCGGGCGCGTCGCCGAGAGCGGCATGCCGGAGCTGCTCACCCACCTGACGCATTTCCTCGCCGAAGAGCGCGGGCGCATCTTGCTCGACAACGCGCTCGGCGAGGGGCTCAACGTCGCCACGCTGCTCGGGCGCGGCGTCGACGCACGCCGCCGCGCGGTCGCGATGAAGGTCGAAGAGCTCGATCGCCGCATCAAGGCCCTCGAGCAGGACCTCGCCGGCCAGGCGATGACGATCGAGCAGCGCCGGCAGAAGATCCGCGAGGACGTGACCGGCATCAAGGTCGGCGCCCGCAAGGATCTGGATCGCTTCGTCGACGACATCATCAAGCAGATCCCCAACGTCATCGACTCGGCAAAATCCGACGATCTGAAGAGCTACCTCCCGGCCTTCCTCGAGGACACGTTCCGCCAGTGGGCGGAGACCGAGGCGAAGGACATCGCCGCGCAGCTCGAATCGCTCGCCGAGAAGACGATCGCGCTCGTCCGCGAGGACGCGCACGACGCCACCAAGCGCGTGAGCGAGAAGCTCGGCGGCGAGGTGAAGCGGCTCGACGTGCAGATCGACACCTTCAAATACGACATGGGCATCGCCGCGCTCATCACCGTCGGGCTCGGCGTGATGTTCGTGAACCTGCTCGTCGGCGGTCTGCTCACCGTCGCGGCGCCGATCCTTGCGCTCGTCGTGAAGGGCCGCGTCGAGGAAGAATACCGGAAGAAGGCGAAGGAGATCGCGCCCGAGGTCCTGAAGCAGGCCGCGACCAAGGTGGGTCCGAAGCTCGATCAGATGATCGACGAGTTCGCCGCCAAGCTCGACGCGTGGGTCCTCTCGGCCGGCGAAGAGCTGCACCGCGAGGTGCTCGAGGTCCTCCACGCCACGCAAACTGCGCGCGCCGGCGGCGCCGAGGACGACGCGAAGGCGATCGCGCACGTCGAAGAGCTCGCCGTCCGCCTCGACAAGGGGCAGAAGCGGGTGGAGGAGCTGCGCACGGCTTTGTGGCTGCCGCGCGACAAGGTGCGGGTCGAGGTGTCCAGCGGCGCCGCGGGAGACGGCGTTTAAAAGCAGGCGTCACTACCGTAACGCAGATGCAAGAGGCGCCCGCGCGGGGATATGCTCCGGCGCATGCGCTCCGCTGGCCTCGCCTCGTTCGCGTCACTCGCCTCGCTCGCCTCGCTGGTCGCGCTCGCCGTCGCGTGCGGCAGCAAGCCTCCGCCCGCGCCGGCGCCCCCGCCGCCTCCGCCGCCGCCGACGGCCACCGTCGCGGACGTGCCCCCGCCGCCTCCGACGCCCTCCACCCGGCAGCTCACCGAGGACACGCCCATCACGACGCCCTCGGGCGCCGCGTTCACCGCGCCGAAGGGCTGGTGGGTTACCGAAGGCGACGTGACGATCCTGGAGGATCCGGAGAAGGAGATGCGCGTCTCCTTCCTCGAGGTCACCGAAAGCGATCCGACCAAGGCCGTCGCCGCGGCGTGGGCGGTCGTGCGCCCGGATTTCTCGCGCACCATCAAGTCGACCGACAGCCCACCGCCCATCCGCGGCTGGGAGTCGGTCACGAACGTAGACTACGAGACCAAGCCCACCGAGCACCGCGCCGTGTTCGCGCTCGCGCGGCGATTCGCGGAGCGACACTACGTCGCCCTCGTCGGCGCCGGTGAGGCCGCGCTCGATCGCCGCGGCGCGCAGCTCAACTCGGCGCTCTGGACCTTCGCGCCCAAAGGGATGACCGAAGAGTCGTTCAAGGGCAAGGCGCCGAACGATCTCGACGCCAAGCGCACAGCGGAGATCGACGCCTTCGTCGACGAGGCGCGCGCCCAGATGAACGTGCCTGGCGTCGCCGTCGCCGTCGTCTCGGGCGGCAAGGTCGTCTACGAGAAGGGCTTCGGCACCCGCACGCTCGGCAAGAAGGACAAGATCACGCCGAAGACGCTCTTCATGATGGGCTCCATCACCAAGAGCATGACGACGATGATGGAAGCGGCGCTCGTGGACGCCGGCAAGTTCACATGGGCCACGCCGGTGACCGACGTGCTCCCCACGTTCGCGCTCGGCGACGCCGAGACGACGAAGAAGTTGACGATGGCGTACACGTCCTGCGCGTGCACGGGGATGCCGCGCCAGGATCTCGAGTTCGTCTTCGACTACGCCGGCGTGACGCCGGAGCAGCGCGTCGCGTCGATGAAGACGATGAAGCCCACGACCCCGTTCGGCGAGGTCTTTCAGTACAGTAACCTCCTCGTCGGCGCGGGCGGGTACGCCGCCGGGCACGCGTTCGATCCGAAGAAGGCCCTCGGCCCTGCCTACGACGCGGCGATGAAGGCGAAGATCTTCGATCCGATCGGCATGAAGTCGTCGACGCTCGATTTCGGCGCCGCGGCGCGCGCCGAGCACGCGATGCCGCACGCCATGAACTACGCCGCGGAGGTCAAACCGCTCACGCTGGCGATGGAGCAGTTCGTGCTCCCCGTCCGCCCCGCCGGCGGCACGTGGTCGAACCTGAAGGACATGGAGCGCTACGTGATGACCGAGATGGCCGGCGGCGTCACCCCCGAGGGCAAGCGCGTCGTGAGCGAGGCGAACCTGCTCGAGCGACGCAAACCGAACGTGAAGACGAGCGACACGACGAGCTACGGCCTCGGCCTCGAGGTCGGCACCTTCCGCGATCTCCCGATGCTCTCCCACGACGGCGGGACCTTCGGCTTCAACACGTTGATGTTCATGCTGCCGGAGCAGAAGTTCGCGATCCTCGTCTTGTCGAACGTGGACGGCGCCGGCGGCTTCAACGGGGCGATCCACCGCAAGATCGTCGAGGAGGCGTTCGACGGAAAGGATCTCGCCAAGGCCCGCCTCGCCTACGCGGTGAAGCAGCGTAAAGACGAGGTCGCGCGCGAGGCCGCTCGAATCACCCGTGAGCCGGACCCGGCGTGGGCCACCAAGCTCGTCGGCGTCTACGCGAACCCGGGCCTCGGCAAGGTGAAGGTCAGCGTCGACAAGAAGGGCGTGCTCTGGTTCGACGCCGGCGAATGGAAGAGCGCGGTCGGCCAGAAGAAGATGACCGACGGGACCGTACGGGCGTGCCTCCTCGATCCGCCGTTTCCCGGCGAAGGCCTCGCGATCGGCGACGCCGACGGCAAGCCGACGCTCACGCTCGAATCGCCGCAGCAGGCGTACGTCCTCACGCGCGCCGACAAGTGAGCACGACGCCGACGGGCCGACCTACCCACCTTGTGGGGAGGGCTTGTTTTCGCCCCTGGCCCGCGGACGTGACATTCTGGACGAATGAGCCGACGGGCGTTCGCTTGCCGCCTGGTTCTCGCCGCGATGATCTCCGCGGCGACGGCGTGCTCCTTCGACCTGGCGGAGGTCGCGACCGAGACCGCGGGTGACGGTGGCGGTGGCGGTCCCGACGGGCAGCCGGGAGACGCGACGGGCACCGACGCGACGATCGACGACGGCGGCGACGGCAAGGACGCCGGGGCCGACGCGGTCTCCGATTCGCCCTCCGGCAGCGACGGTAGCGCCGACGCACCGGTCGACGTCGCGCGAGACACCGCGCCGCCCGACACCGGCATCGACTCGGGGCCCCCGCGCGTGACGAGCGGCATCCTCGCGCTCTACACCTTCAAAGAGGGGACCGGCGACGTCGTCCACGACGTCTCGGGCGTCGCACCTGCGTACGATCTCACGGTGAACCTCCCGGCGAACACGACGTGGGTGGCGGCAGGCTTGCGCATCGACACGGGAGCGGTCGTCGGCAACCCCGGCAGCGCCACGAAGATCCGCACGACTCTCCAGGCCACGAGCGAGATCACGATGGAAGCCTGGGTGACGTCGTCGAGCCTGACGACGCAGAGCTCCTCGGGCCGAATGATCGAGCTCGCCAAGACGGTGGGCACACCGAACTTCGATCTCGCCCAGGTCAACACGGTCTGGGGTGGCTCGCTCAGGACGGGTGCGGCGGGGGCGGTGCAGTTCAGCGCGGCGAGCGGCGTCACGCTGGCGCGGACCCACTACGTGTTCACGCGCGACGCCGGCGGCGCCTGGGTCACGTACCTCAACGCGGCCAGGACCAACATGGGGACAATCGCGGGCGGCTTCGGCAACTGGGACACCAATTGCGTCTTCACGCTCGGGAACTCCGCGGGGAACGATCGCCCCTGGCTCGGCGTCATGAGCCTCGCCGCGATCTACAGCAGGGCGCTCACGGCTCAGGAAGTGCAGCAAAACTACAACGTCGGGCCGTAGGCTACATTCGCCGCCGCCAGGATCTCCCATTGCCTCGGGCGAGGGTGCTAGCCTTTCGAGGAGATGAGCGCCCACGTGCCGAACGCGCACGCCGGTCCCGCTCGCGCGCCGGAGCGGGTGGGGAAGTACGAAATCCTCCTGCCGATCGCGAGCGGGGGAATGGCGACGGTGTACCTCGCGCGGACGCGCGGGCACGGCGGGTTCGAGCAAGACGTCGCGCTCAAGCTGACGCACGCGCACCTCCGCGAGACGACCGAGTTCGTCGTCGATCTCCTCGAAGAGGCCAAGCTGGCGGCGCGCATCCGGCACCGCAACGTCGTCTCGATCCTCGACGTCGGCGACGATCCGAACGGCGCGTTCCTCGTGATGGACTACGTCGAAGGGGACACTCTGGCGGGCATGCGTCGGCGCGCGACCACCGTGGGGAACGACATCCCGATGGGAGTGACCGCGCGTGTGCTCATCGACGCGCTCGCCGGGCTGCATGCCGCGCACGAGCTGACGGACGAAAACGGCGCGCACCTCGGCCTCGTCCACCGCGACTTCTCCCCGCAGAACCTGCTCGTAGGCCTCGACGGCGTCGTGAAGCTCACCGACTTCGGCATCGCGAAGGCCGCTGGCCGCCTCAGCCAGACGCGGAGCGGCCTCGTGAAGGGCAAGATCGCGTACATGGCGCCGGAGCAAGCGAAGGCCGGCATCATCGATCGCCGGACCGACGTATGGGCCGCCGGGATCGTCGCGTGGGAGTTCTTCAGCGGCATCCGGCTCTACCCTGCCGGTGACGACGTCTCCACCCTGCTCAAGGTCGTGAGCGAGGCGCCGCCGCGCCTGCGCGGGGTCGCGCCGCACGTCCCGCAGGCGATCGAGGAGGCCGTCGCGCGCGCCCTCACGATGGACATCGCGCAGCGGACGCCCACGGCGAGCGCGTTCGGCAAAGAGCTCACCCTCGCGTGCCGCGCGGCGGGGCACCTGTTCGAATACGACGAGGTCGCCGAGTTCATGCAGGGGCTAGTCGGACCGAAGATCGCCGAGCGGCGACGCGCGGCGACCGAGATCGCGAAGCTGCGCCTGCGGGTCGGACAGCTGACCGAGGCTACGGCCCAATCGGGCGCGACGCCGAGCGCCGACATGCTCGGGGCGCGAGCGCCGACCCCGAGCCCACCGCCCGAGTTCCCGATCCCCGAGGTCGAAGCACCTACCGTCGAGAGTGCGCCGAGCGAGAGCGTGCTTGCGGTGGCGGGCGCCCCCGCATCAGGTGCGCCGAGCAGCGTCCCGTCGAGCGTGCCGGCGAGCATGCCGAGCATGCCGAGCGCACCGAGCGGGCCCATGCGGGTGCCGCCTCCCTCGTACGAGCCGCCGACGCGCACCGACACGACCTCGGTGTCCGCGTCGACGCCGATGGCCGACGTCCCGAAACGCGGCGCGCACCCTGCCCTGGTGGCGGCGCTGTCGGGCGGCGCGGCCCTGGCCCTTGTCCTCGTCGGCATGGCGGTCTTCACCCAGGCAAACCGGGCCCACCCGCCGGCCAGGTCGGCGGCGGCGATCACGTCGGCCGCACCGGTGGCGCTCACGCCGACGCCCACCCCCGCGGGCCCCGCCGACCAGGCCGCGCCGGCTCCGCCAGGCCCCGTCGCCGCGCCGCCTCCCACCGCCACGGGCGCTGCCCCGCTTGCCGTTCACGCGAGCGCGCCGATCGCGGCCCTACGGATAGGCGGACGCGCCATCCCGGTCGACCACCCCAGCCGGGATCTCGACGTTGCCCTCGAGGCCGCCGAGCGAGACAAGGGGGGACGCATCGATGCCGTCGCGCTCGACGGGCGCGAGGCCCGCGTGGCCTTCGGGCCAAAGGCGGTCACGCTCAGGGTCGACTTCCCTGCCCCACGCGCCGCGACGCCGACACCGCCGCCCGCCCCGACCGTGCCGCTCGCGCCGAACCCTACGACGCCCAAGGTCGCTCCCCTCGCCCCCGATCCCTACGCACGCTGATGCTCGCGCGCCGCTCTCTCGTCGTCGCCCTCGGGTTCGCTGTTCCGCTGGTTCTCTTCGCGCCGGCGGCTCAGGCGACCGACGCCGCGGCAGCAGAAGCGTTCAAGGCCGGCGCGTCGGCGTACCAGAAGGGCGACTTCCGCAACGCAGCGGCCTCGTTCGAGCGCGCCTACCGTGAGTCGCCGCGCGCGGCTGCCATCTACAACGCCGGCCTCGCGTGGGAGGCCGCCGGCGAGTCGCCGCGCGCCGCGGACGCGTACACGGCGGCGCTCGATGCGGGCGATCTCGGCGGGCAGCAGAAGAAGGACGCGCAGACGCGCCTCGCGAACCTGTCGAAGGGACTCGGCCACCTCGACGTCACCGGCCCCGCCGGCGCCACGATAAGCGTGGAGCACCGCGACGCGGCCCCACTCCCGGCGAAGGTGTACCTGACCGCCGGACCTCACGACCTCACCGCGCGCTTCGACGGCGGCACGTCCACCAAGCAGCAGGTCACGGTCGCCGCGGGAGCGACCACGCCCGTCGCCGTCGAGGCCCCCAAGAAGGTGGCCGCGCCTCCGCTCGCGCCTCCGCCCGTCGCGTCGACGGCACCGAAGCCGCCGACCTCCGGGAGCAGCCCGCGCAAGCTCGCCGGCTTCGTGTCGCTCGGGGGCGCGGTCGTCGCGTCGGGTGCGGCCGTCTACCTCGGGCTATCTGCGGTCTCGGCGAAGAACGACTTCAACGACTCCGGGCACAAGGACCTGAACGCGCACGATCGCGCCGACTCACTCCGGACGATGACCAACGTGGCGTGGATCGCCGCAGGCGTGCTCGCCGCCACCGGCGTCGTGCTCGTCCTCACCGCCCCCAGCACGCCCAGCGACCGCTCCGTCACCGCGACGCTCGGTCCGACCGGCGGCGCCGTCACCGTGCGCTTCTGACGACGGCTTCCCGCGGGGGCGAGGGCGGGGCGGGCGACGGCGGGGCGGGCGACGCCAGCGGCGAGGACGTCGAGAAAAGCACGCGCTGCTCGCCGATGGCGAGGATCTGAACGCGATCGGCGCCGAGCCCCCGCTCCTTCATGACTCCCTCGAGCACACGGCGCGCCTCTCCCGGCTCGTCCTCGCTGTTCACGAAGGTGTCGAAGTGGATCGGGATCATCACCTTCGCGCCGAGGTCGACGAACGCCTGCACCGCCTCCTTGGGATCGACGTGCGTTCGCTTCATGAACGAGCGCGGGTGGATCGGCGCGATGGGGAGGAGGGCGACGTCGATGTGCGGGAAGCGCGCGGCGGTCTTCTTGAAGTTCGCTTCCACGTACGCGGTGTCGCCCCCGAAGTAGACGGTCATGCCGTGGTACTCGAAGACCCAGCCGGTGAAGCTCGTCTTCATCCACGCCTGGTCGATGCCGTAGCGAAAGCCCACGTGCTCGACCGGCACGGCGGTCACTTTCAAGTCGCCGCTCTGCCACGAGCGCCAGGTGGCGACCTCGTCGGTCTCGAAGGTGTAGTTCGGCACGTAGATGAGGCCGCCCTTGGGTACCAGGAGCTGGCGCAGCTTCGGCTCGATCATCTCGAGCGAGCCGTAGGAGAGGTGGTCGAAGTGCATGTGCGAGATCACCGTCACGTCGATCGGCGGCAAGAAATCCGGATCGATCCCGGGCTGGACGAGGCGCTTGGAGAGCTGCCCCACGCTGTCCGTGAAGACGGGATCGGTCAGGATGAACTTGTCGTCCATCTGGATGAGCGTCGTCGCGTGCCCGATCCACAGGATGGCGAGACGCGCGAAGGGCCGCTCGGGATGGGTGATGCGCGAAGGCACCTCGTGCGGGGACGACACGAGGGCCGACGCGTTGCCCCCTGCCATCTTGCGCACCGTCACGCACGACGTCGCCGACGACGCCGAGGCGAGGACCGCGAGCGCCAAGAAGGCGCGGCGGAGGGGTTGGTGGCGGAGGACCCTGCGCATCAGAAGTACCGAAACCTCATCGTCACGATGGTCCCGGCGGGGGTGTGCTGCAAGGGGGCGTAGGTGACCTGCAGGCCGAAGAGGCCATAGAGGACGTACACGCCCCCCTCGAACGCGGCGCTGCTGCGGTTCTGCACGTGCTGGTAGCTCGAGCCGACCGACACGCTCACGTACTCGCCGCGCTGGACGAGCGGGAAATATGCGCGAACGCCGGGCCTGAGCAGCCACTTGTCCGTCGCGTCGCCGTCGACGTCGATGAACTCCGGCGACAGGTACGCCTCGATCGAGCCGCTCTGGCGCGAGAGCGGCTCGGCGACGAGCACCCGCCACGGCGAGAGCTTTCGGTTGATCCCCCACGAATAGAGGAGCGGCGTCACCTGCCAGCGCAGACCAAAGTGCGCGTGCCCGGCGCCGGCGGCGATCTCGGGGCTCGGGATGAACTGCGTCGCGATCCACGCGAGGTTCGGCGCGACGGCTGGCTCGGTGGGCTTGGAGGGGGCGGACGGCGCGGGCGTCGTGTCGGCGGCGCGCGCGAGCGACGGGCTGGCGAGGCTCGCCAGCGCCGCGACGGCGACGACGACGCGCCGCTCAGAGATCCAGCGCAGACGCAAAGCCTTCCTCCCCTACCGTTGCAGCGATCCCTTCGAGCTTGGCGAGGCGCATCAGGAAGCGTCGGTAGTCCTTCATCACGCGCCCCTCGCCGCCGCGCATGGCGTAGTCGGTGATGCGGGTGACGCAGAAGCGAATCGCGGCAAGGCTCGCCTCCGCGAGGAGGCCGCGCTTCTCGTCGGCCGAGAGCGGGCGCAGGCGCGTGTACCCGCGCGCGACGGCCTGGGCGAGCTCGAGCTCGAGCTCGCCCGAGACGCACCAGGCGAGGATCGTCACCATGAGATCGTAGGCGAGCACTCCCTCCGACGCGCTCTCGAAGTCGAGCAGCGCGGAGATCTCGCCCGCCCGCGTCCAGAGCACGTTGTCGCGGAAGAGGTCGCCGTGGACCAGACCTCGGGGCAGCGCCCGACGCGCCGTCTCCCAGCGATCGAGCGACGCGCCGAGGGGAGCCGCATGCCGAGCCAGCTCCGGATCGGGCGCCGTGGCGATCCGCCGGAGCCGCTCCCGCAGATCGGCGGCGTTGAACCTCCCCTCGCCGCGCGGGAGCCCCTCCCCTGCGACATGGATGCCCGCGAGCGCTTCACCGACGCGTTCGGCGTCCTGTGGCGACACGCTCGCTTGGCAGCGCATGCCTCCCGCCTGCCAGGGAAAGAGGGCTGCAGGCTTACCGCGCACCTCCGAGACGAGCCCGCCGTCGGTCCGAGCCACCGGCGGCGGGGTCTTCACGCCGCGCGCGGCGAGGCCGGCGATCAATCGTGTCTCTGCCTCCGCGCCAGATCGCGCCTGCTCCTCGTACACGCGAAGGAAGACCCGCGAGCCTCCGAGGGTGACCTCGAAGTTGGAGTTGACGCTGCCGGCGGGAATACCAGAAAATGCCTGTAACTCTGGCAAGTTGTATCCTGCAAGCAGTGCCCTGACGTCCGCCGCTTCGAGCTTCGTGAAAGTGGCCAAGGGACCTCGTCACGGCGCGCGCGCCGGCACCGCATCGTGCCTTGGATGCCGCAACCCCGGCAACCCGCGCATCTTTGATTCTTTACCTGGACGCGTCACAAGTGGTACTGACTCCCCAAGACTTTCAAGGATATGCAGGCGCAATCGATGGGGAGCACGAAGAAGCAAGCGCCGGCTGGCGCGAAAGGTCCGTCGGCGGCAGCCGGCAAAGGGGGCAAAGGCGCCCCGAAGTCGGCTTCGGGGAAACCCGGCGCTGGCGCCGCGGGCGCGCCCGCAGCTGCGGCCAAAGGACTGGACGGCAAGCGCAAGCTCGGCCTCCGCGGCGCTGCGCCGTGGGCCGCCCGCCACGCCGCCAAGCACGCGGCCGAGGCGCGTGCCCGTGCGGCCGAGCCGCCGCTTCCCGGCAGCGCCCGCGCGACGATCCGCGTCCCCACCGGGGCCGAGGACATCAAGGCGAAGATCGCGGATCTCCACAACGCGCTCGTCCAGATCAAGGGCTTCCGGAAGAACCTGAACAAGGGCTTCTTCGACATCGGGATCGTCCTCAAGGACGTCCAGCTCCGCCGCCTCTACGAGGCGAAGGGCTACGGCACCTTCGAGGCCTTCCTCGAGCGTGAGATCGATCTCGGCAAGACGACGTCGCTCCGCCTCGTGCGGGTCGCTTCGATCTTCCAGAAGGAAGCCGCGCTCGAGCACGGCATGGACCGCGTGCTGAACGCGCTCATCGCCCTCGAGATGATGACCGAAGACGCGAAGAGCGGGAAGATTCCTCCGCCGCCGCCGTCGACGTCGCAGCTTCCCCTGAAGCCGCCGGGCCGCTGACGAGAACGCCTTCCACGGGCGCTTCACTGCTCACCTGACGGCCGGCCTCGCAGTCCACGTCGTCGAAGACATGTCGACGTGGCGCAACGACGCCGGCAAGGGCATTCTCCCTTCCACGTGCAGTTAGGCGGCTTCCTCAGGTTCCTCGTCTTCTTACTGCCGCTGCTGGCGGCGAGCGCGGCGGCCCATTGGTTCATCGTGGCGTGGTCGATGCGTGCGTTCCCGCGCCTCGCCCGCTTCCGGCGCCCTGCGAAGTACGCCGTCGCGGCCGTCGTCGTAGCGGCCCCACTCATGCGCGTCCTCGCGCAGCGCGCGCACAGCTCGCTCGTCGGCGAGCTTCTCGCCCTCGTGCTCGTCGAGGCGATGTTCGTGATGATCTCGCTTCCACCGCTGGCCCTGGCGCTCGGGTTGGCGCGGCTCCTGTCGCGACGCACCGTGGCGCCGGCCCCGAAGACTGCGCCCGTCGCCGAGGTCGACGCTCCGCCGTCCGGACCCGCCGGCGCGGCCCCGCCGGACGTTGCAGGGGCTGCCGAACCGCCACACATCCTCGGGCGACGCGAAGCGCTCGAGCGCTCCTTTGGCCTCCTCGCGCTCGGGGCGACCGGCTCGATGCTCGGCTGGGGCATCCTACGTGGGCGCCACGCATTCGAGATCGACGAGGTCGTGGTCCGGATCCCCGGCCTGCCCAGAGTGCTCGACGGTTACACGATCGTCCAGGTGAGCGATCTGCACGCTGGCATCAACGTGAACGAGCGGGATCTCAAGGAGGGACTCGATCGGGTCGGCGAAGCCAGGCCCGATCTCGTCGTGGTGACGGGTGATCTCGTCGACTTCGATCCTGCCTACGCTCCCATGGTCGCGCGCGCCCTCGCGACGCTCCGCGCACGCGACGGCGTCTTCGCCATCCCCGGCAACCACGACTACTACAGCGGCATCGACGAGGTCCTCGCCGCGTTCGTCGGGACGCCCATCGCGATTCTGATGAACCGCGGCCGCGTCATCCGCCCGGCCGACGGCGGCGGCTTCGCGCTCCTAGGGGTGGACGACGGGTGGCGGCCGCGCCCGGGCGGCCGAGGGCCAGACCTCGACGCTGCGATCGCCCAGGTGCCCGCGGAGCTGCCGCGGATCCTCCTCGCCCACCAGCCGAACTACTTCCACTACGGCGCAGGCCATGTCGCCCTGCAGCTCTCTGGGCACACGCACGGCGGTCAAATCAATCCTGGATTCACACCGGCGAAGCTCTTCATGACCTTCGTCTCGGGCCGCTACGAAATGGCCGGTACGACCCTCTACGTCAACCGCGGCTTCGGCGTCGTGGGCCCCCCGGCGCGCGTCGGTGCCCCACCGGAGGTTACGCGGGTCGTGCTCGTCGCCGCCTGACGCGACGGCGAGGGCGGGTGCGCTTTCCCTGCGCGTCAGTTCCCGTCCCCCGCGCCCCAGACGAAGCCGCAGGCATCGAACGTGGCCACGATGGCGTCGAACGACGCGCCTTCGCGGAGGCCATCGGCCAGCCGCATTCCCTCCTCGAAGGCATGCGCCGCAGCGTCGTCGAGAGAGTGGTACACGAGCTCGCCCACGCCCGTGAGCCTCGCGGCGATTGCCTGCGCGGCGGCCATGAGGACGCGATCGCCGCCGAAGACGCCCGTTCCCCAGTGACCGGTGTGGATCCGCACGCCCGCACCTGGCGCGAGCCGCGCGCTCTCGACCTTCGCGGCGGCGAAGGCGGTGACCGACGACGACAGGACGTCGCGCACGTCCTCGGTGCTGTACGGGCCGCGCCCCTGGGGGGCGCACATCGCGATCACGTTCGTCCGGAACGGCACGTCGAGCCGCGCGACGGCCTGCCTCAGCGCGTCGTCGGTCGCGCGACCCAGCCGGTGCCCGTAAATCCCATGCGGCTGCGCGAGCGCGGGCCTCAGATCGATCGCACCCCACCGCTCGGCGCCGTAGACGAGGACCGGCGCCGGCCCTCCGCCTTCACGCGTGCGCGCTGGGAAGGCCGCGTCCGCCAGGAGCGCCTCGCGGACGCTCGCCAGGATCGGATGCTCGGCGACCTGAATTTCGTCCTACGCGAACGCGGGACCGCCGTAGAACGCGAAGAGCTCGGGATCGGCGAAGTTCACGTGCCACACGTCGGTCCCCGGCCCCGGTGACTCGTAGGTCATGGGGCCCGCCGAGCTCCTGACGCGCGACGCGGCCGCGAGGGGCCCCACCGCGAGGTCTGGATCCCCAGGCGCCCAGCGCGTCACGCTCACCATGCCGGTCGGAGTCCGTCCCGCGCCGAGGAGCTCGAAGATCGTGCGCTTCTTCTTGTCGTGAATGCGCGGGGGGTGGTCGCGCCAGCAGCGCGCCGCATCGAGGTCCTTGCGGTTCAGGAGGGTCGGCATCTCTTGAAGGTAGCCTCAAAAAAGAGCGCCGCAACCCTTTATAGAGCACTCTTTACTCTTTCTTGGATGGGAGACCGGGACGCGTGCACCCGACACTCAATGCGCGAGCCACCCCGCGTCCATCGTGAACGCCGAGCCGGTGATCGACGCCGCGGCGCTCGAGCACAGAAACACGACGCACTGGCCGACCTCTTCGGGCTCGATCAGCCGCTTGTTCGCGTTCTGCGTCAGCAGGACCTTCTCCACGACGTCCCTCTCGTCCATCCCGTGCACGCGCGCCTGATCGGCGATCTGTTTCTCCACGAGCGGCGTCCGCACGTACGACGGGCACACCGTATTGACCGTCACGCCCGGCGAGCGCGCGGCCGTCTCGAGCGCCACGGTCTTGGTCAGGCCCATGAGCCCGTGCTTCGCCGAGACGTACGCCGACTTGTACGCCGACGCGACCAGGCTGTGCACCGACCCGATGTTCACGACGCGGCCCCAGTTCTTCGCGTACATGCTCGGCAAGAGCTTGCGGATCAAGAGGAACGGCGCCGTGAGCATCGTGGCCAAGAGCAAGTCCCACTTCGCCTCGTCGAACTCCTCGATCGGGCGCACGTGCTGCAGCCCGGCGTTGTTCACGAGGATGTCGATCTCCCCCACCGACCGCGCCAACTCGTGCAGCGACTCGCGCGACGACAGATCCGCCACGATCGCCTTGGCGCGCGGCACGCCCGATGCCGCATCGCGAAGAAGCCCGCCCTGGATGTCGCTCATCACGACGTCGGCTCCCGCCGCCTCCAGCTCTCGAGACACCGCGAGCCCGATCCCGGACGCCGCCCCGGTGACGAGCGCGCGGCGCCCCTTCAGGAACTCTCCCCTTTGCATTTCTTCGACTCCTCGTGCGCGCGCCGCTACTCGTGCGCGCGGATGAACTCGTGCAGGCGTGGGTAGATGACCTCGCGCCACCGTTTGCCGCTGAAGATGCCGTAGTGCCCGCACTGCGGCGCGGTGAAGTGCCGCTTGTGCGTCGCAGCAATTCCCGTACAGAGATCGTGGGCCGCCTCGGTCTGGCCGCTGCCGGAGATGTCGTCGAGCTCGCCTTCTATCGTGAACAGGGCGACGTCCCGGATGTCCTCCGGCGCCACGCGCACGCCCTTCACGTGCCAGGTGCCCCGCGCCAGCGCGTGCTCCTGGAAGACCGTCTTGATCGTGTCGAGGTAGTACTCCGCTGGCATGTCGAGCACGGCGTTGTACTCGTCGTAGAAGCGGCGGTGCGCCTCGGCGTCCTCGTCGTCCCCCTTGACGAGATCGAGGTAGAAGTCCCAGTGCGACTGCAGGTGCTTGCGCGGGTTCATCGCGACGAAGCCGCCGAGCTGCAGGAAGCCCGGGTACACGCGGCGCATGGTGCCGGGGTACTTGTCCGGCACGGTGCAGATCACCGTCGTCTCGAACCACTCGTACGGCTTCTTCATCGCGAGGTTGTTCACCTCGGTGGGGCTGCGTCGCGTGTCGATCGGACCGCCCATCATCGTCATCGAGCGCGGCAGCGCGGGATCCTTCGCCGTCGCCATGAGCGAGATGGCCGCCATGACCGGCACGGTGGGCTGGCACACCGACAAAACATGCAAATCGGGCCCGAGCAGCCGCAAGAATTCCTGTACGTAGGCGACGTAGTCGTCGAGGTGGAACGGGCCCTTCCCCAGCGGCACCATGCGCGCGTCGACCCAGTCGGTGACGTAGACGTCGTGGGCGTGCAGGAGCTGCCGCACCGTGTCGCGGAGCAGCGTCGCGTGGTGGCCGGACAGCGGCGCCACGACGAGGACCTTGGGATCCCTCGCGCGCCCTGCCGGCAGCTCGCGCTCGAAGTGCAGGAGCCGGCAGAAGGGCTTGCTCGCCACGACCTTCTCACGCACGGGGACGACCGCACCGGTCGGGCCGTCCAGCGTCGTCTCTTCGAGGCCGAAGGCGGGCTTCTCGTACTCCTTGCCGAGCCGGTACATGAGCTCGTAGCCGGCGGAGATGCGATCCGCGAACGGCAGGACCGAGAGCGGCCCCTCTCCGTACGCGCGCGCGCCCACCTCGGCGAACGCCGCCATCGGGGTCAGAAACGAGCGCTGGAGCTCGTGAAGCTTGTAGAGCATGTCGTCGGTATCCCTCGCCACCCCTCGCTGCGCATTGTATGTTGCAGCGCAGCAATTGCAAGGTGCAGTGCGACGAATTCCCGCCGATCGCCCTCAGTTCTTCGCGAGCTTCACGCTGCGTGGCACGCGCTTTTCGGCACCGTCACGCGCCCCCCAGAAGCCGCTGATCCTGGGCCACAGGTGCTTCTTCGCCGCGCGCGAGACGACCGAGCCCACGTGCCCGCCCGGCAGGTGCACGTGCTCCTTGTCGGCCGACGCGACGTGGTCGAGCATCGCGGCCGCGCTGCGCCACGGGACGATGCCGTCGTTCTCGAAGGTGATGCACATGACCGGGCACGTGATCGACTCGAGGCGCGCCGCCTTGCCGGCCAGGCGAAACGTCCCCTTGATGAGGCGGTCCTCCCGGTAGAGCTCCTGGATGTAGCGCCGGTAGACCTCGCCTGGGAAATCGATGTTGTCGGACGCCCACGCCTCGATCGCCCGGAAGCCCTCCAGGAAATCGTCGTCCCCCGCCTTGTCGACGAGGTGGACGAGCTTGGACAGGTTCATCGTCGGCCGCAGCATCTGGAAGGAGGCCTGCATCAGCCACGACGGCACGTTGCCGAACGCCGAGAGCACCGCGCCGACGTCGAAGGTCGGCGAGCGCGTCCACGCAGCGAGCTGCCCGTCGTCCCCGAACGTCACCGGCGCCGCGATCTGGGCGATCGACGCGACGTGCTCGGGGTTGGCGGCGGTATGGATGGCGGCGAGCGTCCCGCCCAGGCAATAGCCGAGCAGGTGCACCTTGCTGCCCGTCAGGTGCGCGACCTTGCGGATCGCGCGCCCGATGTAGCCGTCGCAGACGTCGTCGAAGGTGAGAAACTGGTCCTCCTTCGTCGGCGTGCCCCAGTCGATCATGAAGACGTCGTGCCCCTGGCCGACCATGAACTCGACGAAGCTCTTGCCCGGCACGAGATCCAGCACGTAGTGCCGGTTGATGAGCGACGGCACGATGAGCACCGGCGTCTTCTTGCTCGGGCTACCGCGGTACCGCAAGAGCCTCAGCTTGTTCTCGCTGTGCACCACGTCTGCCGGCGTCGCTCCCACGGCCGGCGGCGGCCGCGTGACGAGCGACATCAGGTTCGACCAGCGCTTCCCTTCGCCGCCGGTGCTCACGTGTACAGCCCTTCGAAGGTGGTCTTGAACGTCTCGTAAATCTTCTTGCGGCGCAGCTTGAGCGACGCGGTCAGCAGCTCGCCCTCGACGGTGAGCGGGTGGTCGATGATCACGAACTTCTTGATGGTCTCGAAGCTCGCGAGCTCGCCGTTGATGCGATCGACCGTGGCCTGGACGCGGGCCTGCGTCTCTTCTTTCGACAGGCCGCGTGCGGCGTCGGGGTTCAGCCATACGCCGGCGACCAGGTACTTCTTCGCGTCGCCGTAGACCACGAGGTGCAGGATGAGCGCGTCGTCGCGGAAGCGAATCTCGATGTTCGCGGGCGGGACGTTCTTCCCGCCAGCCGTCACGAGGATGTCCTTCTTGCGGTCCACGATCTTCAGAAAGCCGTCCTCAGTGAACTGCCCGACGTCGCCGGTCTTGAACCAACCGTCCTCGGTGAACGCCTCTTTCGTCGCGACGGGCTCCTTGTGGTAGCCGAGAAAAACGCTGGGGCCCTTGGCGAGGATCTCGCCGTCCGCCGCGAGCTTCACCTGGACGCTGGGGAACGGACGCCCGACCGTGTCGAACCGGAACGCCGCCGGCGTGTTCATCGTCAGAGTCGGTGAGGTCTCGGTGAGGCCGTAGCCCTCGATGATGAGGACGCCCGCCTTGTGGAACCCTTCCTTCACCTCGCGCTTGAGGCCGGCGCCGCCCGAGAGGCAGAACTTGAAGCGCCCGCCGGTGATCTTGTCGAGCTTCTCCTTCGAGCCCTCCGCGAGGATCGAGATCTTCTCCCAGTGGGACGGGACGCTCATGAACACGTTCGGCTTCACCTCGGGGAGCTTCGCGAAGACGCTGGCCGGATCGATCAAGTACGTCGTGAACCCGAGGGTGTTGCCAAGGCACATCTCGCCGAAGCCGAAGATGTGGCTCATCGGTAGCCAGAGGAGATCGACGCTGTCGTCGTCGATCTGCTCGAGCAGCGCATTACACCAGTCGCGGCCGTTGACGCCGACGTTCATGTGCGTGAGCGGCACGCCTTTGGGGTTGCCGCTGGTGCCGCTCGTGTAGAGCATCATCCCCGGCTGCTCGAGGGGCACGGCGAGCATCGTCTTCTCGAAGAGCGCCGGATCCTTCGCGTGAACCGCGGCGCCCACGGCCCGCGCCTCCGCCCACGACGCCGGGTCGAAGGCGATGGTCTCGCCCTTCCAGCTCCCGGGGATGCGCGACGCCTTGTCGGTGAAGACGAAGCGCGCGTCGGAGTGTTCGAGGACGTAGGTGGCCTGCGCCGGCGTGCTCGCCGGGTAAATCGGCACCATGACGCCGCCGGCCGCCTGGATCGCGAGCGCGCTGACCGCCCACTCGACGCAGTTGTGGGCGAAGACCGCGGCGCGATCGCCGTCCTGGAGGCCGCGGGCGCGGAGGAGCAGCGCGATGTCCCGGATCTGGTCGGCGAACTCTTGCCACGTCACCGGCCGCCACGCCCCCGCCGCGGTCGGGAGCATGAAGCGCGGCTTGGCGGCCCTCGTGGCGAGCCACTCGAACACGGCGCGCGGGGCGATCTTGATATCCTGAAATTTGGACGCGTCCATGTCAGCCCCTGTTCCTCTTGGCTTCGAGCTTCTCTTCCATGTCGAGGAGGCGGCTCTCGAGTTTGTGCAGTGCAAAAAGCGTCCGCTCCTGATCCTTCCGCGTGGACAGCCCCAGCGCCGACCACCACGCGGTCATCAGCTTCCCGTGCGCCTCCTTGACGCGCATCGCCTGCGTCAGGAGCATCCCGACCGGCGCGAGCACGAGCGGGCTCTTCATCCACTTCTCGACGTACTCGGCCGTGGTGCTCTCCCACGCGTCGAAGGCCTTCCTCGTTTGCTGCTTGTCCATGGTCTCTCGTCTACCGGTTGGGGAGGCCGAGCCGACGGATCTCCAGGGCGCTGGAGAAGTCCGGGCTCGCCTCGTTGAGCTTGCTGGTGGCGCGGGCCACCTCGCCGAAGCACTCGAAGAAGTAGCTCGTCTGGAACTGGGTGGTGGTGGCGCCGACGGTGGGCTCCACGGTGAGCTTCGTCCGCACCCGGATCGACTGGGTGAAGGTCACGTCGGGCAGCGCGAGCTTCCCCTCGGCGTCGACCGTGACCTCGTAGGTGTCCTTGCCGGCGAACGGCAGCCCGCGCAGGACCTGGTTCTTGGTCGTACCGATGCTCTTCCACGCCTTGCCGGGCGACAGCGGGAAGCGCAGGAATGGCACGGGCGCTTCGTAGACGTAGAGGGTCTGCCCGTCGGGGGGGTTCGGCGTCGCCGACGCGAGTCCGAGGAGGTAGATGGCGGTGTCGTCCTCGGCGTACACGGCCTCGATCGCGCCGCCCGGGTCGAAGGGCGAGACGAACTGTGCGCCGGGGAACTTCGCCTCGTACCACTTGCCAGCCGGCGCGCTCGCCACGACGGTAGACGCCTGATCGTCGGCGTAGTCGTTCGACCAGTCCCAGATTTTGTGCCCCGCAGCATCGACGGAGCCCGCCAGGTTGACCGCGCGCGTGACGCCGTTCGGCGACACCAGGTAGCGCGCAGGAACCCCGATGGCGGCGCCGAGCTCGGAGCGGTCGATCTTGCCGTCCAGGTTCGGAACGCACGACAGCGCCTGCTGCGACCCGGCGTCGTAGGTCGCGCGATCGGGGTGCGTCTGGTTGTCGCCGCAAGCGACGAGACCGAGGAGCACGGAGAGGAGGGCGGCAGTTCTCATGGCTCAGAACAGGAAGGCCATGCGCAGGCGAAGGAGCTGCGCGGGTTTGGCGTCGAGGCGCTGGACGGGATTGTCTAGCCCGGAAAGCGGAAAAAGCACGGCGTGCTCGAGGGCCACGGCGAAACCCTCGCGGTGACCGTAGGAAAGCGTCGGATCTACTTCGATTCCCAGCGGCCGGCGCTGGCCAGGAGTCGACTGGGCGTACACCGCCCAGGACGCGACGCCCGCCACCGCGCCCGTGAGCTCGCCGTGGTTGCCGATCTTGGCAATGCGCACCCGCGCGTGCGGCCGGAGGTACGTCGCGTCGGTGACGGTGCCGATGATTTCGCGGAAGAGGATGCGGTCGATGCGGTAGTCGGGGTGGAAGCGGAAGTTGTCGACCTTGTTGTCGAACGGGGGGATCGCCTGCGCGCCCTCGAGATCGCCGGTCTGGGGCGGGCGGCCGCCGGGCTTCGGGCTCACGCCGAAGCCGGGGGCCGGATCGCCGCTCGCGTAGCCGACGTCCAGCCCGGCGCCGAAGCTGTTGTCCTTGGGCGCCGCCTCGCTCTCGATCGCGGCGCCTATCTGGTTCGACGTCGCCTTGTCGTGGAGGAGGACGCCGGGGATGAGCGACGGCTGATCGACCGTCGCGCTCAGGTACGCCGCCTCGGCCTCGATGCGGAGAAACGGAAACGTCAGGCGCGCCCAGCCGTCGACGGCGTAGGCCTGGTAGCCGCGGTTCATCACCTGCGACGGCGCGAGCGGGAGCGGCTGCGTCGTGGGCAGGTACGCGGCGGAGAGGTCGTCCTTCTGCGACCGCACCGCACCATACGCGCCGTACTCGAACGTCGCCTTGCCGGCGCCCCGGCGGCGCTCGCGGGCCACGTCGTCACGCCAGTTGAGGATGGCGGCGGTCACGCTGCGCACGTTGGTCGATGGCTCGATCGCGACCGCGCGACCGCTGGGGCCCCGCGACTGGAACGGCCCCGTCGCGCTGAAGTCGTACGCGACCGCGAGGATGTGGCCGAGCAGGGGCGAGATGAGCGCGATGCGATCGGCCGCGTCGCCGGAGTCGCAATCCAGGCAATCGCCGGAGTTGGTGAGGATGCCGAGACCCCAGTGGCTCCCGGTTCGGCCGGCGACGACGACACCGAAGGGGGTCAGGACCTCCCCATAGGCGCGCTTCACCCGGATCGCGTCGCCGGGAGTCCTCTGCGTGGTGCTGGCGGACGGGATCCCGTCGGCCGAGCCGCCGAGCGGGAAGTTGTCGAGCGTGTCGATGCGCGCCTTCACCGCGACCGCGGCCCCCGGCGCGTAGACGGCCAGATCGGTGCGCAAGCGCATGTCCGCGTAGGTGAGCCACTGCGCCTTCGGATCGGAGCGCGAGACCGGGAACAGCGGATCGCCGGAGGGGGTCAGGCCGCGATCGAGATCGAGGTTGCCGAGCGCTTCGAAGCGCGTGCGCAGGTAGCCGTGGAGCGTGATCTCGGCGGCGTCGCGCGGCTTCAGATCCTGCCCGATGTCGGTGAATCCGGTGGCGCCCGCGCTGCGGGGCAGCATCGCGGTGAGTGCGACGCAACAAAGGAGCGCCCGTACCCGCTTCACGGCTTGACCGTGTCCGGCTTCGGCTCCGGCTTCGGCTCGGAGCCCTTCGCGTTCGCGTCGTCGGTGAAGGCGATGAGCTCGGCGGTCGACTTGTTCCGCGCCTCGAGCATCGGGAAGTGGCCGCACTGCGGGTAGACGACGAGGCGCGCCTGGCGCAGATCGTTCGAGAGGCGTTCGCCGTACGAGAGCGGCGTGACCTTGTCCTCACGACCCCAGAGCAGCAGCGCGGGGACGTTCACCTTCCTGTACTGGGCCTCGACGTCGGCGTAGCGCATCTGCCGCACCGTCTGGAGCGCAGCGGCGACAGTGCCCGGGCGCTCCAGCTGCCCCTCGACGCTCTCCACGAGCGCCTCGGTCACGAACGACGGATCGTAGAACGCGAGGCGCATGCGCTCGTCGGCGCGCTCCTTGTAGAAGAGCGTGAAGAGCGTCTCGCCGAGCCCGTCCGCCTTCGACCAGTGGAAGAAGGTCGGGATCTGGTCCTCGTAGACGAACGCGTCGTAGAGCGCGATCTTGGCGACGCGCTCGGGGTACGCGAGCGTGGCGGCGAGGACGACGGAGGCGCCGAACGAATGACCGACGAGGACGACCTTGTCGAGGCCGCGACTCGCAGCGAGCTTCATGACGAGCTCGGCCTGCGCGCGCGACGAGTAGTCTCCCTCTGGCCGGTCGCTCCAGCCGAAGCCCTTCATGTCGAGCGCGACGACGCGGTGCTTCTTGGAGAGCTCGGGGACGACCAGGCCCCAGGTGTCGAGCGACGACGCGAACCCGTGCACGAGGACGACCGGCGAGAGATCGCCGCCGGTGTCCACGTACCGCACCCTCACGCCGTCGAGATCCGCGAACGTTGCCGTCTTCGGCTCGCCGGCGATCGGGCCCTGGTGATGCGAGAGGCACCCCGCGGCCGAGAGCGCGACGGCGAGCGCGCAGGCGAGCTCGAGACGGGGGGTCACGGCGCGAGCCTCTGGACCTCGGCCGCGGTCGTGAACTCGACGGCGGCCTCGTTGTTCTGCGAGAGCAGCGTCGCGACCGGGCCCGCGCACTCGGCGACGAACGCGTACGTGCGAAGAACGAGCTGGACGCCGCCGACCGAGCGCGTCAGCTTCGTATTCACGCGCAGGACCTGGAACTCCGCGTACGGCGTCTTCATGAGGCCGTGCGCGTCCACGGAGGACTCGTACGCGTCGGCGTACAGGGTCGGCACGCCATTCAGCTTGCCGTTGACCGTCACGTTGGCGTTCCACGACGAGCCCATTTTCATGGGAAACGCGAGCGACGGGACGCCGGCGCTGTTCGGCAGCTCCGTCGCGCTGCCGCCACCGGAGGGCGACACCGCACCCAGGAGGAGCACCGACGACGGCGTGATCTGGAAGACACCGAGCAGATTGGACGAGTCGGTCAGGCGCGCCGTGTAGCCCGCCTGCGGGAAGTCCGCCGCGAACCACTGGCCCGTGGGGGCCACCGTCTCGACGAGGAGATCGTGGTCGCCGGCGATGGCCACGGTGAGATCCCACACGCGCGATCCGTCGGCTTGCGTCGTGCCGCCCGTCGACACCGGCGCGCTCTGGGCGACGCGGTACTTGGCGTGAAGGCCGGGGCCGAGCGGGACCTCCGCGCGGACGATCGTGCCGTCGTGGTTGGGCAAGCACGCGCCGGTCGAGCCGTCGCCCGGGAGTGGCCCGTCGCCCGCGGAGGCGCCGTCCCCTGCCCCGCCGGAGTCGGTCGCGCCGTCCTGCGACGCTCCGTCGATGCCGCCGTCGGCGCTGATCGGACCGCACGTCCCGTCGCTCCGGCATACACCGGAGGCGCATTCCGCCCCGACGGTACACGCCCGATCCGCGCTACTCGTGCACGCCGGCAAGGCCAAGGCGCACGCGACCGCGTAAAGAAGGCCCGACTTCATGTGCAACAAGCCTCCCTACGGCGGCCGGAACCTACGATCCGGATCCCCCCCCGTCAAGGCGCTTTGTTGCGACGCAACATGAACGCCGGTACGGCCCTCCCCGCCTTGCGCCGAGGCAGATGGCCAGTTAGAGCAGGTCCCGTGCGCAGACCATTCAAGAAGGCGGAGGCGACGATGATCGTCAAGAAGTACTCGAACCGTCGCCTCTACGACACGGACGCGAGCCACTACATCACGCTCGACGAGCTCGCGGCCCGCATCCGCGAGGGAGTGGACGTGCGCGTCGTCGACGCCAAGACCAACGAGGATCTGACGCAGTCGACGCTCACGCAGATCATCCTGGAGCACAAGGCGAAGCTCCTGCCCGTGCCGCTTCTGGTCCAGCTGATCCGTATGCGTGACGAGGCGCTCGCCGAGTTCTTCGGCCGCTACATGACGTGGGCGCTGGAGCTTTACATGTCCGCAAAGCAAGGCGCGCAGCAGCTCTCGCCCTACAACCCGCTCGCCACCGTGCCCTTCTCGGCGACGAACGCGCTCGCGCGTATGTTCATGGGCGGCCTGCCGTGGCAGCAGCAGCCGCCGGCTCCCCCTCCGGTGCCGGTCGCCCCGCCAGTCTCCGGCCCCAGCGCCCAGGCGAGCGACGTCGACGAGCTGCGCCGCGAGCTCGACGAGCTGAAGCGGGCGATGAAGCGCCCCCGCCGCCGCGGCTGACGGCGCCCGTCTCGTCCCCGCCGGGTGACGATTTTGTGCACTGCAACAAAATGGGGTTGACCCGTCGCACTGGATGCTTACGGTGGCGTCGACGTCGAAAGGAGACGTCCACCCATGATCAAGAACGAGTACATGACCCAGGCGCAGCAGTTGGCGAACCTCTGGTGGGACATGGTCGAGCAGCAGACGACCCGCGCGGCCGCGAACACGCAGGTCGCCGTCGAGGAAGCCGCCCGCATGGCGAAGGAGTCGATCGCCTACCAGCAGAAGCTCGCCTCGGAGGTCCGCAAGGCCTTCGTCGCGAACATCGCCACCGCGACCAGCACCTCGACCACCGCTTCCTGAGCCAAGCTCCTAGCTCGGCGTTCGGCCTGTAGGGATAGTGACCTCGACGCGGGTGCCTTTGCCGCGCTCGCTGTCGAGGCGCACTTCCCCTGCGTGTTGATCGACGATCTTGCGCACGATCGAGAGGCCGAGCCCGGTGCCCCCGAAATGGCGCGTGGTCGAGGCATCGATCTGCACGAACGGCTGGAACAGAGTGCCGAGGCGGCCGGCCGGAATGCCGATGCCGGTGTCGCGCACCTCGCAGCGGATGCTCGTGGCGAGGGCATCGGAGGTCGCGACCTTGATCGTGATCGCGACTTCGCCCTCGGCGGTGAACTTGATGGCGTTGCTGCCGAGATTGAGCAGCACTTGCCGCACGCGGCCCGGGTCGCCGACCAGCCGCTCCGGCAGCGCCGGGTCGATGCTCGCGATCATCTCGAGGCCCTTGGCGTGCGCCTGCACCGCGAGCAGGTGCGCGACGTCGTCGACCATGTCGCGCAGGTCCATGTCGACGCGCTCGAGCTCGAGCTTGCCGGCCTCGATCTTGGAGAAATCGAGGATGTCGTTGATGACGATCAGCAGCGCTGCGGCGCTATCGCGGATCGTCTGCGTGTGATCGCGCTGCGTGGCGTCGAGCGAGGTCTCGAGCAGCAGTTCCGTCATGCCGATCACGCCGTTCATGGGCGTGCGGATCTCGTGGCTCATGTTGGCGAGGAACTGCGACTTGGCGAGTGCCGCCTGCTCCGCCCGCTCCTTGGCCTGCAGCAGCTCGGCGTTGACCCACTCGAGGTCCTGGGTGCGCTGCGCGACCTGAACGGTCAGCGCGCCGGCGAGCCGGCGCAGCCGCCCGACCCGCAGCCGGTACCAGCCGCCGGCTGCCAGCAGGATCGCGGCGGCGCACAGCAGCCGGAACCATAGGGTCTGGTAGTAGTGCGGCAGCAGCCGGAAGCGCAGGCTCGCACCGCTCGGCGACCAGACGCCGTCGTTGTTGCTCGCGATGACGCGAAACGTGTAGCTGCCGGGCGCAAGCCCGGTGTAGTAGGCCGTGCGCCGCGTGCCGGCGTCGACCCAGTCCTTGTCGAGTCCCTCGAGCCGGTAGCGGAACTGCGAGCGCTTCGGGACCAGCAGGCTGAGGCCCGTGTAGTGGAACTCCCACTGCTGCGGGCCCGGCCGGATCTCCATGCCCTCGGCGAACTCGAGCGGCGCGCCATCCGCAGCCAGCTGCTCGATGCGTACCGGCGGCGCCAGCCGGTTCGTGGCCACGTGGCTCGGATCGACGCGCACGATGCCGAGGATGCCGGGGAGCCACAGGACGCCGTCGGCTGTGCGGCAGCCGGCGTTGGTGTTGCCACCGTCGAATTCGGCGCTGCGCAGACCGTCTGCGGTGTCGTACTGATGGATGGCCGGCAGCGTTGAGCCGCCCTTGACGAGCGCGTCGAGCCCGTCGCGGGCGACGGATATGAGGCCCTTGTTGGTGGTCATCCACAACTGGTGCCGGTCGTCCTCGAGTACCTGCAGGATCGTCTCGCGTAGCGGCCCGCCAAAGCGCGCGAACGAGATCACCTTGTGACCGTCCCAGAGCGCGAGGCCGTCGGTGGTCCCGAGCCACATCAGGCCGCGCTCGTCCTCGTGGATCGCGATCACCCAGTCGCTCGGCAGGCCATCGGCGAGGCCGAGGTGGCGTGTGCCGTGCTCGTCGATGACGAACAGTCCGTGCGCCTCGCTCGCGACCCAGATCGCGCCGTGGCGATCCGCGTAGACGAGGCTGATCGCGGTCGGCCCCGCGACCTGCAGCAGCGACTGCGCGGAAGAGATGTTGCCGTCCTCGATGCGATCCAGGCCGACGTTGGTGCCGACCCAGATGCGACCCTTGCGGTCCTCGGCGATGGCGAGGATGCCGTCGCCGGACAGGCCGCCGGCGTGGTTGAACGTGGTCATGCCGCCGCCGTCGAGCCGGTAGACGCCCGCGCCTTCGGTGCCGGCCCATACCGCGCCGCGGTGGTCTTCGAGCACCGAGCGAACGCGCACGCCCTCGTGGCCGCGGGGACCGGCGATGTGCTCGAAGCGGCCGTCGGCGTAGCGGCTGAGGCCCGCGTCGGTGCCGACCCAGAGGCCGCCGGCGCGGCGCGGCACGATCGACCAGGTCAGCCTGCCCGCAAGTCCCTCCGGCTCGCCGAAGGAGGCGACCTTCGGGTCTCGGAGCCGCAGCAGGCCGCCGCCGTAACTGCCGATCCAGAGGCTGCCCTCATCATCCTCGAGCAGCGCCCGCAGATCGCTGCGCGCGAACAGGTCCGCCTCGAGGCCGTTGAACTTCCCGTCCCGGTAGCGGACCAAGCCGGCGCCGCGCGTACCGATCCACAGATTGCCGTCGCGGTCATGCGTGAGCGCCCGCACGACCGTCCCCAACTGTCCCGGTGACGCCACCGGCTCTATGGCGCCGGCGCCGCGGCGGTAGAGCGCGCCAGTCGCGGTGCCGAACCAGAGTACGCCGTCGGCATCCTCGTGCATCGCTGTGACCGTATCGCCGCTCGCATCGGGACCCAGCGGCACGCGCGTGAAGCGCTCGGCGTCGCGTCGGTACAGCCCGGCGGTCGCGGTCGCGACCCAGACCGCGCCGTAACGATCGGCGAGCAAGGTGCGCACCGTCGCGTCGCCGAGGCCGTCGGCAGCCCCGAAGACGCGGGTCCGGTCGTGGTCAAGCTCAATCAGGCCTTTTTCGGTTCCCACCCAGAGGTGGCCGGCGCGATCCTCGGCGATCGATCGGACGTAGGCGTGTGCGAGCGCGGCGACGCCTTCGTAGGTCCTGAACCGTCCACCCTCGAGGACGGCAAGGCCTGCGCGCGTGCCCACCCACATCCGACCATCGCGGGCGACGTACAGCACCGCGATGTGCTTGTTCGGAATCGCCGCACCGGTGCCGTTGTCGAAGACGACGAAGCGCACGCCGTCGAAGCGCGCGAGCCCCTCCTGGGTGCCGATCCAGAGATAGCCGTCCGGCGTCCGCGCGATCGCCTGGGCGGAGCTCTGCGGCAGTCCGTCCGGAATCTGCCAGTTCTCGCGCACGTACTGGGTCGGCTGCAGTGCCGAATCGAGCGCCCGAGCCTCCGGCCCGGCGAGCCACAGGAGCGTGCCGAGCAGGGCCTGAGCCACTGCCCGGATCGGGAACGCTGCGCGCCGGCGCCACGGACCGCTCGCCATCACACCTCCGCACAGGCCGTGTCCGCCACGCGGTTGCGCGACAGGCTGCCTCGGCCAAGACGCCTCCACGGACGCGGGTCCGAGTACGAGTCAGCCTTACGGGTTAGCGGCGTCGCCCGGCGGTCCTTAAGAACGAATTTCGTCGGCGCCCGCCGGCGAGCAGGGCACGGCCAGATCTCTCATCAACAATGAGACATAACTGTATGTTTACATGTGAGATAATAGCCATGAACCGCGGCCAAAGTCGCGGCCATACCTGCTCCTGGTCCGGCGTGATCCTGGCTGCGGTGTCAGCTGGAAGCGCCGAACATTCCGGCCGCGGCCGGCGCGGATAGGTACTCCACCTGAATGGCGGCCTCGAACAGCATCCGCTGCGCGGCGACGTAGTAGTCGCTCTCGAGGCGGTCGCTGAGGTCCGGCGCCGGCGCCGCGACGCCGCGGATGCCGCTTTCGATGATCGCGCGGGCGTCGTCCGCGACCGGGAAGACCGTGGCGACCAGCCACTGACCGGCAACCTGCTGGCCGCGCCGGACGGCGTCGTAGATCGCCGCGCGCGGCGCCATCTCGATCCACAGGTAGCGCTGTGGCCGGTTCCAGCGCCAGGCCTCGTTGCTGACGCCCCGCGCCAGCTTGTTGCACGCCATGGCAATGCAGGTGCCGTCAGCCGTCACGATCGCGGCGGCGGCGTTGGAGTACGGATCCAAGGTATTCGCCTTGGCGAAGTGCCGCAGCTCAAGGTAGATCTGCGCGAGATTGTCCTGCAGCGCCATGGGTGCCGTCCGCGGGCCGTGGCGCCATGGTACGCGCGCCGGGCGACGACGGAGCGGCGCCTCGCCGCTGTGCCGGCCGGGGCCGGCGACAGCGCGAGCAACCGTCGCGAAAAGGGGCCACTCGATCGGTTCCCCCTGCGCCCGGAGCCCGGTCGGG
>JANYHK010000145.1 GCA_025359105.1 Myxococcales bacterium | reverse complement strand
TAGGAAATCTCCTTCGCGAGCCCCTTCTTCGACTGAACCTTCACCAGCGCCGCCGTCAGCGTCGTCTTGCCGTGGTCGATGTGACCGATCGTACCGACGTTCACGTGGAGCTTGTTCCGGTTGAATTTCTCTTTCGCCATGACGGGCTATCTCCGAGATGAGTGCCCAGCCTCGAAGGAAGCTGCGGCACGAGTGGGGCAACGGTTCGAGCCCACCACGGGGCTTGAACCCGTGACCTCTTCCTTACCAAGGAAGTGCTCTACCACTGAGCTAGGTGGGCAATCGAAAGCGGGTGCGTGGATGAACCTGCTGAAGTTGAAGAGTCGAAAAAGAAAGAAGCGGCGAAGCGGCTACGGAGACCTTTCTACGAGCGGGAGACCGGGTTCGAACCGGCGACGTTCAGCTTGGAAGGCTGACGCTCTACCAACTGAGCTACTCCCGCGAAGGGACGTGTTGGGCGAGACAGAAACCGACGAAGCAAAGAGGAGAACAGGCGAGATAAGACGAGAAAGAGAGACGGGGAAGTGGAGGGTAATGGATTCGAACCATTGAAGGCATAGCCGGCAGATTTACAGTCTGCTCCCTTTGGCCACTCGGGCAACCCTCCGGAACTTCACGCGAATATTAGAAATGACTCCAGTTTCGAGCAGAGCTGACGAGGGGACTTGAACCCCTAACCACCTGTTTACAAAACAGGTGCTCTGCCATTGAGCTACGCCAGCATTGACGTTCCGGGGGGAAAACCAGGGGCGCGAAGAGTAGCCGCGCGCGTGATGCCGAGCAAGCAAAGCAAAAGCCAAACCGCAAACGGAAGCAAATACGTAAGGTTAATCGACACTGAGTGCGACGAGACGCGTGGGTTCTCGCTCAGGGGGCGAGAAAGGCACACGACGGCCGCCGGGGTGGCGCGAGGTAGCGCGAAGCGTGCCAAGAGTCAAGCGCGCCTTTGCTGCTGAGATCGCGACGGAAACCGGAGGTTGCGGTGGGGGTCGGGCCTCGAGCTGGCCGCCGTGAATTTCGAGCCTTGCCCGCGCACCTCTTGGGCGACCGGGACGAAATACGTCGCTCGCTCTTGCGAGGGGCCGTGCGCCTTATTATAGCAACCGTCCTTCCGACGGAACGTTGGTAGAGCCACCCCGCGTAGCCCCAAGGGTCCTTTTCCCCTCGTGCCAGCGAACATTCGAACCTCGATTTTCCTTTTCGGGATCGCCGGGCTCGCCCTCTTCGTGGCGTCGCGCCTCCCCTACCGGACCGCGGAGATCGTGCGGGTCGACAACGCGAGCGAGCGGCCGGCGGCCGACGGGGCGTTCCGGGTTGGGGACCTGGTCTGGGATACGCCGCGCTTCGCGCAGGACCCGTCGTTCGAGCCGATGCGGTCGTTCTTTCGCGAGCACTGCCCGGGGCTCCGCGGGGGGCCCGCGGCGATGTGCATTTCCGACGTGTTTGCGCGCACCTTCCCCAAGGGAACACCGCGCAGCGAGCTCTTCGATCCGACGTACGACCCCGTCGCAGATCTGTCCGCGCACCGAGGAGGCGAGCCAGGTCACTGCGTGACGCGCTCGGGGCTCATGTCCGCGACGCTGCTGTCGGTCGGAATCCCCGCAAAGGTGGTGCAGCTTCTGGGCGCCGGCGGCGCGGGCCATACGGTGATGTCGGTGTGGGACGAGGTCCGGGGCTGGGTGATCTACGATCCGAGCTTCGGCGTCTACGTCACGGTCGATGGCCAACCGAGAAGCGCGACGCATCTCGTGGCCGGCTCCGAGAGCCTGGCGCCCGTCGCCGCGGGGCTCACGCCTGGCGGTGTCGACGAACGAGGGGTGCTGTTCTACGACACCCTCCGAGGTCCCGGCCTCACGATCCTCGTGCCGGAGCCGTGGCTCTACATGCGCGCGGGAGCCCACCACGCCCACGCGCCTCTGCGCGGTCGCTTCGCCCTCGTGGGCGAGGGGAAGTGGACGATCGGGCCGGCGCAAGACGCGCTTCGCTTGACGTTCCTCGGAAGCACGCTGCTCGCGCTGGCGTCGCTCGTCGCATCGCGGTTGCGGAAGCGAGCGGCAGTCACGGCCGATCCCGTCCCGCCCCAGGCGATCGAGGCCGCCGACGCGCGCGACGCGGCCGAGTAGCGGCGCGACGGCGCCAAGACACCGGCACGCCCAGGAGGCGGAAGAGATCGTTCGCTCAAACGGCGCGTACCTCTTCCATGCCCTACCGCGACCTCGAGGCCCTGAAGACCCGCCACGCCGCGCTCAGCAAGGATCTCGCGGAGATCCAGGCGAAGGCGAAGGAGCTTGCCGGTCTGGCGTCCGAGGAGGAGCGTGTGCGACGGTCGCTCGCCGAGACCGAGGCCATGCTTCGGGAGGCGGCGCCCCAGCAAGCGCCTCTACGGCTCGAGACGCTGACCGTCACGTCCCCGTGCTCCGCCAGCTGGCAGGACATGACCGGCGACGACCGCGCGCGGTTCTGCGGCAAGTGCGAGAAGAACGTCTACAACCTGTCGGCCATGAGCGCGCTCGAAGCGGAGGCGATCTTACGCGAGAAGGAAGACGGAGACGTGTGCGTGCGCTTCTTCCAGCGCGCCGACGGCACGGTGATGACAGCAGACTGCCCGGTGGGCGTGCGGCGCAAGCGGATCCGGCGCCTCGCGGTGCTCGCGACCGCGGGTGGCGCGCTCAGCGCCGTGGCGGCGATGATGCTCCCGCAAGGCGCGACCAGCGCGTGCCCTGGACAGTCGCGCAACTTCCTCACGAGCGACGGGCCCCACGCCGAGCACACGCTCCCGCAGGGCGACATGGTACCGATGATGGGCTCAGCGGTCGCGATGCCGCCGCCGCCTCCCCCCGAACAGCACAGGATGGGCAAGGCGATGATCGCCCCACGTCCCGTCAAGTAGAAGGCGGGGCTCAGCCGCAGAGGCTGGGCCTCGAGTGTACGTGGGCGGCGACCGCACGGGCGCGGGTCGCGTGAGCGGCGCGGCGACGGCGCGACATGTCGAGGCGCCGGAAGAGCCGAGCGAGCGCGAGCGCGAGGGGATCCAAGAGGGGGTTCACGGCGACTGCGGCGACCGCGACGACCAGCAGAAGCATGTTGGAGAATTGCATGGCGTGCGCTCCTTGACCTTATTTGTAAGGTCGCACCTTCGCATCGTCACGAAGTCATAACGCACGATCGTTATGCAATAATGCATCGAGATGTTCGAGTGGGACGACGCCCGTTACTTCCTCGCCGTGCACCGCACACGCTCGCTCTCCGAGGCCGGGCGGCGGCTCGAGGTGAACCAGTCCACCGTCGGCCGCCGGCTTCGCGCGCTCGAAGGGGCGATCGGGGCTGTGCTCTTCGTTCGGACGCCCGACGGCTACCTCCTCGCGCCGGCGGGGGAGCGCCTGCTCGCTCGCGCCGAGCGGATCGAGGAGGCGGCGTTCGCCTTCGAGCGGGAGGCGAGCGGGCGGCAGGCCCAGCTGAGCGGCACGGTGCGCCTCACCGGACCCGACGCGCTGAGCGCACGCGTCCTCGTACCGCTCCTCGCCGAGCTGCATGCCCGCACGCCGGGCATCGACTTCGAGCTCGTCGCCGAGAACAGAACGTTGAGCTTGTCGAAGCGGGAAGCCGACATGGCGATCCGCACCTTCGCGCCCCGAGAGCCGGCGCTCGTGGCGCGACGCCTCTGCGAGCTCGGGAGCGCGCTCTACGCGGCGCCGGCGTACGTCGAGCGGCGCCCCATCGCCCGCGCACGTGAAGGCGATCTCTCGGGGCACGAGATCATCGGGGTCGACGACGCGGGCTGGGCGGAGGCGGGGTGGATTCGCCGGGCGGCACCGGGCGCGCGCGTGGTGATGAAGACCAACAGCACGCCGGTGCAGCTCACCGCGACGCTCGCCGGGCTCGGCATCGGGATCCTCCCCTGCTACATCGGCGACGTCGAGCCCGGGCTCCTCCGCGTGCGCGACGAGCGCGTCATCGTGCGAAGCGTGTGGATCGCGATACACCGCGATCTCCAGCACTCTGGCCGCATTCGCGCGTGCGCCGATCTGCTGACCGAAGGGATCCTCGCCCGTCAGGCAGCGCTCGCCGGCGATGTCACCGCCGGCGACGCCGCCAAGGCCGTCTCCAAGAAGGCAACCGCGCGCAGTCCCTGACGCGTCAGCGCGCGGGCTTCGACGTCGCCTTCTTCTCGAGGAGATCGAGCGCCTTCTGCAGCTCCTCTTCGGTGAAGGGGAATTTTTTCATCTGCGTCTTCTCCTCCTCGACCGCGAGCTCCATCTCGGCCTTCGCCTTCTCCGCACGCTTGATCCAGGTCGAGCTGTCCTGTCCGGCTTCGGAGATCGTCAGCGTGCGCTTGAGCATCTCGATCCCCTTCTCGAGGAGGACGCGGTATCGCAGGTGCATCATCCCGAAGAAGAGCTGCTTGTCCTTGTCCCCCTTGGCGTTCTGGGGAGGGATGGTCATGAGATCTTTGTGGAGCGAACGGTACATCTCGCCGATGCGGTAGCCGCTCATCGCCGCCCAGTGCATATCGACGCTCCGGATCGCGTCCGCGTACGCGCTCTGCGCCGCCATGAGACCGGACGCGCGCGCGTTGATCTTGGCCAGAAAGTCGTCGGTCACCGGCAAGAACGCGATGCGCTCGCTGCGCACGCGGCGGATCTCGCCGAGCGCGAAGCGGAGCTGCGCGGCAGGTGTCGGGAGCCGGCCGGTCATGCCATATTTCAGCCCCTCGACGAGGTCGAGGCCGTTCTGCACGTCGCGCGACGCGCCCACGTCGTCGCCCGCTTGAATCTTGGACAGGCCGCGCGCGCCGAGGCCGGTCATGCGATCGACATCGTCGGCGTCCTTGCGCGCGAGCAGCGCCTCGCCGACTTGCCCGAGCGCCGTCCAGTCCTCCAGGTACGCCGTGAGCTGCGCTTCGCGGAGCAGCGCGGCGCGCGTGCGCGTGGACTCAGGGAAGCGCTTGATGAGATCGTCGTACGTGGCTTTCGCTTTCTCTCGCAGCTCCAGGCCCTCGTACGCCGTCGCGAGGCCGTAGAGCGCGTCCTCGGTCCGCGGGCCGTTCGGCTCGGCGGCGAGCAGCGTCTCGAACGCATCGGCGGCCTCGCGCCACTTCTGGGCGAGGATGGCGCGCTCGCCCTTCTCCATCAGCTCCTTCGCGCTGCCGTCGCCGCGGGGCCCGACGATCTGCGTGGGCACGTCGAGCTTCGGCAGCGGCCTCGGCGCGGATGGCTCGACCGGCACTGCGCCCCCGCACGCAACGGCGAGGAGGGACGCGATCGAGACGACGAGGCGGCGAATGCCCATCGCACGATTTAACCACAAATTCCGTGGGCCGCGTGGCGTTGCGCAGGCATTCGCACACGCGCGCACCGGGCGATGCAAACGTTCGACGTGAGCGGTCTGGGTTGCATCCGTCCGAGACGAGCGCATGTTGGTTCTCGCGCGGGGGGAATGAAGAGGGGGACGCGCACGTAGAGCGAACAGAACCGCACGCACGTACGGCGACAACGAAAAGCCTCGGAGGAATCGTCTATGAAACAGATGACTCGGCTCTCGCTTGGCGAGCTCGTGAGCACGACCCGAACGCTCGATTTGCAGATCCTGAAGCTGGATCGCCGCGGCGCCCACGCGACGCCGGAGGACCTCGTCCGCGCAGCGGAGCTGAAGAAAATTCGCCTGCAAGCGAAGGATCGCCTGAACGAGCTGAGCCACGGCTACCGCCGCTGACGGCGACAGCCGCCTACGGCTCGTCTTCGCTCTTCTTCTTCTTCGCCTCGGCGGCGGGCTCTTCCGTCTTCGCCTTGCGCGCGTTCGAGAGCGACTCGATGCCCTCCTGGTAGACCGCGTCGTTCAGCTCGGCGAGCGCTTCGGTAAGGCGCGTCTTCCAATCGGCGGGGAGGACGCCCGGGGTCGCGAGGTCCATCGACTGCGCGACGAGCAGCCAGTGGCGCGCGTCGGCGCGGTAACCGATGCGGTAGTCCGTCATACCGCGGAGGTACGCGTAGTGCGCGCGCTCCGGCGGCGCGAGGTGCGACGTGTCCGGCTCGAGCGCGCGAAAGATGGCGAGCGCGCGCTCGTGGCTGTTTTGCTCGAACGCGGTCTGGCCGCGCGAGAGATCGTCGCGGTACGTGGTGCACCCCGCGAGGAGCGCGAGGGCCAAGGCGATGGGCAGTCGCATCGCCCCGAGAGTACCGAAAATGTGCGGAGCAGGACGAAGAACTCGCTAGGCGCGTGAGTGGGCGGCGCGACGGCGGCGCGCGAAGAGGACCCCGAGGAGCCCGAGCGACGCGAACGGGGCGGCCCCTGCGGCACCGCCGTTCGCCGCGCATCCGCACATCGACGACGGCGCGCGTGCCGGCGTCGACGCGGCGGCCGCGGCGGGCGGGGAGGATGCGGGCGTGCCGACCGGCGGCGCGGGCGCGTCGCAGTCCCATCCCGGCTTCGTCCCGAAGCTGCACGTGTCGAGGATCGAGCCATCGACCCGCTTCGCGACGAGCTTCACCGCCCCTTCGCTTATCTCGACGGAGAGGTAGTGGTACGCGGGCTCGACCTTGCGCGTGCTCGGGAGCGGCTGCTTCACCCGGTAGAGCGGCGCGCCGCCGCCGCCGGACACGACGTAGCGCATCCCCTTCTCTTCGCCGCGCTCGTAGATGTGGTCGTGGCCGGAGAAGACGAGGTCGACCTTCTTCTCCTTGAGCAGGCGGTCCACGCCCGCCGAGAGCATCCGCGGGTTGTCGCCGTGCGGCCCGGCGGAGCGGTAGCCGAAGTGGACGACGGCGATGCGCCACGCGAGGCCCGGCTCCTTGGTGGCCGCGTCGAGCGCCCCCTTCAGCCAGTCGATCTCGGCGCCCGAGTCGAACGTGTCCTGCCCGTTGAGCAAGAAGAAGCGCGTATTTTGCCAGCGAAACGAGCCATAGAGGCGAGGCAGCTCCTTCGCCGGATCGACCGTCGGGCCGAGGTAGCGGAGGTAGGTGTCGCCAGCGCGCTCGATGAGCTCGTGGTTGCCGACGCAGCCGAACATGCACCGGTCGCGAAGCAGGGGCGCCTCGACGTCGAAGAACTGCTGCCAGTCGCTCGCCTCGCGCCCGTCCTCCACGTAGTCGCCGGTGTTGAGCAAGAAGTCGCTCGGCGACTGCTGCATCGCGCGCACGACCGAGGCGTGGGCGACCGGATCGCTGCGGTTGTCGCCGTAAACCAGGAAGGTGAACGGGCCCTTCGCGTCGTTCTTCGGCGCCGTCGTGAAGGTTCCCCCCTGCGCGGCGGCGCCAGCTCGCACCGTGTACGCATACCTGTGGGCGGGATCGAGCGTGTCGACGCGGAGGGTGTGGAAGGCCTTGGCCTCCTTGCTCTCGACGCGGCGGGTGGCGGGGCCCGCTCCGTCCGCCGCGCCGGCGACCGCTCCGGGGAGCCGCGGCATGGCGATCTCGAGGCTGACGGGCTGCGGTGGCTCGACCTCGACCCGCACGGTGACGCCGTTTTGCCCGAGCTCCTGAAGGTAGGGCCCCTTGGCAAAAGGGAGCGCCAGGACGAGCGCCATCGCAAGCATCGAAGGAAAGCTTTACCAGGAAGTTCCAGGAAAGGCTTTGCCCCGCGGGCACGTATGAGTCGGCGCCCGTCCCAGGCAATGACGCGAACACCTTTCGGCCGGGGCAGGGCCCCCCCAACCTCGTCCATGGAAAAGCCGAACTCCCTCATCCCCGTCACAATTGACCAGGTAGCGGGGGCAGTCTACGGTTCAAAAGACCCGGGATCTTCAGGGGAAGCGCCCTCCGAAGAGCATCCGGACATCGACGTGCTCATCCCTGTGCACGTCGATGACGTGGCCTGCCGAGGAGTCATGTCGGAAGTTCCGCCGCCGGAGCAAAGCACCCCCGAGCTGGGCGGAATTGCGGGCCGTGACGGAGCTCAGGACGGGCTGCCGAAACGCTTCGGCAAGTACACGCTCATTCGCAAGCTCGCGACGGGCGGCATGGCGGAGCTCTTCCTCGCCATCCAGCGCAGCGTCGCGGGCTTCGAGAAGCTGATCGTCATCAAGCGGATCCTCCCGTCGATGACGCAGGACCGCTCGTTCATCGACATGCTCCTGCACGAGGCGCGCATCGCGGCGACCCTCTCGCACCCGAACATCGTCCAGATCTTCGACGTCGGGCACGTCGACGGCGCGTACTTCATCGCGATGGAGCACGTACACGGCGAGGACCTTCGCTCGATCGTGCGCCAGATGAAGAAGAAGGGCGTCGCCGAGTTCCCGCTCGAGCACACCATCTCGATCGTCTCGGGCATCTGCGCGGGGCTCGCGTACGCGCACGAGAAGCGCGATCTCGACGGCACCCCGCTCAACATCGTGCACCGCGACATCTCCCCGCAGAACGTCGTCGTCACGTTCACCGGTGACATCAAGGTCGTCGACTTCGGCATCGCCAAGAGCGACGCGAAGCTCATGGAGGACACCAAGAGCGGCAAGCTCAAGGGCAAAGTCCCGTACATGTCGCCCGAGCAGGCGCGCGGCGAGCAAGTGGACTGGCGAAGCGACATCTTCGCCGTCGGCACGATGCTGTTCGAGCTGACGACGGGCAAGCGCCTCTTCAAGTGCGCGAGCGAGTACGAGACGCTCAAGCTCATTTGCGACCGCGACTACCCGTTCCCTTCGATGGTGCGCGCCGGCTACCCGCCGGAGCTCGAGCTCATCGTCATGAAGGCGCTCGCGAAGGATCGCAACGCGCGCTTCCAGAGCGCGCGCGAGATGCAGGGCGCGCTCGAGGAGTTCGCGCGTGGTTCGCGCGTGGCGACGAGCACGATCGCGCTCTCGTCCTTCATGCAGGGCCTCTTCGAGGACAAGCTCCAGCACCAGAAGCAAGCGCTCCTCCAGGGCAAGCAGCTCGCCGACATCATCGCGCTGCAGCACGACGCCGACTCGGGCGAGATCGACAACGGCCGCCCGTCCTCGACGCTGAGCACGCCCGCCGCGGCGCACACGGTCACCAACGCCGGAACGCACCGCAACGGCGGCGCGGGGCTCGTCATTGGACTCCTCGCCGCGTTCGTCGTCCTCGCCGCGGCCGGCGGCGGCGCGTTCTGGTTCGTGAAGCATCGCGGCGACGCGGCGGTCGCCACGATGAGCCCGCCCGCGCAGGACAAGAAGGGCACGATCGAGGTGACGAGCGAGCCTCCGGGCGCGTCGATCTGGATCAACGGCGACCTGCGGCCCGAAGTGACGCCCGCGGTCGTGACGCAGCTGCCCATCGGAAGCGCGATCGACGTCAAGCTCACGCGCGAAGGCTACGAGCAGGCGAAGGAGACCGTGACGCTCACCGGCGGGGTCCCCGACGGCAAAGTGCGCTCGACGCTGCGGCGCGGCACCGTGTCGCTCTCGGTCGACACCAAGCCACCCGGCCTGCCCGTCACGATGTTCGTCGACGGCAAGGCCGTAACCGGCACCGACGCCGACGGGCTCACGAGCGGCGTGCAGCACCGGGTCATCGTGGCGGCGCCCGGGTACGCCGAGCAGGTGCTCACGTTCATGGGCGAGCCGATGGAGAAGAAGCACTTCGACGTCACGCTCGAGCGCGCGCGTCGCGGCGCCAAGCCTTCGTCGGGGCCTGCGACCACGCCCGCGGGACCAGGACCGGCGACTCCCCCACCCGCGCCCGCTGCCGGCAACGGCAAGCTCAACGTCGGCGCGAGCGGCGGCTGGTGCAACGTGTCCGTCGACGGCACGCCGCGCGGCGCCACGCCGGTCGCCGGGCTCGATCTGCCGGCGGGACCGCACCGGGTCACGTGCGTGACGGGCGAGGGCAAGACGCAGACGGCGACCATCACCGTCACCGCCGACGCGACCGCGCGCTACAAGTTCACGCTGTAGCGCCGCGACCCACGAGAAGACTACGAAGCCGCGCCGGGCGGCGGCCGGTTCGAGATGCGATCGAGCGCGCGCGCGGCAAAGCTCATTCCCTCTTCGAGGAGCGCCTCCGGGAGGTCCTCGTCGACCTCCACGGCGACGCGGTAGCGCCACGACTCGTCCTGGGGGGTCTCGTCCACGCGGATGACGCGCGCGTGCATCGACACGGTCTCCACCTTGCCGTGAAGCGTCAGCTCCACACGATCCCCCGCCGTGAAGCGCGTCCGCGTCGCGAAGAGGAAGCCGCGCGCGCTCGCGTTTCGCGTCACTCCGAACCGGCCTGCCTTCTCTCCCGTCGCGACCTCTACGACCACGACAGCGTCGTGTCGCGACGCGATTCGGCGCTCGTCTTCGGACATGGTGCCTCCACCGAGCAAGATCATCCCAAGTCGGCGCTCCGCGCAACCGGCGCGCCGTGTGGACCTCGCCGGGTGGACGTCGGCGGGTCCAGTCGACCGTCCACCGCACGCGGATGACGGCGAATCACCGCAGTTCGTCGCCGGCGCGGACCTTGCTCTGCCGGACGTCGGAGGCGACCATGCGACCCATTCATCGGATTTCCGGCGTCGCCGCGTGCGCCGTGGCGGCGGTGCTGCTCACCCGCTGCGGCGGCAGCCAGAGCTCCGGGGGCGACGGCGTCGACGCGGGCGACGAGGCGAGCGACGCGGCGAGCGGCGCGGAACCCGGACCGGGCGGCGACGCGGGCGATGCCGGCAGCGACGGAGCGATCGGCGCCGGCAAAATCCAGCACGTCATCGTGATCATGCAGGAGAACCGCTCCTTCGATCACTACTTCGGCACGTACCCCGGCGCCGAGGGCATCCCGCGCGAGGCCGACGGCGGCTTCGCGCCGTGCCTTCCCGATCCGAACTCCGACGCCGGCGCCTGCGTACGCCCGTTCCACCTGACGACGGACAAGAACTACGGCGGCCCGCACGGCGCGAAGAACGCGATCCTCTGCATCGGCAACGGCAAGATGGACGGCTTCATCGCCAACGCCGAGGTCGGCAAGAAGGGCTGCGCCGATCCGAACGATCCCAACTGCGTCAACGGCACCCTCGTCGACGTGATGGGCTTCCACACCGAGCAGGAGATCCCGAACTACTGGGCGTACGCGCAGAATTTCGTGTTGAACGATCACATGTTCCAGCCCAACGCCTCGTGGAGCTTCCCGCAGCACCTCTACATGGTGAGCGGCTGGTCCGCGCGCTGCACGACGCCGAACGATCCGTCGACGTGCACGACCGAGCTCACGGCGCCCGGTAACGGCAAGCCGGCGGGGCCCGGCAACGAATACCCCTGGACGGACATCACCTACCTCTTGCACCACGCCGGCGTCAGCTGGAAGTACTACCTCGGCGAGGGGGACGATCCGCACTGCGGTGGCGATCCCGACGACTGCCAGCCGACCCAGATCAACGCGAAGGTGCCGAGCATCTGGAACGTGCTGCCACAGTTCGACACCGTGAAGGAGGACGGCGAGACCGGCAACATCGTCGAGATGGACGCCTTCTACCAGGACGTCGCGACCGGCAAGCTCCCGGCGGTTTCGTGGATCGCCCCCGCCGGCATCGTGAGCGAGCATCCCGCGAGCCTCGTGAGCGCCGGGCAGGGCTACGTCACCGCGCTCATCAACACGATCATGAAGAGCCCTCTCTGGAGCTCCACGGTCATCTTCTTGACCTGGGACGACTGGGGCGGATTCTACGATCACGTGGCGCCCCCCAAGGTAGACGACGGCGGCTACGGCCTCCGCGTGCCCGGGCTCGTCATCAGCCCGTGGGTCAAGAAGGGGACGATCGACCACCAGGTGTTGAGCCACGACGCGTATCTGAAGTTCATCGAGGACGTCTTCCTCGGCGGGCAGCGGCTCGACCCGGCGACCGACGGTCGCAAGGACTCGCGGCCGACCGTGCGCGAGAACCTCCTCAAGGGCGACCTCATCAACGACTTCGATTTCGCGCAGACGCCGCTGCCGCCGCTGGTGCTGCCCCTGAAGTGATCCGGCTACCGCTTCTTCAACCGCACACGGAGACCCTCCGGGACGAGCGTGAAGGCCAGGACCTCCTTGACGTCCTCCGGGCGGCCGACGCGCTCGACGTCGAAGCTCCGCGCGAGCATCGCGAGGACGACCCGCATCTCGACGAGGGCCAGCGTGCGCCCCGGGCAGATGCGGGGGCCCGAGCCGAAGGGCACGTGCGCGGCCGCGTCGTGAGCCTTGCCGCTCGCGCCAGCGTCGAGCCACCGCTCCGGCCGGAACGCGAGCGGCTCGTAGAAGCGCGCGGCGTCGCGCGTGGGGAAGCGGGTCAAGGCGACGATGCCGGTGCCGCGAGGGACGGCGACGTCGCCCACCACGACGTCCTCGTTCGGCTCGAAGAAGAAGTGCGGCGCGACCGGGCGCAGGCGCATCGCCTCGTTGGCGATCGCCGTCGCGAACGGGAAGCGGTTGGCGGCATCGAGATCGGCAGGGACGAGGGCGGCACCGAGAACGTCGTCCGCTTCGCGGCGGAGGGCGGCCCACGCCGCCGGCGCGTCGCAGAGGTGGTGCACTGCCCACGCCAGCGTGTAGGCGGTGGTGTCCTCGCCTGCGATGAGCATCGTCAGCGCGTTTCCGAAGATCACGTCGTTGGGAAACGGCTGCCCCTCCGCGTCCTTCGCGGCCAGCATCGCCTCGATGAAGTTCGCGGGCTTCGCGGCGCGTGACGGATCGTCCGCCAGCTTCTTCTTCGTGCCGGAGATCACCTCCGTGAGCCACGCGTGCAGCTCGGCGAGCGCGTGATCGAGGCGGCGGTCCTGCGGGAGGCGGAAGTAGCGCCAGTAAGGGAAGACCGAGTTCAGGCGGCGATGAAACGCCGGAAAAACGAGCTCGAGGTGGCGTTGGATGACGTCGTCGTCCTTGCCCTCGAGCGTGTCCAGATCGTGCCCGAACACCAGGAGCGTCGTGACGTCGACGGTGAAGCGCTTCAGCTCCTCGGCCAGATCGAGGGTCTCTCCGCCCTCGGCCGCCTTCGTCCACCGGCGGTGGAGGCGATGCGCGACGTTCTCGAGCGTCGGGTAGAAGCCGCGAAGGTGGCGCTGCGAGAGCGCCTCCATCGCGAGCCGGCGCTGCGCGCGCCACGACTCTCCCTCGGCGGAGAAGACGCCAGCCGCGTACATCTCGGCGAAGATCTGCTCGACGGGCGACATGCGGCGGTACGTCTCGGGGCGGCCGCGGAAAAGCGGCTCGGCCAGCTTGGGATCGGAGAGGACGATGACCTGACGGGCGCCGAGCGAGATGCGGAGCATCGGCCCGTACTTGGTGGCCCACTCCTCGAAGACCTCGTGCATGCGCGCGGGCTGCAGATCGAGGAAATTGCCGAAGAACGGGAGCCGACGTGGCCCCGGTAGGTCCTCGATGCGGCGGGTGGGTTTTTGCGTCGCGCGATCGCGCGCGAGCGGCGAGACGTCGACCTCGAGCGCGCCCTCCGCCCCACGCACCGGGCAGGCGCGGAGGCATTCGGGCCCCCCCTTCCTCTGGCCGGTCCCCGCGTCGAAGCGCCAGCGGTGGTTGCGGCAAACGAGATCACCGCCCTCGAGCTCCCCCTCCCCGAGGAGCGCCCCTTGGTGCGGGCAGCGCCCCTCGAAGACGCGAGGGCCCGACTTTGTGCGGACGAGGACGAGGTCGGCGCCACCTGCCGCGATCGCGTGCGGTCCGTCGCCTTGGATATCGCCCGAAGCGACGACCTTCCGGAAGTTCGAAGCCTCTTCGACGCCTAAAGGACCGTTCGCCATGGCGGAGATGCTACTGCCCGCGGGCCTCGTGCGACTACACTCGGCCGATGCGGAAGGTGCTCCCGGTCCTCGCCCTCGCCCTGGCGTGCTCGTCCACGAGGGGCGCGGCGCCTGCCGCGGCGCTGCCCACGCACGCAACGCCGGAGCAAGACGCGCGCGCCGATCAGCTCCTCACCGGCCCCGACTGGTACCGCCACGCCGTCGTCTACGAGGCTTACGTGCGCTCGATGTCCGACACCAACGGCGACGGCATCGGCGACCTGCCTGGGCTCACGTCGAAGCTCGATTACCTGAAAACGCTCGGCGTGGATGCCATCTGGCTCATGCCGATCATGCCGACCCCCTTCAAGGACTCGGGCTACGACATCGCCGATTACCGCGCGATCAACCCCGACTACGGCGACATGGCGGCGTTCGAGGCCTTCCTCGCCGCCGCGCACGCGAAGAAGATCCGCGTGCTCGTCGATCTCGTCTTGAACCACACCTCCGACCAGCACGCCTGGTTCAAGGACTCGCGCGCGAGCAAGACGAGCGCGCACGCCGACTGGTACGTGTGGTCCGACACGCCGTCGCGCGCCGACATCGGGTGCGGTACGTACGGTCCGCAATTCGGCGAGCAGGCGTGGACTCTCGAGCCGGCGCGAAACCAGTACTACTTCCACCGCTTCTATCCGCAGCAGCCGGATCTCAACTACCGGAACCCCGCCGTCGTGAAGGAGACGCTCGACACAGCGAAATTCTGGCTCGACAAGGGCGTCGACGGGTTCCGCTGCGACGTCATCGGCTTGCTCGTCGAGAGCGCGACCGGGTGCGACATGATCCCCGAGACGCTGGACTACATTCGCCAGCTCCGTGGCGTGCTCGACCGGTACCCCGATCGCGCGATGGTCGCCGAGTCGAAGATCACGAGCGTGACGCCGTACTTCGGGAGCGGGAAGGACATGTTCCACATGGCCTTCGATTTTCCGTACGGCTACTTCTGGGGGCTCGCGTTCAACGGAGGCAGCCGCAAGATCGCGTTCGACGCGCTGAGCACGGCGGCGACGGGGTACCCGCCGGGCGCCCAGGACGCCTCGCTCATCGGCTCGCACGACGTGCAGCGCGCGTGGACGATCGCGCGGGGCGTCGCGTGGAAGTACCGCCGCGCCGCGGAGATCTCGATGTTCACGAAAGCCACGCCGTTCGTCTACTACGGCGAAGAGCTCGGCCTCCGCGCGGGGAGCGGCGTCGTCGTCGATACGCGCGACTCGGCGCGCACCCCGATGGCGTGGACGCGGGCGCCCGGCCACGGCTTCACCACGTCGCCGAAGCCGTGGCTGGACTTCGGCGAAGCCGCCGACGAGACGAACGTAGAGATCGAAGACGCCGACCCGAGCTCGATGCTGACGTTCTACCGCCAGCTCCTCGCGTTCCGGCGCGGGCACGCGGTTTGGGGCACCGGAGACCTGGTGATGCTCGACGTCGACAACCCCGCTTTGCTCGCGTTCGTCCGGAAAAACGCGGAGGAGGCGTACCTCGTCGTCGTGAGCCTCTCGGAGGATCCGCAGGAAGGGAGCGTCGCCGCGACCGAGGTCATGCGTGCGGGTGAGCTCGTCTGGGGGAACGCGGCGCTCACGGTCGCCGGCGCGAGCGCTCGCCTGACGGTTCCCGGCGCCGGCTCCGCGGTGTTCAAGGTCCGGTAGGAGCAGCGGCCGCGCGACGCACGAAACGCAGCCGGTTCACCGGCAGACCGTCCTTGATCGCGCGGTGCTCACGCGGGCTTCGCGCGCCGTACGGGTTCTCCGCCATGCGCGGGCTGCCCGGCGCGTCGCCGGCCGGATCGTAGAGACCGCACGCGAGGATCTGGTCCTCGTACTCTGCAGCGCGCTCCTCCACGTCGGTCTGCACGTACAGCTCGCCGCCCGGCTCGAGGAGGCGGGCGATCTGTTCCAGGAACACGTCGCCCATCACCAGGCGCTTGGTGTGCCGCTTCTTCCACCACGGATCGGGGAAATGCAGGTACGCGACCCTGAAGCCGCCGCTCGGACGCAGGCGTCCGAGCGCGGACTTGGCGTCCTCGGCGAAGACGCGGGCGCGCGGCGCGAGGCCGTGCTTGGCGAGGCGCGCGTCGACGATCGCCGCCCACTTGCGGCGCACCTCGAGGCCGATGAGGCCGGCGTGCGGCGCGGCGACGGCGCGCTCGAACATGAACCCGCCACGCCCGGGCCCGACCTCGATCTCGAGCCACTCGCCGCGCACCAGCGTGCGCGCATCGACAAGGTCCCCTTCCGGGAGGCGCGGCGCGTCCTCGTACGGACGCGGGCGGCGGGGTTTTGCTTCGGCCTCGGTCATCGGGCCGACGCACTTAGCACATCACCTCGGCGGAGGCGTCGCGCACTTGCCGTTGATGCAGTCGTAGCCCTTGCAGCAGTCGCCCGACGTCGTGCACTTGTCGTACTCGTTCGCGCAGCCTTTCGAGCTCTGCGCGCAGACCGGCCCGCTCGGGCCCTGCACGCAGTAGCCGCCGCAGCACTGGTCGCCCGCGTTGCACGACTCGCCGTCGCTCTCGCACGGCTCGAGCACCCAGAAGCCGCGGAGGTTGTCGGCGTTCGACTCCTGGCCGTCCAGGTAGAAGGCGGGGTGGCTGCCGTCGATCCCGGCGGGCCCGCCGACGTCGAGCGCGGCGACCCAGAGCTTGCCGTTCTGATCGCCGTTGTCCTTCGACGGGAGCGTGTTGCCGTACGAGCGGTGGCTCGTGAAGACGACCCAGAAGTAGCCGCCGACGGCCTCGGGGAGGATCGTCGGCGTGAAGTTCAGATCGGGATCGGCGGCGGGCAGGTACGAGCCGGTGGCGCTGTAGCCGTCGAGTTTGTCGAGGCGCACGCTCTTCTTCGACGCGAGGTCGACCGCGAAGAGATCGCCGGCTGCCGGAACGCCGGAGTCGCCGTCGGCGTCGGTCTCGAAGAGCGGGCTCGAGCCGGCGTGGTAGACGACGACCGCGCCGTCGGGCGTGAACGCGGGCCAGCCGAGGAAGCGGACCGGATCGTTGGCCACGTCGGTGAGGCCGCCGAACGAGCGCGGGGCCTTCGTGTAAGCCATCGTCGCCAGCGTGTGGCCGCCGCCGGTGTCCTCGTGGTTGAAGGCGATCTGCTTGCCGTCGGGCGAGAACGCGGGCATCGCGGCGTTCTTCACGACGCCGTCCCACCCCGGCGCGGGGAGCACGGCGCCCGTCTTCGTGTCGTAGAGCTTCGACGCGGCGCCGAACCACGTGCGGTAGTTCGTCGCCGACATGACGATGCTGCCGTCTGGGTAGAGGCCGCCGTAGACGAACGCCTGGTCGGGCTGCGATTTCAGCGGCGTCGGCGTCCCCTTGAGCGAGTAGCTGATGCTGGAGATTCCGGCGAAGCCGTTCGCGGACACGAGCGTCGAACCGTCGGCGCTCGCGGTGTGGCAGACGTTGCCGCAGCCGCTCGCGATCGCCACCGGCGCCGTAGCGCCCGGCGCGATCTTCATGATGCCGACCGACGCGGGGCCGCCCAGGATCTGCGAGCCGTAGGTCTCGTAGTAGATGACGCCGCGGAGGCTCCCCTGCGCGACCGTCCACGTCTCCTTGACCGGACCGGTGATCGCGGCACCCGACTTCTTGGTCACCTCGACGAGGAGCGGCTCCTTCGCGCCGGCGGCGAGCGTGATTGCGGCCCATGCCTTCGGTGACGGGCGCGCGCGGCCGGGGTTGGACGCGCCGAAGTAGCCCTTGTAGTCGATGGCGCCCGCGTGAATGTGCACGAGCATCGCGTCGGGCGCCGTGCCGGCCATCTGCAGCGTCGGCGGGAGGAGGCCGCGCGGGAACACCGTCGCGTCGTAGGGGTAGAGGAACTTGAACGCCGCGTCGCCGGTGCCGCCGCCGCCGAGCCCGCCCTGCGTGCCGGGATCGACGTTGCCGGGGTTCTCGACGAGCGTGCACTTGGCGCCGTCCCACGTGCCGCCGGCCTCGGTGCACGCGCACTTCGGATCGTTGCAGCCGGGGGGCTTCGGCGCGGTGCCGTCACGGCCGCTCGAGCCGCCTTCGCCGCCGAACGTTGCGTCGAAGTCCGTGCTTCCGTCGCCGCCGCCGCCGGGCCCCGCGCCGTTGTCGAAGCCGTGCGACGAGCGGCCGCACGCGCCGGCGAGCGACGCTGCGACGACGAGGGCGAGCACGAGCGCGGCGTAGCGCGAAATCCCGCGGATCATGGGGAGAACCTCCGCGCGCACTCTAACCCCAAACGCCCGCACGGCAAGCGGCGGCGCGCTGCGTCACGAACAAGCAAAGCCTGAAGCGGGGTAAGCTCCACGCCCCCCGATGACGGCCACGACAGACGAGAAGCCGCGCGTGTGGCAACGGGCGCGCTCCTGTGCCCCTTACGTCGTGCCCGCGGCGCTCCTCTTCTGGGCGGCGGCGGCGCGGGTCGTGGCGCGCGTCGGCCACGCGGCGCCGACGCTCGACGACGCGTACATTCATTTCCAGTACGCGCGCGCCTTCGCCGAGGGGCACCCGCTGCGGTACCACGCGGGCGACGCGGCCTCGAGCGGGGCGACGAGCTTGCTCTGGCCGGCCGTGCTCGCGCCGTTCTGGCTCGTCGGGCTGCGGGACACCAAGATCGTGTGGATCGCGTGGGCCCTGTCGTTCGCGGCCCTCGGCGCTCTGGGGTACGAGGTCTTCCAGCTGACGCGCCGGCTCACCGGGCCCCAGGTCGCGGCGGGCGCCGGCGCGATGGTCTTCGCGTCGAGCGGGCTCGTGTGGAGCGCGGCGAGCGGCATGGAGGTGGTGCCGCTCGCGTGGATGATCGCGCGCACGCTGCGTGTCGCGAGCGAGTGGGCCGAGGCGCTGCCGGCGGAGCGGACGGTGCGGGCGCGGCGCGAGCTGGTGCTCCTCGCGGTGGCGCTGCCGCTTCTGCGGCCGGAGGGGGCGGTCTTCTCGCTGTTCGCGGGCGCGACGCTGGCGCGCTTTCCGCGCGCGGCGGCCGGCCGCGAGCGCGCGCACGCGCTGCCCGCGCTCTTCGCGCCGCTCGCGCCACCGATGATCGCGTGGCTCATGACGGGAACGGCACGCTCGTCGACGACGACGGTGAAGCTGCTCGTCGGCAACCCCTATTACCCGATCGGCGTCCTCGTCGACCACGTGACGAGCAACGTGCGCGTCCTCGTGGGGACACTCCTCAACGGCGAGGTGTGGTCGCAGGAGTTTTTGCCCGCGCACCTGGCGCCGATGTGGATGGGCGGGCTCGTCGCCATCGTCGCGATGGGCGTGCAGCGAAACGCGCGTTGGCGCGCAGCCGGCGTGCTCCTCTTCGCGCTGACGATGTTCGTGCCGTGCGTCTACGACACGTTCCTGTGGAACCGGCTCCGCTATTTGTGGCCGTTCTTTCCGGGGTGGCTCGTCGGCGCCGCTTGCGCTGCGGAGCTCTCGAGCCAGATGCTCGCGGCGATTCGCCTGCGGTGGAAGCTCGCGGCGCCGGTGCTCGCGGGGGCCGTCTCCGGAGCGCTCGCGATGCATCTGGATTTTGCCCTCACGGACGCCGCCGAATCGGCGAGCGGAATCGACCGGCAGCAGGCCGAGCTGGGGCGCTGGGCCAAGCGCACGTTGCCGGCAGACGCGCGCATCGGTGTGAACGACACCGGCGCCATCGCGTACTTCGGTGAGCGCCGCACGTTCGACGTCGTCGGCCTGACGACGCCCGACGAGGCGCGTTACTGGGTGGCGGGCGCCGGCTCGCGCCTCGAGCACTACGAGGTGCTCGCGCGGACGGCGCCCTCCCGCCTGCCCACGCACTACATCGTCTACCCGGAGTGGATGGCGTGCGACGCCGTGCTCGGCGGCTTCCTCAACGAAGCGGTCGTCCGCGACGCGACCATCCTCGGCGGTCAGTCGATGCGCGCCTTCACCGCCGACAACGCGCGTCTAGGGAGCGGCGAGCGGCCGTGGTCCGTCGCCGGAGCGCCGCTCGACGCGCTCGACGTCGCGGATCTCGAGAGCGAAGCGGCCCATGGCTACGCGCTCCTCGGCGCCGCGGACGGCGAGCAGATCGCGCGCGCAGGCGAAGCGCCCGACGCCCGCCCGGTCGTGGACGGCGGGCGAACGCGACGAACCAAGGAGCGCTTCACGTTGACCGTCCCCGCATCGGCGACGGCGCTCATCGCGCGCGTCGAGGCGGACGTCCCCGCGCGCGCGCACGTCTCGTTCGACGGCGCGGCCGCCAGCGATCTCGACGTCCCAGCCGACGGGTGGAGCGAGGTCCGCATCGAGCTCCCGTCCGCGGTCCGCGCCGCCGCACGCGGGCGCGTCGACGTCGGGCTAACGAGCGAGGTGCCGCTCACCGTCTTCCACTATTGGGTGCTGTGACGTGAAGTAACCGGCGGCACGGGAGTTGCTCATGAGCCCTCCCGTGGGCGACTCCTTCGACAACTCAGGCATTCGGAACGAGCAGCTCGGACAGCGGGATACTCTCCCCCTGTCACGGTTGTCATGCTCCGAGGAGGGCACGTGATGCGTCACTCTACGTTTGCTTCCGGCTTATTTTTGGGCCTGGCGGCCTTCTCCGCCGTCCTCGCTGCGCCGGGCGACGCGCGCGCGTGCGGTGGGTGCTTTCACGAGCCCCCGCCCAATCCGACCGAGGCGACCGTCGTGACCGATCACCGCATGGCCTTCGCGCTCTCGTCGCAGCAGACGGTCCTGTGGGATCAGGTGAAGTACGCCGGCAACCCGAGCGAGTTCGTGTGGGTGCTCCCGGTGCGCCCGGGCACGCGCATCGAGCTGTCCCGCGATCCGTGGCTCGCCGCGCTCGACGCGAGCACGCAGCCCATCATCAAGGAGCCTGCGCCGACGTACGGCAACGGCGGGTACTACGGCGACGGCATGGGGTCGGGCTGCGGGTGCGGGATGAGCTCGGCCACGTCCGCGTCGGCGTTCGACGGCACCAGCGGCGTCAACGACGCGTCGGCGCCGCCGCCGGTCGATGTCGTGTCGCAAGAGGTCGTGGGCCCCTACGAGACGGTGACCCTGCGCGCCACCGATCCGAAGGCGCTCGAGAGCTGGCTCGTCGGCCACGGATACGACATCCCGGCGAGCGTCAAACCCACCATCGACGAGTACACGAACGAGGGCTTCGACTTCATCGCGCTGCGACTGCGGCCCGGCCAGGGCGTGCGCGCGATGCAGCCGGTGCGCGTGGTGGCGCCCGGCTCCGATCCGTCGCTGCCGCTGCGCATGGTCGCCGCCGGCGTCGGGCGGAACGTCGGCCTCACGCTTTACGTGCTCGGCGAGGGCCGCTACGAGGCGCAGAACTTCCCGAACGCCCTGCTCGACGAGACGAAGCTCGTGTGGACCTACGGCCAGGACCGCTCGAACTACCAGGAGCTCGTCACCGGCCTCATGGCGAAAGGGAACGGCCGCACCTGGGTCACGGAGTACTCGAAGCGCCCGAGCGTCTTCCCGACGGGCGCCGGCTTCGGGAGAGGCAGCAGCGGCTCCGGCACGCTCTCCACGACGGGCAACCCCGGCCTCGCCGACGCGTACTTCGCGACGTGCGGCGCCTTCTCCCCGCCTTACACCTTCAGCGATCTCGACGGGAGCGCCGACGGCGCCTCCGACGCGGGCTCGGACGGGAGCGCCGACGCGAGCTCCGACGCGCCGAGCGACGCCGCCGGTGACGCGCGCAGCGACGCGGGCCCCCCGAGCGACGGCGGCGTGCCCGAGCGAGACGGCGGCGGCGCCTGCTCCGGTCGCTGCTGCGACTTCGACGATCTCAACGTGGCGATGCGAGGCCTGCACTCGTCGGATGTCGTCGTCACCCGCCTCCGCGCCTACCTGCCGGCCGACGCGCTCAAGGTCGGTGACCTGCGCCTGGTGGCGTCCACCGATCAGGGCAACGTCGAGAACGTTCACACCGCCAGGGCGCCGAACGCGCCGACCGTCACCGGCGCCGGCCTCGCGCCGACCCAGCCGTCGAAGGTCGGCACGGTCTTCACGATCGGCGCGGCGCTCTTCGCCCTCGCCAGCATTCTGCGCCGCAAGCGTCGCTGACAAAAGCGCGAACGGGCGGCCTCTCTCGAGACCGCCGGCCCGCGCAAACTCAGCCCGTCACTTCTTGATCGGCTTGGTGTCCGTCTTCGGGGTGGCGCCCTTGCCGTCCGTCTTAGGGGTCGGCGGCTTCGGCTCCGGCTTGACGGCCGGGCCGCCCGGCGGCCTCATCAGCCCGAACTGCATGAGCAGCTCGACGCCGTTGCCGTAGCTCCAGCCCTTGGTGACCTTGCCGTCCTTCATCTGGACGATGTCGACGATGTGGAGCGTGACGGGCTTCTTCGTTTGCGACGTCAGCCCCATGATGGCGCCCTTCGGCGTGCCAGTGAACGCGATCTCGGCGATGGCGAAATCCTCGACGCCCCAGCTGTTCGTCGCCGGGGCCTTGAGGTCCGGGAAGGCCGTCATGAACGTCTTCCAGTACTTGACCGCGTCGGCCTTGCCCTTCATCGGCGCGGGCATGAGCAGATCGTCCCACGTGATGTCGTCGGCGCTCATGTCGCCCATCGCCTTGTCGTCCTTCTTCTCGAACGCGGCGTAGGCGGACTTCAGCCCCTCGACGCCCTTGTCCTCGGCGGCGTCCGACTTGGCGAAGTGCCACTCGATGCTCGTCGGCAGCGTCGCGACCGGGCGCGCCTTCGCCTTCGACGCGCCGACCTGCGCGAGGACGGTGCCGAGGTCGAGGTAGCGGTGCTCCTCCTTGATCTTGCCGTCCGCGTTGACCCACACGATGCTGAGGCCGGTGTAGCCGACCGGCTTCTCGGTCGCCTTGATGCCCATGAGATCGCCCGAGTGGGTGGCGGTGTCGACCCACTCGCACACGTAGACGTCGCCCTTCGCCCAGACGCGGCTGAAGCCCATCTTGAGGTTGGGAAACGCGTCGAAGGCGCGCTTGGTGTCGGCGCCGATGGCCTCTCTGCCCTTGATCGGCTCGGGGTTGCCGGCGACGACGAGCACCGCGTCGTCCGTGTAGGTCGCCGTGAATTTCGCCAGATCGTGCGTGTTCAGGCTGTCGCTCACCGCGCCGACGAGCGCCTTCGCCGCGTCCTGCGCGGAGGGCTTGGCGGGGGCTTCGGCCGTCGGGGCCGGGGTGACTTCGGGCGTCGGGGGCGTCGGGGGCGCGACGGTCGGGGCGGCCGGCGCCTCGACCGGCTTCACCGCCTCACCACCACCGCCGCACGCGCCTACGAGAACACCGAGAACGAGACTTCCGACAATTTTACGCATGAACAAACCCTCCTCTGGTTGAAACGGGAAGAACGACGCTCGTTCTTCTCGCGGTCACTTCTTCTTCGGCGCCGGCGCGGCGCCTGCCTTCGGTGCGGACGGGGGAGGCAGGGGCGGCGCCAGCTGGGCGGCGAGCTCCCGCCCGTCGCCGTAGCTCCACCCGTGCGCCACCTTGCCGTCCTTCATCTGGAGGACGTCGACGGTGTGGAGCACGATCTCCTTCTTCGCGACCTTGTGCGTGCCGCGGATGGTGAGCTCGCTCACGACGTAGTCCTCGATCCCCCAGACGCCGGACGCTTCGACCTTCGCGTCGGGCATCTGCGCCGAGAACTCCTTCAGCCATTTGCGCGCTTCGCTCTGGCCGCGCATGCCGAGGGGCTGGGTCATGTCGTCGTACGCGACATCGTCCTGGTGCTGCGCGATGTAGTCGGACTCGTTCTTCTCGTTGATCGCGGCGACCGCGCGCCTCCACGCCGCCTCCCCCCGCTCTTCGTTGGGCGCGCCTGCAGCGGTCTTCCACTCCGGCGACGACGAGAGGGTCGGAATGGCGCGCGCCTTGGCCTTCGACGCGCCGATCTGCGAGAGGAGCGTCGCGTCGTCGGCGTAGCAGTGCGCCTCCTTGACGAGACCCGAGTCCGGATCGAAGACGAGGACGGTGACGCCGTTCACGCCGACGGGCTTCTCCGTCGCCTTCACCCCGAGGTAGTCGCCCGAGTGGGTGCCGACCATCGCCCACTCGACGGCGACGACGTCGCCCTTCACGAGCACGCGGGTGGGCGCCACCTTGAGGCTGGAGATGGCGTCGAAGCGGCGCTGGACGGCGGCGGCGATCTCCGCGCGCCCCTTCTTCGGCGCATTGCCGGGCTGCGTGAGCACTCCGTCCTCGACGAAGAAGCCGGCGTAGCGCTTCGCGTCGTGCTGGTTCAGCGACTCGAAGTACGCGGGAAGGGTCCCCTTGGCGGCCTCGGCTGTCGTCATCTTCGGCGTCGCCGCGGGCGCGGGCGGCGTCGCCTCGGCGGCGGCGGGCGGCGGCGTCGAGAGGGTCTGCGCTGGACGCTGCGGCGCGGGCGGCGCGGGCGGCGGCTCCGTCGCGCACGCCGTGACGGAGAGCGCGAGAACGAGCGCGAGCGCGGGCGCGATGGCCGACCGATCGAGACGCATGCGGGATGGGCCCCCTTTGCCCGGATGGGCCTCAAATCGCCCCTTTGCGCGCTCACGTCAAGGCCCCCGCGTGAACACGGGCCGTGGTATGCGTTCGGCGTGCGCGCGAGACCTCTTGGCAAAACGGGGCTCGTCGTCTCCGAGATGGCGCTCGGCACGTGGGGGCTCTCGGGAGACGGCTACGGCCCGGTCGACGCGGCGGACGCCGAGAAGCTCGTCCACCGCGCGCTCGACATCGGCATCACGCTCATGGACACCGCCGACTCCTACGCGGGCGGCCACACCGAGCTCATGCTCGGCAAGCTGCTCGAGGGGAACAAGGACGTCGTCGTCGCGACGCGCATCGGCACCGACTGCACGACGACGCCGCCGCGCAAGCGCTTCGAGAACGAATACCTCCGCGAGTCGGTCCACAAGTCCCTGAAGCGCCTGCGTCGCGAGCGCCTCGACCTCTGCCTGCTCCACAACCCGAGCCTCGACTGCGTGTCGGTCGGCGAGGCGACGGACACGATCTCGGCGCTCGTCAAGGAGGGCAAGATCGCCCACTGGGGCGTGTCCGCCGGCGATTTCGAGATCGCCAAGGTGTCGCTCGACAAGGGCGCCGAGGTCCTCGAGCTCGCGTACAACCTGCTGCACTCGACCGATCTGCACCGCGCGTCCGGCGACATCATGGTCGCCCGCGCAGGCGTCCTCGCGCGCTCGACGCTCAACTACGGGATGCTCGCGGGGATGTGGAGCAAGGACAAGACGTTCCCGACCGGCGATCACCGCGCCGAGCGCTGGACGCGCCTGGAATTCGAGAAGCGCCTGGAGCACCTCGACGCCGTGCGCTACCTGGTGAAGGCCGACGTGCTCACGATGCGCGCCGCCGCGGTGCGCTACGTGCTGTCGAGCCACCTCGTGACGAGCGCCGTCCTCGGCCCGCGCACCGTGGAGCAGCTCGAGCAGCTCGTGCGCGAGACGGGCGGCGGCCCGCGCTACCTCTCCGACGACGATCTGGCGGCGCTCCCGCGCTTCCTCGCCAAGGTGGGGATCGCGACGTGACGCGGGTGGCCGGCACGTCGTTCGCGCGCGCCGACGTGCTCGAGCGCGCCCTCGCGATCGCGGCCGAGGCCGGGGCGATCGTGCTCGAGGTGTACGGGCAGGCCTTCGACGTCGAGTACAAAGGGAAGGGGACGGCGGATCCTGTCACGCGCGCCGACAAGCTCGCGAACGACCACATCACGCGCGCGCTCGCCGCGGCGTTCCCCGGGATTCCGATTGTCGCCGAGGAGAGCGATCCCGCGACGTTCGAGGGCTTCGAGGCGTCGAGGAGCGCGTTCTTCGTCGACCCGCTCGACGGCACGCGCGAATTCGTCGCGAGAAATGGACAGTTCGCCGTGATGATCGGGCTCGCCGAGGAGGGTCGCGCGACGCTCGGCGTCGTCGGATGGCCAACGGTCGATCGCACCTTCGCGGGAATGGATGGCCATGCGTTCGAGGTCTCGGCGGGCGTGCGCAAGGCGATCCGCACCACGCGCGTCGGCGCGCTCGACAAAGCGCGCGTCGTCGTGTCGCGCTCGAATCGATCCGAGACGACGACGCAGCTCATCGCGCGCCTCTCCGCCACGCAGGTCGACCAGGTCGGGAGCGCGGGCGTGAAGGGCACGCTCGTCGCGTGCGGCGAGGCCGACGTTTATGTGCACACCGGCGTCGCCGGCAAGCGCTGGGACTCGTGCGCCCCGGAGGCGATCGTGCGCGCGGCAGGGGGTGAGGTCACCGACGCGACCGGCGCCCCCTTCGACTACCGCACCCGCGAGCTGGCGAACGCTGCCGGCGTCCTGATGACGAACGGACACCTGCACGCCGCCATCCTCGCGCAGATGCCGCGGGGGAGCTGACCCGTCACGGTTTCGGCGGGAGGTCGCCGAACGCTGCGCGCGCCCGCTCGATCATCGGGGCGCACCACGCGTCGCTCGACGACGGCGTCACCTCCGACGGGTGGCGCAAGACGTCGATGCACGTGAAGGCGTGGACGCCGCCGCCCGGCGGTCCGAAGACTTTGTGCTCCCCCTCCATCGCGCCGATGATCGCGGTGTCCGGCTCCCACACCGCCGTCGTGGTCGCCATCAACGCGAACGGCTCGCCCGCCGCGCGCGGGCGCACGAGCGAGCGCGCAGCGGGGTCATCCATCGGGAGCGCGCGGCGATCGACGCCGAGCAGATCCACGATCGTGGCGTGCACGTCCTGCGCGTACGTGCGGCTCCGCGCGAACGCCGCGAGCGACGCGCGCTCCTCGTCGCCGAGGACGCGCGAGCCCGCGACGAGCCACCCCGGCACCCGGAGCTCCTCCTCGTACAGCGAGTGGTTGTGGTAGATGGCGCCGTGCTCGCGAAACTGCTCGCCGTGATCGGAGAGCACGACGACCGCGGTGTCGTCCCAGCTCGGCAAGCGGCGCAGCTCGCGGATCATGCCGGCGAGCGTGCGCTCCTGCAGGCGCACGGAGTTGCCGGAGCGGTTGTGGAAGAGCGTCGCGTCTCCGAGGGGATCGTCGGAGTCCGGTGTGAAGGGGCGGACCGCTGGATCCGTCCGGTACGGCGCGTGGGTGTTCGAGAGGTGGATGACGGCGAAGTAGGGCGCGCTGCCGGCCTCGCGCGCGAAGCGCAGCCCCTCGTCGAACGCCCGCTCGTCCGGAGCGCCGAGCTGCTCTTGCTCCATCCCCCCGAGATCGCCCCCGGTCGCGAGGCGATCGATCCCCGCGTTCTGTACGTACGCCGAGAAGTTCTCGTAGCTCGCGTTCTGCGACGTCACGTAAGCGGTGCGGTAGCCGACGGCGCGCGCGATCTCCCACAGGACGGGGGCCGAGTGCGCGGTCTTGAAGTCCGCGTTGGGGGCCAGGCCCGTCCACAGGATCATGCACGCGGAGAAGGTGTTCGGCGCCTGCGTCGTCAGCCGCCCGAGCGGTATGCGATCGGCGGCGACCTCGTCGAGGAACGGTGAGACGCACAGCGGCGGCGCGGCGGAGCACATCGCGTCGGCGCGAACGCTCTCGGTGAGCACGACGATCACGTTGACCGGCCGCGCACGAGCGCGCGAGAGCGGCGGGAGCGACACTGGCGTCCGCACCGCCATGCCCTGACGGGCGCGCACGTCACCCGCGAGCGCGGAGACGACGGCGTGCGTCGCGCCGTGGGCGAAGCAGACGTCGGGCGTCGCCGCCTGGAGAAAGCGGCTGTCCACCCCTTCGAAGACGGAGAGGCACGCGAGCGCCGCAACGAACGTGACCACTGCGAGGATCGGTGGCCGCCCCTTCACGCCCGGGGCAACGCGGCGAACGAGCAGTGCGAGGCCGAGCGTCGCCAGTATCCCAAACGCGACGACGAGGAAGAAGCGGCCCGGGCTCCCCCACGACACCAGCCACCCGCCGACCGTGCCGCGCAGCGTGATGCCGAGGCGAACGGTGTCGCGCCCGACGTAGCCGTGGAACACGTGGAAGTAGAGGGCCTGGCCGCCGTACCCGAGGGTCGCTATTGGCAGCACGAAGAGCCCGAAGAACATGGCGACTGCCGCGCGCTGCGTCTGCCAGAAACGCGCGGCGACCCAGAGCGGAAAGAACCAGAGCGCCGCGCTGACGAGCAGCGAGCTGAAGTAAATCGCCTTCCCCGCCGGCCGGAAGCCGGCGAGAAGCGCGCCGCGCAGCGCGAAATCGAGGCCGAGCGCCAACACGGTCGGGGCGAGAAGCGGGAGGAGGCGCCGAGGCGCGTCCCCCAGGAACGCGCGCCGCAGCCGCGCCATTCGTGATTCCACGCGGCTCCTATAGCTCGCCCTCCACGCGCGCGTCGCCCGATTTGCTAAGCTGACGGCGTGCGCGACCACGCGGAGATCGTCGTCATCGGCGCCGGCATCATGGGACTGTCGATCGCCTACCACCTCGCCAGGCGGGGCCTTTCGGACGTCCTCGTCGTCGATCGGGGTTATTTGTGCGGCGGCGCGAGCGGGCGCAACGGCGGCGGCATCCGCGCGCAATGGTCGAGCGAAGCGAACGTGAGGCTCATGCAGGAGAGCATCCGCATGTGCCGCGAGTTCGCGACCGAGATGAAGATCAACGTGTGGTTCCGCCAGGGCGGCTACCTCTTCCTCGTCCGCAGCGAAGACAAGAGGAGGAGCCTCGAGCAGAGCGTGACTTTGCAGAACGCGTGCGGCCTGGCGACGAAGATGCTCTCGCCCAAGGAGGCGCAGAAGCTCGTCCCCGAGCTGGGCACCGACGGGCTCGTCGCCGCCAGCTACAACGGTGACGATGGCGTCGTCTTCCCTTGGCCGTTCGTCTGGGGCTTCGCGCAGGCCGCGCGCAAGCTCGGCGTCGAGGTCGCGACCTTCGCCGACGTCCTCGGCTTCGACACCCGCGGCCGCGCGATCGAGGGCGTGCGCATCCAGAAGCTGAACGAGCCCGGCGCCCCCGTCGTCACGATCAAGACGAACAAGGTCGTGAACGCCGCCGGCGCCTGGTCGCCGGAGATCGCGAGGCTGCTCGGCGTGGAGCTCCCCAACAAACCCCACCGCCACGAAATTTGCTCCACCGAGCCGCTCAAGCCGTGGCTGAAGCCCCTCGTCGCCGATCTCACGGACGGCCTGTATTTCAGCCAATCCACGCGCGGCGAGATCGTCGGCGGGGTGGGCCAGGCGCGCGTGCCGGACGGCATCGACCAGAACAGCTCGTTCGCCTTCCTCGGCACGTACGCACGGAGCCTCACCCGCGCGTGCCCGGTGCTCGGCGACGTGAAGGTGCTCCGCCAGTGGGCCGGCTGCTACGACATCACGCCCGACGCGAACCCCATCATCGGCCCGATCGACGACGTCGAGGGATTCTTCCAGGCGAGCGGCTTCATGGGGCACGGGTTCATGATGGCGCCCATCGTCGGCAAGCTCATCGCCGAGCACATCGTGGACGGGCAGCGTTCGGAGCTCTTCGACCGATGGAACCTGCGTCGTTTCAAGGAGGGGAAGCTCCTCAGCGAGGCGATGATCATCGGGTGACGGGGGGGCTCGGCTGCGCCAGCCACTGCCGCGCGTAGTCGCGATCGATGATCGCGAAGGGTTCGTCGGCCTCGCCAGCCGCGGACGTGCTGGCCAGGGCGCCGCGGCTCTCCAGATCGGCGGCGAGCGCATCGTACTCGGCGCGCGGGCGTCGCGTCGCGAGCGGCCCCTTCGCGGTGACGATCGTGAAGAGAAGCGCAGGCCCCTTGTTGGACTTGTTGGCGTCCTCGGCGCGCTCGAAGTACCACGGCGCGTTCATGTGCTCCGCGTGGCTCACCGCGAGGAGGAGCTTCATGACCTCGACGACGCGGTCGTCGAGCGACGCGTCGTGGATCCGAACCTTCTCGATGAGGGCGTTGCCGTCGCGCACCAGACGGGACACGCGCGGCCGCGGCTCGCCGAGCCGGGCCACGAGCGACGTCACGTCGAGCGTCCCTTCCGGATCGAGCTGCACGACGAGGCCTTGCGCGGTGTCCTTGTAGAGGAGGGGGTGGACGATGCGAGCCTCGCGACCGCAATGCGCGCAGGTGAAGGTGGAGAGTCGGCCGCGGAGCAACTGCTCCTTCTTGGAGGGTTCGGCCGTGACGTCCAGCGATGTGGTCAGCCTGAGCTGGCCGGGCTTCGCGCAGCCGGGGCAAACGACGGTGTCTTCGCGGGAGGAGCTCATTCGGGCGGCGTTATACCGCGCGTTCCCCTGGCCTGCACGAACCGGGTAACATCGCGCCTCGTGGTCCTCGACCTGGCGCCCGGCACCGTGTTCGGCGACGACTTCCGCGTCGTCTCGCCGCTCTCGCGCGGCGGCATGGGGGCGGTGTACGTCGTCGAGCAGATCTCGACGAACAAGCGACGCGCGCTCAAGCTGATGCTCGAGGCGCGCTCCGGCGACGCCGAGATGCGCCGCCGCTTCGCCCAGGAGGCCCGGGTCGGCTCGCTCGTGGCGAGCGAGCACGTGGTCGACGTCATCGCCGCCGGCCTGGACACCAAGACCGGCATCCCCTGGCTGGCGATGGAGCTCCTCGACGGCGAGGACCTCGCGGCGTTCGCCGACCGGCGCGGCGCGCTTCCCCCCGCGGAGGTCGCGGAGATCTTCGCGCAGCTTTGCCACGCGCTCGGCGCTGCGCACGACATTCCGGTCGTGCACCGGGACCTGAAGCCGGGAAACGTCTTCCTCGCGCGCCCGCGCCTCGCCGAGGCGCGTTTCATCCTGAAGGTCCTCGACTTCGGCATCGCCAAGATCATGGGGAGCGACGCCAGCACGACCAAGGCCGTCGGCACACCGCTGTGGATGGCGCCCGAACAGACACAGGCGGGTGCGAAGATATCGCCCGCGACCGACGTGTGGGCGCTCGGGCTCATGGCGTTCTTCCTCCTGACGGGCAGGCTGTACTGGAAGAGTGCGAACGAGCTCGAGCCGCAAGGAATCGTTGTCATGCGCGAGATCCTGTTCGACCCGCTTGCGCCTGCGAGCGAGCGCGCGCGCGAGCTCGGGGGAGCGCCGGTGCCGCAGGGCTTCGACGCCTGGTTCGCGCGCGTCGTGGCGCGCGAGCCCGCGGCGCGGCCGCCCAACGCGCGCGACGCGTGGGCGCAGCTCTCTCCGATTCTCGGCGCGCCGAGCAAGGCGGGCATCCAGATCGTGCCGCGGGGAGTCGGGGATACCGGACCGCGCCCCGGCGAGCTGTCCGCCACCGTCTCCGCGCAAACGCCGCCGCCGCCGGCCACGCCTGCCCCGCCCGCCCCTCCCGCCACGCTGGCCCCCATAGGCAATACGCTCGGCGCCGCGGCGGTCCCGGGCGCGAGCGCGCCGCGCGCCGGACGACGGTTCGCGATGGTGGCTGGGCTGACCGTGCTCGCGCTCACCGTCGGGGGCACCGCGTTCTACTTCCGCAGATCGGCGAACCCCGTCCAGAACGTCGCGGGCAGCAGCGCGCCGTCGACCACCGCGCCGCCAGAGCAGCCCGTCGCCCCGCCGCCCGCGTCTGCGAGCCCGTCCGCGAGCACGCCCGCCGCAGCCATCCGGGATCCGCTGCCTGCTCCGTCGGCGCTCCCGAGCTCGCTCCCTCGCCATCCAAAACCCGTGCCCACACCCGCCCGCCCGACCGGCTCGCCCCCCGCCCCGTCCACCGCGACCACCCCCCAGCCGAAGCCTGCCCCCACGCCGGTGTCGATCTGATGCGAGCCCTGTTCCTCGTCGCAACGCTGTTCTTGGCGCTCTTCCTCGCCCCGCTCCCCGCGCGCGCCGAGGACGACGCCCTCAAGCGGCAGGCCGACGAGCTCGTCGCCAACCGCAACTACGAGGAAGCCGTCCGCGTCTACGATCAGGCGTACGCCAAGGCGCCCCTCCCCGCGATCCTCTACAACAAGGGGCGCGCGCTGCAGTTCCTCGGCCGCTATCCGGAGGCGCTCGCCTCGTTCGAGCGCTTCGCGAAGGAGGCGCCCCCCGACGTCCTCGCGAAGGTCCCTGGGCTCGACGGCCTGCTCGCGGAGGTGCGCGCCAAGGTCGGGCGCCTCGAGGTGAGGTGCGCCGTCGCGGGCGCGCGGGTGCTCGTGCGTGACACCGTCGTCGGGAAGACGCCGCTTCCGGGTGCGATCGCGCTCAGCGCCGGCAAGGCGACCGTCGAGATCGCGGCCGACGGCTACCAGACCTGGCGGCGCGAGGTCGATCTGCCGGGGGGTGGTCTCCTCGCGCTCGACGTCGAGCTCGTCGCGCGCGCGGCTAGTGGCGCACGCGCGTCCGAAAGAGGGGGCACCCTCGCCGTCTCGAGCCGGGTCGACGGCGCGAAGGTCATGATCGACGACAAGCCCCTCGGCGCCGCCCCGGTGGACGCGCCCGTCGGGCCCGGCCTGCATCGCGTGCGTGTGTCCAGGGACGGCTTCGACGACGCGGAGGCCGAGGTCGCGGTCGAGGACGGCACGCGGCGGGAGCTCTCGCTGAGCCCAACGTCGCGCGCAGCCCTGACCTCGCGGTGGTGGTTCTGGGCCGGCGTCGGCGCGGTCGTGGTCGGCGGCGTCGTCTTGACGGCCGCTCTCCTGACGGAGAAACCCGGCACGAGCGGAGACTTCTCACCTGGCCGCACGACGGCCCCGCTGCTGAGGTTCTGATGCGACGCTGGCCTCGCCGCAGCTTCCGACGCCGTGCCGTCCTCACGCTTGCCGCCATCGGCGCCGTCGCCGCGCTCGTCACCTGCCGCGCGCCCACGCAGGTCCGGATCCTCGTGTACGGCGACGCGTGCGACAAGCCGGGCACGACGACCGCGATCACGGTCGGCCAGCTCGGCGAGGAGCTCGAGCAGAAGCCGGCTGGCCCCGGCTCCCTCCGGTGCGACACGGGCGGCCGCGTCGGCGAGCTCGTCGTCCAACCGAGCGGATCGAAGGACGCGACGTTCGGCTTCAAGGTGGTGATGGGCATCGGCAAGTCGGCCGACGAGTGCAAGCCGCCCGACTACAAGGGCTGCATCGTCGCGCGCCGCGCCCTCGCGTTCCTGCCGCACGAGGACCTTCAAGTCCGCGTCGACATGCGCCGCTCGTGCATCGACCGCGCGTGCGAGCCCACCGAGACGTGCGTGAACGGCGGCTGCCTTCCGGCGACGCTCGATCCGAACGCGTGCATCGCGTCGCCGTGCGACGAGTCGACTCTCAAGGGGACGCCCGATTTCCCGGACGGCGGGAGAGACGCTCCCTCGGAATCCGACGCGCCGAGCCCTCCCGCCGACGCCCTCCCGACGACCGACGCTCCGGCCGACGCAGATGCAGGCGCGGGCACCGTGCGAATCGACGGCGGGCTCGTGAAATACGAAGAATTCGGGTCGACCATTCCGATGAACTACGCCCTCCTCGTCGACCGGTACGAGGTGACCGTCGGCGACTTCAAGACGTGGGCGGGGACTCACAAGGCCCCCTGCGACACCGGAACATGCAAGCTCGATCCGGGCGGGCCGTTCGACGCCACGATGCTGTGGGACAGCAGCTGGAACTTGCTCCAGGCCTTCGCGGACGCCACCTGGACGGGCACGGCGAACTGCTACCCGGTGACCGGGCCACTGACACCGACGTTCACCACCGGAACCGAGAACGACCGCCTGCCGATCAACTGCGTCAGCCTCTACCACGCGGCGGCGTTCTGCTTCTCCAAGGGGAAGCGTCTGCCGTCCGCGATCGAGTGGCAGATCATCGCCACCGGTCCGGACGCGAAACGCCACTACCCGTGGGGAAACACGACCCCCGATTGCCAGCACGCCGTCTTCGACCAGAACGAAGACGGCGGCACCGGGTGCGGTCCCATCCAGAAGGTGGACACCCTGGAGGCCGGCGCCACGCCGGAGGGGATCCTGCACCTCGGCGGAAATGTCCGCGAGTGGACCTGGGGAGTCTTCGACAGCTCGAGCTCCAGGGCGACGGGTCCCCTCGACGCGGGCTTTCTCGGAGTCGCGCCGCCGTGCATCGCTGCGGGGGGCAACTGCGCCGGTGTCTACGGCAGCTCGTTCAAGAACGGCGCGAACGACGCCCTCTACGACACCTACCGCGCCGACAATCTCGCCGAGGCCTACGACGCCACCGGCTTCCGCTGCGTTCAGAGCGCCAAGTGACCCAAACGGACCCGTGAACGCCAGTTGACACCCCTTCCGCGGGCCGGTTACGGTCCGCTTTCGCGGCGGGGCTACGGGCCTTTTTGGCGACCTTGCTCGGCGCGCACGATCCCGGAGGAGCCATGAAGACGCTCAGAGCGCTTGGTACGTTCGCCCATCTCTCGATTCAGGCCTCGGGCTTGCTCGCTCTGCCCGTGGCAGCGCTGGGCGCCGGCCTGCTCCTCACGGCCTGCGCGGACGAGAACGATCCCAAGACCTGGGTGAAGCGCCTGGACGATCCGGCCCAGCGCGCACCGGCGATCAAGCGGCTGGCGCAGTTCTTCGAAGACACCATGACGAAGGTGAAGAAGGACCGCGCGGCGCCCGAGATGAAGGCGCTCCTCGACGAGATCGTCGTGCCGATGACGAGCCAGTACACGGCCGGCAACCTCGACGACAAGACGCGCAAGGAGCTCATGAAGTCGCTTGGCGACATGCGCGACGCGCGCACGGCGCCGGCGCTCGCGAAGGCTCTGAACGACTACGATCCCGGCAAGAACGACGACGATGTGAAATACGCCGCGGGGTCGATCATCGGCATGACCCAGCTCGGCAAGCCCCTCGACGCGTCGCTGGTCGACGCGCTGTGGACCGTCTTCTCGAAGTTCCGCGCCTCGCAGGCCAAGTCCATCAACCTCCTCACCGATCTGCACGACGCGGTGATCGCGGTGAAGAGCCCCACGTACGGCCCCAAGGCCGTCGAGAAGCTCGCGGCCTCGGTCGACGGCAAGAGCCCGGAGTCGCAGCGCGACCAGATCCAGTTCTGGCAGCTCACGTCTATCCAGGTCATCCGCGATCTCAAGTTCACGCCTGGCGTGAAGCCGCTCGTGAAGGTGCTCCTGACGCCGGAGAAGAAGGATCTGTGGGCGACGTGCGAGGCCGCGCTCATGCACATGCCCAAGGAGGCCGAGCCCGTCCTCATCTCCATCATCAAGGGCGACGATCCCGAGCTCGCCAAGCTCTCGACGGGGTTCGGCGACAGCAAGGCGCACCTGGCCCTCGCGGCCGACGCCCTCGGGTGGCTCTCGCGCACGGCCGGGCGCGACGCCGTCTTCAACGCCGCCGCCTCGATCGACAGCGACGCGAACCGCCAGGCGTTCGGCATGTCCATCGTCAAATTCCCGATGGACGGTCGCTCGATCGGCGTCTTCCGTGGCCTCTACGACGGCATCAAGGGCAACGAGGACAGTGATCTCGCCACCCGCGCCGCGATGCTCCAGGCGTCGTCCCAGTTCTACGATCCGGCCCTCACCGGCTGGCTCTTGAAGGAGATCGGCGGCGCGAAGGGCGACAGCGCGACGGCCCTCCAGCTGCCCGCGCTCGAAGCCGCGATCAAGCTGATGACGCCCGACCAGCAGGGCGCCGTCGGCAACGTCGCCACCAAGCTCAACTCGCAAATGGACAAGATCGGCAGCCAGCAGGAGAAGGGCACCGCGTCGCTCCTGAAGGCGATGTACGAAGGGTCGAGCGCGATGCTCGCGCAGTGCCAGCAGAACGTCTCCTGCTACACCAAGCAACTCGAGGAGCCGGTCGCCACGGGCAAGGAAGGCGCGAACGCGAAGGCCATCAAGAGCGCGTGGATGAGCGTCATCTACGCCGGCGCCGCGAAGGACCAGGTCCGCGGCGAGCTCGTCGCCAAGCTCGAGAAGGTGAAGAACCCAGGCGCGCGCCGGGCGGTCGTCGAGGCGATCGATCGCCTCGCGCCGACCGGAGATCCCAAGGCCGCCGCCGCGCTCGAGAAGATCGTCGAAGCGGACAAGTCGTCGGGCGACAAGCTGCTGCTCCAGGCCGACGACAGCGTCGTGAAGGTGGCTCTGCGCCTGCGAGCGCGCGCCAACTGACGAAGGCCGCTGCAGTATGATCAGACTGGAAGTCACGCGAGGCCAGACGGCGGGGAGCCACGTCGAGGCGCAGGGCGACCTGGTTCGCATCGGGCGCGCAGAGGGGTGCGAGCTCGTCGTGCCCGACGACCACGTCTCCAGTGAGCACGCGCGCATCGAATGGAGCGGCGTACGCCACGTCTTGCGCGACAACCGTTCCACGAACGGCACCACGCTCGTGCACGCCGGCGAGCGCGTCCCGCTCGACGACGCAAACGGCCGCGAGGTCGTCATCGAGTCGGGCGACGTCGTCGAGCTCGGTTCGGGCGATCGCATCGTGACCCTCGCCCTCACGATCACCGAGGACGCCGACAGCGCGCGCGTCGTCGCGATGCGCAAGCTCGACGAGCTCGCGCCGGCCGCGACGAAGCTCGAGAACGACATCAGCCGCGTACGGCAGCTCTACGAGGCGCAGAAGGAGATCGCGACCGCCAGCGACCTGGGCGACGTTCTCGCGGCCGTATGCGACGCGAGCTTTCGCCTCGTGCCGCAGGCCACCCACGTCACCGTCATTCTGCGTGACGACGACGAAGAGACCGTAAGACCCACGAGCACCGCCGCCGGCTACGTGCCGGTCTTGACGCGCGTGCGCGGACAGGACGGGCCGACCAGCGGCCCCATCCCCATCACCCGCAGCGTCTTCCGCAAGGTGCTGAGCGAGCGCGCCGCCGTGCTCGCCGCGGACGCGCCGCAGGACGTCGGGCAGACCGAGTCGCTCCTCGGCGCGCAGATCCGCTCGACGCTCGGCGTGCCGCTGTGGCGCGGCGAGGAGATCCTCGGCGTCCTGCAGATGGACAACCGCGAGAGCGCCGGCGTCTTCACGCCCGCCGACCTGGAGATGGTCGCGGTGCTCGCCCACAACGCGTCGCTTGCCGTCGCCAACGCGCGCCTGGTGCGACGCCTCCGCTCCGCCGAAGAGCGCCTCAAGAAGGAGAACGCGTTCCTCAAGAACCGCGAGGAGACCCGCCGCACCGGCGGGCGCCCCGGTCAGCAGGAGATCATCGGCCAGAGCCCGGCGATGCGCGCGCTCAACGTGCAGCTCGACAAGGTCGTCGACACGCGCGTCACCGTGCTCATCGAGGGCGAGACGGGCGTGGGCAAGGAGCTCGTCGCCGCCGCCGTGCACTACCGATCCCGACGCCGCGACAAGCTCTTCGTGAGCCAGAACTGCGCCGCGATGCCGGAGAACCTGCTCGAGAGCGAGCTCTTCGGACACAAGAAGGGCAGCTTCACCGGCGCGCACGAGGACAAGAAAGGCCTCTTCGAGATCGCCGACGGCGGCACGCTCTTCCTCGACGAAGTGACGGAGATGCCCGTCTCGCTCCAGTCGAAGCTCCTCCGCGTGCTGCAAGAGGGCGAAATCCGCCCGATCGGGGCGACGCAGGAGCGCCGGGTGAACGTGCGCATCGTCGCCGCGACGAACCGAAACCTCGAGAAGGAGGTCGAGGGCGGCCGCTTCCGCGAGGATCTCTACTACCGGCTCAAGGTCTTCCCGCTGCGCGTGCCGCCGCTCCGCGAGCGCCGCGACGACATTCCGCTCCTCGCCCAGTACTTCCTGACGCGCTACTCGACCGAGCTCGGCAAGCCGTCCGGCGGCTTCTCGCAGCAGGCGCTCGAGCTCATCCAGGGGTACGACTGGCCGGGCAACGTCCGCGAGCTGCAGAACGAGGTGCAGCGCCTCGTCATCCAGATCGATCCCGGCGGCTTCGTGACCCCGGATCTACTCTCGCCGCGCGTGCGCCAGGTCGAGGGGATGATCGAGCGCGTGCGCCCGACCAAGGGCACGCTCAAGGAGATGATGGATCAGCTCGAACGCTGGCTCCTCATCGAGGCGCTGCGCGAGCACCAGAACAACAAGACGAAGGCGGCGGTCTCGCTCGGCATCACGCGCGAAGGCCTCCACAAGAAGCTGCGCGCGTTCGGGCTCTAAGCGCGCGGAGAGCTCGCTCGGCGACGACGACGACGACGAAGCGTCGTCGTTCGTGCCCATTCCGACGAACCTTCGGCAGGGAACCGCTCCGACATTCCTCACGAATCAGGGTCTCGTAGGACGGCACGCGCGTTGCGATGGGGACGCCACCCATGAAACATCTCCTCAGCCTGCTCGCCCTCTTGGTCACCCTCGCCGCCGTCCTCAGCGTCGGCGCCTGCGGCTCGCACTCGTCGTCTTCGAGCGGGTCTGGGTCGACCGCCAGCGGCGTCCACTGCAGCATCGACTCGACGGGCTGCAGCTGCAGCGCCAGCGGCACGCCCAACACCTACCTGTGCGACAGCAGCCCGAGCGACACGCTGTGCTGCGCCAACTCGGGGTGGCCGAGCTCCGGCACCTGTAGCTGCCAGAAGAAGGTCGCGAAGTGCGGGACGTCCGGCAGCTCGTGCACCTGCTCCGATTCATCGTCGGCCTCCGGCTCCGCGTCGACGACGTGCTATCCGGGCGGCGGCACCACGCCGTCGTCGACGGGGACCGGCAGCTGCTGCATCCAGGACGGCTACAGCGGCTCGACGTGCACCTGTTCGTCGTCCAGCACGTGCACCGGCACGAAGGTCTCGTCGTGCAGCGCGTCGCAGATCACCCCCAAGTGCAGCTCCGGCACGGAGGTGTCGACATGCAGCGGCGGATCGTCGTCGGGGTCGTCGTCGGGGTCGTCGAGCTCCTCCGGCGCATCGGGATCGTCGGGCTCCTCCGGCTCGTCAGGGACCACCACCTGCTCCCCGAAATCGGGGGAGTGCAAGGGCAGCGGTGATTGCGCCTGCGGTCAGGGCTGCTTCGCCACAGCCGTGTGCTCGACCTGCTCGACGCGCTGCGGGTACAGCTGCACCACCGACGCCGATTGCGTGGCTCTGAAAGACGCTCACCACCTTTCGACGGCGTACACCAAGTGCGTCAAGACGAGCCCGAACTACGAGATCTACAAGTGCGAGTGATTTCGCGCCTGGCGTAGCGCGCCTGGCGTAGCGCTACTCGCTACGACGCGCCGCTCAGGTCGAGCGTAGTCGGGCGCACGCCGGGATCGGCGGCAGCGGGGAGGCGACCGTAGGGGTTTCCGCTGAGCGGGTCGGTCGCGGCCGGCGCGACGTCGGCGAGCGGGCGCAGCGCGAAGCCGCGGGCGGTCAGCTGCGGGTGCGGCACGACGAGGCGCTCGGTCTCCAGCGCCATGCCGTCGATCCAGAGGATGTCGAGATCGATCGTCCGCGGACCCCACTTCTCGCGCCGCTCGCGCCCCAGCCCCCGCTCGATGGCGAGGAGCGCGTCGAGGAGATCCTCCGGCGTGCCGTCGTAGACGAGGAGCGCCGCCGCGTTCAGGAACGGCGGCTGCGGCGGCCCCACCGGCTCCGTCGCGTAGACGCGCGAGAGGCGCTCGATCTTGCCGATCCTGCCCATCGCCCGCACGGCCGCGCGGAGCTGCTCGAGCCTCTCGCCGAGGTTCGCGCCGAGCCCGATCACCGCACGAAGCGCCACGGCTGCGAGGCTACCAGACGAGCTCGAGCGTCAGGGCTTGTTGCCTTCGAGCATGAGCGGATCGGTCAGGGTGCCGCTGAAGCCGCCGTTGACCTGGCCGTTCTGCACGAAGAAGAAGTAACGCCCGTCGTGCTGCCCGCCGATCGTCGCCTCCAGCGTGATGACGGCGCCCGGAGAGGTGTCGAACGTGACGCCGTGGATCTCGGCGCCGGTCGTCGTGGCGAGCGTGAGCTCCTGCGCGGCCGGCGACAGGCGTGACGCACCGGCGGGGGCGTCCGTCTTCAGCGCGATCGTCCCTTGCGTGACGTTGACGCGGACACCGAAATCGCAGGTGAGCGGCCCCGCGGTGTTGACGTTGGTGTCGCACGTCCACCAGATGTGCCAGTGGCCGCCGGCGGAGTACTCCGCGAACACGCCCACGCCTTCGCCGGGCTTCGCGTTCATCGTCTTGTCGGTGTCGATGTCGACCAGGATCGGCGTCGCGCTGCTGGGCCCGCCCGTCGCGACGCCGCCCGTGCCCCCCGACGTGCCGCTGCCGCCACCGACATAGACCGAGTCCCGCGGGGGCGGCGGATCGCTGCGCACGACGCACGCGGCCGCGAGCTGCGCCAGGACAGCGACGCCGAGGAGCGCAAGCTTCGGGCTCATCGCCGACCTCCACCGCGCGACGCGCCTCCGCGGAACCCGCCGCCACCCGACGAGTGCGTCGGCGCCGACTGGTGGTAGCTCGGCTGCGGCGCGTGGTAGCTCGGCGTGGCGGTGTGGAACCCGCCGCCGCCGCTGGGCGCCGAGTAGTGCGGCTGCGAAGGCGCCGAGTAATGCGGCTGCGAAGGCGCCGAGTAGTGCGGCTGCGAGTAGCCCTGCGACGGCGCCGAGTACCGCGGCGCCGAATAGGCGGGCGCCGAGTAGCGCGGGGCCGACGACGCCGTCCCGCCGAAGTGCTGCGGCATGCTGGAGTGCGACGACGGCGCGGAGTACGGCGCCGGGTGCGGCGTCGGCGACACGCCGCGATATTGCGGCGCAGAGGCGACCGGCGCGTGCTGGCCGCCGAGCGTCGTCGTGCTCCCGTTGTAGCGGGGCGCGGCCGCGTTTGCCGGGACGCTGCCGAAGCGGCTCGCGTTCGCCGCGCTCGCGTTGCCGGTCGACGGCATATGCTGCGGGACCTGCGGCGCGTGGGCGCCGAGGGCCGCGGCGGTCGAGGGCTTGGCGAACTGCTGCGCGTGGGCGAGCCCGCGGTTCGATCCGGAGGACGGCGGATTGGTCACGCCGTACGAGCGCGGCGGCGGACCACCGACGCTCGGGTGCGCGGCGGAGTGGCCGACGCTCGGGTTCGCCGGAACGTACGGACGCGTGTGCGACGCGACTACGGCGACTTGCGGCCCGGCGACGATGTGGCCATGGAGGCCGGTGCCGGCGAAGACGTGCGAGCTGTGGCAGAAGACGTATGGCGCGACCGGCACGTAGCCGATGCCGACGGCGTAGCCGCCGCGCCAGTACCAGGTGGGCGGCATCGGCGCCCAGCCGACGTAGCCCCAGTCGTCGTAGCCGTAGCGCCACGAGACCCAGGCGCCGGCGTACGTGCGGCCGGGGATCCAGCCCCAGCCGCGGTTGCTGATGTAGACCCAGCGGCCGTAGTGGAACGGCGCCCAGCCCCAGTCGTAGTCGCTGACCCAAACGTAGTCGTCGTCGTACGACCAGTGACCGGCGGTGACGTACGGGGAGAAGTCGTTGCCGACGACGGTGGGCGACGGAGTCCAGACGGTTCCGTAGGTGGAGTCGTCGACCCACGTGCCGTACGGATCGAGCGCGGGCTTGAAGTCGGCGAGGGCGGCGGGATCGGTGTCGGTGTACTCGCTGCCGTCGGCGCCGACCTGAATGTCCCCCGCCTGCGGCGTCGCGTAGGCGGCGGCCTCGGCGTTGGGCTGAACCTGCCCGTCGCCCTGAAGCGGCGCGGGCCCGTTGAGGCCATTCGGCTCGCTCGCAGCTACGGCCGTCTCGGGGCCGTCCACGCCCGGGGGCGGCGGGTACTGGGGCGACATGTTCGCCGACTCGCCACCGCAGCCGGTGAGGGCGGTGAAGAGGAGCGCAGCGGCCAATGCAGCGAGTGACTTCATGGGGTGCCTCAACAAAGGATCGAACGCCTGTTGGTTGGACGTTGCAATGCCCGAGCCGAACGAAATGTGCGTCTTTTTTGTGAGGAGTCCAGGGCTTTCGCGGGTAGGCCGGACACATTGCCCCGCCTCCACGCCCGATCCGGGGCGCCGTGCTCGCGCTCGGGCTGGCCGCGACGCAGGTGTCCCGGACGACTTGGCAAAGCGCCCTGCCCGGTGCGCCTTTTTGGCACCCACATCCGCCCCTTGGGACCTCTACGCGGGGGAGCTCTGCGCAGGGGGCCGTGCTCCCGTCGTCTGGCCGTTCCGGTCCAACGGCGTTGGCTCTAGGATGCGACCGTGGTCTCAGGCGTGCCCACGACGGGCGACATCATCGCGGGCAAGTACCGGGTGGAGCGCGTCCTCGGGAAGGGCGGCATGGGTGTCGTCGTCGCCGCCGAGCACCTGCACCTGAGGGAGCGCGTCGCCCTCAAGCTCATGCTTCCGGAGGTCGCCCACGACCCCACGGCCCTCGCCCGCTTCGTCCGCGAGGGCCGGTCGATGGTCCGCATCAAGAGCGAGCACGTCGTCCGCATCCTGGACGTGGGCACGACCGACGCGGGGCTTCCCTTCCTCGTGATGGAGCACCTCGACGGCGCGGACCTGGCCGACGTGCTGGCGCACAAGGGCCCCCTCCCGGTCCGGGACGCGGTGGACTACCTGCTCCAGGCCATCCTGGCTCTCTCGGAGGCGCACGCGCTCGGGATCGTCCACCGCGACCTGAAGCCTACCAATCTGTTCTTGACGACGCGCCGCGACGGGACGTCGTGCGTCAAGGTCCTCGACTTCGGGATCGCGACCGGCGAGCGCGGCGGCAGCCGTGGATTGACGGCGACGGGACTCCTGGTCGGTTCGCCGCAGTACATGTCCCCCGAGCAGCTGTTCGGCAACGGGCGCGTCGACGCGCGCGCCGACATCTGGGCGCTCGGCTGCGTGCTGTACGAGCTGGTGACGGCCGCCGTGCCCTTCGAGGCGGTGTCGCTACCCGATCTGCTCATCAAGGTGCAGGGGGTCGCGCCGACTCCTATCGCGTCGCGCGTCGCCACCGTCCCCGTCGGCGTCGACGCGATCGTGATGAAGTGCCTCGAGAAGGACGCGGCCCGACGCTTCGCCGACGTGTCGGTCCTCGCCGCCGCGCTCGCTCCGTTCGGCTCCGAAGGCGCGCTCGAAACGGCGTCGCGCGTCGCGCGTGTGCTGAAGAGCGACCCGCGCGTCGTCGTCGCTGGCGCCAGATTCGCGGACGCCGGGATGGCCACGCTCGCCATGACCCCGACGACCGCGCCCGCGCTCAGCGTCACGGCGGACGATCCTGCGTTCGCGCGTCCCCGCCCGCGCACCGGGCTCGGCATGGTCGCCGTCGCCGTCGCCGGGCTCGTCGTGCTCTTGCTCGTAGGCGGCACCGTCCTCCTCGCCACGCGTCGCGCATCGTCCGTCGCCCGGGCCGACGACGGCGCCGTCGACGCCCAGATCGTCCTCGCGACGGGCGCGACCAGCCCCTCTGGGACCCCCACCCCCGACGGCGAGAGCCCAGCGCTCCTTCCTCTCGACGTCGACGCCAGGGCAGCGGTAGGTTCGGGAGCGGGGCTCGTGTTCGATGCATCGGCCCCGAAGAAGCCTTCGAGCGTCCCTGTCTCGCCGAGCACGGCGGCTCCTGCCCCACAACCGCCGGCGATCGCGCCGGCTCCTCCTGCTGGCAACCCTGCCGACTTCCGGCGCCGGTGACGATGCGACGCTCTCCCAGGCTCCTGCCGATTCTCTTCGCCGCGGCCCTCGTGCTCGCGCCGGCGGCGGCGCGCGCCGGCAGCCCGGAGGCCGAGGCGCTCTTCCAGGAAGGGCTGCGCCACATGGACGCGAAGGAGTACGCGGCGGCCTGTCCGCTGTTCGAACGGAGCGAGGCGCTCGAGCCCGCCGTGGGCGCGCTCTACCAGCTCGGCGATTGCTACGTCGCGATGGGGCGCACCGCGAGCGCGTGGTCCCGCTTCGACGCGGCGGCGAAGATGGCAGGGGCGCTGAAGGACGACGTGCGCGCCAAGGCCGCGCGAGGGCGAGCCGAGGCGCTGGCCACGCGGCTGGTCTACGTCGTCGTGGCCGTCGATCACGAAGTGGCTGGCCTCGTCGTGACGGTGCGCGACGCGCCGGTGCCGCGGTCGTCGTGGGGTCTCCCGGTCCCCGTCGACCCAGGGACGTTCTCCGTGCGCGCGACGGCGCCGCACAAGCGCCCCTTCGAGATCCCGCTCACCGTCCGCGGGGAAGGCACGACGCAGAAGGTCACCGTGCCCGCGCTCGTCGAAGAAGAGGACGAGGCCGCAAACGCGAACGCCACCACGCCCGCGACCCCGCCCGCGACCACGACCACGCCCGCGACGACGCCCGCAACGGCGACGCGCCCCGATGCCGAAGGGGAAGCCGTCGCCCCGCGGCCTGCCAACGGATGGCAGAAGCCCGCGGCGCTCGTCGCCGGCGGTCTCGGCGTCGTCGGCATCGGCATCGGCAGTTACTTCGGGCTACGCTCCATCTCGAAGCACGGCGACGCGTCCTCGCACTGCGACGCGAGCACGTGCGACGCGCAGGGCCTCGACGCGAACAAGGACGCGGTGTCGTCCGGCACGGTGTCGACGGTCATGTTCGTCGTAGGCGGCGCCCTCCTCGCGACCGGAATCACGCTCTGGCTCACCGCACCCGGCGCGGCCCGCCCGTCCGCGCTGCGCCTCGCCCCGCAGGTCGGGCCGCACGACGCCGGCGTGTTCGCGACGGGGGCGTTCTGATGCGCGCGGGGCACCTCGCGCTCGCCGTGGCGCCGTTCGTGCTGACGGCCGCGTGCAACGATCTCGTCGGCAACAAGGACAAGGCGCTGCTCGTGCGCAGCAATCGCGTCGATCTCGTCATCGCGGTCGACGCGACGACGGGAATGGGGCCCAAGCACACCGCCTTCGCCAATGCGCTCCAGCAGATGCTCGCTCGCCTCGCAGCGCCGAATTGCGTCGGCGCCGGCGCACCGTCCCCCTCGTCGAACGGCAAGTGCGCCTCCGGAACGTTGGAGTTCGCGCCGGTGGATCTCCACGTCGCCGTGGTCTCCTCGTCACTCGGCCCGCGTGGCTCGCCGTCCTGCACCAAAGGACACGGCGACGACCGCGGGCTGCCCCTCGCGCGCGGCGTGAGCGCGGAGCCCTTCGGGTTCCTCACCCTCGCTCCCGGCGAGGACCCGGCGCCGCTCTTCACTGCGACGACGGCGCTCTTCGCCAACATCGGTGAGGACGGGTGCCAGTTCCCGGCGCAGCACGAGTCCTGGTACCGCTTCCTGGTGCAGCCCGATCCGTACGCGACGGTCAACGCCACGAGCGATTTCATCTCCTTCCACTCGGGCGTCGACGAGAAAGTCCTGGAGGCGCGCCGGCAGTTCTTGCGGAGCGACTCGGTCGTCGCCGTGATCGTGCTCAGCGGGCACGACGACCAGTCGCTCGATCCTCGCTCCGACGGAGGCCTCGGCTGGCTCTCCCTCGACACGACGACCGCGCCCTTCCGTCCCTCTTCTTCGTGCTCCGTCGCGCCGGAGGGCAGCTCCTGCGCGGCGTGTCCGCTCGCGACGGACGACATAGATTGCTCCGCCAAGGGATCCCACCTGACCAAGGCGGAGGACCCTCCGAACCTTCGCCTGGTGACCATGAAGCAGCGCTTCGGCGAGGACAGGCTCTTCCCCGTCGAGCGCTACGTCCGCGGGCTCACGAGCGAGACCGTACCGGACTCCGCGGCCGAGCATCAGAAGCTCGCGAGCAGCGAGTTCTGGAAGAGGTACGGCGAAGACGCCACCGCTTCGTGCACGAGCCCGCTCTTCGCCGCCACGCTTCCGGGCTCCGCCAGCCAGGATCTCTGCCACCTCCCGCGCGGCCCGCGGCGCACCGACCAGATCTTCTACGCGGCGATCGGCGGCATCCCAGCCGATCTGCTCGGCGACGGGCGCCTGACCGACGCGTTCTTCGCACACGCGCTCGGCCGCGCGCTCTCGTACGACAAGACGGGCGTAGATCCGCGCATGCTCGAGTCCACGAGCCCGCGCCCCGGCGCACCGGACGACCGCGACACCAAGGGCAGCGACCTCGAGTACCCGTGCACGTTCGATCAGCCCTTCGCCGACCGTGCGGTCGCCGTTTATCCGATGCTCCGGCAGCTCGCCGTGGCCAAGGGGGTCGGCGACTCGAAGGCCGCCGTCGGAACCATCTGCGCGGCCACCGACGACGATCCGACCACCGTGTACGTCGCTCCACTGATGCGCCTCGTCGACCGCATGGCCCACGCCCTCGCGAAGTGACGACGACGACGGCGCCCACGGCGCGTCACTTCCCGGCGAAGCGAAAGTCCGCGACCACGGGCCGGTGATCCATCCCCAGGTCCCGCGTCACGCGCGCCCCGAGGCAAGACAGACCGTCGTCGTGGAGGATGTGATCGATCCGGATCCCGTGCCAGCGCGTCGCCTTCGTCACGCGACGCCCCAGAGTCTTCTCGGAGAGCGCGTTGTGGAGATGCGACCAGTACGTTCGAAAGATCGCGCTGTCGGGCGGCATGTTGAAGTCGCCGACGACGATCGTCGGCGACTTGCCTCGGCGCGACCACTCGGCAGCGACGCGGGACTCCATCGCGCGCTCCTGCACGTTGTCGGCGAGGTCCTTGGGGCCCGCCCAGTCCGACTTCCAGAAGCCGAACGGCAGCGTCTGCAACCCCTCGCGCACCGTCTCGAGGTGCACGACCTCGATGCTGAAGGTCCGCCCCTGCCAGGCGATCTCGTAGCGGGCGATGGCGCCGCTGCCGTTCTTGTCCCAGATCTCCTGCGGATCGCGGACGTCGACCGTTTCGACCGGCAAGCGCGACACGAGGCAGTTGCCGTTGTCGTTTCGCATCGTGTAGCCGCTGCCTGCGAAGGCGTCCTCCTCGAGCTGGCACTCCTCGAGGCCCACGACGTCGGCGTCCACCTCCTTCACGAGAAGGACGAGATCGCTGGGCGCGAAGCTGCCGCCGCCGATGTTGTACGTCATGATGCGGAGCCGCTCCTCCCGCGGCGCGCTCGAGGTCCCGCCGACGCTCACGCCGACGTCGTTGAACCAGACGTTGCAGAGCGCCGCCACCGCGAGCGCGCCGAACGACGCGAGCTTCAAGCGCCCGAACGCCGCGATCGGCATCAGCACCACGAACGGAAGCGCGAGCGGCCAGCGCGGGACGAAGAGCATGACCGTGAAAAACCAGTGCGCCTCGGTGTCGCCGAGCCGCTTCGTCCCGAGCACGAGCGCCAGCACGACGACGAGGTAGACGAGCACGAGCACGAGCGCCCACGGTGCTCGGCGGCGCGTGGAGGCGGTCGCCTGCGCGCGCGCGGCGCGTGGGGAGGTGTCGGAGGCGGGCATGCGCGGGGTGATCTTCGCCCCCGAAAGCTCGGGCGGCAACGGGCTTCGTCGCACCGCTATCCAGAGACGACCATCGTGGTACGCTCGGACGTCCAAGCGAGGAGAGCACGATGGCCGCGAGCTCGATGATTCAGAAAATCGCCGCGATGCAGGACTACAAGCTCTACAAGGAGCTCCACTGGGAGGGCTCCTTCGAGGACTACCTGCAGATCGTCCGCGAGCGCCCGCAGGTGACGCGAAACGCGTACCAGCGCGTCTTCGACATGATCATCTCGTACGGGACCGAGGAGTACATCGACAACAAGAAGAAACTTGTAAGATACAACTTCTTCAAGGACGAGGACGGCGGCGGCGCAAACGCCATCTTCGGGCTCGACATCCCGCTCATGCGCCTCGTCCACGTCCTCAAGGCGGCGAGCGAGGGGTACGGGCCCGAGAAGCGCGTCATCCTGCTGCACGGCCCGGTCGGCTCGAGCAAATCGACGATCGCGCGCCTGCTGAAGCTCGGCATCGAGAAGTACTCCCGCTCGAGCGAAGGCGCGCTCTACTCGTTCGACTGGGTGAACCTCGCCGGCACGGAGCTCGCGGGCAAGGAGAGCGACCGTTTCGCCAGCCCGATGAACGAGGAGCCGCTCCGCCTCATCCCGATGGAGTGGCGCGACAAGGCCATCGCCGAGCTTGGCCTCTCCAACGAGCAGTACAAGGTGAAGGTCGAGGGGGACATGGACCCCGCGAGCCGCTTCATCATCAAGGCGCTCCTCACCAAGTACGACGGTGACTGGGCGAAGATGATCGCGAACCACATCCGCGTTCGCCGCCTCGTCCTCTCCGAGAAGGATCGCGTCGGCATCGGCACGTTCCAGCCGAAGGACGAGAAGAACCAGGACTCCACCGAGCTCACCGGCGACATCAACTACCGCAAGATCGCGGAATACGGCTCAGATTCGGACCCGCGCGCCTTCAACTTCGACGGCGAGTTCAACATCGCCAACCGCGGCATCGTCGAGTTCATCGAGGTGCTCAAGCTCGACGTCGCGTTCCTCTACGATCTGCTCGGCGCCTCGCAGGAGCACAAGATCAAGCCGAAGAAGTTCGCCCAGACGGACATCGACGAGGTCATCATCGGCCACACCAACGAGGCCGAGTACAAGAAGCTCCTGAACAACGAGTTCATGGAAGCCTTGCGGGACCGTACGATCAAAATCGACATCCCCTACATCACCAAGCTGACCGAGGAGATCCGCATCTACGAGAAGGATTTCAGCGGCGCGAAGATCAAGGCGAAGCACGTCGCGCCGCACACGCTGGAGGTGGCCGCGATGTGGGCCGTCCTCACGCGGCTCGAGGACCCGAAGAAGCACAACCTGTCGCTCATCCAGAAGATGAAGCTCTACGACGGCAAGGTCCTTCCGGGGTACACGCAAGACACGGTCAAGGAGCTCCGCAAGGAGTCCAAGCGCGAGGGCATGGAAGGCATCAGCCCGCGCTACGTGCAGGACAAGATCAGTAACGCGCTCGTGAACGACTCGGGCGAAGGCACCATCAACCCGTTCATGGTCATGAACGAGCTCGACAAGGGCCTTCGCCACCACTCGCTCATCACGAACGAAGAGCAGCGCAAGCGCTTCCAGGAGATCATCGGCCTCGTGAAGCGCGAGTACGAGGAGATCGTCAAGAACGAGGTCCAGCGTGCGATCAGCGCCGACGAGGACGCGATCGCGAAGCTGGCCGCGAACTACATCGACAACATCAAGGCCTACACCCTCAAGGAGAAGGTCAAGAACCGCTACACCGGCCAGGACGAAGAGCCGGACGAGCGTTTGATGCGGTCGATCGAGGAGAAGATCGAGATCGCGGAGAACCGGAAGGACGACTTCCGCCGCGAGATCATGAACTTCATCGGAGCCCTAGCGATCGACGGGAAGAAGTTCCAGTGGTCGACCAACGATCGGCTCCGCCGGGCCCTCGAGCTCAAGCTGTTCGAGGATCAGAAGGACTCGATCAAGCTCAAGTCCCTCGTCTCCGCCGTCGTGGACAAGGACACGCAGGAGAAGATCGACATCATCAAGTCGCGCCTGATCAAGAACTTCGGTTACAACGAGGTCAGCGCAACCGACGTCCTCAACTATGTCGCGTCGATCTTCGCGCGCGGCGACGCTAAAGACTGAGCGAGCCCGTTCGATGAACGAAGGCCCTGCCGGGAAGCGGTGACGCAATGTTCGCGTACCGCCTCGACAGGGCCTTCGGTCTTTGTGTCTGGTACTTCGCCGGCGCCAGCAACGACGACACCGACTTCGAGCGCTACATCGAGAGCTTCAAGCAGGCCGACGGCGTCGCGGCCGGGCTGCCGTTCCACGGGTGCGGCCTCCTGTACGTCGAGCCCGACAACCCGATGCCCAACGCCAAGTGGCGAAAGCGCATGGCCGAGGAGTCGCGTGTCATCAAGTCGAAGCCGAGCCTCGTCTTCGCGAGCCCGGCGCCCGTGATTCGCGGGATCGTCACGGCGGTGAACTGGTTGCGGCCGCCGCCGTTCGAGTTTCGCGTGACGAGCTCGTTCGCCGAGGGCGTCGCGTGGCTCGAGGGGCGGCGCGGCGCGCGGTTGCCACGCCTCCAGGAGATGCTCGCGGAGTGCAAGGCGGAGCTGCGGTCGGCGCCGACGGCGGCCACGAAGTAAGCGCCGGTCTGGGTAGGACGAGCGACGGCTACGGCGCAAACGCCGCGCGCCAGTCCTTGCGGAGGAACAGCCACTCGGTGAAGAGCGGGTACGCCGTCGACACGAGGAAGAGCCAGAGCGGCTCGCTCAGGGCGAACGCCTCGAAGACGTTCGTGAACGTCCAGGTGAACGCGGCCGCTATCGAGAGGCGGCGGCCGGCGGGGGCGACGTCGAGCACACGGATGCCGGCGACGACGAGCAGGACGCTCGTGAACGCGCGCACCAGGCCGAGCAGGAGCAAGCCCACCGCCGTCGAGCGCGTCCGCGCGACGTCCTCGCGGCTCAGGTGGAGCGGGCTCGTCGACAGATCGACGAACTGCGGCGCGACGATCACGACGATGGCGCCGAGCACGAGGCCAATCGACACGAGCGCGCCGACGCCGCCAAGGAGCACGTGGGTCGCCCCCAGCGCCGCCATTCCGCTCGTCCGCTTCGTCGCCATCGCGCCTACGAATACCACGCCGAAGGCGCGTCTAGATGCGCGCGAGCATGGCCTCGACGTCGGGCACGCTCGCCTCGTGGATGGGGCCGTCGAAGCGGATCGCGCCGCCCCCCTCGATGCCTTCGATGGCCACCGTCACGCGGCTGCGCCGGAAGAGACCGCGGCGCTTCACGACCCGTGCGTCGCCGAGCGCGACCTTCGACCAGCCGCACTGGCGGACGGCTTCGTCGACCGTTCCGTCGAACTGATCCTCGGGGAGCGTCTGCAAGTAGCCGACGTACGCGCCGAGATCGTGGAAGGCCTGCGGCATCATCTTGCCGGCGTACCCGGTGAAGTGCTGTTTCCCGCGGGGCACGAAGACGACGTAGCCGGGCCGGAGGAGCGCCATGCCCAGGTCGGTGGTGGACCCGCGAACGCGGACGGCTTTGCCTACGAAGAGATCGCTCGGGCGCATGACTTCAGCATGCGACGTCCGACAGGCCTCGGCAAGCGCCGCCGCGACGGGGCCGTGCTAGCCTGAAGGCCGATGAGCAGCCTGAAAAAGACCCTCATGAAGCAGGGCATGAAGCTGATGACCGACCCTCGCGTCATGAAGCTGATGCAGGACGAGCGCGTGATGAAGGCGCTCATGACGGCGATGAGCGTGCCGGGCAAAGTCCAGAGCTTCACCAGCGAGCAGGTCCAGAGCCTCGCCAAGGCGATGGCCCTCGCGACCGAGGACGAAGTGAAGGATCTGAAGCGCACGGTGCGGCGTCTCGAAGAGGAGATGGCGCGGATCGAGCGCCAGGGCGAAGCCGCCGACGGTAGCAAGAAGAAGAAGCGCGAGTAACCCCGGCGCCACGAGCGCCTTCGCCGCGTCGCGCCGGCCCTCGAGCTCGGCGCCGAAGACGTCAGGGGCAGTGCGTGTGCGTGTTGGTGGTGTATTCCCAACCCGTGGGGTAGCCAGGCACGTTCGTACCTGGGTGGTGCTTTTCCGGATCGAGCTGCTCCGCGCCGAGGAGGAGCCGCGACGCCTGCATCGCCCTGATCCTGGCTATTTGCCCCCGCCGCACCGGCGCGTCGGCTTCTGGTAGCGTGGTCGCGCATGCCCCTCGCGGACAAGGTCGTCCTCTACACGGTTTGGCACTAACCGCGTGGACGCCACGCAACCGCGGGTAGTTCTCGAGCCCATTGCCAAGGATCAGGCCCCGGTTCTGGACAATCTCGTCGAGCTCTACGCGCACGACTTCAGCGAACACGTGCCGCTCGACCTCCGGCCGGACGGCCGCTTCGGCGTCTCCCTCGGTGACGGGTGGTGGACCCGCGACAATTACTTTCCGTTCTTCATTCGGCGGGACGGAAAGTTGTCCGGGTTTGCCCTCGTCACGAGGGGATCGCGGATCACGGACTCGACGGACGTCATGGATGTTGCGGAATTTTTTGTGATTCGCGGGGCGCGCGGCAAGAAGGTGGGTACGCGTGCGGCTCATGCGCTCTACGCGGCCTTCCCAGGCCGATGGGAGATGCGGGTCAGGCGGACGAATGGTTTGGCGCTGAAGTTTTGGTCGCGCGCGATAGAGACATGGGTCGGTCGCCCCGTAACAAGCGCTCCCTTCTCGTCCGAAGGGGTCGACTGGGACGTGCTCGCAGGAGTGACGACGGCGCGATCGGGGTAGAGCGCATGGCCCGCGCGCAACACCCGACGCAAAGGACGGCGGCGCCGTCCGCGCGTCCTGTCCGCTGGCTTCGTGGACTGTGGGCTTTCCGGGTCAGACACGGCCCTGGCACAAAAGGGGCGTGGTCATCGGCCTACGAACGCGCGATGAAGCGCGCCCATGAATACGACACGACGTGAACTCCTCCGCTCCGCCGCACTCCTCACCGGCACTGTGCTTTTCGCGCGCGGCCTCGTGGCCTGCTCCAGCGACGCGGGTGCCGACGAGCCGCTCGACGAATCCGGCGAAGCGCTCGTCACGTGCAAACCCCCGGTCATCAGCGCCAACCACGGGCACCGCCTCGTCGTCTCCCCGGCCGACGTGGCCGCGGGGGTCGACAAGACGTACTCGATCGCCGGGACCGCGGGCCACGACCACCAGGTCACCCTCACCGCCGCCGAATTCGCGGTCCTCGGCGCGGGCCACGCGATCACCGTGACCTCGACGAACGGCGCCGGCCACACGCACGACGTCACGGTGACCTGCAGCGTGTCGTCGCCGGCGACGTGCGGCAGGGGCGCGACCGCGACCGCGATCAGCGCGAACCACGGTCACTCGCTCCGCGTGCCCAAGGGCGACATCGCCACGGCGGCCACGAAGACGTACTCCATCAAGGGGACGGCCACCCACGTGCATCAAGTGACGATCACGGCGCCGCAGTTCGCCCAGCTGAAGGCCGGCCAGAGCATCACCGTCACGTCGAGCGCGGCGCTCGCGCACGTCCACACCGTCACGGTCGCGTGCGCATGAACCCGCTCGTTCTCCGCGGCCGTACCGCCATGTGGGGAACGCGTCGGCTGCTCGTCCTTGTCCCCGTCGCGGCGCTCGGCTGGGTGGGCTGCGACATCGACGTCTCGCCGTCGGCGTCGCCTGGCGGGCAGACCGCGCCTGCGACAGAGGACGCTGCGCCGGTCGCCGAAGGCGACGGTGATGGCGCCGCAGGGAGCGACGACGATACGCAATGGTCGTACGTCTACGACCGGTACTTCGCCGCGGGCACGGCCGGTCACTGCGGGAATTCCGGCTGCCACGCGCGACCGCACGCGGGGTTCACGTGCGGAAGCACGGCCTCCAGCTGCTTCGATGGGCTCGTTGCGGCGCGCCTCGTCGACCTCGCCCACCCGTCGTCGTCGCGGCTCGGTGACGCCGCGAGGACTCCGCTCGCCTGGTTCGCGAGTGGTGATCAGATCGGAAAGATGCCGGTCGACGAGGCCGTGCAGAACCAAGACGCCGTGCGCGCGGTCACGAAGTGGCTCGCTGCCGGCGCCAAGCACGACAGCGGTGCACGCGCCGCCGACGCCGGCACCGATCCATCCGGGCCCGACGCATCGGTCCACGACGCCTCCGCGCCCGACGGCTCGGCGCCAGCCGACGCAAGCTCTCGCGACGCCCAGGCGGACGGCGCGCCGCCGCCCCCCCCGGCGATGACCTGGACGAAGCTCTACACGAGCTACTTTGGCCCGGGGACGCCCGGTCATTGCGGCAACTCCGGCTGCCACTCGACCACGCGGGCCGGGTTCAAGTGCGGAGCGACGAAGACGACGTGCTTCAGCGGCCTGGTCGCCGCGGGCCTCGTGAGCACGACGAACCCATCGTCCTCCACACTCGGGAACCCGCAGCAGTCGCCGCTCGCGTGGTTCGGTGGGCCGATGCCGAAGGACAACGCCGTGGCGAACCCCGCCGCCGCGCAGGCGGTCACTGCGTGGCTCACCGCCGGCGCCCACAACGACTAGCACTACTTCGCCACATTTGTCTTTCCATCCCGGCGCGTCTGATTTAATGGCGAGGGATGAAGCGCACGCCTGCGTGGACGAAGCGTCTCGACCTATGGCTCAGTCCGTTTCTCGACGTGTTGGGCGACAAGCGT
>JANYHK010000124.1 GCA_025359105.1 Myxococcales bacterium | reverse complement strand
GGCATACGAACGCCCAGTCGCGACGACCCGCTTCCACCTCCAGGCGCAAGGGGCGGTCGGACTCGATGTGCACCGTCGCCGTCTTGCGGTCCTGGGATGGCGGCGACGATCTCGAAGGCGGCGACGAGGCCGCGCTCGGCGTGGCCGGCGGCGCGCCGGCGTCGATCCGGTCGATCAACGCCCAGGTGATCGTCGCCGTCTGCCCCGTCGCCAGGAGGACGGTGGCGTGGTCGTTGGGCCGAACCTCGATGAGCTTGCCGCGGATGAGGCCGCCGTCTTTCATGTAAACGGTGGCCTCGCCGTCGGTCGGTCCACCGGCGCGCGCAGGCCGCGCGAGGAGCGCAAGGAGAGGGAGCGCGAGAGCGACGGCGGCGAGCCTCATGGCGCAAGACCTAACACTTCGCTCCAACGCGCGTTTGGGCAGCACCGGTGTCTCGCCGTTCTCCCTACACGAGCCGCCAAAGTGCGCGTATTGACCACGTTGCTCGCGGAACCTTCTCGCCGTAAGTAGGGGCCGCTGCGACGTTCTGGATGCCTGTCGGTCTCTCGAGAACGGGTCGCGCCTTTTCTGTGGGGAGCGGTGCCATGCGCGCTACGTCGAAGTCTGCGGTCGGTCTCATGCTCGGGACGCTGGTTCTTGGTGCGGGTTGCGGAAGCCAGCCCGACGGCGAGGGAACGCAGACCGTCTCGCAGGGAAAGATCATCGGCACCAACGATCTCATCCCCGTCATTCAGGACGGCGCCAACATCCCGGCAAAGTACCGACCGCTCGTCGACGCGTTCGGCGAGATCTCGATGGGCTGCACGGCGACGCACGTGGGTAACGGCCTGGTGCTCACCGCGGGGCACTGCTTCAACGCTCCGGCGACGCGCACGAACAACATTCCGTGCGCCGGCACGACGGTCGACTGGGGCGTCCGCAAGGACAAGCCGAAGTACCTGACGTCGTCGTGCCAGACTGTGCTCGCCGCAGAGCAGAGCGGGACGCGCGACTATGCGATCTTCCGCGTGTCGCCGGTGCCGCCGGTGAAGGTGACGCTCGACTTCAACCAGCGCCCGCCGACGGGGCGCAAGATCACCATCTTCGGGCACCCGCAGATCCGCCCGCTCGAGTGGTCGCAACTCTGCAGCGTGCAGCCGGCGTCGAACGGCGGCGCCGGTGCCGATCAGTTCACGCACCAGTGCGACACCGAACCCGGCTCGAGCGGCAGCACGATCCTCGACGACGCGACGCTCGCGGTCATCGGCATCCACGACGGCGGCACCGTGCCGTGGAACTACGGGACGTACCTCGCCGCGACCCCCATCGCCGAGTTCGTCGGCGGCACGGCGAACCAATCGCCGACGGTCACCTTCACCGCCCCCGCCGCGAACGCGACGGTCTCCGGCACCGTCACGGTGTCCGCCGACGCGGCAGACGCGGACGGAAGGGTCGTACAGGTGGTGTTCGCGCTTCCCGACGGCACCAACGTCACCGACACGACGGCGCCGTACTCGGTCACCTTCGACAGTGCGCTCGTCGCCAACGGCAGCTTCGCGCTCAAGGCGACCGCTACCGACGACAAAGGCGCGGGCACGACCGCGTCGCGCACGATCACGGTCTCCAACACGACCGCCGGTTGGTCGGCGTCAGGGGCGCCGAACCTCGCGACCGTCGACAACGGCTCCGCGTGCACGACGCTCACGGTCGCCGGGACCGGCAGCGCTGCGGATGCGAAGGTCGACCTCGCAGGTCGCCACGACTACCGCTCGATCCTGCGGGCGACGCTCGCGCACGGCGGCGTCACCAAGACGGTCTTCGCCACCGGAACGTTTCCGAACGGAGCCGGCGCCTTCAGCCTCACGACCAAGGCCGTCGCTGGCTTCAGCGGCTCGGCCGCCGGTGACTGGCAGCTCTGCATCGTCGACACCGACGCGTTCCGGGACACCGGCACGCTCGCGACGTGGAGCGTGCACAACTGAGGGCCGTTTTGCGGTCGCGCGCCGGGGCAACCGTCACCCCTCGACGAACCCTTTGGGCGCGCCCGGCGCGCGCGACAGATCGAGCTCGAGGACCGTCGCGCCGCCGTCGACCTCGACGCCGACGGTGAAGGCGCTCGCGCCGGTGATCGACAGCGTCGCGACGCTGCGGCCTTTGCCCACCTCGACGTCGCGGACGTGGCGCTTGAACGAAGGGTGCAAGTGGAAGCGCGCGACGCCTCGGAGCGGTGGCGCGTCCTTGCTCCGCGTCACGCTGAGGTCGATGCGGTAGAGATCGCGCTCCCCCTTCACCGGGCGGATCCTGGCGGAGAGCTCGCGCCCGCTCCGCTCCGCGCGGCGGCCCCAGAGCCCGTGCTGGGGATCGCCCTGGCGCGCGTGCGTGCTCATGACCGAGGCGAGCCGCTCCACCAGCGCGCTCTCGGGGCGGCGATCGTCGAGCACCGGCGCGTCGCGGAGGAGCGGCGGTACGTCGCCCGGGCGCGCGTCGCGCGTGAGGAGGACGACGACGCGCTGGCTCGGGGCGTTCGCCATCTTGAGGAAGCTCATCGTCTCCTCGAGCTGCCAGCCGCCGAACTCCGGGCCCACCACCGTGAGCAAATTCTTGGCGCCACGCAGGGACTGCTCGCGCGACAGCGCGCTCTCTCCGCCCCGCTCGTGCCGCGTGACGTTGAGGCCGCGCTTTTTCAAGGCCCGCGAGAGGCGCCCGGCGAGCTCGCCGTCGGCGGCGGCGTGGCTCACGAAGACGTCGGCCCCGAACTCGCCGCGTGACGCGTCCTGCTCCGCGCGCGCGCCGCGGGCCGCCGCGAGGAAGCTGTCGCGGTTGCGCACCAGCACGTCGGAGTGCGCGAGCTTGTGCGCGAGCAGCGCTGCGAGCGTCTCCAGCGCGAAGCCGATCGACTCGGGATCGGCGGTCCCCTCCTCGAGCACCGGGAGGCGCTCGCCGAAGCTCCACACCGGCACGTACGGGATCTTCACGTGCGCGAGGATCTCGGACGGCGCGATCGCCGAGTGCAGCCAGGTTCGGTAGTAGGGCTCGAGGCGCGTCGCGAACTTCTGCAGCCATTTGCCACTGATCGCGCTCTCCATGTGAACGTCGAAGCGCGCCGGCACCGGCACGCAGTGGAGCACCGGCTTGTCGAGCGGCATCCGTGCCCGCGCCGCCCGCGCGCGCTCGGCGACGTCGACGATCCCCTCGAGGCTCTGGTCGTTGGCAGTCGCCATGAGGACGAGGATGTCGGGCAGCTGCGCGGTGCAGATCCCGCCGATGTCGGTGATGCCCGTGCGGCTGTCGAGGAGCACGAAATCGTACGCGGCCGACCACTCTTCGCGCAGCTCTTCGATGGCGAGGCCGAGGCCCTTCTCGTAGAGCGCGCTCCAGTCGAGCGCCTGGAGCCGCCCCACGTACCCGCGCCCGGGTTTGCCCGCCGTGAGCAAATCCAGCCTGCCCTTGCCCTTGCGCGTGCGCTTCTGCCCGTCGAGCGCCCCCACCTCCGTGCGCACGACGAAGCGCTGCCACGGCGCCTTCTGCCCCTTCGCGAGCGCGGCGACGACCTCGACCAGCCCGCCCTTCGCGGGCGGCGCGTAGCGATCGAAGTACAGGTGCAGACCCGGCGCCTCGAGATCCCAGTCGACGCAGAGGACGCGGTGGCCCCACTGCGCCAGCAGCGCGGCGACGTTGGCGAGCGCGAGGGTGCGTCCGGTGCCGCCCTTGTAGGAATAGAAGGTGACGATCGTGCCCATCGTTCACAGCCTCGGGAGCGCGAGCGGAGGGCGCGCGAGCGTCTTGGGGGCCTCGAGGCGCGGCCATGCGCGGCGCGGCGGCGCGCTCTGGATCATCGTGACGAGCTCGCGCGCGACGTTCTGCACCGCCTGATCGAGCTCGAGGTACGTGGGGTGGAAGCGGAAGACCTCGTCGGGGAAATTGAGGCGCGTGAAGTCGACCCACTGCCGCGCGGCCGCCTCCTTGGGGAGGACGGACGTGTCACCGCAGAAGAGCACCGGAAAGATGAGCCCGCGCGTACGGCGCTTCGTCGCCATCCCGACGAGCTTCTCGCGCGCCTGCATCGCGCGCCATTCGCTCTGGCACCACGCGCTGCGGAAGTACTCCGGCGACAGGATCGCGACCATGCACCGGGAGCCGCCGTGCATCTGCGCGAGGCGGTCCGGCCACCGCACGCCCGTCTCCATCTGATCGTCCTTGGCGATGCGCGGCGACGGCAGCTCGCTGGGCCAGAACTGCGGCAGCCAGTGGACGAGCTTCGGGAAGAAATGGTTGTTCATCCACGACAGCACCGGATCGCGGCGGCGGTAGCTGACGAACACCTCGTACTCGTACGAAGGCGCGCCTGCGCTGCCCGCGTCCTGGCGCGAGCGGCGCGGCGCCCCGGCCGGCGCCTCAGGCCGCGCCGGCGATCTTCCCGAGCGCTTCGGCATAGGTCAAAAGCCCCCGCTGGAGCTTCGCGAGCTCGCCGCGGCACTTCGCTTCGTCCTGCCACGCGCGCTCGTGCGCGAGGGCGCTCGTGTGCGGATCGCGGCGCGTCTCCCAGTCCGACAGACGCGGATGCCACTTGGACAGGAATGGCCGGATCCCCGCGTTGAGCACGAGCAGCGACATGCCGCCGACGGTGTTCGGCTCCTTGCCGACGTGCGCCCCCTCCTTGCGGAGGATCTCGCGCGTGACCGGGAAGAGCGCGTGCAGCGAGTCGAGCGCCTCGCGGAGCAGCCCCACCTCGAGATCGAGCTCCTGCGTCGCGATGCGGGTCGACAGCTCGACGTACATCGCCCACGCCGCGTCGCGCTGCCGCGGATCGGGCTCCCACTTCGCGTTGAGCTTGAAGATGCCGAAGTCGACGGTGACGCCGACCTCGTGAAGAACGGACGGTTCTTTCATGCGCGGAGATGGAGGGTAGCCGTAGATCGCGGGCGCGACGAAGAAATCCCGCGAAGCCTCAGATCGACTCGAAATACCGCGCGAGCTCCCACTCCGTCACGACGCGCTCGTACTGGCGGACCTCCCAGTCGCGCGTCCGCACGTAGTGATCGACGAACGGCGCGCCGAGGATCGCCCGCGCCGCCTTGCTCTCGGCGAGGCGCTCGGTCGCCTCCTTCAGCGTGCGCGGCAACGGCGCGTCGGAGGCGCCGGCGCGCGACGCGTCCCCCTTCGAGGCCTTCGGCGGCGCGAGCTTCTTCTCGATGCCCCAGAGCCCCGCGGCGAGGCACGTGGCGATGGCGACGTACGGATTGATGTCCGCCGCGGTCTGCCGGTACTCGAGGCGCGTGCCGCCGGAGCCGCCGAGGATCGCGCGGATGGCAGCGGTGCGGTTCTCGAGCCCCCACGACGCGGTGAGCGGCGCCCACACGCCGGGGACGTAGCGCTTGTACGCGTTGATCGTCGGCGCGTAGAGGGCGGTGAGCTCCGGCATGAGCGCGAGCTGACCGGCGAGGTAGCTCTTCGCGAGGGCGGAGAGATCCTTCGGGTTCTTCGCGTCGAAGAAGACGTTCTTCTTCTTGGCGCCCTCGCCGCTCCAGAGCGACTGGTGGAGGTGACCGCTCGAGCCGGGAAGGCCCTCGTTCCACTTCGCCATGAACGTCGCCGAGAGGCCGCGCCGCGCGCACAGCTGTTTCAGGTGCGTCTTGAAGAGCGCGGCCTTGTCCGCCATGCGGAGCGCCTCGTCGTACCGGAGCGCGACCTCGTAGACGCCGGGCCCGGTCTCGGTGTGGAGCGCCTCGATGGGGATGTCGAACGCCTGCGACTCGTCGAGGATCGCGTGGCAAAACTCGCTATTTTGCCCCTCGCGGAGCCACGAGTAGCCGAACATGCCCGGCGAGAGCGGCGTCAGGTTCCGGTAGCCCTTCGCGCGCATCGACTCCGCCGTCTCCTTGAAGACGAAGAACTCGAACTCGGTCGCGAACGTCGCCGAATACCCGCGCGCCTTCGCGGCGGCGAGGACGGTCTTGAGGAGCGAGCGCGGGCACGCCGGGTGCGGCGCGCCGTCCTCGGTCACGAAGTCGACGAGGAACGCCGCGGTGTCCGGCTCGTGGGGGATGACGCGGAAGGAGGAGAGATCGACGCGCGCGTGGGTGTCGGGGTAGCCGGTGGCCCAGCCCGTCACCTTCGCGTTGTCGTAGAGGACGTCGGCGATGTCCCACCCGAAGATGACGTCGCAGAAGCCGAAGCCGCTCTCCACCATGCCCCAGAATTTTTCGAGGCTCGCGTACTTGCCGCGCAAGACCCCGTCGATGTCGAAGCCGCCGACCTTGACCTTCTTGATGCCCCGCTCCAAAAAGCGCGCCTTCAGCTCTTTGACGTCCATGGGCGCGATGATTCCACATCACCCCTCATGCCCCAAGGTCCACCTTCCCTGCCGGGAGTGAATCGCCGCCATCACGGCGCGAGATCCTTCACCTCGATGCCACCTTTGCTCGAGACGACGCGGCGCGACAGCTCGCTCGCCACCGCGTCGTCGGGCGCGAACGGGCGCAGCTCGTCGAGGCCGCGCGCGACGATCTCGCGATCGCCGGCTGCCGCGAACGCGATCGTGCGCGCGCGCAAGAGCGAGGCGGCGACGGCGCACAGCTCGAGATCGCGCGGGCGCGTCACCTTGCGCTCGAAGCGCGCGAGCGCGGGCGCAGCCTTGTCGAGCTCGCGCTTGCGATCGCTCGAGCCGCGCGGCTCGGTCTCGAAGCGCGCGAGCATCCCGGCCGGCACGAGATGGCGCGAGAGCGGCTTGTCCCACCGCGGATCGAAGGTCATCGCGACGGGGCGGGCGGCGGCGAGCGAAGACAGGCTCAGCTCCTCTGGTGCGCCTTCCAGCGCCATGTCGCGGAGGAACGCCTGGAGCTTGGGCTCACGTGCGATCTCGCGGGACGCCATCGGGCCCGCGAGATCGCGAAACGGGACGATCGCGAGATCGCTGCGCATCGCCCCGGTCGCCCGCGTCGCCACGACGCGCTCGAGCGCGCGGCGATCGTCGAGCAGGACCACCGAACCGAAGGGCACCGTTCCCCACGCGGCCTCGTCCCACGCGGCCGCACCGCCGCGCGCGCGCTCTTCGGCGCGCGTCCACGCTTCGTCGGCGACGCGCGCGGGGAACGCCAGGAGGAGCACCACGATCATCGCCGCGCTGGCCTGCGCGAACGGAATGCGCGCGTCGGTCACGCCGCGGACGACGGCCTGCATCGCCAGCGCGGCGAGCGCGAGCAGCGCGCCCATCGCCGCCAGGACGGGACCGGCCCAGCGCGTGGGTCCGGCCGCCGCGCCGACGGCGACCGAGCCGAGGCCGACGAGCGCGACAACGAAGAGCCCCGCCGCGAGCGGGCGACCCCGTCCCTGTGACCCGGGCCCGCGCGCGGCGAGCACGAGCCCGGCCACGGCGAGCGCGACGAGGGCCCAGCCGAGCTCGGCGTGCACGAGCGCGACCGGCGAGCCCCGCGGCGAGGCCCCCGCCTCCCCGAGCGCCGACGCGAGCCCCGGACGCGACAGGACGAGGCGCGGGTCGAGCCGCCCACGCGCGAACGCGAAGGCCGGCGCGGCGAGGCCAACGGCGGCGGCTGCGGCGAAGAGCGTGAGCGTGAACCGCCCCTGCTTGCGGGCGAGGTCGCGCGCGGACACTCCCTCGGCGCGCGCGGACAGCGCGACGAACGCGGCGGTCGACGCGAGCGACGCGAGAGCCACGAGCGGCTCGTAGGTCGCGGCAAGGCCCAGGAGCAGGCCCAACGTTGCGATGGGTGCATCCTGCACATTCTTGGCTTTGGTGAGGAGCACGAGCGGCGCGAGGACCAGCGCCGCCCCCAGCACCGAGCCTCCGGCGGTCGCCGCTTCGAGCTGCCATGCCACCGACAGCCCGCACGTGAGCGCCGCGACGGCGGCCGCCGCGGGGCCGAGCCGCGTCGCGCGCGGGGCGACCGCTCCGACGAGCGCCCACCCCAGCTCGAACACGAGCCCCGCGGCCGCGCCGCACAAGAGGGACGACCCCAGGCCTGCGCGGAACGCCCGCGTCCCGATCGGCAGCCAAGCGAGCGCTGCCCCCGCGAGCGCGTCGAGGGCGCGGAGGGCCCCGGTCCACCCGAAGCCCATCGCTCGGACGACACCGAGATCGTGCGCCGCGTCGGGCACGTGCGCGACGTGCGCCGCCGCGAGGATCGCAGGCAGGAGCACGGACAGCGCGCGCGCCCCCGCCACGACGCGCGGGGACGGCCCATCGGACGCGCCCGTCGCCGCTCGTTCTCGGTCGGGCGCGGGAGGCAAGGACTCCTTCTTACGACGGGCTACCGCGCCCGGACAACTTCACCGACGACGGGCCGTGCTAGCATCCCGGCCCCCACTTTCCCCGCGGAGGTCCCTCGTGGCCAGGTTCATCGACGAGCTGAAACGCACCCACCATTGCGCCGCCTTGCGCGCGACCGACGAGGGCAAAGAGGTCGTCCTGTTCGGCTGGGTGGCGAGCTACCGGGACCACGGCGGCTGCGTGTTCGTCGATCTCCGCGACCGCGAGGGCATCACGCAGCTGGTGTTCGATCCCGACATGAAGGGGCACGACGAGCAGCCAAAAGCAGCCCACGATCTCTCGCAGGCGCTGCGCAGCGAGTGGGTCATCGGCATCCGCGGCATCGTCGTGAGCCGCGGCGGAAACAAGAACCCGCGCCTGCCCACGGGCGACGTCGAGATCCGCGTCGTCGAGCTCAACGTCTTCAACAAGGCCGACACCCCGCCCTTCGAGATCACCGACCAGAGCGACACCGGCGAAGAGAAGCGCCTGCAGTACCGGTACCTCGATCTTCGCCGCGCGCCTCTGCAGAAGACCCTCCGCGTTCGCCACCGGATCCACCAGCAGACCCGCCGTTACTTCGACGACGCCGGCTTCCTCGAGCTCGAGACGCCGGTGATGGTGAAGTACACGCCGGGCGGCGCCCGCAACTTCCTCGTCCCCAGCCGCATGAACCCGGGCAAATTCTTCGCGCTCGCCGAGAGCCCGCAGCTCTTCAAGCAGCTCTACATGGTCGCGGGGTTCGACAAGTATTTCCAGATCGTCAAATGCTTCCGCGACGAAGACCTGCGCCTCGATCGCCAGCCCGAGTTCACGCAGATCGACGTCGAGATGTCGTTCGTGAACCAGGACGACATCTTCCGCACGATGGAAGGGCTCATTTTCGGCATCTGGAAGGACGTCCTCGGCGTCGATCTCCACACGCTCTACCCGAGCGGCCGATTCCCGCAGATGCCCTTTTATGACTCGATGGGCAACTACGGCAACGACAAGCCTGACCTCCGCTTCGGCATGCCGCACACCGATCTCACCAAGCTCATCGTCGCGCATGGCGGCGGCGGCATTCCCTTCTGGGCGCCGATCGCCGAGAAGTTCAAGAGCGGTCAATACCGCGAGGATCTGCCGGCCGAGATCGTCAAGGCCATGCGCGTGCCCGCCGAGCTCGCGACCAAGCTGTCGCGCGCCGAGCTCGACAAGCTCGAGGAGTTCGTGAAGGGCATGGGGGCCAAGGGGCTCGCGCGCGCCAAGATCGACGACAAGCTGGCGTGGACACAGTCGCCGCTCGCCAAGACGCTGACGCCCGAGCTCCGCGACGCGATCAACGCCGCGACGGGCGCGCAGCCGGGCGACTTGCTCCTCTTCCAGTTCGGCAAGGAGAGCACCGTGCAGACGGTGATGGCCAACCTGCGCGTGCACCTCGGCAAGCGCCTCGGGCTCATCCCCGACGTCGGCCACGGCGGCAAGTGGAACTTCCTGTGGGTCGTGAACCCGCCGCTCTTCGAGTACGACGACGAGAAGAAGACGTGGGCGGCCGCGCACCACGCCTTCACGCGCCCGCACGACGAGTGCGTGGATCTCCTGGACAAGGATCCGGGCAAGGTCCTCTGCTACCGCTACGATCTCGTGCTCAACGGCTTCGAGATCGGCGGCGGTTCGATCCGCCTCCACGACCCGGCGGTGCAAGCCAAGGTCTTCCGCGCGCTCGGCATCTCCGACGAGGACGCCCGGATCAAGTTCGGCTTCCTGCTCGACGCGCTCCGCTTCGGCGCGCCGCCGCACGGCGGCATCGCGATCGGAATGGATCGCCTCGCGATGCTCCTCTCGGGGGCGGACAGCCTCCGCGACGTCATCCCCTTCCCCAAGACGCAAAAGGGGACGGATCTCATGACGGACGCGCCGAGCAAGGCGTCGCCCGAGCAGCTCGTCGAACTGAAGATCAAGGTGATCGAGCCGCCTCCGTCGCCTCAATCGCCTCAATCGCCTCCATGAAGCGCATCGCGCTCCCCCTCGCCGCCCTCCTCCTCGTGATGGCGTGCGGAACGACGTCCCACATCTTCCCGGGGCGGCGCTTCGACCGCACGCGCGGATGCCTCGATCCGTTCTCGTCAATCGACGTCCTCGACGGGACGAACCCGGGCTCCTTGTGTATGGCGTCGTGTCTGGTTGGGCGGGCCACCGACGGCGGAGAGCCGGTGATCTACGTCAGCAGCGAGTGCGCGCCGTTTCCGCCGTTCTACGACCTCTCGGCCGCCGATCCGGACTGCGCGCGCGCCGTCGCCGCCTACACCCAGGGTCCGGCTTGCCTCGCGGACGGCGGCGTCGGCGAAGGCGGGGCACCGGACGCTGGCGCCGCCGATTCCGCGGCGACCGACGCCGCGGGCGATGGCGCCGCCGATTCCGCGACGGCCGACGCGGCAGCCGACGCCGCCGATGCGGCCGACGCGGCCACGGACTGAGGATCAGCGGCGCAGGAGCTGTCGGAGCGCGGCCATCGGATCGAATCCGAGCACGTTGGAGACGTCCTTCTCGCCGGCGGCGCTCCCGAGGCGCGCGCGCATCGACGCGAGCAGCGGATCGAGGCGCGCGAGCGGGCCGATCCGCCCGGTGACGCGCTTCAGGTTCTCGAACGCGTAGCGCGCCCCGTCGACCCCGAGCGCGAGCCCCACCGGCGTCGGGACCGGCGAGAGGACGATGTCCCGCACCGCGACCGCGCGACCCCATGCTCCTGGGCGCGCGTCGACCTGAAGCGCGCGAAACGTGTCGACCTCGCCGAAGCACCCGAACGAGAGCGGCGCGTACGCGTCTTCCACGGCGCGCACGAGGTGGCGGTAGTCGCGCCGCCAGTCGCCGCTCAGGAGGCCCATGTGGTGGCGCAGCTCGTCGGGCCCGGCGATCACGTCGAAGCCAGGCCCCCGGCGGCGCGCGACGAAGGCGGTCCACAGCTCGCCGTCCTTGAACAGCCCGAGCCCGATGCACTTGCCGTCTGTGCACAAGCCATTTATCGCGCGACGCACCATCGCCTCGGTGGGCGGAGGGATGCCGCGGAGGCGCGCGGGCCACACCTCGATGGCGCCTTCGAGCATCATCTCGCGCGCGATCTGGACGAGTGTGAGCGCTTGAGCGACCAGATCGTCCGAACGCTTCGCGCGGGCGCCGAAGCGCTCCATGATGTCCTCGAGCGCGCCGGCGTGACCGGCGAGCGCCCAGCTCGCGTGGTGCTGCTCGCAGAGATCGGCCAGCGGCACGGGCCACGCTGTCGCCTTGAGATCGAGCCGCCCGGTGCGGGTGTGGAGGAGCTTGCGGAGGCGGCCTGCCTCGTGGATCGCGAAGACGCCTCCGCGTGGTCGCGTCGGTTCGAGATCGGGCGACGCGCGGGGCTTCCAGAGGTGGAGGAAACGCTGCCACGTCTCCGTCGTCCACCCCTCGAAGCGCACGTCGGTCGTGAACACACGGGCAAGGTACTCGGAGCGGATGGCGTTGGTCTACTGTCCGCGGCGGCGCGCGGCGTGCTAGCACCTCGGCCGTGCCCCACGCGAAGGTCACGGCCGAGACGCTGCTCTCCGAGTATTTCTTGGCGCTCTATCCGCCGGACGCGCGGGCCGATCTGTCGCGCGCGCGCAGCACCGACGCGAACCCGGTGAACAATCCGTCGATCGCGCGCCACCTCGACGAGGCCGCCGCCGCGTTCGAGCGGAACGCGCCCGCGCTCTTCGGCGACGACGCGCCCCTGCTGGACCGCACCGACGCGAGCGTGCATCGCCTGAGCGCGGCGCTCACGCCGGCGAGGCGCGACGCGTGGCGGGCGATGGGCGACGCAGGCAGCCCGGCGAGCGCGCTCTTCAACGCGGTGGTCCACGGCGCGGCGTACGTCGGCGCGTGCATCGTGGCGGAGCACGGCGGCGCGTGGCGCGTGCGGCGGCCCCTGTGGGAGAGCCTCGTGCACCTCACGTCGCGCGCCGGCGACGCCGACCTCGCCGTCTTCCACTGGTGGCTCCGCTCGCTGGCCGACGACGCCACCGAGACGCTCGCCGATCGCTACCGCGCCCTCGTCGAGATCCCGTGCGCGACGCCGGAGACGCTCCCCGTCCTCGCCCCGCCCGATCGCCGCCTCCCGCGCATCGCGAAGGGCGTCCGGTATGATGTATTCTACAAGCATCTCAAGGCCCACCTGCCCGAGCTGCGCGACGTCGGCGAGCACTTCCCGAGCCCCGAGCGCTTCGCCGAGCTCGGCTTCAAATGGCTCGACTTCCTTCTGCTCGGCGGCGGGCGGATGCTGCTCGTGTACGGCCCCGGCGAGAACGGCCTGCACCTCTACTGGCTGACGGCGGCGGGCTTCGAGAAGGGCGCGTTCTGGCCGTCGGAGGCGTTTCCCGAGCCGATCGTGCGACCGAGCGCCGACGGGCAGAAGCTCGAGGTGATCGTCAGCGTCGGCGGACGCGCGCAGACGCACGAGCTCTTGTGGTGGGGACCGTGAGCGTCGGCTCGCGCGCGGGCTTGCCCGTCAGTGAATCGTGCCGGCGAAGAGCTCGATCCGCGTAGAGCTCGGCATGCGGCGGAGCGCGAAGACGTCCTCCGAGTCGCAGGCGAGCGCGACGGCCGGCTGCTGCGTGCTCACGATCCACTGCACGCGCGGGAACAGGCGCGTCAGCGCCGGGACGATCGCGCGCGCCGCGTCGGGCTCCTGGTGGAGCTCGACCTCGTCGATGAGGACGACCCCCTCCGACTCGCGGGGCGGGCGCGACGGGTAGGCGGCGTGGAGCGCGCGGGCGGTGAGCACGCCGAACGCCAGCACGTTGCGCGCGCTCGCCGGCAAGTCGTCGAACGAGGCGCGGGCGCCGCCGCCGGTGTCGAACGTGGGCTCGAAGGTGACCGGGTCGGCCCCGTCGTAGGCGCAGTCGAGGAGCGGCTGGAGCCCCGCCACGACCTCTCGCAGCGCATCGTCGAGCGCGCGCGGGCCGCCGAGCGACGCGCGGATCGACGCGGCAGAGAGCGCCTGCTTCGTGTCGCGCGCCACGTCCGCGCGGGTCGCGTCGTCGAAGGTCACCGGCGCGCGCGGATCGTAGCGCGTGACGGCCGCCCGCTCGCCCATCCCCAAGGACAGCGGCGCCCGCGGGACCGACCGCACCGCCGAGAAGCCGACGAGGACGAAGCCGCCCTCCGTCGCGCGCCGATCGAAGAGGGCCTGCTCGCGGCGGCGGAGCACGGCAAGGTCCTCCCGCTCGTCGAGGACGGCGTTCGGGCTCGTCACGCGCAGCGGGTGCGGGCGGGCCGGATCGTCGTCCCCGAGGACCCAGTCGGCCACGACGAACGCGGGCGACGCCGCGCCGGCGCGAGGGCGAACCGGCACCGACGAGCCGGGCCGCGTCGACGCGATCGACGCGAGGAGCGACGTCTTGCCGACGCCGCCCGCCCCCAGCACGATCGTGAGGCGCCGCATCGCACCCGACTCGTCCGAAAGAGGAACCGTCAGGTCCTCGAACGGCCCCACCCCGACGAGGCGCACCTGAGAGAGCTGCATCGCAAGAGCGAGTGTACACTCCCCTCGTGAGCCGCGTGGCGCTGCGATTGCCTGGAAAGACCGAGCGACGGCTCGCGCTCGTGATTCTGTTCACGGCGGTGCTCCCGCTCGCGGCGGCGCTCCTGCTCGCGAACTTCATGTTCAGCTACGCGTCGGCCATCTGGTTCGATCCGGAGGTCGGTCGCCAGCTCGACCGCGGCGCGGCGCTCTACAAGGACTACGTCGCCGCGATCAAGACCGACATGCGTCACCAGACCGACGCCATCGCGACCGACGAGCTGCTCCGCGAGGCCAGCAAGACGCGCAACGGCGCCCTCATCGAGGTCCAGCTCGACGCGCTCTTCCCCCGCTTCCCCGAGCTCGTCTCGCTCAGCATCACCGAGGTGCGCACCGACGAAGCCGGCGACGAGGTCGAGCGCCGCGTCCTCGCCGAGCGAAACCGTGGACGCAAGGTGGACGACGCGACGGAGCGGACGCTCAACGTCGAGCGGCCGGTGTGGGAGGACGCCGGGAACAAGAGCGCGATCAAGATCGCAGCGATGTTCGCCATCGATCGGCACCGCCTGGACGAGCACCTCGACGAGCTCAACTCCACGGCGAACGTCGTCACGAAGTACCACAACATGGAAAACTCGCGCTCGGACCTGTACCGCGGCGCCCTCTACGCCTTCGCGGCGCTCCTGTGCGTGACGATGCTCCTCACCGTCGTGCTCGGCACGCTCCTCGCCCGCGGCGTCACGCGGCGAATCAACCGCCTCGCCGCCGCGATCAACCTGGTCGCCGAGGGCGATCTCTCCGTCCGCGTGCCGGTGACCGGCTCCGACGAGCTCACCGACCTAGCCCGCACCTTCAACCGCATGCTCGGCGAGATGGCCCAATCGCGCGCGCGCATCGAGTATCTGCAGCGCATCGGCGCATGGCAAGAGATGGCCAAGCGCCTCGCCCACGAGATCAAGAACCCGCTCACGCCCATCCAGCTCGCCGTGCAAGAGTGCCACCGCAAGTACGGCGGCGGGGACACGAAGTACCGCGCGCTCCTCGACACGACCCTCGAGATCGTCGAAGAGGAGGTCGGAACTCTGCGCCGCCTCGTCGGCAACTTCTCCAACTTCGCGCGCCTCCCTCAGGCGGATCTGGCAGAGAACGATCTCAGCGATTTCCTGCGCGAGTGCTCGGAGCAGCTCGCCCACCTCGAGGACGCGTCGCTCGGCACCGACTCGCCCGACGCCGAGCCGATCGTGGCGCCCAACGTCTCCATTTCGTGGCGCTTCCCCGAAGAGCCGCTGCGTGCGTCGATCGATCGGCAGATGCTCCGGCGCGTCATCATCAACCTGGTACGCAACGCGGTGCAGGCGATCCGCGACGCCAAGAAGGCGGGCGAAGGCGTCATCGGCAACGTCGTCGTGAGCGCGCACGCGGAGGCGGGCGGCGCCGCGATCGAGGTGGAGGACGACGGCCCCGGCATTCCCGACGACGCGGTGGGGCGCGTGTTCGACCCGTACTTCACGACGAAGGCAGACGGCACCGGCCTCGGGCTCGCGATCGTGAAGAAGATCGTCGTCGAGCACAACGGGGCGATCGACGCAGGCCGGAGCCCGGCGCTCGGCGGCGCGCGCTTCGTCGTGCACCTGCCCGGGCCCGACACCGCCGCGACCACCGCCGCGCGCAGCCGCGTCTCACGCGCCGAGCTCCTCACCGGCGAAGGCTGGGCGCCACCGTCGAACCGCTGACCCGGGCTTTGCAGCTGCTCTAAAGCTCGATCTGTGTGCCGAGCTCGACCACGCGGTTCGGCGGGATGCGGAAGAACGCGTTCGCCGGGCGTGCGTTGCGCGACAGGAACGCGAACAGCATCTTGCGCCACTTGGCCATACCAGGGCGATCGGTGATGAGGAGCGTCTCGCGCCCGAGGAAGAAGCTCGTGTCGTTCTTGTCGGTCACGAGCCCCGCGTCCGCGCAGCGCTGCAGGACGTCGAGCACGTTGGGGGTCTGCATGAAGCCGTACGCCGCCGTCACCTGGTGGAACCCGTGGCCGAGGTCCTTGATCCGCTGGATGCGCTCGGACGACGGCACCTCCGGCTCGTGGTGCGTCGCGATCGCGAGGAGGACGACCTTCTCGTGCAGGACCTTGTTGTGCTTGAAATGGTGGAGGAGCACCGGCGGCGCGCCCTCGGGGTTCGACGTCATGAACACCGCGGTGCCCTTCACGCGGTGCGGCGCCTGGCGGGCCATGTCCTCCATGAAGAGGTCGAGCGGCAGCGTGATGCCGCGCAAGAACGCGTACAGGGTGTCGCGCCCGCGCTTCCACGTGGTCATGACGGTGAAGACGACGAGCGCCATCGCCAGCGGCACCCAGCCGCCGTCGTGGATCTTCGTGGCGTTGGCGACGAAGAAGGCCAAATCGACGGTGAGGAACAGCGCCGTGATCGAGCCAGCGCGAAGGCGGCCCCACTTCCAGCGTTCGCGCGCGACCGCGTAAAAAAGGATCGACGTGATGCTCATCGTGCCAGTCACCGCGATGCCGTACGCCGACGCCAGGTTCGTGCTCTTGCGGAACGCGAGGACGAGGATGCAGCACGCGACCATGAGCGCGGTGTTGATCTCGGGGATGTAAATCTGCCCTTCGGCGTCGCCCGACGTGTGCACGATCGACACGCGCGGCCAGTACCCGAGCTGCACCGCCTGCTGCGTGAGCGAGTAGGCACCGCTGATGAGCGCCTGCGACGCGATGACCGTCGCGACCGTCGCCACGACGACGAATGGGTAGACGAGCCACCCGTCGACCATCGCGAAGAACGGGTTCTGCGCCGCCGACGCGCCCTTCGTCAGCACGACCGCCCCTTGCCCGAAGTAGTTGAGGAGGAGGCAGGGAAAGACGACCGTGTACCAGGCGATGCGGATCGGCCGCACCCCGAAGTGGCCCATGTCGGCGTAGAGCGCCTCGCCGCCGGTGATGCACAGGACGACGGCCGCGAGCACGAGGAAGCCGTGGAGGCGGTGCTCGATGAAGAAGTGCACCGCGTACATCGGGTTCACCGCCATGAGCACGCTGGGCATCCTGGCGATCCAGATGACTCCGGTCACCGCGATGCTTCCGAACCAGACGAGCATCGCCGGCCCGAAGACCGCGCCGATGCCGGCGGTGCCGCGCTTCTGCGCGAGGAAGAGGCCTATGAGGATGGCGACGGTGACCGGCAGGACGAACGGCTGGAACGTCGTCGTCGCGACCTCGAGCCCCTCGACCGCCGAGAGGACGCTGATGGCCGGCGTGATGATCCCGTCGCCGTAGAGGAGCGCGGCGCCGAAGAGCCCCATGAGGAGGAGCACCGACGCCGCCTTGCGTGTCTCGCCGCCCTTGCCGCGCAGGAGCGCGAGGAGCGCGAGGATGCCGCCTTCACCGTGGTTGTCGGCGCGCATGATGAAGGAGAGGTACTTGACGACGATCACGAACGTCAGCGACCAGAACACGAGGGACAGGAGCCCCATCACGTTCGCGGTCGTCACCCCCACTCCGTGCTCACCGCTGAGGCACTCCTTGAGCGCGTAGAGGGGTGAGGTGCCGATGTCCCCGTACACGACGCCGAGCGCGCCGAGCGAGACCTTCGCGAGCTCCGACCTGCTCCCGATCTTGGGTCCACCGTGGGCCTCGGCCGTCATCGCGACCCTTTCTAGCAGCACGTGCTAGAGAATGGCCAATGGCGAACGCGGCGACGGCGGACGAAGGCAAGGTCCTCTACCCGCTCAGCGTAGTGGGAATCCTCCTCGCCATGCTGTTCGGCTTCGCCGTGCTCCCGCGCCTGTTCACGCCGTCGACGTCGGCCTTCGTCGGCAAAGACGCCCCGGATTTCACGCTCGACCTCGTCGCCAACGGAGAAGCGCCCCAAATCTCGCTCTCGGACCTCAAGGGCAAGCCCGTCCTCCTCGACTTCTGGGCGACGTGGTGCGGCCCGTGCCAGGCCGAGGCGCCCGTCGTGAACAAGGTGGCGCAGCGGTTCAAGGACAAGGGGCTCGTCGTCGTCGGCGTCAACACGAGCGACACGCCGGGGTTGGCGGCGCCGTGGGTGAAATCGCACGGCATCACGTTCCCCATCGCCTACGATCCCGGCGGCGTCGCCGGCAAGTACGGCGTCGAGAACCTGCCGACGCTCATCCTGCTCTCCAAGGAGGGCAAGGTCCTCGCGGTCCGCACCGGCGTGACGACCGACGCCGAGCTCGAGCGCCTCGTCACCGCAGCGCTTTAGGGCCGCGCATCGGCAAGAAGAAACGCGAGCCGTTCACGTCGTTGACGCCGCAGTAGAGATCCGCGTCGAACGTCTCCTTCAGGCGCGCGTACGTCATGACCTGCTCGATCGAGCCGGAGGCGACGAGCCGCCCACGCTTCATCAAGAGCACGTTCGTCGCGTACTGCGCCGCGACGTTGAGATCGTGCATGACGACGACGCACGCCATCCCCGTCTTTCGCGCCTCGTCGAGCAGATCGTAGAGCATGACCTGGTGACGAACATCGAGAAACGCGCCCGGCTCGTCGAGGAGCAAGATGTCTGGCTTCTGCGCGAGCGCGCGCGCGATGGCGACGCGCTTCTGCTCGCCACCGGAGAGCTCGTCGACGCGTCGCCCCGCGAGCTCGGCCACGTCGCAGCGCGTGAGCGCGTCGTCCACCGCGCGCGCGTCCTCGTCCGACGGGCGCATCCAGGTGTCCTGATGCGGCGCCCGCCCCATCATGACGACGTCGCGCACAGCGTAGCCGAACGCGACCTCGCTCGTCTGCGGCACCACCGCGACATGGCGCGCGAGGCGCGCGCGCTCCCACCCGCCCATCGGCTCGCCCAGGACGGTGACCGTCCCCCGCGACGCCGGCAGCGTCCCGCTCATCACCCGCAGCAGCGTCGATTTGCCCGCGCCGTTGGGCCCGAGCACGCAGGCGAGCTCGCCCGCGGCAAGCGCGAGCGAAACGCCCACGAGGGGCTCGTCCTTCCCGGGATTCGTACCCCCCGAGTACGTTGCCGAAACGTCATCGAGGAGCAGGGCAATCCGTGCCGTTTCGTCACCTTGTCGCGCCACGCCGCTTGACTCCCTGCGTTATGGTACCCTGCACGTGTGGAGACCAAGCCCGAAGGTCAGGAGCCCGATCGCCCCAAGCGCGTGATCAAGCGCTACTCCAATCGGAAGCTCTACGACACGAAAGACAGTCGATACGTCACCCTCATGCAGATCGCCGAAATGGTGCGAAACAGCGAGGATGTGCAGATCATCGACAACAACTCGAAGGACGATCTCACTGAGGTGACCCTCGCCCAGATCGTCTACGAGGAGCAGAAGAACTCGAAGAACGTCCCGCTCCAGACGTTGAAAGAGCTCATTCACCAGCGCACCGAGAACGTCCTGACGCAGCTCCGTGAAGGACCCATCGGGCGACTGATTCCCGGGGCAAGTCGAGACGGTCGCGACGAAAAAGACCTCGCAGACGCGAAGCAGGATGCCCAGAAGTCGAGCCTTGTCGATCAGGCAAAAGGAAAGCTCGAGGACTGGCAGCACCAGATAGACGAGCGAATCAAGGCGGTTTTGCCCAACTTGCTCCCCTGGCAGCACCTGCAGCTCGAAGTGAAGCGCCTGTCGCAGCGGATCGACGAGCTCGAGACCAAGCTCAAGAACGCCGCCAAAAAAGATTGAACGCGCCAGCACTTGCGGGCGCGTCGCGCGTACCTAGCTTCCTGGAGTCGCCCCGAGCCCCCCGTCCGACCAAACCTGGGCACGGCTCTCGCACTGGGAATAGGTACACCCCCCGCCCGGTTGGCATGGGGTAGAAAGGCGCGGTTTTCCGATGCCGTCTTCAGGCGCAATTACTAAAGATACCGATACCTTCTCCGAGGACTGCATCCAGCACCTCGACGGGATGTACGCCGTGGCGTGCCGCCTGACGCGGAACCCCACAGAGGCAGAAGATCTCGTCCAGGATGCCCTCGTGAAGGCGATGCGCGCCAAGCATCAGTTCTGCGCCGGGACCAACCTGAAGGCGTGGCTGTTCCGCATCCTGACGAACACGTTCATCAACAAGTACCGCCGCGGCGGGCTCGAGCGCCAGATCATGGAAGGGCCCGACGCCGACCCGCTCGTCGACGGGTGGGTGAGCGCGTCGACGATGCGCCAGCTCCGCGATCCGGAGACGATCGCCCTGCAGCCGATCGTCGAGGGCGAGGTCCGCAAGGCCCTCGACGCCCTGCCCCCGGAGTTCAAGCTCGCCGTCATCCTGTGCGACGTGGAGGAGTTCTCCTACGAGGAGATCGCCGACATCATGGGCTGCCCCATCGGCACCGTGATGAGCCGCTTGCACCGTGGCAGGAAGCTCCTGCAAAAGGCCCTCTACTCTCACGCCCTCGCCATGGGTATCGTGAAGGGCGAGACGCTGAACGACTCGATCCCCGGCCGAAAGGCCGAGCCTGCCGATCTGAACGCTTACCGCGCGCGGAAGAGGGGGGCCGCATAGAAGTCGGATGAACAAGTCCCCTCAATTCCCCGATACCCCGATCTCCCGCGAGTGCCAGAAGTACGCGCACGCCTTGGGCGCGTACGTGGACGGCGAGCTCGACGCGGCGAAGCTGCTCGAGATCGAAGGGCACGTCACCCAGTGTGAGACCTGCCGCGAGCGCATCGCCTTGGATCGCGCCCTTCGCGGGACGGTCAAGAAGGTCGTTCGCCTCGAGGCGTCGCAGGACTCGGACGAGAAGAGCGCGATGCGCGCGCGGATGCTCGCGGCGATGAACGGCGAGCGGGCGCGCGACGATGCCCGCAAAGCGGAAGCGGCGGAGCGCGAGGACCGCGTCATCGCCAGCGTCGCCAGCGTGGGCAGCGCGAGCGGAGGCAGCAACCTCTTCGGCTGGCGAACGGTGGTGCCGCTCACCAGCGCCGCCGCGCTCGCCATCGTGTGGGGCTCGATCGCCCACTCGCCGTCGCGCGACGTGAGCGCGAACGTACGGGCCGCCGGCCTCGCCAACGATCCGCTCGCGGGCTTCGTCGAGATGCACTCGCGCACCTGGCCCATGGAGCGCACCGACGCTGTCGGCGTGCGCGGCCTCGAGCAGTACGTCGGCGTGCCGGTGCGGCCGCCCACGTTCCAGAAGAAGGGCGCCCACCTCGTCGGCGGTCGGCTCATGCCGGTGCGCGACCAGCGCGCCGCCCTCCTCGAGTACCGCATCGGCGACGGCGCCAGCGCACAGCGGGTGAGCGTCTTCATCTACGATCCCCGCAAGATTCAGGTCGGCGACAGCGACTGTCTGCAGCCGCGCGCCGTCGGCACCGCGCAGGTTCGCGTCGGCCGTCAGAACGGCTACTCGGTGGCCGTCATGCAAAACCGCGGCATCGGCTACACGCTCGCGAGCGATCTCGAGGAGGGACCGAGCGCAGAGCTCGCGGCCCTCGCCGACCAGGATTAAGACCTCAAGTACGCTCTGAAGCTCGAGACCTACTGAGCTGCGGCGAAGCCTGCCTTGCGTGGGTCCGAAGCGGCGAGGATGCGTGGGGTGCCGCTCGAGCGGTCCCATGCGATCATCTGCACCGCGGGCTGGATGGGGATCCCGCTCTCCTTCACCACGTCGCCGCGCGCCTTGAGGCCCGCGCGCACGTCTTCCGTCACGTCACCGTCGACGGTCATCTCGTTCGTCGTGCCCACGTGGACGCGCGGCGACGCGAGGCACGCGTTGGGATCGAGCCCGAAGACGAGGCGGCACATCGTCATCTGCGTCACTGCGGTCGCGATGCGCTCGCCGCCGCTGCCGCCCACGGCGAGGATGGGCTGTCCGTTCTCGAGCACGAGCGTCGGCACCATGCTCGACACCGGGCGGGCGCCGCCACGGGCGCGGTTGGGGCCGAGGCCGACGACGCCGAAGCCTGCCATGTCCTTCGGCCGCGTGAAGTCGTCGAGCTCGTCGTTCAGCACGATGCCGGTATCGCCGGCGACGATGCGCGCTCCGAACGGCGCGTTCACCGTCGTCGTGACGAGCACCACGTTGCCGTCGGCGTCGACCGTCATCAGGTGGCTCGTCCCTTGCTCGCGGGTGCGAAATTCCGACACCTTGTGGGTCTTTTTCGCGTCGATGCGCTTCTTGCGGGCGGCGAGCTGCTTGGGCTCGAGCGCGGCGTCGAAGGCCGCGCTGGTGCCCGGCTCGAGCTCGGGATCGCTCGCGATGCGCACGCGGTCGCCGATCGCGCCGCGCATCGCCTCGCCCAGGGTGTGCAGGTACGCGCTCGATCCGAACCCCATCGCCTTGAGCGGCGAGGCGCTGCTCGCGCCGTACATGAGCGCCGTCTCCAGCACCATGAGACCGCCCGCGCTGGGGGCCGGCATCGTCGCGATCGTGCGCCCGTCGACGGTGCGCGCGAGCGGCGCGCGCTCGATGGCCTTGTAGCCGGCGAGATCGGCCGCATCCATCTCGGAGCCGAAGCCGCGCGCGGCGGTCACGATCTTCTGCGCGATGTCGCCCGAGTAGAAGGGCTTGCTCCCCTCGGCGCCGAAGCGCGCCAGCGTACGGGCAAGCTCGGGGCGGCGCACGAGGGTGCCGAACGCCACGGGGCTGCCGCCAGGGGCGAACGTCGCGGCGATCTCGGGCGAGACGCCGAGGCGGTCCTTCATGAACCCCGTGACGTTCGCCATGTTGCGGCCCATGAAGAACCCGCGCTCGGCGAGGGCGACCGCCGGGGCCGCATCCTCGGCGAGCGAACGCTTGCCGAACTTCTGGCTGAGCATCTCGAGCCCGGCCGGCTCGCCGAGCAGGCCCACCGAGACGCCGCGCTTGCTCGGGTCCTCGTTTCTCCAGTCGCGCGCGCTCAGCGCCTCGACGTCGATCTTCGCGGGTGACGTCTCGCGGAAGTCGATCACGGTGACCTTCTGATCCCGCGCTGTGTAGACCATCGCGAAGCCGCCGCCTCCGATGCCGCTCGACGACTGGCTGACGACCCCCAGCGCGAGCGCCGCGGTGATCGCGGCGTCGGCCGCGTTGCCCCCCGCCACGAGGACCCCGAACGCGGCGCGCGTGGCGTCGGCGTGGTCGGTGGCGACGGCGATCCGCGTGCCCTCGGCGCTCGGCGCGTGGGCCGCCTTCGCGGGTAGCGCGGCCGTGAGCAGCGCGGCGATCGCGATCGGCAACACCGGCGCGAGCGGTGCTAGGCTTCGGACTCCATTTTCGAGGAATGAGGAAGGTCGCATGCGGTTCGTCTACGTGATGGATCCGATGGATCGGGTTCTGCCGGACAAGGACACGACGTTCGCGTTTCTCCGCGCTGCCCAGCGGAGGGGCCACTCGGCGCTCCACTGCCATCCGCGGGACCTGTACATCCTGGACGGCGACGTCTACGCCAAGGTACGCGATCTTCGCGTCACCGACACGGCGCCATTTTTCACGCACGGCGCCCCGTACGACATGCGCATCGCCGACGCCGAGGCTGTCCTCATCCGGAAGGACCCACCCTTCGACTCGGCGTACCTCTACTGCACGCTGATGCTCGAGCGCGCGCGCGGCCGGACGATCATCCTGAACGATCCGCGCGGCATCCGCGACGCGAACGAGAAGCTCTACGCGCTGCATTTTTCCCGGCACATGCCGCGGACGCTCGTGACGTCGAGCCCCGACCGCATCTTTCTGTTCCTGAAGGACATCGGCGGCAAGGGGGTCATCAAGCCCCTCTTCGGCGCCGGCGGCGCAGGCGTGCTCATGCTCTCCGACGGGGACAAGAACAACCGCGCGATCGTCGAGCTCTTGACCGGCGAAGGTCAGCTCGAGGTGATGGTGCAGCAGTACCTGCCGGCGGTGACGAAGGGGGACAAGCGCGTCCTCTTGCTCGACGGGCAGGTGCTCGGCGGCATCAACCGCGTGCCGCGCGCCGACGATCTGCGCTCGAACATCCACGTCGGCGGTCGCGTCGAGCCGTGCGACGTCAGCGCCGAGGAGCGCGCCGTCGTCGCCGACATGGCGCCGCGCATGCGGCAGGACGGGCTCGTCTTCGTCGGCCTCGACTTCATCGGTGGCAGGCTGACGGAGGTGAACGTCACGTCGCCCACCGGGATCCAGGAGCTCTCACAGCACGCGGGGCGCGACGTCGCCGAGGATGTGATCCACTGGCTCGAGGTTCACGCGGCGGAGATGCGCCCGGCAATCCCGAGCCTCATGCCCGACTGAGCCTTGCCCGGCGGCTCCGGAGCCGCAAGGTCAGACCAGCCAGACCAGCAGACTAGAGCGTGACGGTGAGGCGCTTCTCTTCGCCGGCGACGATCGTCACGCCGAGGGTGCGCTTCGTCTTGCCGTCGAGCGACGTGACCGTGACCTTGTGCTTGCCCACGGCCAGCGCGAGCTTGGTCACCGGTGTGGTCTTGCCGGTGTCCACGCCGTCGATCTCGAGCTTGGCCGCCGGGTCGGTGGTGACCGTCAGGTACCCTACGTCTGCCTTGGGGGCAGCTCCGTCCTCGCCCGCGCCCACCCCAAAGCTACCGCTCCCGGCTCCGGGCGGCGCCGCCTGGACGCCTTGCGGGAGGAGACCTGAAGCGAGGTGACCTGAACGGGCGTGCTGGGGCACAGCCGTCGCCCCGGAAGCGGCGAACAGCAGCGCGAAAAGTCCTCCAGCAAAACCCAAGGTCGCCATTTCCTGTCCTCGCCACGCAGTATGACGGGATCCGAACCGGTTTCATGCAATAAATTGCGACCGACTTGCCGCTCACCCTCCTCGTTCGAAGCGCCATCGTGCCGCAGTCGCCTTCCGGCCAGGAGAGCCGCGCAGGGGCGCCTGGCGCGCCTCCCGGGCTGACGTTCGACGGCGCGCGCGTGGTCATCGGGCGCGGCCAGGGGTGCGACGTGCGCCTCCCCGACCCCAGCGTCAGCCAGCGCCACGCCACCGTCCGCGTCGAGGGGGGCAAGCACTCCCTCGTCGACGAGGGAAGCACCAACGGGACCTTCGTAGGTGGTGTGCGCCTGTCGCCCCAGACCCCGCGCGCCCTGCGGACCGGCGATCTCATCCGGGTCGGCCGCGTGTGGCTGGAGGCGCGCATCGATCAGACCCCGCCGACGCGCGATCTGGCCGTCGCGACGCGAGAGCTTGCGTTGATGCTCGTGGCGCAGGCGATGGAGGACCAAGGGGACGACGTCGTGCCCAAGGTTCGCGTCGTCGAAGGACCCGACGCGGGCGTCGTGCTTCCGCTGATCGAAGAGGGCCGCGCCTACATCGTGGGGCGTGACGACGCGTGCGATCTGCCGCTCGCCGACGCCGACGCGTCGCGCGAGCATGTGCAACTGGTGCGACGCGGCCCCGCGGTGCTGGTGCGCGACCCGGGCTCGAAGAACGGCGCGCTCCTCGGTGAGTCGCGCCTGGCCCGCGACCGCGACGTCGCGTGGCGCTCCGCGCTGATGATGCGCGTGGGGCGCACCGTGCTCGCGCTCGAGGAGCCGGTGGCGCAGGCGCTCGGCGCGCTCGAGGGCGCGGCCGACGAGCCGATGGTCGAAGGCGACGCGCCTCCGGAGCCCGCGCCCGTCTCTCTCCAGCGGCCGGAGACGGCCGCGACGGAGGCGGCGCCGCCCCCGTCGAGCGCGCCGTCGAGCGCCGGGATGACGAGCGCCGCACCGATCGCGCAGGTGAGGGCGGCGTCCGCGGCAAACGCGACGACGGTGCGCAGCTCCTCGCGCAAGGGCTGGTCGGCGACGGACATCGCCGTCCTGATCGCGGCTACCGTCCTGATCGCGGCCAGCGTCGCGGGCCTCGTGTGGCTGCTCAAGACGTGAGGGCCGGTCGCTACCGTCGTTTGCCCGTTCCGTTCAAACGACGTTCGCTCTACGCTTCTTCTTCTTCTTTGCCAGCCGCAGGCGGAGGCGCGCTCGACGGCATCGCGGCGAGCGTGTTCAGATCCTTGGGGACGTTCGGCTCCTTGAGCGCCGCTTTCGTCGGCTGCAACGGCGCGCTCGGCGCGCGGCGGTTGACCGTGGCCGGGTAGACCGTGGGCAGCTCGGCCAGCGGGATGGCCTCGAGCATTTCCTGCACCTCCGCCGCCCCCTTCGGGCGATCGTTGACCCTCTTTTTCAAGCACTTCATCACGATCGCGTCGAGCGCTTCGGGGATGGGCAGATCGGGGCGACGCTGGCGCATCGGGATGGGGACCTGCCGCTGGTGGAGATCGAGCAGCTCGCGCCGGCTCTGCGCGATGATCGGAAGCTCTCCGGTGAGCGCTTCGTACATGAGCACGCCGAACGCGTAGAGATCGGTGCGCGCCTCGACGGTCGCGCCGATGCACTGCTCGGGTGCCATGTACTCGGGCGTGCCGAGCGTGAAGCCCTCCTGGGTCAGCGACTCCGCGGAAGCGAATTTGCTCATGCCGATGTCGAGGACCTTCGCCTCGCCGTCATTGCACAGGAAGATGTTGCCCGGCTTCATGTCGCGGTGGACGACGCCCTTGGCATGCGCCGCGTAGAGCGCCTGGCTGACCTTGCGAAACACCGGGATCGCGAAGCCGGGGCCGATCGCGCCTTCGCGC
>JANYHK010000112.1 GCA_025359105.1 Myxococcales bacterium | reverse complement strand
CCAGGGCGCCGTCCTCGACGTGAAGGGCTTCGGCGCGACCGGCTACGCGGCCGACGTGCTCGAGCAGTGCGTCAACAGCGACGTGAACATCGTCGAGACCGTCGCGCACATGATGAGCGCGGTGCACTTCTTCGGCGACGTCGACGTCATCTGCGACATCGGCGGGCAGGACATCAAGGTCCTGTTCATGAAGAACGGCGACATCGCCAACTTCCGCCTCTCCAACTCGTGCTCGGCCGGCAACGGCATGCTCCTGCAGGCGACGGCCGACAGCTTCGGCGTCCCGGTGACGGAGTTCGCCGAGGTCGCCTTCAAGGCCGAGCTCGCGCCGAAGTTCAGCTACGGCTGCGCCGTCTTCCTCGACACCGATCGCGTGAACTTCCAGAAGGAGGGCTTCTCGAAGGAAGAGATGCTCGCCGGCCTCGCGCAGGTCCTGCCGAAGAACGTCTGGCAGTACGTCGTGCAGATCCCGCGCATGGCGTCGCTCGGGAAAAAATTCGTCCTCCAGGGCGGCACGCAATACAACCTCGCGGCCGTCAAGGCGCAGGTCGACTACATCAAGGAGCGCGTCCCCGAGGCCGAGGTGTTCGTCCACCCGCACACGGGTGAAGCCGGCGCGATCGGCGCGGCGATGGAGACCTTGCGCGTCGTGAAGCGCAAGGGCAAGTCCACCTTCATCGGCATCGATTCGGCGATCGCGCTCGAGTACACGAGCAAGAACGACGTCGAGACCGTCTGCCACTTCTGCCCGAACGAGTGCAAGCGCACGTTCATCGACACCAAGCGCACCGACGGGTCGACGAGCCGCTACATCGCCGGATTCTCCTGCGAGAAGGGCACCGTCGAGAGCAAGGACGCGATGCTCGAGCTCGTCGAGGAGCGGAAGAACCTCGCTCGACAGTTCCCCAACATGGTGGACTACGAGGCCAAGCGCGCGTTCATGCACGTCTACGACGCCTCGCCGATGCCGGCCGAGGGCTCGCCGCTCAAGGACGTCGTCATCAAGCGCGGCATCTTCGGCGCCAAGCGCGTCGAGGTCACGCGCCCCTTCCAGCGCTCCAGCGCCGAGGCCTGGGCCGCGCGCCGCAAGATCCGCATCGGCATCCCGCGCGTGCTCAACCTGTACTCGACGGGCCCGTGGTTCCGTACGTACTTCGAGGCGCTCGGCCTCCCCAAGAACAACGTCGTCTTCAGCGACGAGACGACCGAGGAGATGTGGGTCGACGGCGGCAAGTACGGCTCGATCGACCCGTGCTACCCGAGCAAGGTCTCGCAGGCGCACATCCACCACCTGCTCTTCACGGCCCACACCGACAAGAAGCCGCTCAAGTACATCTTCTTCCCGATCCTCACGCACGTGATGAACTTCGTGAAGGACACGATGGATAACTCCTCGTGCCCGATCGTCGCCGGCGCGCCCGAGGTCATGAAGGCCGCGTTTACGAAGGAGGTCGATTTCTTCGCGACGCGCGGCATCGAGTTCCTGGACCCGGCGCTCTCGTTCGTCGAGCCGACGCTCATGGCCAAGCGCCTCTTCGACATCTTCGGCTCGCGCCTCGGCGTCACCGAGGACGAGAACGACTTCGCGTGCAAGCAGGCGTGGATCGCCCTGAACGCGTTCGACAAGGACGTCGAGCACAAGGGCCGCGCCATCCTCGAGACCGTCGAGGCCGAAGATCGCGTCGCCATCCTCATGATCGGCCGTCCGTACCACTCGGACCCCGGGTTGAACCACGGCATCCCCGAGGAGTTCCAGGTCCTCGGTTACCCGATCCTCAGCGTCCGCTCGATCCCCAAGGATCGGGAGTACCTCGATCGCTACTACAAGGAGGAGCTGGAGAAGGGGATCATCAAGACCCCCCTCGAGCTGAACCACGTGTGGCCGGAGAACTACTCGGTCAACAGCGCGCAGAAGGTCTGGGCGGCCGCCTTCGCGGCGCACCACCCGAACGTCGTCGTGCTCGATCTCTCGAGCTTCAAGTGCGGCCACGACGCGCCGGTCTACGGCCTCATCGACTCGATCATCGAGACGAGCAAGACCCCGTACGCCGCGCTGCACGACATCGACGCGAACAAGCCGAGCGGCAGCATCAAGATCCGCGTGAAGACGTACGCCCACGCGCTGCGCCTGCACGAGGAGCGCCTCCAGGACACGCGCAAGCGCAAGGGCGAGCTGATGCGCAAGATCGACGAGAAGCGCCTGCAGCTCCTCGAGCTCCGCAAGGAGCAGATCGCCGCGCGTCACCAGAACGATCCGGCGATCGAGAAGCAGATCGAGGAGCTTCGCGTGAAGCTCGCGGCCTACGAGGCGCCGCCGGCGCCGAAGCGCGACGGCAACGAGGCGCTCACGCAAAACATCGTCAAATTGGGCAAGAAGACCGCCAACGGAATCGTGCGCATCGAAGAGAAGATCTCTCTCGAAGCGACCGGGGAATGAAGGGAAGAATCGACATGGGCACCCAGAACCTTTCGGGCCTCAAGGACAAGCGCACGCTTCCCATCATCGACATGGAGGCGGAGCTCAAGAAGTTCGAGGACGAGGAGAAGAAGCGCCTCGGCCTCGACGTCGAGACCGATCACTGGATCGAGGAGATGGTCGGCCTCACGTTCACGAAGAGCGAGAAGGCCAACATCACGCTGCTCATCGGCGGCCTGACGATGGCGCAGGACATGTTCGTCGAGGGCGGCCTCAAGAACCTCGGTTACAACGTCGTGACGCTCGACGTGCCGGCGAACGACGCGCTCCAGTACGGTAAGGAGTTCGGCAACCGCGGCCAGTGCAACCCGACGTACTTCACCGTCGGCAACCTGGTGAAGTACCTGTGCACGCTGCGCGACAAGCACGGCCTGACCAGCCAGGAGGTCGTGCAGAAGTACGCCTTCTTGACCGCCGGCGCGTGCGGCCCGTGCCGCTTCGGCATGTACGTCACCGAGTACCGGAAGGCGCTCCGCGACGCCGGGTTCGACGGCTTCCGCGTCATGCTCTTCCAGCAGACCGGCGGCCTCAAGCAGGCGACGGGTGAGGCGAGCGGGCTCGAGATGAACCCGAAGTTCTTCTGGGCCATCGTCAAGGGCATCGTCGCCGGCGACGTCATCAACGCGCTCGCGTACCGCATCCGCCCCTACGAGAAGAACGTCGGCGACACCGACAAGGTCCTCGATCGCGCGAAGAAGACGATCTACGACGCGCAGGCCGCGGGCTCCAACATCCTCCTCGCCTTGTGGAAGGTGAAGCCGATGTTCGAGTCGATCGCCGTCGACCGCATGCAGGCGAAGCCGAAGGTCAGCATCATCGGCGAGTTCTGGGCGATGACGACCGAAGGCGACGGCAACTACCAGCTCCAGCGCTTCCTCGAGGGCGAGGGCGCCGAGCCGGACGTGCAGCTCGTCACGGCGTGGCTCCTCTACTCCCTCTGGGAAGCGAACCACGACACGAAGGAGCGCCACGAGCTCCGCGGCGCGGACACCTCCTACTACGGCCTCGGCGCGCTCGCCGAGGATCCGTTCGGCGTCGCCAAGAAGCTCTTCGGCGTCGGCGCGGCAGGCGTGGCGGTGCGCGGCCTCTTCCAGACGTTCGCGCACGCGGCCGGCCTCTACGGCTACCACCTGCCGGACATGAACAAGATCGCCGAGATCAGCCACCAGTATTACAACAACGATCTCCGCGGCGGCGAAGGCCACATGGAAGTCGGCAAGCTCATCATGAACGTCGTGCACGCGAAGGCGCACATGACGCTCAGCGTGAAGCCGTTCGGTTGCATGCCGAGCGCCGGCGTGTCCGACGGCGTGCAGTCGGCGATCACCGAGAAGTTCCCGGGGACGATCTTCTGCCCGGTCGAGACCTCCGGCGACGGCCGCGTGAACTTCTACTCGCGCGTCCAGATGTACCTCTTCAAGGCCAAGCAGGCCGCCGCGGCCGAGATGGAGCGCGCGCTCGAAGAGAACGGCGTCACCATGGAGCAGGTGAAGGCGTTCCTCGCGGCGAACCCGCGCTACAACAGCGCGCTCCACAAGGCGTCGCACTCCTACGCCGGCAGCGGCGCGGACATCGTCGCCGAGGTGGCGCCCTACATCACGCAGTCGCGCGCCGCGCGCTGGAAGAACCGCATCCTCGGGCTCGGCCAGAAGAGCCGTGAGGTCGTGCAGAAGAGCCCGCACATGGTCGTCGCCTTCGTGAAGGGCGCCGCCCAGAAGGCGCCGGAGACGGTCGAGCGCGTGAAGACGGACATCGCGTTTTTCCGCGAGCTCCGGAAGAACAAGAAGACGAAGAAGGCCGAGCAGGCCGACGTCGCGGCGGCCGCAGAGTAAGCGGGCCATTTCGGTAGCGTAGCGCCCCGGCCGGGACACCCTGGCTGGGGCGTTCGTGTATTCGGCAGACACACATTGGCGCGGGCGCTCTCGTCGGCTAGGTTTCCGTCCGGAAGTGCGGGGATTCTCGCGGGCCTTCGGATCACCCGTTCGGGTGACGTGGCCGAGCAAGTGCCCGTCCGTCCAACGGAGGCATCGCAAACGTCCTCCTTCACGAAGAAAGGGAACCCCATGCTTCACTCGCAGTCGCGCATTCTTGGTGGCCTCGGCATCGCGCTCGTCCTCGTCGCGTGCGGTAGCTCGACGAACAACACCACGACCGACGCCGGCAGCGCCGACGGTGGATCGAGCGGATCGAGCGGATCGAGCGGCTCCAGCGGTGAGGCCGGGACCGGCGTGCTCCCCTTCAAGCCGTCGAACATCGACCTGACCGGCTGGGACCTATCCCAGATCGGTGACGTCAACCTGAGCGGGACCAACTGCATCATCGACGACGAGGCCGCTGACGGCCTGACGTCGATCCTCTGCGACACGAACTCCGGCAATCACGTCGTGCACAAGATCGTGACGCTCGCCGATCAGACCAAGCTCTCCATCTACGTGATGAAGTCACTCCGCGTCGAGGCGTCGACGATTCTTTCGCTCAGCCGCGGGCACATCCCGATCGTCCTCGTCACGACCGGCTCGATGGAGCTCCTCGGCTCGATCGATGTCGCCCCGGGCCTGATGGGTGGGGCATTCAACAGCGGGAGCCCGTCGTTCACCAAGGGCGCAGGCCCCGGTGGTGGCGTCGGGGGCGACGGCACGGGCCTCGCTGCCGGTGGCGCCTCGTATTGCGGGCTCGGGGGCAAGGGCGGCACGTTCACCCCTGGCGGCACGGTCGCCCCGGCGCCGACTGCCGCGTACGGTACGCCCGCGCTCGTGCCGCTCGTCGCCGGATCCGCCGGCGGCAACGGATCGCTCACCAACGACGGGCAGGGGGGCGGCGCGGTCCAGCTGGTCGCCGGTACGTCGTTCAACCTGCACGCGGGCGCGTCCATCAACGCCGGCGGCGAAGGCGGCGTCTTCGGCGGCACGAGCACGCAGCCCCCGGGCTCGGGCGGCAGCGGCGGCGCCATCCTGATCGAGTCGCCGACGGTGAAGCTCGATGGCAACGTCGGCGCCAACGGCGGCGGCGGCGGCCAGGGCAACGGCGACAAGGGAGAGAGCGGCAAGCCGGACGCCGCCGCGAAGGGCGGCCACAAGACCGGCGTAGGCGAGCCCGCGGGCGACGGCTCGTTCGGCGCGACGGCGAACGGCCTCGACGGCCCGAACTCCGCCACGTACGCCGGGGGCGCCGGCGGCGGCGCAGGGCGCATCCGCGTCAACACGACGTCGGGCGCGGCGACGATCACCGGCGGGGTTTCTCCGGCGTCGTCGACCCCCTGCTTCACGCAGGGCAAGCTCGGGAGCTGACGTCTCGGGATGCCGGATCAGAACGCCACGCGAAAGCCGTCCCCGGTGGCGGCGATCGCGTGGCCCTTTGCGGGAACGGCGAAGAAGAGCACCACTGCGGCCGCGAGGCCGACGCCGCCCACGATGAACGAGACGGTCGAGACGTTGCCGGCGCCCTTCGCCTGATCGAGCAGCGCGACGCCGTCGGCATCGCATCCGGCGGCGTCGCAGTGCGGCTTCGAGTCGTCGCGCTTGCCGCGTGCTTTCAGCCCGAAGACCGTGCCGAGCGCCACGCCGGCGACGCCGACGACGAGCGCGCCCGCGATGGCAGGCGTGCGCCACGTCGGGATCGTATCGATCATCGGTGGTGGCGGCGGTGGCAGGCGGTCCTGCTCGCCCTTCGGAGGGTCACTGGCGTGCGCGGGCGCCACCTCCTCGGCTTCGAGCCGCGGGACCGTCACGCGAACCGTCGCGCCAGGCGCAGCGGTGAGCTCGGTCGACCACGGGCGCTTGCCGGGGGCGCGGGCGCGAACGACGCGGCGTCCGGGGTCGATGGGTGCGAGGCTCCCGCGCAGCGAGATTGCCTCTCCATCCACGTCCACGACGAGCCCGTCGACGGGCGCGGGATCGATCTCGACGATCAGCTTTGCGACCTTCGGCTCGATCCGCGCTGCGAGCTCGCGGGCCGCGCGTTCACGATCGCCTCGCCCCGCGTCGCGCGCCATCGTCGCCGCGCGCTCGTACACCGCCAGCGCGCGCGAGAGCTGCCCGCGTCGCTCGAAGCACCCGCCGAGGTTGAGCATCGTCCCCAGGCGTGGCGCGATGCGGAAGCTCTCTTCGAGCTTGGGGCACGCCGCGGCCAGCTCCCCCTTGTCCATGAGCGTCCGCCCCTCGCGAAAGAGCGCGTCGGCCCGCGCGGTGTCCGGCGCGGGGGCCGCGCCGGCGGAGGCCGCGAACAGGAGCACGGCGGCGACGACGGAGATGGGCGGGCGCATCCGTCAGTCCGGCGTCGCTGGAAGTGTGACGCCCTTGCCCGGTCCGGTGCCTCGCCCTGGCCTCGTTGTCGGCCGGGGTCCCGGCGTGGGCTGCTGCGGGCGAGACGTTGGCTTCGGCGTTGGCACGTCGACGCTCGCGGCGGCGCTCGCCGCAGGTTGCGGGACCGGCGGGATTTGCGAGACCGACGCGGGCGAGCCGGAGGGCTCCGGCGCCGCCGCCGACGGGGCCGTCGCGACGAGCGATGACGGCGGCGACGCAGGCACGCCGGCCGCCGTGGTGGGGTGGGCCGGCTTCATCAGCACCACGGTAACGACGGCGAGCACGAGGGAGAGCAGCGACGCGGCGATGATGATCGGCCCGTACGGGATCCGCATCTCCTCTCGATCGGGCGTCGCCACGCCAACGAGGCTGGCCGTCTGCTCGAACGTCCGCGGAGGCTGCGCAGCGCCCGCGGCGAACGCTGCGCCCGGTGTCGGCATTCCCACCGCCAGCGTCGGCGCTTCGGGATCGGTCAGCCGCTGCCCCGGCGAGGATCCGGCGGAGCCCCCCGGCGCCGACACGTCGATCGTCGCGCCGGTGCTCATTCGCTCGAACGTCCATCGCGCGCGCGGAGGCGCCACGGAGAGCAGCCCCTCCGCCACGCCGTGAACCGTCGGATAGCGATCGTTGCGATCCTTCTGCAGGCAGCGCCGGACCACGGCCGCGTACGCCTCCGGCACGCCCTCGAGCGGCGCGGGCTCGTCGCGCGCGATCGAATACATCAGCCCGGCGAGGTTGTCGGCCTGGAACGGGTGCTGACCGGTCACCAGGTAGTGAAGGACGATCCCGAGCGACCAGATATCGGTGCGCGCGTCGACGTCCTGGGGTGAGGAGAGCTGCTCGGGAGACATGTACAGCGGTGATCCCAGGAGCGTGGCCGCCGCCATCGCCGAGTGCGTGGCCTCCTCGCCGCGCCCGTGGGCCTTGGAGATGCCGAAATCGATGATCTTGACGCAGACGTGCCCGGAAGCGTCGCGCGTCAGAAAGAGGTTCGACGGCTTGATGTCTCGGTGGACGACTCCGTTGGAGTGCGCGTCTGCCAGGCCGTGGCAGGTCTGGATGACGAGCTCCGCGGCCTCGGCCACGTCGCGCGGGCCACTCTTGCCGACGAGCTCGTCCAGCCGAGAGCCGCTGAGCAACTCCAGCACGATGTAGGGGTCGCGTTCCGAGAGCGCGCCGGCGTCGAGGACGCGCGCGACGTGCTCGCTCTTCAGGCGCGCGATGGTGCGAGCCTCCTTGAGCAGGCTCGCGACCGCAGTGGGATCGGCCGTCGCGTCGGTATGGACGAACTTGATCGCGACGCGCTGGGCGAGCTGCAGGTGGGTGGCCGCGTACACGATCCCCATTCCGCCGCGACCGACGACGTGCTCCAGGCGGTACTTGTCCGCGATCAGCTCCCCGGGACCCAGCATTCCTTCGCAAAGTATAAGGAGATCGAGGGCGATACGCCACGTTCGGGGGTCAGAGCCCGCAGCAGCGGATTCCCAGGTCGAAGAACGTCAGCGAGCGCGGGCCGACGAAGATGGTGTTGCAGGAGCTGTTCGGCGTGTCGAACGAGCCGCCGCCCAGGAGGCACATGTCGTTCACCCTCGTGGCGGCGTCGGCAAGATCGCACCCGTCGAACCACTCCTGCACGTTGCCGACCACGTCGAAGAGGCCGCCGTATCCTGCGTCGCAGGTGGCCATGGTGGCCACGGGCTTGGGCGCTCCGGCCTCGAGCTCCCTGTCGTTGCAGGCTTTGGGGTCCAACGTCGTTCCGTACGGGTAGTTTCGCAGCCCGTCGTTCGAGCACGCGTAGTACCACTGGCTCGTCGTCGACCCACCCTGGTTGGTCTTCAGGGGGCCACCCTGCCGCGATCCGCAGACGCGTTTGCCCGCCCACTTGCAGTAGGCCGTCGCGTCGCACCAGTCGACGAAGATGACGGGGAGCGACTCGGCGCCGGCGGGCGGCGGCCAGGCGCCCGCCGGGACGAACGACGTCTTGAACGCGCACTCCGGTGGCGCCGAGGCGAGGCTCGGGCTCGTGGCGAGGAAGGCCTGGTACTGCGCCCGTGTTACCTCGGTCGCGTCGATGCAGACGCTGCCCGCGAGGACCATGGTGGGCCCGGCGTCGCTCGGGCACGGCGAGCGAGAGTCCACCCTGGCGTCTTGCGCCGCGTCGGCGGAGGCGTCCACCCCGACCGGGTTGCCGTCCACGAGCGTCCGGTCCTCGAGCGAGGCGTCGGCTGGCGGGGCGCTTCCGCCGTCGTCGTCGGGGCGCAGCCGGCCATCGTCGATGCCCAGGAGCCCGTTGCACGCCGCGACCGCGAGCAGGGGACCTGCGAGCAATACGGTCACGACGCCGCGCATGCATGGAGCGTACAACATCGCGCGCGGAAGGCGACGCCACCGCGCCGCTTGGCCGTCAGGGGGACTCGAGGACCTCGCGCGCGATGCGGAGGATCTGGATCTCGTCGGTGCCGCCGCCGATCTGGAACAGCTTCGCGTCGCGCGCGAGCATCTCGACGACGCTCCCCGTCATGTACCCGGCGCCGCCCATCAGCTGCACCGCTTCCATCGCGCACTCCGTCGCGGTCCGCGCGCAGTAGAGCTTGGACGCGCTCGCCTCCGCCGCGGTGAGCGGCGTGCCGGTCTTGTCGGCTTCGAGCTGGCGGAAGAGCAAGGTGTACATGATGGAACGTGCGGTATAGATGCGCGCGATCTTCTCCTGCACGAGCTGGAAGCTCGCGATCGGGCGGCCCCACTGCTCGCGCGTCTTGGCGTACTTGACCGCCTCCACGAGGCACCGATCCACGATGCCGACGCACATCGGCGTCATGCCGAAGCGCTCCTGGTTGAGACTGCTCTTCGCGGCGTCGCGCGCGTTCTTCGCGCCCTCGCCGCCGAGGAGCTGGTCGGCAGGCACGCGCACGTCGTCCAGGAACACCTCTCCGGTCGGGGAGGCGTGCATGCCCATCTTCTTGAAAGGGGCGCTGGTGGCCACGCCCTTCGCGGTGCGCTCGACGATGAACGCGCGGACGTCGCTGGCCTCTGCGCCCGCCATCTTGGCGTAGACGACGAAGCAGTCGGCGAAAGGCGCGTTGGTGATGAACGTCTTTGCGCCGGAGATGCGGTAGCCGTCGCCGTCCTTGCGGGCGACGGTCTTCATCGACCCGAACGCGTCGCTGCCGGCGCCCGGCTCGGTCAGGGCCCACGCGCCGATCTTCTCGAGCGTGAAGACAGGCAGCGCCCACTTTTCCTTCTGCTCCGGCGTCCCGCGCGCCATGACGGCGCCCCCGAAGAGGCCGAGCGTGGCGCCGAACGCCAGCGCGAAGCCGGGGCAGCAACGGGTCAGCTCCATCGTGAGAATGGCCATGAGCGACGCGTCGCCGAGCCCCTTGAAGCCGGTCCCCGGACGCTCCTCCTTCGCCGCCTCGCGTCGCTCGCGCATCTTCGCGAACGCGGCGCGTGCCATGTCGGGGATGCCGAAGGTCCCCGCAAGCTCGCGCATCACCGGGTAGACGGACATCTCGCCGCTCTCGAGCTTCAGCACGTGCGGCTCGAGGTGCTGGGCGCACCAGGCCCGGATGGTCGACTGCGCGAGCTTCTGTTCCTCGGTGAAATCCAGCATACGCTGGGGGTTACCACCTAATTGTTTCGTACGCTAAGGATTGTTGCGCGTGACCGACAAAGTCGAGCTCTCCCGGGTCCCCAAAGACGTCTTCGGTCTGTGCGACAAGCTGCGCGGTGCGGGCAAGCGCAGCTGGATCGTCGGCGGCTGCGTCCGCGACATGCTCCTCGGGCGCGACGTCGCCGACTGGGACCTTTGCACCGACGCCAAGCCGGAGGAGCTCACCAAGATCTTCCCGCGCGCCATTCCGACCGGCATCGAGCACGGCACCGTCACCGTCGTCGTCTCCGGCAAGCACTACGAGGTGACGACCCTGCGCGGCGAGACGACGTACACGGACGGCCGCCGCCCCGACGCCGTGCACTTCGTGAGCGACATCGCCGCCGATCTCGCGAGGCGCGACTTCACGTTCAACGCCATCGCGATCGATCCGCTCGACGGCACCGTGATCGATCCTTGGGAAGGACAGAAGGACCTGGCCGCCCGCGTGCTGCGCGCGGTCGGCGATCCGCTCCAACGCTTCGGCGAGGACGGCCTGCGCGTGCTCCGCGCCGCGCGCTTCGTCGCGACCCTCGAGGTGGAGCTCGACCCGGCGACGCGCGCGGCGATCGCGCCGACGCTCGGCACCTACCGCAAGGTGAGCCACGAACGCATCCGCGACGAGTGGGTGAAGGCGATGAAGGCCCGCAGGCCCTCGCGCGCGTTCGAGGTGATGAAGGACACCGGCATCCTGGAGGTGACGTGCCCGGAGCTGCTCCTCGGCGTCGGGATGGAGCAGAACAAGTACCACGCGTACGACGTGTGGCGGCACGGCATGGAGTGCATGGACGCGTGCAAGGGCGATCCGATCCTGCGCATCGCGGCGCTCCTCCACGACGTCGGCAAGCCGGCGACCCGTGCGATGGGGGAGAAGACCCAGGACTGGACGTTCTACGATCACGATCGCGTCGGCGCCGAGATCGCCGAGCCGATCTGCCAGCGCCTGCGCTTCTCGAACGACGAGCGCGCCCGCATCACGCACCTCGTCCGGCACCACCTCTTCCACTACACGGACGAGCTCACCGACGCCGGCGTGCGTCGATGGGTCCGGCGCATGGGCAAGGACCGGCTCTCGGACTTCTATGCGCTCAACGAAGCCGACTTGCGCGCCAAGGGGCCGGACGCGCCGACGGATCTGAGCGCGCTTGCGGGGCTCAAGGCGCGCGTGGAGAAGGTCCTCGCCGAAGGCGCGGCGCTGTCGACGCGCGATCTCAAGGTGAACGGCCGCGACCTGATGCAGGAGCTCGCGCTCGCGCCGGGGAAGATTCTGGGCGAGCTCCTGGACGCGTTGCTCGAGGTCGTGACGAACGATCCGGCCATGAACGAGCGCGACAAACTGCTCGCGAAAGCCCGTGAAATGGTAGCTTCGCGCCCGTGAGAGCGGCCCAATTCGCGCGCAAGCTTGCGGCGTTCGCGGCGTTCACGGCGGCGGGCGTCTTCGCGCGCGGCGCGTTCGCGCAGTCCCCTCCGGCGGCGCCGACGACGCTGGCGCTCGGCGACTGGCAGCTCGCACCGACGCTGGAGGTGCGCACGCGCGGGGAGACTCGCCGCGATCCGGTGGATCTCGGCGGCGCCGACGCGCTCGGCGGCACCGGGCTGCGCGTGCGCGACGCGTGGGGCGTGCTCGAGCGTGCGCGCCTCGGCCTCGGGGCGGAGCGCGGCGCGCTGCGTGCACAGTTCACGCTGCAGGACGCGCACGCGTGGGGCTCGCCCTCGCCGGCGGGCGTGCTGGGGACCGGGAGCAGGAGCGCGTTCGCGCAGATCGGCGCGCACGAGGCATGGATCGAAGCGCGCACCGCGAGCGCGCGCCCGTGGTTCTTGCGCGTCGGCCGCCAGACCCTGGCGTGGGGAGACGGGCGGCTGCTCGGAACGGCGGACTGGTCGCCGGTCGGGCGCGCGCTCGACGCGGCGCGGGCCCACGCGCCCATCGGAATCATCGACGTCGAGCTCTTCGCCGCGATTCTCGCGTCGCCGTCTCCGCTGGGCGTCGCGTCGGGCGACACCTTCGGGCCGACGGCTGCCGGCGCCGAGCTCTACGGCGCGCAGGCCGCGTGGCCCATCGACCCGCTCCTCAAGCTGGAGCTCCTCGCGCTCGCCCGGGTCGCGCGCGGCTCACGCGTGAGCTCCGACGCGTCGCGCTTCTCGCAAGCTCGCGACTCGGGCGAGACCTACACGGCGAGCCTGCGTGCCAGCGGCGATCACCGCGGCTGGAAGTACGCCGTCGAGGGCGCCTACCAGCTGGGGCAGGCGACGGGCGGGAGCTTCGGCACGGGTGGCGCCGATCGGCGCGCCTTCGCCGCAGCCGTGTACGGCGGGCGCACGTTCGACACGATCGTGTGGACGCCGACGCTCCGCATCGGCGGCAGCTACGCCTCCGGTGACGACGGCGGCACGACCTACAAGCAGTTCGATCCGATCCTCCCCGACGTGCACACGTGGCACGGCGCGATGGACGTGTTCGCGTGGTCGAACCTGATCGAAGGGCACGCGAGCGTGACGGTGGCGCCGTGGACGGACACCCAGCTCGGCGTCGAGTACCGCTATGCGCGGATGGCCGAGGCAGGTGGGGACTGGCTCGGCGGCTACCTCTCGTCGATCGGCCGCGCCCCGGAGCCGCACGGCGCGGAGCTCGGTCACGAGATCGACCTCGGAGCGCGGATTCGCCCGTGGACGCCGCTCGAGCTCAGCGCAGGCTACTCGCTCCTTGCGCTCGGTGACGGCGCCAGGGCGGTGATGGCCGCACAGGCCCGCGGTCGCCTGCAGGCCGATGGCACCTACGCCCCGGCGGAGTTTGCACACTACACGTATCTTACGGCGACCCTGTTCGTCCCGTAGGCCGACCCAATCGGAATCGGAATCGGAGTCGGAGTCGGAGTCGGGGTCGGCGTCGGGGTCGGGGTCGGGGTCGGGGTTGGAGTCGGAATCGGCGATGCAATGCCTCGAGCGCGGAGCTCGTGCGCGACTACCTCCTCGAGCTCCTGGCGCGCGACGGCATCGCGTAACGGCGCTGGAGACCCGGGCTCGCACGCGGGTGCTAAAGCTTGGTCGCGGTGACGCTTCGGGCCCGCGTGCGAAACGTTCGACTGCCTCGCTGACGTGCTGGCTCCTGGCTCCAGCGAGGGCCCCGTGGTGAACGGGGCCCTCGAGGGCTTCAGTGCGAGAGGCGGTACAGGGACCCGCAAATCCGGTCGAGTTTACGTGCAGTCTGCACATTCACGGCTTCGATGTGCCCATCGCCAGCGCGACGTCGAGGCATGCCTTCGTCTCCCGCATCGACCCCAACGCCGTACTGAATCGCAGCGCCGCATTCCTCCCCCGACTCCCCTGCGCCTCGGCCACGTTCAACGCCACACTCGCTGCCGCCCGCCTCATCTGCCTCGCCAAATCAGAGTCTCTCCTCTCAATCGTCGCCATCGCCTCCCTCAACTCTCGAACCACCTCCAGCACCTCTCCGTAAACCTTGAGCATATCAACCCGTCTTTCTCCCTCTCGAGGGGCCCCCCACGGCTCGCGAGCGCAGGCGGAGTCAAGGCTGCCCCCCGCTTCGGGGGGCACCGGCGAAGCCGGCTCGGCCTTGACGCCGCCGAGCACGCGAGCAAGCTCACCCACCTCGAGAGCGGAGCACCCAGCTCGCCGCGCCGACTCCGACTCCGACTCCGACCCCGACCCCGACTCCGACCCCGACCCCGACTCCGACCCCGACCCCGACTCCGACGCCGACCGCGACCCCGACCCCGACTCCGACGCCGACCCCGACCTCGACCCACCCCGACCCCGATCCGCTAGTCTTTCCCCATGGACCTCCCCCTCGCCATCATCGCGCTGACCGCCGCCCTCTCCTCGGCGTTCGTCTCCCGCGCGACGGCCGCCGACGGCCCGGTGCCCCACGGGATGGGTCTCGCGTCGCGAAAGCTCGAGGCGCACGCGTCTCCAGCGCCGCTGCTCGGAACGCTCGCTCAAACCCACACCGGCGAGCGCGTCCTCCTGGACGAGGGCGCCCCGAACGACGCGAGGTTCGCGGCGCTCCTCGCCGACCGCGTCACCGGCTCCTCGCACCCGATGGATCCGCGCCTCCTCGATTTGCTCCGCAGCCTCGCCGCGCGCCACGGCGAAGCGGGCGGTGCGGTGCGCATCGAGCTCGTCAGCGGCTTTCGTAGCCCGAAGCTGAACGAGATGATGCGCAAGAAGGGCCACCACGTCGCCTCCCACAGCCAGCACTCGATGGGGCACGCGGTGGACTTCCGGGTGGTCCTCCCGAACGAGGCCAGGGGAATGGATCCGCGCGCGCTCGAACAGGAGATCCGCACGCTCGGGTGGCAAGGGGGCGTCGGTGTGTACACGCTGGAGCACGATTGGTTCGTCCACGCGGATGTGGGGCCGAATCGCAGGTGGGGAGGGTGACGGTGTGAATTCGGAGGCGTGCGCGTCCGTCCAACCGTCCCCAGGGCGAGCGTCGTTTGGCGGAGCGGGCAAACGAAACGTCAGCGACCCAGCAGGAGACTCTTGATCGGTGCGAGAGGAAATTGAAGTGAAGAAGCTTTCGGCGAGGGTCTGCGGGGTTGCGCTCTTCTATTTCGTCGGCGTCGGCGTCGGCGTCGGAGGCGTCGGCGGCGTGGCGCACGCGGCGCCACCGGGCACCGAGAAGGACGCCAACAAGGTGGCCGCGGACACGACGAAGGCCGCGGCCGACCAGGCGGAGGCGCGCCGGCTCTTCGTCGAGGCGCACGAGCGGCAGCGGAAGGCCGCGGCAGAGCACCAGAAGGCCAACGAGCTCTTCGCTCAGGCGATCGCCGCGCGGCGGCGCGCCCACGATCAGTTTACCCAAGCCGCCTCGCTACGCCGTGCCGCCGCTGTGCTGGCGGCGGCGGCGCACAGACTCCACCAGGCCGAGGAGCTGCGCTCGCAGGCGCTCGAGGCTCGCCTGGAAGCCAACCAGCAGACCTCGCGCGCGCAGGTTGCCGACCAGCGCACCAGCGCCGCGGACGAGCGAGCCGCCCTGGCGAAGAAAGCGCTCGAGGCGCTGAAGGGCGATTCGGATCCGGACGCTCAGGCCGTCAAAGCCGCCCTCACGGCCGCCGCGGCCGAGGACGAGCGCAGGGCCAAGGAGGAGAAGGAGGAGGCCGCGAAGGCCCGGGCCGCCGCCGCCGCGCTCCTGGCCCTCGCGGAAGGGCTCGAAAAGCGCGCAGGCGGCCTCGAAAAGCCCGTCGGCGAGCCCATCGACGTCAAGCCGATCGCGCCGATCCCGCCGGTCCTCCACGGTCCGCCGCCGCCACCGCTGCTGCCCCCGCCCCCGCCCCGGTAGGGCGCCGAGAGCCGGGGGCGTCCGGGGCCGGAAATAGCCTTCATGGGCTGGATTTTGTGGGCTAACCTCGGGCCCGAGCCATGGCCGAACCGACCCCCGACGTCGAGCTGCTTCGCCGCATCGGGGCGGGCGACAGCCAGGCCGTGGGCGAGCTCTACGATCGCTACGTCGCGATGCTCCTGCCCCTGGCGCTCCGCATCTTGCGCCAGCGCGCGGAGGCCGAGGACGTCCTGCACGACGCGTTCGTCGCGGTGTCGGAGCGCGCCGGCCAGTACGCCGAGGAGCGGGGGACCGTCGCCGCCTGGCTGATCACGCTCGTGCGCAACCTCTCGATCGATCGAACCCGTCGCCGCGATCGCCGCGGCACCCTCGCGCGCGACGTCATCGCCCACGAGCCGGTGGCCCCCCCCGCCGATCCGGAGACGTTGACCGCCGACGCGTCGGAGCGAAGCAAGATCCGCCGCGCACTTTTGCAGCTCCCCGAGGCGCAGCGCCAGACGCTCGAGGTCGCGTTCTACGAGGGCCTCTCGTACCCCGAGATCGCCGCGCGCGAAAACGTGCCGCTCGGCACCATCAAGTCGCGCGCCGCCCGCGCGCTCGGCGCCCTCCGCGAAGCGCTCGTCAAGGAGGGCGTGCACCTCGAGAACTTCGGCGTCCTCGCGCTCGCGCCGAAGAAGAGCCCGACATGACGACCATCCAGCACGACGAGGGCGCGGTCACGCAGCGCGCCGTTCCCGGCCCGGCTCTCTATTTCACCGCCGCGATCCCGGAAGCGCCGAAGGCATTCGTAGGGCTCCTGCACGGGTACGCGGATCATGCCGCGCGCTACGCCCACGTCATGGACCTCTGGGCGGAGCGCGGTATCGGGACCGTCGCGCTCGACATGCGCGGACACGGGCGCGCCACCGGGACACGCGGTTACTGCGCGCGCTTCGACGAGTTCTTGGACGACGCCGCCGAGCTCGCGCGCCTCGTCTCCGATCGCTCGCGCGGCGCGGCCTCGTTCCTGTTCGGCCACAGCTTCGGCGGGCTGGTCGCGTCGCTGAGCGTCCTCGAGCAGCAGCGCTCGTGGCGTGGGCTGATCTTGAGCTCACCGTATTTCGGTCTCGCGCTGGAGGTGCCGGCCGCAAAGCTCCTGGTCGGCAAGATCGCCTCGCGCATCCTGCCCAAGCTGGGGATCCCCGCGGGCATCAAGGGAAGCGCGCTCACGCACGACGAGAAGCGTGGCCGCGCCTACGAGGAGGACCCGCTCGTCTTCAAGGAGGCACGCGCGCGCTGGTTCGTCGAGGCGACCAAGGCGCAGGGTCGCGCCCTCTCCCGCGCCGGCGAGCTGACGCTGCCGCTCTACATGCTCTTCGGCACCGCCGACCCGGTCGCGAAGTGCGCCACCGGCCGCCAGTTCTTCGACGCCGCAGGGAGCGCCGACAAGACCTGGGACGGCCGCGAAGGCCAGCTCCACGAGACGTTGAACGAGCCGGATTGGAAGGACAACGCGGGCAAGATCGCCGACTGGATCCTCGCGCACGCGTGAGGGGCGCGAGGGCGCCCGTGCGCCAAATGCAAACGACCCCGCGAAGCTTCACGCTCCGCGAGGTCGACGTTTGCGCTAGGACGCGTTTCGCTCAGAGGCAGTAGGCGAGCTGGCGACCGTTCGTCTTGAACGGCGTGCAGGTTCCGGTCGCGCAGTCCGACTGCTGCGCACAGAGGATCTTCTCGCCGGCCGCCGCGACGCCCGCGTGGCAGGTCGAACCCTTGACGTGGAGGCCAGTGAGAATCGGGGCGCACGTGGCTCCCGCGTCCGCACTGACGACGTCGCCCAGCATGAAGCAATCCTGGCCGGCCGGGCACTCGAGCTTGGTCTCGCACTGAATCGCGATGCCGGCGTCCGCGGCCGCGGCGGCGCACGAGGCCGGATCCGCTACGCACGTCTCGGTCGGCCTGGCGCTGCCCGAGGGGCGGCAACACGTCTGAAGCTGCGGGCAGTAGCCGGGGGCGCCGCCGTCGCCAACGTAGCAGTACGGACCCACCGAGCCGTCGGCCGCGTGGGTCGTGGGGATCGTCCCGCAGTCGGCGGCGCCGCTGGAGCCCGAAGACGAGCCGCTGGAACCCGAAGACGAGCCGCTGCTCGAGCCCGACGTGCCGCTGCTCGCGCCACTGCTGGAGCCGCTGGAGCCGCTAGAGCCGCTGCTGCTCGCGTCGGCGCCCGGGAGGACACCGCTGGAGCTGCTGCTACTGCAGGCCGCGACGCCGAGCGCGCCCATGCCCAACGAACCCACTACCGCTAGGAAAGCAATCTGACGCGTCTTCATCATTCCACCTTTTGAATGTGTCCGAGTTCGAAGGCGCATTCGTCTAGCACGGGAACCGCACTTGACCAACGCCGCGCGGCCCTTTTTTTGCGCCGCCCCCGGCTTCATGTCCGCGCAAGCGCGCGTTGATCGGGGCAAATTTGCATTAACGCCACCCCTCCCTGGATCGCTGAGCCCTGCCGAGACGCTCCGGTGCCTTCTCAGTCACGCTTCGGCGACGCCTTCGACCAGGGGTATTCGAGCGGCAAGAACGTCGGGAGCACGCCCCACGCCTCGCGTCGCTTCTGCTCCCACGCCATCACCCGCCCCGAGACGACGACCGCCGTAGCCGCCAGCGTCATGCCTGCGAAGATGTCGATGAGGTAGTGCCAGCGCAGGAACATGGTCGCGCCGATGATCTGCGAGGCGAAGAACGCCATCGGCAGCCACGTGTACTTGAACGGCGCGCGGTGCCGGTACCGGAACGAGAAGAGCGCGAAGTACGTCGGGGCCGCCGTGTGCAGGCTCGGGAAGATGTCCTTCTGCGCGCCGCCAGCCTCGACCGCCTCCTTGACGAGGCCCCAGAACACGCCGCCGCGCAGCTCGTTGTGGAACTGGCCGGCGAGGTGATGGTACGGCCCCCAGCCCGGCACCAGCATGTAGACGAGGTGGCCCGTGCAGAACACGATGAAGATGCCGAAGCTGAAGTGCGCCAGCATCGGCTTGTCGCGCGCGGCCAGCATCATCGGGAAGATGTGCGCGATCAGGAAAAAGAAGTAGCCGAAGTAGAAGAACGCGAACCACTCGGTGGTGACCGGCGTGACGAAGCGATCCCACGCGACGCTCGGCTCGAAGCCGAACACGCGCAGGTCGAACGCGAGGATATCGGCGTCGACCGCGCGCATGCTGACCGCGGGGAGGATCGTCCGCAGCTGGAAGTAGGAGAGGAAGACCGCGAGGAAGACGGAGAGGCGGTAAACGAGCCCGTTGGCGAACGAGCCGTGCTTGAGCACGCCTCCGCGGGTCAGCGCGACGGCGACGGCGAAGACGAGCAGATCGATGCCGACCCTCTGTGCGGCCTCGGCGCGACCCGGCCCGGTACCGACTGCGAGCGCAAACAGGAGGAGCCCGAAGTAGAGGCCGATCCACCAGTCCTGCACGCTCAGGTTCTTGACGAACCGGGCCGTCCAACCTTCTGAGGTCGGGGAGAACGTCTCGCGCTGGAGGAGTTGGGTCATCGCGTTCGTGTCATGGCGCAGATGCAAGAGCCTGGCCGGCCGCGACGTCGGCCGCAGTGGCTATGACACGGGGAGCGCGAGAGGAAAGGCCAAATCGGCCGCGAACCGCGGTGCGCAGTGCGAAGGGATCTTTGCGCTAAACGTCGACCGCGACGGGGCGGATGCGGAGGAGGCCGACGCCTGGCCGCATCTTCGCCTGGCACGCGAGGCGTCGCTTCTTCGGATCGTCCCCGAACACGTCGAGGATATCGAGCTCCTCGTCCTCGGGCGCGAGCAGCTGATCCATGCCTTCGAGCACGTCGACGCGGCAGGTCCCACAGCTGGCGCTCCGACACGAGAAGGGGACGGGCGTGGGGTTCTCGTCGCACAAGTCGACGAGCGCGCCGCCGTCCTTCACGTCGAGGGTGACCGTTACGCCGGGGGATTCGAGCGACTCGATGACGACCTTGGGCATTTCCTGATGGTGCTCCGGTGGGCGAGGGCACTCTGGGGTCAGATTACCCGCGGCGCAAGAGCAGCGCGTGCTCGCGCCTCGGGGCGTCGTGGAACGCGGCGGTGGTCGCCGCGTGAAAGTGCGGGCGCGCCTGCGACGCGCGTGCGATCGGGCGAAAGCCGTGCGCGCGGGCGACGGCCGCGACGATGTCGTCGGCGCGCAGCGCGTGGCGGTCGACGGCGGAGTCGGCCATGAGGAGCACCATCGTTGCGTCGTCGCGCAAGACGCGCGCCGCGGCGTCGAAGAAGCCCGCGAGCTCGTCCTCCCAGAACCCCTGCGCGCGTGGCCCGCTCAGCTCGGTGTAGCGGCGGCGCGCGCCCATCTCCCCGCGCTCGAAATCCTGCGCGTCGAGGCCCAGCCAGCGAAGGCGCAGCGCGTGGTGGGCGACGTAGTCGTAGGTCGCGACGTACGGCGGCGACGTGACGAGGCACGTCGGGCGGCGAGGGTGGTTCGCCTTCGTCACGGTCGCGAGGATCGTGGCGTCGTCGACGTCGACCTTCGCGGTTGGCGCCGGCGTCGGAAGCAAGCGTCCGAGGTCCACGAGGCGACGGGTCCACTCCTCCGTCTTTCGCACGAAGAGCTTGGTCGGGTAGCCAGCGCCGATGCGGCGGCCTTCTGTCTTCTCCGACGTGTCGCCCTGCTTCTTGCTCAGCTTCACCAGAATAGCCGACAGGACGAGCTCCAGATCGGCGCGCGCAGGCTCCTTCGCGTCACGGACGCCGACGCGGAGCGAGTCGAGCTCGAGCAGGACGTGCGGCTCGAAGAGGTGGACGTCCTCGGGTGAGTAGCGACGCGACGCGCCGGCCCGCGCCTTGCGCCGCGCGTTCGCGTGGGCCGCCACCTCGCCTGCGGCGAGCAGGAGCGCCGCCAGCTCCGCGTCGTCGCGCGGTCGGGTCTTCGCGCGCGCGAGGCGGACGGCGAGCGGGTTGAGATCGGTGCCGATCGCGCTGCGCCCCGCGATCATCGCTTCGACGAGCACGGTGCCGGAGCCGCAGAACGGATCGAAGACGACGCCGTCCGGCTCCGCGAAGCCGGAGACGAGGCGCGCGGCGGTGAGCGGGTGCATGCGCGCCGCGTACGTGTGAAAGCCGTGTACGTGCGCGCGGTGCTCGTCCTCGTCGGGGCCGACGTCGAGCGCGTGGGCGAGGACGGCGGCGGCCTTCGCGTCGCCGCCGGTCTGGGCGCGACCGCCGATGTTCGTGAGCGAACGCTTCACGTGCGCTTCTCCTTCTCCGCGGCGGCGCCGGGCTCCGCGTCGTGCTCCGCGTCGGTGGGCTCGAGCGCGCCGGAGGAAGCGTCGATCCGAGCCTTGGGCGCCGCGGGCGGCTCGATGCGGAACCGCACGTCGCCGTCGTCGATCTCGAGGTGGGCTTCGTCGTGCGCGGCGAGGTCCGTGAGGAGCTCGTCGGCCTCTGGCGGCTCGATGCGCATCTCGCGCGCGAGCTCGGCCGCCGTCATGTTGCCTCCGCGCGCCGCGAGGATCGTGCGGGCCCCTTCGCGCCAGCCGGCCTTCACCTCGCGCGCCGCGTCGCTTCGGCGCGCCCCAGCGCGCGCCGAGGCGCGCCACGCGAACACCAGGAAGATCGCGCCGAGGACCCCGATGCCGCCGCCGAGCCCGTGCGATGCGGTCCAGAGGAGCGCCGCCATGCCCGATGTGAGCGCGCCGGTGAACGCAAGTGCGATCGAGCCCGCGCCCCACCCGAACGCCGCCGCTTGCGCTACGCGCGCGCGGGCGAGGGGCGCGTTCTTCCCCGCCGCCCCGGGCACCCGAGGCCCGCCGCACGCCCCGCACACCCAGCGAAACCGCGGGTCCGGCAAGACGACCGTCATCCCGCCGCAATGCGGACAAAGGCTCAGCCCGGGCTCCACGCGGCCCTCTTTACCACGTTCGCCGCGGCCCGAAGACTCTACGGGCGGACGACCGACGTGCCCGGCGGCGGCGTGAAGTTGAATTGCTTCGCCTCGACCGCCTCGTTCACGCGGGGGTTCAGGAAGTCGAAGCGGTTCCGGTTGCCCTGGCCGTCGAGCACCATCGCGCGCCGGATCTGGAACGTGCCTGCGTCGACGTAAAAGAGGACCTTCTGGTACGCGGGCGTCGGCTGCTTCGGCGTACCGACGAGGACGAGCCCGCCTGGGAAGTTCATCTGCTGGCCGCTCATCACCTGGAAGTCGAACGTGTCGCTCAGCTTGCCCTGGCCGGTCAGGAACGAGAGCGCCGCGGGGTACTGCGACTTGTCGACCTGCTGCTCGAACATCTGGCGGTTCTGCGCTTCGTAGACCTTGAGCGTCGTCCCGTCGGACACGACGCGATTGTCCTTCGGCTCTTCGTAGATCCACTCCATCTTGCCGGGCTTGGAGAAGGTGACGCGGCCCTTGCTCGTCTTCTTCTGGTTGTACGCCTTGACGAAGAACTCCTGCGTGAACTCGCATTTGAAGGAGTGGGTCTTGTCGTAGAACGACTGGACCTTGCCGACCACGTCCCCGACGGCGGGCAGCGGCGCGCTGCCGGCTGCAGGCGCTACCGCAGGCGTCGCGTCGGCGCGCGAGTTGCCAGCGATCAGCGGGGACGCGCACGCGGCGAGGATGGCGAGGAGGGGAACGATACGGCGCATGGGGAAAGTCTTCATGGGCATGTACACGCGGTGCTCGGCTTTATTCCACAACGGCAAGGGGGTCGACTTCATTGCGTCCTGCCCGTTAGACGGCCTTGGGCCGTCGGCGATGGACCCCGGCGCCTGCCGCCCGCAAGAGCTCGGAAAGACGCGGATTCGGGGGCGCAACCCCGCCACCCGGGATGGTGTGCTGCAGAGCCGTGATCGCGATCGCCAGCGCGTCCGCCGCGTCGGCGGGCGGGATGGCCACGAGGCCCAGGAGCGCGCGGACCATCTGCGCGACCTGCGACTTGTCGGCGCGCCCGCCGCCCGCCACGGTGAGCTTCACGCGCGCGGGCGGGTACTCGGCGACGGAGAGGCCCGCGCGCGCGCACACGAGGAGCGCGACGCCGCGCGCGTGGCCCAGCTTGGCGGCGGCCTGCGCGTCCTTGGCGAAGAAGATCGCCTCGACGCTCGCGCGCTCCGGCGCGTGCGCGGCGACCACGAGGACGAGCTCGCGCTCGATGACCACGAGCCGCTCGGCCAGCGGCTCCGCCTCGTTCGCCCGGATGACGCCGTGTGCGATGTGGCAGAGGCGCGTACCGATCTTCTCGACGACGCCCCAGCCGAGCCGCCGGGTCCCCGGATCGATGCCGAGGACCTTCACGCCTGCCTCAGGCCAAGCCGCGCACGGCGTCGGCCGTCACGCACCAATGCGCGCCAGCTCTTCGTCGGAGATGTCGAAGTCGGCGTAGACGTTTTGCACGTCGTCGTGATCGTCGAGCGTCTCGACGAGGTTCAGCGCGACCTCGGCGTCGCGCCCGCTGACCTGCTTCTTGGTCTTGGGCAAAAATCCGAGGTTGCCCTTCGCGCCGGCGACGCCGCCCTTCTCGAGCGCGTCGAGCACGATGGTAAGGGCGTCCGACGGCGTCGTCACCTGCCACTCCTCGCCCGCGTCGGTGTACTCTTCCGCGCCCGCGCCGACGGCGAGCTCCATGAGCTGGTCTTCGTTCGTGTTCGCCTTGGGGATCTGGATGAGCCCCTTCTTGTCGAACGCCCAGCCGGCCGCGCCGCCGCCACCGAGCAGGCCGTTGTGCTTCTCGAAGATCTTCCGGATCTCGGCGACGGTGCGGTTGCGGTTGTCCGTCATGCCCTCGACGAGGAAGAGCGTGCCGCTCGGGCCCGAGCCCTCGTAGAGGACTTCTTCGTACGAAGCGCCCTCGATCTCGCCGGTGCCGCGCTTGACGGCACGGTTGATCGTGTCGTTGGGCATCGCGTTGCCCTTGGCGTGGTCGATCGCCTTGCGGAGGCGAGGGTTACCGCCGGGGTCGCCGCCGCCCATGCGCGCTGCCACCGTCAGCTCCTTGATGAGCTTGGTGAACATCTTGCCGCGCTTGGCGTCGAGTGCGCCCTTCTTGTGCTTGATCGTGGCCCATTTGGAGTGGCCGCTCATGGTGTGCCTCTGTGCGCGACAACCTAGCCGCAGGTGGGGCGCTTTTCAACAGCCGCGCTCCAAAGGGCCGAGCGCACGGGCGCGTCGAAATGGAGCCAATCCTGGCGCGCTCTTTGCGTCATAGGAGGCATGGGCGCACGTACTGGCCTTGCCGCGTTCGGTTTCGCGTCTTTGTGGCTGGGATGCGCGTGCGGCGGAGGCACTCCACACGACGCCGCCGCCAGGGCACTGACGAACCCGAGGACGCCACCGGCCGCTCCGGGCGCCGGCGAGGAGTCCCGGATGCACCGCGTCAGCGCGGAGTGCGACGGTGGACAGTCGAGCGCCTGCAACGTGCTCGGGGTGATGCTCGCGAGCGGCGCCGCCGCGGGCCAGGACACGCCGCGTGCGGTGGCGGCGTTCGATCGGGCGTGCGGCGCCGGCCTCGGTCAGGCCTGTACGAACCTGGCGGCCATGCACGCGGCAGGCGAGGGCACGCGCAAGGACGCCTCGCGCGCGCTCGTCTTTTACACGCGCGGCTGCGACCTCGGGACGATGCTCGCGTGCAACACGCTCGGCAACTTCTACCTCGCGGGGCGCGGCGTGACGCAGGACGAGGGACACGCGGCCTCCCTGTTCACCCGCGCGTGCGACAAGGGCTCGCACCTCGGGTGCGCCAACCTCGGCGCGCTTCATCAAAGCGGCCTCGGCGTCACGAAGGACGAGGTCCACGCGGTCGCGCTCTACGAGAGCGCGTGCGACGGCGGCGAGCCGATGGGGTGCACGCTCCTCGGCGGGATGCTCCTCTCGGGGACCGGCACCGCGAAGGACGACACGCGCGCGGCGGTGGCCTACACCAAGGCGTGCGACGCCGGCGCGAGCACCAGCTGCTACGTGCTCGGCCTCATGTGCAGGCGCGGTGTCGGCGTGGGTAAGGACCCGCTGCGCGCCGAAGAGCTCCTGCGTCGCGCCTGCGACAGCGGCGAGCGCGACGGATGCACCGAGCTCACGGCGCTCCTGCGCGAAAGGTGAAGACGCTGCACGCGGAAGGGCAGCCGCTCAGGTGCGGACGCGCTCGACCTTCTCCGGCACGGGCGTGGGGTGCTCCTTCATCCATTTGACTGCGCGTCCGATGCGCGACTCGCTCGCCGGGTCCCCCTCGCACCTCCCCGACGTGTAGCCGGCGAGCCGGTGGCGCAGGGGCATGTGTTTGCACATCGTGAACGACTCGCGAATGAGGTGAAGGCCGGCGGCGACGCACTTGGCGCGATCGTCGATGAGCTCCTTGCCCGTCCAACCCTCGGCTGTCTTGCCGTGGACCTGGATCTGCATGATGCACCAGGACACGCCGTGGTCACCGCGCGTGCGTCCCTCGTCGACGTCGGCGCGGAAGTGGCTCTCGTACGACGCGATCGAGGCGACGAGGAGCGCGGTCTGCGTGCGGCCGTCCTCGCCCGCGAAGAGGGGCACCTCGTTCTCGTCGAGCGCGACCTTGGCGATGTCGGTCGCGATCGCCTCGTAGCGCGCGAGCGCGGCGGCGTCGCCTTCGCGGTGATGCACTTTGGTCGGCATCCAAGAAATCATCGCGGTCAAAAGGTAGGCGGCAAGTGTCGCTGTGCTCATAGGGGTCGCGCTTCGCAAGCAAGACTGCGGCCCAAACCACTGCTCATCCGTGACGTTCAACCGAAAGGTCGCCGAGATCAGTAGCGTCTTTTCCCCGTTGGCATACCGAGACAGCCGGTCTTTCTGCGCGGGTGTGCAGTGCCGCCAGCCCTCGTACCGACACGTAGGTCGCGGGGCAGGGCCCCCAGATTTCAACTTTGAAATGCGCGCTCGCCGGCGTCGGAAATCAGCCCGCCGGACGGACGCGCGTGCTGGCGAGAAACGCGTCGTCGGTCTTGTGCGCGTCGGTGACGAACGCGCCGTAGCGCTCCTGCGAGATCGTTCCGGTGGAGATGCCGAGGACGAACTCCTCTTCGATCACGTTGCCCGTCACGCTGATCTTCCGACCCGCCTCGATGCCCTGGCTCTTGGTGTCGAAAGGGCCTGGGGTCCGCACGACGCTGGCGCCGGGCGGCAGCTCGACGCGACGGTGCGCGTGGTACTGGATGGCGTGGCTGATCGCGAGCGCGTTCTCGCGCGCGCTGCGACTGGCGTAGGTCGCCCCGAGGGTCGTCACGTACGGCCGCGGGAACATGGTGTGGATAGGATCGATGCCCGGCAAGACCCACGAGCGCGTGGGGCCTGCGCCCTCCGGCTGCGCGTAGCCGGGGATCGAGAGATCGGCGCGCAGCGCGACCTGCCACGAGCCCTCGCTCGACGAGAGCTGTACGTCGTCGATGTTCGCGTACGGCACCCATGCGAGCGCGACGCCGCGGAGGGCCTTCTGCCTTTCGGCGCCGACGATGCGCACAAGCGCCTCGGCGAGCTCCTGCGCCGCGCGACCACGGAGCAGCACGGTGAGCGCGCCCTTCGCGTCGCCCTTCGCGTCGACGGCGAGGCGAATGTCGACCTCGTCGCGCTCGCCTTCGCCGCCGGTGGTGGGGAGCTGACCGATGTGGCCGTCGGCGTAGAGCGCCGCTCGGCCGCGGAGCTCCGGCGAGACGCGTCCAGCAGGCAGCGGCGGGCCCTGCACGTCGGCGTCGATCCACACGTCCTTGCCCTTCTCGGGGTGCGCGATGGCGAGCGGGTGCATGAAGCGGCCGAAGTGAGGCGGAAAGGCGGGATCGCCGCTGAACGGATCGTTCTCCGCGACGACGACATCGACGGGGATCGCCAGCTCACGAAGCGCGCGCGCGATGAGCCAGGTGCGGCTGCCCTCGCTCGAGGTGACGATCGTGCGCGCCGTCATCGCCTGCGGTCCATCCGAGCCGCCGGCGTCGAGCTCGATGAGGACGCCGGGGGACGCCTCCTTCACGGCTGTGCCGCTCGCCTCGACCAGCGCCTCGACGATGCCCGCCGGGCCGGGCTTCTTCGCGCCGGCGGCGACGGTGGCTGCCCATGCGCCGATCTCGGGATCGTGCTCGTCGAGCGCCGCGAGCGTCTCGGCGAGCGAGCGGCCGACGTCCTTCCACTGGGCGGTGCCGAAGCTGACGCTGACGCTGCGGTCCATCTTCGGCACGCCGTCCTCGAGGCGGCGGACGGGGCGATCGGTGAGCGACCACGAGAGCACGCGGGTCCCTGCGTCGTTCTTCTCCTGCGCCTTGCCCAGGAGCGGATGGCTCCAGAGCGCGCCGCGGAGGCCGGCGGGCAGGCGCAGCTCGATGCTCGCCTGATGCACGGCGGTGCGGTCGCCGAGCAGATCGGGCGTGTCGATGCCGACGTTGCCGGTGTCGCCGGGAAGGGCCCAGCCCTCGTAGATCGCCTCGACGCAGTCGCCTTGTACGAGCTGCGACAGGTCCGCGTGGCTCTGGGCCGCGTGGGGCGTGCGATCGGGGCTCAGGATGCGCCCGTCCTTCTTGAGCACGCGGCGGCGAAGCACGCGCATCGCGTCGCGCCCGGCGAAATCGGGCGGCGACGCCTGGGCGTTCTCTTCGACGTCGGTGGTGCCGCTCACGCGCCGCACGTCGTGCATGAGGTAGTGCATGATGCCGCTGGACTCGACCTCGTAGCGCTCGGTGTGCAGCAGGATCGCGGTCGGCGCGCTCGGGAGGATGGGGTTCTTGCGGTCCTCCGCGGCGACCTTCTCGCTCACGCCTTCGAGGGCTGCGAGAGGATCGTCACCGAGCGAGCGCAATAGCGCAGGGATGACGTGGGGCGCGTCGCGGGCGGTCAGCGCGGCCGCGAGGATCGCCTTCTTGTCCCGCGCCAGGTTGCTCGCGAACATCGCGGTGAGGGAGCGCTCGCCGGGCAGCATGCGCGCGACGATCCGGGCCGCCGCGGCCGCGTCACCCGCAGCGATGGCCTCGCGCAGCGAGACCGCCAGGTAGATGTCCCTGGCGCCGAGGACGCCGCGGACGCGATCGAGCTCGGCCTCGGCGGCCTTGCGATCGCCGCTCTGCCAGAGCGCGTCGTGGCAGTCCATCGAGGCGCGGTTGGCGGGCACCTTGTCCGAGCACGCGTATGCGACGAGCTCGGCGCCGGTGCGCTCGAACGCCGCTCGGCCAGCGTCGTAGAGGACGGTCGTGCCGTCGAGGGGGCCCTTGGCGCGGTCCCAGGCGCCGCGCGCGCGATCGAACAGACCTTCACGGCCGCTCGTGGCGGCGTCGAACGCGTCGAAGAGCGGCAGCGCGTTCGTGCCGGCCTTCGCGCGCTGCTTGTCCAGATCCACGAGCGACTCGATGCGCTGCTCGTTCTGCCCGCGCCTAACCCCGGCGAGGACGGCGTGTGCGAGCGAAGCCTCCCAGGACGCCGGCCACACCTCGAGCACGCGCTCGTAGGCCGCCCGCGCGCGCTCGGCGCGGTGCACAGACGAGAGATCGCGCGCCGTCTCCACCGCGCGCGCGTACACGAGCGCGATCTCGGCCGGCGCGTTCGGTCGCACGGCGTCCTTCGCGAGCACGCGCTCGGCGATGCGCCCGTCGCCCATCGCGAGCGCGCCAGCCGCCAGCGTCACCTTCTCGTCGTCGGTGCGGGGCGTCGGGTACGTGATCGCCGTGCTGGCGGTCGCCTCGGAGGTCGCCGCTTCGCCGGGCGTCGGGGCGTGGGCGGCCAGGGGCTTACCGTGCGCGTCCCAGGCGCCGATCTGGATCGCGTCGCCTTCGGTGTCCATCCCGACGCGCGCGACGATGCGCACCGTTCCCGCCTTCGCCTCGACGCGCGCGAAGCGCACGACGTCGCCTCCGCCGAGCTCGTAGGGGCGGTCGAGCACGATGCGTCCGCCTGCGCGCAGGAGCGCCGGGCCGGTCGACCAGAGACCGACGCCGATCGTGCCGGCCTTGGGCACCTTCACGTCGACGACGACGTCGCGGACACCGCGCAGCGGGCTCGCGGTGCCGAGCTCCAGCGTGCAGCCGCGATCTTTCACGATCGCCGGCGGGAACACCGTCCCGAACGGCCCAGGCAGCGACGTGCCGCTCGGGAGCTTCGCGTCGAAGCGCTCGAGCGGATCGGGATCGGTGAGCCCGGTCACCGGCGCCCATGCGAGCGGACCCACGATCGTCGCTTCACGCACGCAGCCGCTCGCGGTGCGCCACTTCTCGGCCTCCGCGACGTCGCCGTGGTGCGCGGCGATCTTCTGCATCGCGCGCGCGATGAGCCCCGTCGAGAACGGATCGTCGACGTGGCGGATCCCCCACGGAAGGCGCGCCCACACCTGCTCGAACTCCTCCCCCTTCTTCGCGTCGTCGCGGGCTCCGGGGAGGAGCGCATGATCCTTCGTGCGGAACACGAGGGCGGTGTCGAAGCCCACCTCGGCGAGGCCGCCGACGTGGCGGTGCACGAGCGCGTCGAGCGCCGCGGCCAGCGTCGCGAGCTGGAACGGATCGTTCGGCCACTGCACGGCGGCGTCGATCGTCTTCAGGTACAGCTTCTTGGCGAGCACGGGATCCCCCGTGGCCTCTTCGCGCATCGCGGCGAGGAGCGGCGAGGCGAGGTCGGCGCGGCCGTTCCATCCGGCCGGCGCCTTGGGGTTGGCCGGACCGCACGCGACGCCGGAGCCGGCGATCGTGGCGAGCGCCCACAGAGCGAACGCGCGTTTCACTTGCCACCTCGGACGTCCGCGCCGGGCTGGAGGCGAACGCTCTTGTGAAGGAGAGAGTCCATGCGCTGAATCCATGCGCGCCACGCCGGGTACTTGTCGGGCGGGATGAGATCGAGATCGAACACGACGTTCCTCTTGATGACGACCACGCGCGGATCCTTCGCGTCGCGTGCGAACTCGAGATGGGCCTTGCCGAACTCGCCGCCGTTCTCGTCGCCGCCGGGCGGGAGCTCGCCCCAGTGGAACCCGGGGGGCGCGACGACGCGGATCGTCCGGGTGTTGTGGCTCGGCGCGAAATGCGGCGGAAGGCTCACCGGCTGCGTGCGCTGCACGAGCGGCGCGATCTGCGAGGCGAGCGCCTGGCTCGGCGAGATGGGGACGACGAGGTCCCCCGACTCGTGGCGCGCCAGACCGTCGGAGTGCGCCTTGTAGCCGACCTTGGCCTGGCCGCCCGCGAGGTCCCCTTCGAACTCGACCTTCTTGTCGACCTCGACGGTGGGAAACCAGCCGCCGACGAGGTTGTCCTCGACGTACTGCTGCCGCCCGTCGGGCTGCCCGATGTACGTGCGCAGCCAGAACGCGCCGTCGCCGACGTGGCGCTCCTCGCCGGTGAGATCGCCGGAGCCGTCGGCGTGGAGCGCGATGGTCCAGTTCACGTCGGCGCCGTGATCGTCGGGCGAGCTCGAGGGCAGGCGCACGATCTCGGCCGGTCCGTCCATGCGCAGCGCCGTCGCGCGCGCGTCCATCGACGGGATCGGGCCGAGGCGCGACTGCGGGCTGGTCGCGTCGAGGTAGGTGCCGCCGTTCGGGCCCGGCAAGAACGCGATGCCGTGATCGAACATCGGGATCGCGGTGTTCTTCGCGAGGACGACCGACGGCATGTTGGTCATGCGCGTCTGCACCATGACCTCCTGCGCCTCGATGCCGACGCTCCTGAGGAGCGTGATGAGCAGCATCGCCTTGTCGTCGCAGTCGCCTTCACGGCGCGCGAGGAGCTGCTGCGGGCGGTTGGGCAGCCACCACTCGCCGGAGACGTAGTTCACGTAGCGGATGTCGTCGGCGACGAAGTTGAAGAGCGCGCGGAGCTTCTCGTCGCGCGTGCGCTTGCCCTTCGTCAGCTCGGCGGCGAGGCGGCGTACCTCGTCGTCGGGCTCGGTGAAGCCGCGGATGGCCTCGGCGTACCAGGTGCGGAAATCGCCCCACGTCTTGAACGTCGAGCCGACGACGACCGGCACGAGCTCGCTCATCTGCGGCGCGAGCGGCTCCTCGGGGATGACGACGGGCTTGTCCCACACGAGCTCGATGATGTGCCGTCCGTTCTCGTCCCTCTCGGTGCGCTTCTGCGGCTGACCGTTGATGACGTCCACGTAGAGCGGGCGCGCCGTCGGCGCGATGATGACGTCCTGGTTGAACAGGAGCGGGTGCGTGCTCGGCGCGCCGGCGTAGTCGAGGAAATAGAACGGCGCGTCCCCTCGGCCGCCGACGGCGCGGCTCGTCCAGTTGCGCACCGCCACCTCGACGACGTCGCCTGGCGCCAGATCCGGCCAGCGGATGCGCGGCCGGCGCCCCTCGTTGTGCTCTTCGGTCGGGAAGGCGGTGCCGCCGTCCTTCCGGTACACGCGCGCGCGCAGGATCTCCGTCAGGTCGCCCTCGACGGGGATGTCCTCGAAGAGCTCGTTCTGCGTCCGCGGCGCGATCACGATCTCGCGCGCGTAGTGAATGAGCTGAGAGACGCGCTTGTCGGGATGCATGACGACGGCGCGAAGCCAGTAGAGCTCGCGATCGGCGACGTCGGGGACCACGCCAGCCGCCGGCGCGCCCTGGCGTTTGGCGAGAATGGCTTGCGACAGGACCAGGTACTTTTCGTCCCCCTGGTCCTTGGCGAGGCGCTCCTTCGCCGGATGGTCTTCGAGCTCCCGCGGCGTGCGCATGGCAAGCTCGGCGCGAAAGCGGGC
>JANYHK010000026.1 GCA_025359105.1 Myxococcales bacterium | reverse complement strand
CTCACTCTAACGTCACCGCCCCGGGCGGCTTGCGATCGGGATCGAGCTGGATGGCGACGAGCTCCGGTTCGGCGCGCGCCACGCTGGTCTTGGGGATGTAGGCGTAGCCGTCGTCCCCCCAGTGCTTGCCCCACGAGTTCTTGGCGATGAAGAAATTGCCGATGTACCCGACGCACAGCATCGCGTGGTACTCGCGGTGCGCCCACGGGCCCGTGGGCGTGCGGTAGATCCCGTCGCGGCCGATCTCGCTGAACGCGTCGCCGGTGTACATCGAGAGCTGCACCGCCCATCCGGCGCGCAGCGCGTTCTTCGCGTCGTCCAGGTGAATGACGAAGACTTTGGCGTCCAGCAGGTGCTTCGGCGCGTCGGCGGTCATCTCGTCGAGCGTCGCCTTGGGCTCCGGCGCGTCGTTCTCCCAGAGCGCCGCGCGGCAGGTGCCGTGGCGCACGAGCAGCTCGCCAGGTTGCCACGTCCCGGAGACGCCTTCGCCCCCGAGGTACGCGCGCCGGAAGTCGGCGCGCTCTCCCTGGCGCTTCAAGAACTCGAGCATCGTGAAGCTGCACGATAGGCGGGGGAACGGCGTGCCCAGCACGTTGCCCGCGAGCTCGGCGGCGTGCGTCCACGCGAACGCATCGCAGCGCAGTGTCTGTCCCTGGTCGCCGACCGGGGTGCAGTAGGGCCTCATGTCGACGCGCGGCGCGGCGCTGTGCTCGCGCAGCGCCGCGGGCACCGCGCCCTTCGCCGGCGTGGGCGCGAGCGTGCGCGTCCGCTTCGCCTGCGCGAGCCGCACCGCCTCGAAGCGAACGTGGGGCATCGCAGAGCGTAGGCGCACGAGCTCCTCGGCGGAGTCGGCGGCGAGCACGCCGCGCGCGACGAGCTCGTCCTCGCGACGATAGAACCGGAGGCCGTGCGCTCCCTTCGTGTGGGCCCGCGCTTCGCCGGTCAGCGCCGCCGCAAGGCCGGCGTCGTCGAGCGCGCGGTCCCCGTCCGCGAGCGCGCGCGTGTGCGCCGTGTCACCGAAGTGGGGGTGCGCGCCGAACAGGGCCTCCGCCGAACGGGCGTAGTCCTCCGCGGTCCAATCGCCTGCGTCGTCGTCCAGGTCGGGCGCCATTCGAGCCGACCGAGGGTACCAGCGCGGCAGGGGAGGGGAACCCCCGAGGCCCGCGCGCCATGCCCATCAGGTTTGGTTTGCTTGCGCTATTTGTACGTGACGGTCAGCCCTGCGCAGATCGGCTGGAGGTTGTCCATCCACGAGCCGGTGCGCGCCGTGTAGCCGACGACGACCTCGTTCGCGGCGCAGTTGCTCGAGAAGAACGTGCCCGAGAGGGGCGGGTAGTAGTCGTAGCTGGTCTCGTTCTGGGTCACGAAGTTGAAGGTCATCGTGTTGTCGGACTTGAGCGTGACGTCGCTCTTGCCGCAGTGCGCCCCCAGGCCTTCGATGTAGCTGTCTTCGCGGCCGACCGTGTAGGTGATTGCGGTCAGACCGACGATACCGCAGTCGTCGCGGCGCGTGCTCTTCGGGCCCTTCGAGCCCGTGATTGTCGCGTATGGGGCGGGCTGGTTCGGCGTCAGCGTGACGGAGTACGACGACGCCCCCTGTACGAGCGTCGGCGTCGCGCAGAAGATCGAGACGCCGGAGGCGTGCGCGTCGCTGTCGTCGAATACCGAATCGACGCGCGTGACGAACGCACCGGTCGGGCAGTGCACCGTGTTCGGGCCGCCGCCGCCGGGGCCGCCGACGCCGGCGAGCGGTCGATCGCCGCCCAGAGCGAGCCCAATGGGGCAGCCGTTGTTCACCGTGCCGTTGCAATCGTCGTCGTCGGGATTGAAGCAATTCTCGAGGAGCGCGGGCAGGACGTCGCCGCCGCACGCGCCGAGCGCTCCGGTACATGTCTGCGTGCCGTCCTTGCACACCCCGACGTGCCGCGTGGCCGGAGCGCCGCTGTAGCAAGGCTGCGAGGTCGCGAGGGGCATGCACACCGCGGCGCCACCGTCGCAATGAAGAACGCCAGCGCCGCAGGCACCCGGGCTGCCCGTCGCGCAGCCGGCGTCGGTCTCGACGCACGAGGGCGCCGCGTCGACAGGCACAGCCGCGTCGCCACCGCCGTCGCTGCCGCCGCCATCTCCCCCGCCGCTGCCGCCGCCGTCGCCGCCGTCTCCCCACGCTGGGCCGTCCGCGGGGTGCCCCGCGTCACCGCCGCCCGTGTCGGGCGACCCCGCGGTCGCGTCCGGATTGCCAGTCGAGTCTCCGGTCGTCGTCGCGGGATCGCCGTTGGCGCAGGCGAAGACGCCGGCCGAGAACGCGAACGCGGAGACGAGGAGGAAGGATCTGCGCAAGGTGCCCCCGGCCGAAGCGTGACCAAGGGACTTTACGGCGCGAGGCGCCTCCTGTCACTTCTTGGGCCGGTTTCCTCGCGGACCGAGCCCCCGGGCAGCCCATCTCGAGTAGAGTCGCTGGCATGCGACGCGAGATCCTGGTGGGGCTGTTCGGGGTAGGGATCGGCCTTGGCTGCGCGGGCGCGAAGGCGCCAGCGACCTCGGACGTATCGCCCAGCGGCCTCGCGCCGCTTCCGGCGACGGACGCCGCCGCTCCTACGGCCGCGAGCGCCGCGGCTCCGGTCGCGTCCGGCCCCGCCGACGCCGCGACCGCGACCGCCCCTGCCGCCTCCGCCGCGACGCCCGAGCCCCCCGTCGAAGACAAGTGTGCGCCCGTCGCGCTCGCCTACGAAAAGTCGCTCCGCGCGAAGCTGCGGCAGTGCTGGATGGACGCCGCGAACAAGAGCAAGGAGCGCATCGTCGGCTCGGTGAAGCTCATTCTCGAGATCGACAACTCGGGCAAGGTCGTGGGCCAGCGCTTCGCCGAGAAGAGCGAGCTGCCCGAGCCGATCCAGAAGTGCATGATGAAAGCGTTCAAGAACGAGCCGATCGACGGCAAGAAGTGCGACATGAAGACGTTCACCATCGCCGAGAAATTCCCGCGCTGACGCACCGCGGCATCTCATTTGCAGCACGAAGGTGACGGACGGCTCGCGCCGCTGCCGCATCGGCGCTACACGCTGAGCCCATGAAAAGCGCGCTTGGCCTTGCCCTTGTCACGTCGGCCTCGTCACTGCTCCTCGCCCTCGGCGCCGCCGCGGGGTGCAGCAGCACGACCACCAACAACAACACGGTCACACAGGCGGACTCGGGCGGCGCCGACGGCGCGGTCGTCGCCGACGCCGGGAGCGAGGCGGCCACGGACGACGCCTCCGACGCGGACGTCGGCCCCGGCTCCGACGCCGGGCCGATCACCGGAACGCCCCCTCAGACGTGGACGTGGGTGCCCTTCAGCGACAGCAAGTGCCGTGACGGCTCGCCGACCGGCGTAGCCGTCAACATCAACCCTGCGTCGACGAAGGTGATGCTCTACCTCGAAGGCGGCGGCGCCTGCTTCAACCCAATCACGTGCGGCACCAACCCGTCGACGTTCGGGCGCACGCAGTTCGACACGTGGGCGAAGCGCAAGCTCGCCGGCGTCATGGATCGCGCCGACGCCGTCAACCCGGTCAAGGACTGGAGCTTCGTCTACGTGCCGTACTGCACCGGCGACGTCCACGCCGGCAACAACCCCGCCGGCACCGTCGAGCAGCTCGCGACGCCGCAAGCGTTCGTCGGGTACGCGAACATCGGCCTCTTCCTGAAGCGCATCGTGCCGACGTTCACGAACGCGACGCAGGTGCTCCTGACGGGCATCAGCGCCGGCGGCTTCGGCGCGGCCGCGAACTACGAGCAGGTCGCCAAGGCGTTCGGCTCGGTCCCCGTCGACATGCTCGACGACTCCGGCCCGATGATGGAGGACCCGTACCTCGCCAACTGCCAGGCCGACAAGATCCGGACGCTGTGGAACCTCGACAAGACGATGCTCGCGACGTGCGGTGCGGACTGCGTCGGCTCCGACGGCGGCACCTCGAGCTACCTGACCGGCTACACGCAGCACCTCGCCAAGACGTACCCGAGCCGCAAGTTCGGACTCATGGACTCGCTCGACGACAACACGATTACCTACTTCTTCGGCTTCGGCGCCAGCAACTGCACCAGCCTCGTGCAGCTCACGGCGGACGAGTTCACCGCCGGTCTCACCGACATCCGCACCCAGCTTGCGGCGTACCCGAACTTCGGCACGTTCTACTTCCCCGGCGTCGCACACACGACGCTTGGGAGCGCGAGCTTCGACACCCGCACCGCCGGGACGACGAAGCTCAGCGACTGGATGACCGCGTTCGTCGGCGGCACGACGTCCAACGCCGGCCCCTGACCCGCCCATCGAGCGTGCCGCGCGCGGAGGCTCCCGCTCGGCGTCCTCGAAGCGGGCCTTCGTTCTACCTCCGCGCGTGGCGTACGCGATCGAGCGCGACGGCGACCACGATGATGAAGCCCGTCGCTATCTCCTCGACCCAGTTCGGCAGACCCATGTGGGTGCTGCCGGTCTTGATGACGGTCATCAGGAACGCGCCGATGAGGGCGCCGGGGATCGAGCCCTCGCCGCCCGAGAGCGAACCGCCGCCGATGACGACGGCCGCGATCGCCTCGAGCTCGAGCCCGACCGAGTCGGTGGGATCGCCGACGGTCAGGGTCGAGAATTCCATCACGCCCGCGAGGCCGGTGAGCGCGGCGGCGAGCGCGTAGACCGTCACCTTCACACGGTCGACCGCGATGCCGCAGAGCCGCGCGGTCTGCTCGTTCGAGCCGATCGCCACGACGTGGCGCCCGAGGCGCGTGTAGCGGAGCAGGCACGCCGCGAGGACGGCGACGACGAGCGCCGCCCAGACCCCGGGCGGCAGGAGCATCCAGCGCTTCGATTCGGGGAGCGCCGAGAGGAGCGTGTCGAGGCCGCGCGCGTCCGCGTCTATCTTCTGCTCCTTCGCGATGCCCTTCGCGGTGCCGCGAAGCACGCTCATCGCTCCGAGCGTGACGATGAACGGCGCGACGCGGAGCCGTGTCACGAGAAGACCGTTGGTGGTGCCGGCGAGCGCGGTGACCGCGACGCCGCCGAGCGTGGCCACGAGCGGGCCGCTGCCGCCCTTCAAGAGCGAGGCGATGACGACGGTGGTGAGCGCGACCTGGGAGCCGACGGAGAGATCGATCCCCCCGAGCACGATGATCAGGGTCATGCCGATCGCGGTGATACCCACCACTACGGTCTGTCGCGCCATCGTCGCCAACGTGTCCGAAGACGCGAACGTGTCGGGCCGCAGGACCGCGAAGATGGTGGTGACGACGACGAGCGCCGCGAGCGGCCCCAGCCAGGGGTACCGCGATACGGCGCCGCGGATGGCGCGGGCGATGCTCCCTCTGGTTTGCGCCGCCCGCGCTTCGGTCACTTCCCGCCGTCCGCCGCCGCGGGCTTACCTGCGTCGACGGCGACCACTGCGCCGCCGCCGTCCTGCGCCTTGGGTGCGCCGGCGTCCGCCGGCAGCGTCGAGACGCAGTACTGGACGGTCTTGCCCTCGGCGTTCAGGCCTTCGCCCGTGCACGCGAAGTGCTCGGGGCACGCGGCAGTGTTCGTCGTCGAGCATGCCTTCTCGCACTTGGTGCCGTTCTCGTGGGGGACGCAGACGTTCTTGCCGCCGCAGTCCTTGTCGGCCTTGCACTTCTGCGCGGCGGCGGCCGCCGCCTTGAACGCGGCCTCCACGACCCACCCCATGAGCCGCTCGTCGGTCTTCTTGGGGTTCGCGAACACGACGAGGACCTGCCCCTCGTGCGACGCGATCTTCGTCACCTCGGTGCCGCGCGCCAGACGCGCGACCCACTCGCCGTTCGGCGGCGATTTGCGCGCGACGGTCAGCGGCGCCTCGGTCTTGGCGATCTCGTTGGCGATTTTGGTCTCGTCGCCGAAGCGGGCGATCTCGTTGACGTTGGCGGCTTCGGGCGCCGCGGGACCGCTGTCGACGACAGCGACGGGGGCGTCGCTCGTCGCGTCGGAGGCGGCGTCGCCGCCGTCGTGCTTCTTGGGGCACCCTGCCAAACCAAGGACGAGGGCGAGGGGGAGACAGAGCTCGAGGGCCACGTTTCGCATGGCTTTCGGGAGTATCACACCCTCGGCCAGGCGGCGCCTTTCCGGCACTTTTCGAGTCACCGGCGGCCAAAACCCGCGGCCAAACGGGCGAGGAACATGCCAGGTGGCGCGCTACGCCGGCGTCCTTAAATAGTCAGGGCCCAGCTTGGGCGCGCCACCAACGGAACGAACGACAAAGAGGAATGAAGAAGGAAGAAGAAGGAGTGACGAACGCATGAGGAACGCTAAGAGGCTCGCGCGGGCGCGCCTCCTGATCCGGCAGAACAGGCTCGCGTTGGGGTTGCTCGTCGCCTGGTTCGGCGCGAGCTTCGTCGGGTTCGTCGCGCTGGGGCACACGGCGAGAGAAGCGGCGCTGATCGTCGCCTTCGCGCGGACCGATCCGACGCCGTGGGGCACCTTCTACAAGAACTTCAGCGACATGGTCGTCTTCGGGGCGCTCGTTGGCGTGCTCGTGAGCGAGGCCGGTCGCAAGTACAAGCCGGAGGAGACGGCGCGCCTCTTCGCGTCGCGCGCGCGCGACCACGTCGTGCTCGTCGGGTACACCCACCTCGCCGCACGAATGCGGGAGCTGTTCGTCGCGAACGGCGTTCCGGTGGTCGTGGTCGAGGCCGACCGCGCCAAGGTCGACGCGCTCGTGCGCGCGGAGGAGCCGGTCGTCCTCGCGTCGGGGCGCGATCCCTCGGACCTCGAGGCGGCGGGCGTCGCGCACGCCAAGATGGTCGTCCTCGCGATGGAGGAGATCGACTCGGCGGCCGTCGTCGCCAGCCACGTTCGGCACCAGAACCGCGAGTGCGAGCTGCTCGTGCGTTGCTACGACGACGACGTCGGCGCCGTGCTCGCCAAGACGTACGCCGCGCGCATCGTGTCGACGTCGCGCCTCGCCGCGCAGCACGTCGCCGCGCTCGCGCAGAAGAACGGCACGACCTTCTGCGTCATCGTCGGCGCGCAGAACCTGGGCGTGCGCCTCGCGCAGATCATGAAGGATCGCGGTACGCGCTTCGTCGCCATCGATGCGTCGCGCGCCGCTCTCGACGATCTCGCGGAGGCCGATCCGGTCGTGTGCGGCTCACCGGCCGATCCGGAGACCCTCGCCAGGGCGAAGGTGCAGGAGTGCGATCTCGTCGTCCTCACCGGCGACGATCTCGGCGCGAACATGGTCGTCGCCGACCGCGTGCGCGACGTGAACCCGAGCTGCAAGATCGTCTGTCGCCTGTACCACGACGACTCGGCCGAGATGCTCACGCGCGCACCGTTCTCGTGCGACGTGGTCTCGACGTCGAAGCACGCCGTGAAGATGCTGGCCGACGCGGGCGCGCTGCGCGCCGTCGGGATCGGGCCCGCGGAGGTGAAGGCGACCGTGGCCGGCGCGGTGCGCAAGGCGTCGGCCTGAGTCACGCCGCCCCGGAGGCCTCGGCGAGGAGCGCCTTCTCCGTCCACTCGCCCGCGGGCCGCGCTGGACCGAGCAGGCCACGTCGCATCACGCAGATGCGATCGCACACGCCGAGCAGCTCGGGGAGGTGGCTCGACACGACGAGGAGCGCCTTGCCGCGCGACGCGAGCTCGTCGATGAGGCGGTAGATCTGGGCCTTGCTCGCGACGTCTATGCCGCGCGTCGGCTCGTCGAGGAGCCAGATGTCGACGTCCTCGTGGAGCAGGCGCGCGAGGGCAACCTTCTGTTGGTTGCCGCCGGACAGCTCGAACGCGCGGGCATCGGGCCCGGCGCATTTGATCGAGAGCTCGCGGATCCTCGTCTCCGCGGCGTCGCGTGTCCACGACGGCCGGACGACGAAGCCGGGCAGCTTCGACAAGGTCACGTTCTCGCCGACCGTGCGTGCGAGCAGCAAGCCCTCGCCCTTGCGATCCTCGCTCAGGAGGCCCATCGTGCCGCGCGCTTCGATCGTCCCAGCGCGGCGCGGGTCGAGCCCGAAGAGCAGGCGCAGGAGCTCGGTGCGGCCGGCGCCCACGAGGCCCGCGATGCCGAGCACTTCACCGCGGCGCAACGTCAGGCTCGCGCGCTCCGGTTTGCTCGCCCCTGCCACGTCCTTCACCTCGAGCACGGCCTCACCCCGAGTCGTTTTCGTGCGCGTGAAGAGCTGTTCGATCGCGCGCCCCGCCATTTTCTCGACGAGATCGTTCGCGGAGGTCCCTTCGATGTCGCCGCTGCCCACGGTGATGCCGTCGCGCATGACCGTCCACCGGTCGGCGACGCGCGGCAGCTCCTCGAGGAAGTGGGTGACGTAGAGCACCGTGGTGCCATCTTTGGCGATGCGCTTCACCAGCTCGAAGAGGCGGGTGGCGTCGTCCGCGGCGAGGCTGCTCGTCGGCTCGTCGAGGATGAGCACGCGGCACCCCTCGGCCTGGGCGAGCGCGCGTGCGATCTCGACGAGCTGGCGATCGCCGCTCTTCAGGTCCCCGACCAGGTCCGTCGCGCCGAAGCGGCCGTGCGCGTCGCCCAGCACCTTGGCGAGCGCTGCGTCGACCTTCGTGCGTCCCTCCGCGCGCCGGAGCACGCCGGCCGTCGCCGGCTCGACGCCGAGCAGGATGTTCTCCTCCACCGTCAGGTGCGCGCACAGGCTGAGCTCCTGGTAGACGACGCTCACGCCCAGCTCGCGCGCCTCGCGCGGCGAGCGCGGGTGGAATGGCGCGCCGTCGAGGCTGATTTCACCCGCGTCCGGCGCCTCGGCGCCGCCGAGGAGCTTCATCAGCGTGCTCTTGCCCGCGCCGTTCTCGCCGAGCACGGCGTGCACCTCGCCGCGCGCCGCCGAGAGATCCACGCCGCCCAGCGCGCGCGTCGCACCGAACGCCTTGGTGACGCCGTGGATCTCGAGCCGCGCGGTCACTCGCCGAGCCAGGTCTTGAGATCCGGCGAGAGCAGCGCCTTCATCTCCGCGCTCTCCATGTTGTCCTTGGTCACGAGCTTCGCGCCGGTGTCGACGCGCTTTTCGACCTTGTCGCCGCGGATCACGGCCGCCATGGTCTTGGTCGCGAGGTAGCCAATCTTGAAGGGATCCTGGAGGACGAGCCCGTCGATGTCCCCCTCCTTCAGCCCCTGGACGAGCTTCTCGGAGCTGTCGAACCCGACGAGGTGCACCTTCTTCGCGAGCGCCGCCTTGCGCAGCGCGAGGAGCATGCCGAACGTCGTCGACTCGTTCGGCGTGAACACCCCGGCGACGCCCTTCTGCGCGGTCAGGAGGCTCTCGCTCGTCGAGAACGCGGTCTCGGTCGTGGCGCCGCCGAAGCGCGTGTCGCTCACGACCTTGACGTTGGGGTGCGCCTTCATCGCGTCGAGGAAGCCGTTCTCGCGGTTCGTCGTGCTGGCCGAGCCCTCCTGGTAGCGCAGCATCATCACGTTGCCCTTGTCGCCCACAGCCTTCGCGAGCGCCTCACCGGCCATCTTGCCGGCGGCGAAGTTGTCGGTGGCGACGAAGCTCGTGTGTGCGTCGCCCTGGAGATCCGAGTCGAACACGACGACGGGGATCTTCCCGTCGGTCGCGGCCTTCACCGAGCCCACGAGCCCCTTGTCGCTGAGAGGAGCGAGGACGATGCCGCTGACCTTCTGGGCGGTGAAGCTCTGCACGACGTCGATCTGGGCCTTGAGATCGTCTTCCTTGAGCGGCCCCTTCCAGACGATCTCGACGTTCTCTTCCTTGCTCGCCTTGACGGCGCCCGCATGCACGCTCTTCCAGAACTCGTGCGTCGTGCCTTTGGGGATCACTGCGATCTTGGGCATTGCTTTGGCAGCGGTCGCGGCGCCGCCGTCCGCTCCTTCTTGAACGGCGGGCTTGTCCTTCGGACAGCCGGTGAGGGTGAGCGCGAGGAGCGGAAGCGCGACGGCGGCGGCGACAAGGGACGAACGCATCCCTCGTTTGTACCGTGCATCAACCGGCAGGCCCATGAGAGACTGGCGCCGCGATGACGAAGGACGCGGCCGCCCGCCCCAATCGCCGATGAGCGAAGAGCACAGCTACGTCGGCATCGGGATCTACAACGTCAAGCGCACGCACAACTTCGGCGCCCTGATTCGTACTGCGCGGGTGTTCGGCGCAAATTTCGTGTTCAGCGTCGGGCATCGCAATCCAGCGGAGGCGAGCTCGATCCGAGCCGAGCGCAGCGTCCCGCTCTTCCACTTCGACACCCTCGAGGGCTTCGTCGTTTCCATCCCGGTGAACGCGCGCCTGGTCTGCGTCGAGCTCGCGCCCGGGGCCCTCGACATCCGCACCTACGCGCACCCTGAACAAGCCGTCTACCTGCTCGGTCCGGAGGACAGTGGGTTGCCCGCGTCGATCATGAGGAACCGCGACACGGTCATCCTTCCCGGCGCGTACCCCCTCAACGTCGCGATGGCGGCGACGGTAGTCCTCTACGACCGACTGCTCAAGGTCGGCGTGCGTTGAGTCGTGCTACCGGGAGGCGACGGCTGCGACCAGGCCGTCGATGCTCTTCTTCGCGTCGCCGAAGAGCATGCGCGTGTTCCCCAGGTAAAAGAGCGGATTTTCGACGCCCGCGTAGCCCGCCGCCATGCCGCGCTTCAGGACGACGACGGTCTTCGCCTTCCACACCTCGAGCACAGGCATTCCGTAGATCGCGCTCGAGGCGTCGTCGAGCGCGCCCGGGTTCACGATGTCGTTGGCGCCGATCACGAGGACGGCGTCCGTCTTGACGAAGTCGCGGTTGATCTCGTCCATCTCGAGCACGAGGTTGTAAGGGACGCCGGCCTCGGCGAGGAGCACGTTCATGTGGCCAGGAAGTCGTCCGGCGACGGGATGGATCGCGAAGTGCACCTCGCACCCACGCTTGCGCAGCGCCTGCGTGAGCAGGAACACCGAGGCCTGCGCGCGCGCCACGGCCATGCCGTAGCCGGGGACGACGATGACCTTCTTGGCGTCGCAGAGCAGCGTGGCCACGCCCTCGAGCGCAAGCTCGTGCACGTCCCCGGCGGGCGCTGGGCCAGCCTCCTTGGCGTCTCCCGTGCCGAAGCCGCCGAAGACGACGCTCAGGATGGATCGGTTCATCGCGCGGCACATGATGATCGAGAGGATCGCGCCGCTCGAGCCGACGAGCGCGCCGGTGACGATCAGGAGATCGTTGGCCAGGACGAAGCCCGACGCGGCGGCCGCCCAACCCGAGTAGCTGTTCAGGAGCGAGACGACCACGGGCATGTCCGCGCCGCCGATCGCGAGGACGAGGTGGATGCCCAGGAGGCCCGCGATGATGGCGATTCCGACGAGGTAGGGTGCGCCCGCTGTCCCTTGCGCCAGCACGACCGGAGCACAGAGGAGGAGGAGGCCGCAGGCGGCGCCGCCGTTGAGCAGGTGGCGGGCGCCGAGGAGCAGCGGCTTGCCCGACAGGGTCCCGCGTAGCTTGGCCCACGCCACGATGGAGCCGGTGAACGTCAGCGCGCCGACCGCGATGCCTATCGCGACCTCGACGAGGTGCACGGAGCGCTCGGCGCCCGCTTCGTCGACGGCGGCGGTGGAGGGGGCGAGGTACGAGGCGAACCCGACGAGGACCGCCGCCAGGCCGACGAAGCTGTGGAGGATGGCCACGAGCTCCGGCATGCTCGTCATCTCGACGCGCCGCGCGAGGTACGCGCCGAACGTGCCGCCGACCGCCAGGGCCGCGACGAGCGCGCCGGCGGTTTCCCATTCGTCCATCCCGCGGCTCGCCCAGGCGGCGGCGGTGATCGCGACGGCGACGGCCATGCCGAAGGCGCCGTAGGCGCTGCCGCGGCGCGCGGTCTCCTGCTTCGAGAGGCTCCCGAGACTGCGGATGAAGAGGACGCCTGCCACGAGGTAGGCGACCGTGGTGACGCCGTCTTTCACTCCCGACCTCGCCGGAACATGCGGAGCATGCGCGCGGTGACGAGGAAGCCACCCGCGATGTTGATCGCCGCGAAGAGCGCCGCCAGGGCGCCGAGGATCGACGAGAGGTCGAGCCGCGAGCCGACCTCCAGCATGCCGCCGATGATGATGATGCCGCTGATCGCGTTGGTCACGCTCATGAGCGGCGTGTGGAGCGCGGGCGTCACGCTCCAGATGACCTGCCAGCCCACGAAGCACGCGAGGATGAACACCGTCGAGTGCTGCAAGAAGTCGCGCGGCGCGAAGCGTCCGGCGACGAAGAGCACCATGATGACGACGATGCCGCCCAGCGTGGTGCCCCAGGCGATGCGCGTCGGCGACCGGATGTTCTGCTGGACGGGCTTGAGATCCTCCCCGGGCGGTGCGCGGAGCGAGGATCGCGACGAGGGCGGCGGCGGTGGGACGGCGTCGACCTTGATGGCCGCGACGGGGGCCGGCTTTGCAGGCGAGGCTCCGGGAGCCGGTGGGGCGGGTCGGGGAAGCACCTCGCCCGCATGAACGACGAGCGCAGGGCGCACGACCTCGCTCTCGCGATCGATGCGGAACGCCGAGCCGCCGCCGAGCTCCTGCAGGAGGTGAAAGACGTTGGTCGCGAAGAGGCGGCTCGCCGAGCTCGCCATGCGGCTCGCCAGATCGGTGAGGCCGACGATGACGACTCCGTGGCGGATGACGATCTCGCCTGGCACGCACGCCGCGCAGTTGCCGCCCTGCTCGGCGGCGAGATCGACGACGACCGAGCCGGGCTTGAGGGCCTGCACCACCTCGTCGGGGAGGAGCACCGGCGCGCGCTTCCCCGGCACGAGCGCGGTCGTCACGATGATGTCGACCTCTGCGGCCTGCGCGCGGAAGAGCGCGACCTCGGCGGCGAGGAACGCGGCGCTCATCTCCTTCGCGTAGCCGCCGCCGCCGTCGGCGTTCTCCTTGACGTCGACGTTGAGGTAGGTCGCGCCGAGGCTCTCGATCTGCTCCTGCGTCGCCGGGCGCGTGTCGAACGCACGAACCTCGGCCCCGAGGGCGCGGGCCGCTGCGACCGCCGCGAGGCCGGCGACGCCCGCGCCGATGATGAGCACGCGCGCCGGCGGGATCGTCCCCGCGGCCGTCACCTGCGCGCCGAACGTGCGCTGGAAGTGCTGCGTGGCTTCGATGACGGCGCGGTAGCCCGCGAGGTTTGCCATCGACGAGAGCACGTCCATCTTCTGGGCGCGGGTGATCCGGGGAATGCGCTCCAGCGCGATCGCCGACGCCCCCCGCGCGGCGAGCAGCCCCGGGAGCGCCTCGTCGCGCTCCGGCTGGAGCAGCGACACGAGCAGAGCCCCCTCGCGGAGCTGCGCGACTTCCTCGTGAGAGGGCGGCCGAACCTTGACCACGATGTCGGACTTGCCCCAGACGTCGGCGGCGTCACCGAGCGAAGCGCCTGCCGCCTCGAACGCCGCGTCCTCGAGCCCGGAGGAAGCGCCGGCCCCGCGCTCCAAGGTCACCGTGAAGCCGAGCCCGAGGAGCTTCTTCACCGAATCGGGCGTGGCCGCGACGCGTCTCTCGCCTGCTGCGCTTTCCTTGGGGACTCCAACACGAACCGACTCGGACACGCCGGCAGGCTACCGCAGAAACGCTCTCCTAGGGCCGTGCTCCCGAGTTTTTTTGCCCGGGCGCATGGGATGCGCTGACGGTGCGACCTCACCGCGGCCCTTGATCCGGTCGGACCCGGGTGCACGGGCACGACGATTGCGTAGTCGCGAAGGTCACGCCGCGTACCTGCCCGTAACGCTTTGCCGGCAGCCGTCGAGTGTCGACTCTCTGCCACACCACCGCGTCGCCGGTGTCATGCGCTCACCTCTTTGCTTCGAGGAGATCCCGATGAGAACGCTTCTCCGCCTCGCGCCGTCCCTCGCCGTCGTCGCTGCATCCGCGCTCCTCGTCGCCGGGGGGGAGCGGCCGGCCGCCGCGTGTGGGGGATGCTTCCACGAGCCGCCCCAAGGGCCCGAGATCGACAGCGTCGTCACGGACCATCGCATGGTCTTCGCGCTGAGCCATACGCAGACCGTCCTCTGGGACCAGATCCGCTACAGCGGCGATCCGAAGCGGTTCGCGTGGGTGTTGCCCGTTCGCCCCGGCGCCCACATCGAGCTGTCGCACGACGCGTTCATCGCAGCGCTCGACGCGAGCACGCAGACCGTCGTGACCGGCCCTCAGCGCACGTGCGCCAACGGGGCCACCAGGAGCTACGGGAGCGGCGGGGGTGGCTGTGGCGCGTCGTCCACGAGCCTGGCGTCGGCGGACGCGCCTCCGATCTCCGCCGAGGACGCGGGTTTCGCGGGAAACGACCAGGTCACGGTCGTCAGCCAGTCGGTGGTCGGTCCGTACGAGACGGTGACGGTGCGCTCCGCGAGCGGTGAGGCGCTCGACGCGTGGCTCGTGGCCAACGGCTTCGCGGTCCCGCCCAGCATCCAGCCGACGATCGACGCGTACGCGGCCGAGGGGTTCGACTTCATCGCGCTCAAGCTCGAGCCGAACGCGGGGATCCGCGCGATGCAACCGGTGCGCGTGGTCACGCAGGGCGCCGATCCGTCGCTCCCGCTGCGCATGGTCGCGGCGGGGATCGGGACGCACGTGGGCCTCTCGCTCTACGTCATCAGCGAGGGGCGCTACCACCCGCAGAACTTCCCGGACGTCGAGGTCCGCGCGGACCAGATCACCTGGGACGCGACGAAGGCGCGCTCGAACTACCAGGACCTGGCGATGGCGGCTTTGCAGTCCGGCAGCGGGCGCGGGTGGCTCACCGAGTACGCCGGGCCGCCATCGCTCGTGCGCTCGGGTGTGAACGTGCCCACGTTCGGCGCGAACAACCCCGGCCTCGCCGACGCGTACTACGGGCTCTGCGCGACGCAGCCGAACGTACCGGTTCCCTGCGTGGCAAGCGACGGGGGCGCAGGGACCGACGCGGCGGCGGGCCTGGACGCTGCATCATCTGACGCCTCGGGGGGCGACGCGGGAGACGCCGATTCGCCGGACGCGACGCCCGACGCGGCCGCGCACGATGCAGGACGAGGGGGCGGAGGAGGATGCTTCACCACGCGGCCCGCGTGCGATTCGTTCGACGATCTCGACATCGCGACGCGGGGACTGCACCGGAGCGACATCTACCTGACGCGGCTGCGTGCGTTTCTGCCGGCCGATGCGCTCGCCGAGGGGGATCTCAGGCTCGCGGCGGCGCCGCTGCAGACGTCGGTCAGCAGCGTGCATCACACCGACCACTTCAGCGATCCGTCGTTCGATCCGTGCGCGGGCGCCGGTGGTGTTCGCAGCGGCAGTAGCCGCGGAAGCAGCGGATCGGCTGGGTTGGGGTGCCTGTGCGCGACGACGCCGGCGGAGTCGAGTGGGCCGGGACGGGTGTTTCTCCTGGTGGCCGGCGGGGTCTTTGCCGTGATGCTGGTGCGGCGGCGGAGGAGGAGCGCGTAGGTCAGCGCTTGCCCTCGGGATCACACACGACCACGGGCGCCGCGACCGACGGCGACCGCGATCACGACCACGAGCGCGACCGCGACCGCGCCCTCGCCCTCGACGACGACCACAGACCACGACCGCGAACGCGAACGCGACCACAGACCACGACCGTCGCGGTCGAGGCCGCGCTCGTGGTCGTGGTCGTGTTCGCGTTCGCGTTCGCGGTCGTGGTGGTGTTCGTGGTGGTGTTCGTGTTCGTGTTCGTGTTCGCGTTCGCGTTCGCGTTCGCGTTCGCGGTGGTGGCCGTGTTCGCATTTCGCGTTCGTGTGGTCGCGTGGTCGCGGTCGCGGTCGTGCTAGGTTTTCGCGCGATGCGCCATCACGCCTTCTGGACCTTCGCCGCCCTCTCCCTGCTCCTCCTCGCCGCTTGCCCCTCGGCCGACAAGACCCCGCCGGTCACGAGCCCCGTGCCCTCGGCGCTCCCCTCCGCGACGGCGAGCGCCGACGCGAGCGCGCCCACCGCGCCGGCCGCATCCAAGCCCGCCGAGGCCTTCACCGCCAAGTGCGCCGCGAAGCTCGCGTCCGCCAAGCAGCAGCTGGCCGCGCTGCTCGCGGTGAAGGACGCGCGCACGGTCGCGAGCACGCTCGAGCCGTACAACGCGATCTCGTTCGAGATCTCCAACGTCGACGGCGAGGCCGGCCTGATGAGCGAGGTGCACCCCGACGCGGCGTTCCGCGCCGCCGCCGAGCAGTGCGTGAAGGACGTGTCGTCGTTCGTCACCGATCTCAACACCAACCAAGCCCTTTTCAAGGCCTTGGGCGCGGTGGACGCCTCCAAGGCCGACGCCGACACCCAGCGCCTCGCCGCCCACACGCTCCGCGACTTCCGGCGCTCCGGCGTCGACAAGGACGACGCGACGCGCGCGCACCTGAAGGAGCTGAACGACGGCATCACCGCCACCGGGCTCGAGTTCGACAAGAACATCCGCGAGGACGTGCGCAAGGTCGCGCTCGAGCCGGCGCAGCTCAAAGGGCTGCCGCCCGACTACGTGAAGGCGCATCCGGCTGCCACGGACGGCAAGGTCACCCTCACGACCGACTACCCCGACTACATCCCGTTCATGAACTACGCCGAGGATCTCGGCGCCCGCAAAGACCTGTACGTCACCTACCTGAACCGCGGCTGGCCGAAGAACGACGCGCCGCTGAAGAAGCTCCTCGCGCTGCGCCTCGAGTACGCCAAGATCCTCGGCTACGCGAGCTGGGCCGACTACGTGACCGAAGACAAGATGATCAAGAGCGGCAAGAACGCTCAGGACTTCATCGACCGCATCACCAAGGCCGCCAACGGCCGCGCCAAGCGCGAGTACGGCGAGCTCCTCAAGCGCAAGAAGAAGGACGTGCCCGCCGCCACCGAGGTCTCCGAGTGGGAGAAGACCCTGTACTCGCAGAAGGTGAAGAAGGAGGCGTACGCCTTCGACTCGCAGACGGTGCGGCCGTACTTCGAGTTCGCGCAGACGCGTGACGGCCTCCTCGCCCTCACCGCGAAGATGTACGGGCTCGAGTACAAACCGATCGCGGCCGCCCCGAAGTGGCACCCGTCCGTCGACGTCTACGACGTCCTCCGGGACGGCCAGAAGATCGGCCGCATCTACCTCGATTTGCACCCGCGCGACGGCAAGTACAAGCACGCGGCGAACTTCGACGTCGTCCCCGGCATGAAGGGCGTGCAGCTCCCCGAGGCGGCGCTCGTGTGCAACTTCCCCGATCCGAAGAACGGCGCCGCGCTCATGGACCACGACGAGGTGGTCACCTTCTTCCACGAGTTCGGTCACCTGATGCACGCCATCCTCGGCGGCGGCCAGCGGTGGGTGGACTTCTCGGGGATCCGCACCGAGCGCGACTTCGTCGAGGCGCCGTCGCAGATGTTCGAGGAGTGGGCGTGGGATCCGGGCGTGCTGGCGACGTTCGCCAAGCACACCGAGACGCACCAGCCGATCCCCGCCGACGTGGTGAAGAAGATGCGGCGCGCGCACGAGTTCGGGAAGGGCGCGTCGGCGCGGCAGCAGATGGTCTACGCCGGCGTTTCGCTCCGTCTCCACGTCGAGCCGGAGCCGGCGAAGCTCGACACCGACAAGGTGCTGAAGGAGGTGCAGACGAAGTACGGCATGTTCCCGTTCGTCGACGGCACGCACTTCCAGGCGAGCTTCGGGCACCTCAACGGGTACTCGGCCATGTATTATACATATATGTGGTCGCTGGTGATCGCGAGGGATCTCCTGACCGAGTTCAAGAAGAAGGGGCTCATGGAGCCGGCGACCGATCGCCGCTACCGGGACGAGATCCTCGCCAAGGGCGGGACGAAGGACGCCGCCGTGCTCGTGAAGAGCTTCCTCGGCCGCGACTACGACTTCAAGGCGTACGAGGCCTGGCTCAACGAGGAGTAGGCGAGTGGACGCGTCGGCTCAGTTGACGGACACCTTCGAGGACGCCGTGCAGATGATGTCGCCGGAGCAGTTGCCGCTCACGAAGCGTTCGCCGTAGCTCCACGCGAGCGGCGGCGTTCCGATGGCGCCGGCGATCGTCTGGGTGCTCTCGAGGTGGCAGCTCTGGAGGGTGAAGCTCGAGACGTTCGTGACGAGGATCTGGCCTGTCGCGCTGACGGTGCCGGTGAACGCCTGCGTCCCGAAGGTGGCCGTCGCGGCGCCGCCTGCGCACGGGTAGGTGAGCGTGACGGCGCCCTTCGTTACCTGCGTGTTGATGTCGGTGCAGACCGGGTCCGACAGGGAGACCGTGCCGGCCTTCAGGGTCTTGGTGCAGGTGACGGGACCGGCGTCGACGGGCGGCGGCGTGGTGCCGGCGTCGGTCGGGGCCGGCGTGCCCGCATCGGCTGCGTGACTGGGCGGCGACGAGGGGCCCGCGTCGGTGCCTGACGACGATGGCGGCGGCGAGCTCGCGCTCTGGCCCTGGTCGGTGAGATCGCCCGTTCCCTGGTAATCCTTGCCGGTGCCGTACGCGCACGCCCCGAGCGCGAAAGCGAAGACCGCGCAGCCGAGCCGTGCGCCTATGGCGCGCTTGCGGCTCGCGGTCTTTCGTCTCGCGCCTCGGTCGAAGGCCATCGGTTCGATCTCCTCGTCGCGCAGAGAAATGCACGCCGCGCGCCGTCCCGATCTCCACGCTGCCCGCATCTACCTACACAAGAAAATACGCGCAGTTGTGCGCATCGGGGGGGCTCGCCCGGGGAGCGCCTGATCCGGCAGGGACTCGTTTTCTGAATCCAGACGAGGGGCCGAGACGCTCTCATCCACATGACCCGCCTGATCCGCCGGCTTGCCTGGCTCTCCCTCGTCTTCTCCCTCCTCTCTCTCCCCGCCGTCCTCTCCACCGCGCCGGCCATGGCCCTCGGCCAGCCGGTCGCGGATGCCCCGTCGGCGCAGCCCGGCGCGTCGGCGGCGTTGCACGCGCACCATGAGCGGAGCAGCGACGCGGGGCCGGAGGCGTTCATCCCGATCGTCGTCCCTCTGGCGTTCTTCGGCACGGTGGTCTTCATCGTCGCCTTCGCCCTCGTCTATCGGTTCCGGAAGGAGGCGGCGCGTCTGGAGCTCGCGCGCGTGCTCGCGGAGGCGAGCAAACCGATCCCCGAGGGCTTGCTCGCCGCGGCGCCCCGTGCGGCGCCGGCGTCCGATCTGAAGCGAGGGTTCGTGCTCGTGGCCACGGGGTTGGGGCTCTCGGTCGCGGCGCTCTTCGTAGGCCAGCGCGAGGCGATGGGGGTAGGGTTCATTCCGGGGTTCATCGGCCTCGCCTACCTCGCGGTGTGGCGCATCCAACGAGGCCGCCCCGAGCGAGGAGTCGAGGTCTAACCTGACCTCGTGGGGGTCCCGCGGCGGAAGACACCGACGCGCGCGACGCTTCGCCCGAGCGCGCGCTCCTACGTCACGACGTCGAGCGAGCGCTCGCGCGACTGGCTCCTGTCGAGCGCGACGCGATCGCACTCACGTTCGGGCGTGACATGACCCACGAGGACGCGGCGAACATCCTCGGCTGCCCGCTCGGCACCCTGAAGACCAACGTGGCGCGGGGGCTCGCCAAGCTCGAACGCCACATGCGACCCTGGAGCGAGACGGCATGACGCCGCCCCCCGAGCCGAGCGACTGGTTGACCGCGGCGCTCCGAGAGGACGAGGGCCTCGCCGACGACGGCTTCACCGCGCGGGTGATGTCCGCGCTTCCGCCGCGGCGGACCCTGCGCGCACGGCCGGCGTGGACGTACGCGCTTCCGCCGGCGTTCGCCGCGGCCGGGTGCGCCGCGTGCTGGGCGTTTGCGACGCACGGGCACATGCCGACGATCGGGTGGGGTACAGCGACCCTGGCGCTGCTTGCGATGGCGGCGGTGGGCGGCGTGACGCTGTCGAACGAGTGATTGTCACGTCGCGCTCCCGCGCGCCCGCCGTGGGACCCCTCAAGGCTGCGGCGGCGGATGCACCGAGACCACATAGCGCATCACGCTGTCGGTCTGCTTCTGATCGAGCGTCGCGCGCGGGCCCATCACCTGGAGGATCCGCGCCCAGCGCCCCTCTCCGATCGCCTGGAGGTTCGGGTAATCGTGGCACGCGTTGCATTTCGCGTGGAAGAGATCGCGCCCGGTCGCGAGCGTCGCCTCCGTCGCGTCGGGCCAGCGACGCTGCGCGGACTCGATCTGCGCTGCAGTGACCGGCTGAAGTGCGGCGCCGGCGTCCGCGTAGCACGCCCCCAGGGTCGCCGTCGCGACCGCGATGCACGCCAAGCTCGTCGCGCGCCCCGGTCCCACGAGGGTGGACTTTACTCGGGTCCTTCCCCCGCTGTCCATCGTCCTCGGCTAAGCTTGGGCGCGTGCGACGCGTCTCGGCCGTTCTCTGCCACATCCTGCTCCTCGCGCTCCTCCTCCTCGCTGCGCCGCGCGCATGGGCAGAGGGGCCCGCGGTCACCACCGCGGTGGTGCGGGTGCACGAGCGCGAGGTGTACGTCGTTCGGGTGCCGCGGGCCGGGCAGTCGCCTCAAGATCGCGCGCGGCTGGCCGGGAAGGTGCTCGAGGCCGTCCTCGAGGAAGGGGAGGAGAGCGAGGCGCGCGTCGAGCGGCAGGGAGCCACGGCGGTCGTCTTCGTCGGCAAGTCCCCGGTCCTCACGCTCACCGACGACGACGCGGCCGCCGCGGGCGATGCGACGCTCGACGTCCACGCCGCCGGTATCGCCACGCGCCTGACGGAGGGGCTGCGCACCGAGCGTAAGCGCAGCGCGATCGCCACTACGGTCTTCTCGATCTCGCTCCTCGTCTTCTCCGCGCTCATCGCGTTCCTCCTGCTCCGGCGGGTAGGCGAGGTCGGTGGCAAGGTGCGCGCGTGGGTCCAGAAGCACCCCGACCGCATTCCCGCGCTGCACCTAGGCAAGATCGAGGTCGTCTCCAAGCGCGCGGTCCGCGGCGTCCTGTCGATCGCGCTCGTCGTCGGGCACCGCATCGCGCAGGTGGCGATCGTCTACGGCTGGGTCCTCGTCGCGCTCTCGCTCTTCGAGTCGACGCGCGCGTACACCGAGCGGCTGACCGGCTTCGTCTTGACGCCGCTGTCGGCGCTCCTCGGGCGCGTGGGGTCCGCGCTGCCGCTGCTCGTCGTCACCGGCGTCGCGGTGCTGGCGCTGGGCGTCGTCGTCCGGTTCACCGGCCTCTTCTTCGGCAGCATCGCGCGTGGCGAGACGAAGGTCGGCTGGCTTCCGCTGGATCTGGCCGAGCCGACCAGCGTGCTCGCGCGTGCCGGGCTCGTCGTCGTCGGGCTCATCCTCGCGGCCCCGCTCATCACCGGCAGTGACGAGGGGGCCCTCTCGCGCGCGGGTGTGGCCGCGCTCGTCGCGATCGGGCTCGCGTGCACGCCGGTCCTCGCGAGCGTGGCGGCGGGCATTCCCCAGGTATTCGGCCGGAGGCTCCGGCCCGGCGATCACGTGGAAGTCGGCGGCCTCGCCGGGCGGGTACGCCGCGTGACGCTCCTCGAGGTCGAGCTCGAGGACCGGTTCGCCTGCGAGCTGCGCGTGCCGCACCTCTTGCTCCTCGCGCGCACGACGCGCGTTCTCGGCAACGCCGAGCTCGTCTCGGCCGAAGTGTCGGTCGATCCGCGCGCTCCGCAGACCGTCGCCCACGACGCGCTCATGGCGGCCGCGCGCACGATCTCCGCGCGAGCGAAGGTGGAGCTTCTCAGCCTCGACCACGCCGCCGCGCGCTACCGCGTGACGTGCGAAGCGGGCGCGGGCAGCCTCGCTGGCGCGATCGCCGACGCGCTCGCGAAAGAGGGCATCGGGCTGGGTGCGGCCAGCGGATGAAGGGGCAGGCTCAGCCGTGAACGCGCTCCTCCTCTTGATGGGGCTGCTCGTGCTCTCGTACATCGGGAGCTTCCTCGTCGGCGGCCGCGCGCTGCGTGGCGTCGGGCTCCCGTCGGGCTCCGAGTACGTGGCGCTCGGCTTCGTGCTCGGCCCGCACGTCCTCGGGATCGTCGAGCGATCGATGCTCGAGTCGTTCGAACCGATCGTTCAGGTCTTGCTGGGCTGGCTCGCGCTCGTCATCGGCATCGACTACGGCTTTGCGGGCGAGCGGCGCGTCCGGCCCAAGAGCCTGGTGCTCGGCCTCGCGAGCGCGCTCCTCACCGGCGGCGCGGTGGCCGCGGCGGTGATGGCGGTGCTCTCGCGCGTCGCCCTCGTGCCGACGACGATGGACGGCTGGCTCCTCGCCGGCGGCCTCGGCGCCGCGGGGGCGGAGACGACGCGTCACGCCGTGCGCTGGGTCACCGAGCGCCACCAGGCGAAGGGCAAGCTCTCGAACCTCTTGAACGAGATGTCGCATGCCGACGACGTCGTCCCGCTAATCGTCCTCGCGCTCCTGTTCGCCGTGACACAGAAGCCTGCGCAGGTCCCGTGGCAGGTCCCGCTCTACGCGTGGGTGGCGGCGACCATTGGCCTCGGCCTCGTACTGGGTGCCGTCGCGGCGCTCCTCCTTGGCGGCGAGTTCAAGCTGCACACGACGTGGGGCGTCCTCTTCGGGACGTCGATGCTCGCGATAGGCACGGCGGCGCGGCTGGATCTGTCACCCTTGTCCGTCATGTTCTTCATGGGCACGGCGCTCGCCGCGGTGTCGCCGCACCACACGCTCCTGCGCGAAGCGGTCGCCCCCACCGAGCGGCCCGTCCTCTTGCCGGCGTTGCTCCTCGCGGGCGCGCGCATCGATCTCAACGTCCTGCGCACGCGCTACGTGATCGTCGTCATCCTCGTGGCGATCGTGGCGCGCGTCGCCGGCAAATTCCTGAGCGGCCTCCTCGTCCGTGTCACGCGCGCCGCACGCAGCGCGAGCCCGGCCGTCGGCTTCGCGCTCCTCTCGTCGGGCGCGCTCTCCATCGCCATCGGGCTCGCCTTCGCGCTCCGTTTCCCGGGAATCGTCGGCGACACGGTGCTGCTCGCGAGCGTGCTCGGCGCGGTCTTCGGCGAGTTCGTCGCCCCCGCCACGCTCCGACGTGTGCTGGTGGGCGTCGGCGAAGTGCCCGACGCCGCGCCCGAGTCGACGCGCGCGATCCCGACTCCCGTCTCGCCCGGTTTGCCCGTATCGCCAGCCCGACCCGCCGCTCCCTCCACACCCGCCGGTGAGGGCTCGTGAGCAACGCCGCCGCCAAGGTCCATCCCGGCCGTAAGGTCCTCCAGGCGGGCCTGCTCGTCGTCATCTCCGGCGTCCTCTTCGTCGCGACGCGCGCCGTGCCGGAAATGCACGGCGGCTCGGGCACGATCGCCGCGGTCGGCTTCTTGCTCCTCGCCGGCACGCTCCTCAGCGAGCTCGTCGAGATCATCGGTATCCCGCACCTCACCGGGTACCTCCTCGCCGGCATCCTCGCCGGGCCCCACTTCCTGCACCTCATCGATCACCGTTCGGTCGAGCGCCTCTCCAGCGTGAACGCGCTCGCCCTCGCGCTCATCGCCATGAGCGGCGGCGCCGAGCTCAAGATGGAGTTCGTCAAGAAGGGGCTGAAGTCCCTGGCATGGTCGACGCTGCTTCAGAGCCTGCTGGTCATTAGCTTGATGACGGGCGTGTTCATCGCCGCTCGTCCGCTCATCCCGTTCGCCAAGCCACTCACCGTGTCGGCGCTGGCGGGCGTGGGGCTCCTCTGGGGGATCATGTCGATCACGAGGAGCCCGTCGGCCACGCTCGGGATCCTGTCGCAGACCCGCGCGCAGGGGCCGGTGGCGCGCTTCATGCTCACGTTCGTCATGACGAGCGATGTCGTCGTCGTCGTCCTCCTCGCCATCGGCCTCACGCTCGCCCGGCCGCTCATCGAGCCGGGGGCGGATTTCTCGGGCGGCGCGTTTCGCCGCCTCGGACACGAGATCCTGGGCTCGGTCTCGCTCGGGACGACGCTCGGCATCGTGCTCGTCATGTACATGCGCCTGGTCGGACGGCAGCTCCTCGTCGTGTTCATCGCGCTCGGCTTCGGATTGACCGAGGTGCTCCGCTACCTGAACTTCGAGCCCCTCCTCACGTTCATGGTCGCCGGGTTCCTCGTGCAGAACCTCTCGAGCCAGGGGGAGAAGTTCATCCACGCGATCGAGCAAACCGGCGGTGTCGTGTACGTCGTCTTCTTCGCGACCGCGGGCGCCGATCTCGACGTGCCGCTCGTCAAGGTCCTCTGGCCGGTGGCGCTGGTCCTCACCGGCTCGCGCGCGCTCATCACGTGGGGCGTGTCGCGGCTCTCGGGCCGCGTCGCGGGCGACCACGCCATGGTGAGGAAGTGGGGCTGGTCGGGGCTCGTCTCGCAGGCCGGGCTGGCGCTCGGCTTCGGCGGTGTCGTCGCGCGGGAGTTTCCCTCGATCGGTGCAGGCTTCCGCGCGCTCGCCATCGCGACGGTCGCCATCAACGAGCTCGTGGGGCCCGTGCTCTTCAAGCTCGCGCTCGATCGTGCGGGGGAGACGAGCCGCGCGCCGCGGCCGTCGCTCCCGAGCATTCGCCCGCCGCCGCCCGCGCCCGAGTGACGCCGATGGGCACCGGACCGACGCTCCGCATCGTCGCCATCAACGACGTCTACTCGCTCGAGAACCTGCCGCGCCTCCGCACCCTCGTCGAGCACCATCGCCGCACCGCGCCGGCGGACGCGCTGCTCGTGACGCTCGCCGGGGACTTCGTCGCGCCGAGCGTCCTGTCGAGCCTCGATTGCGGTCGCGGGATGGTCGACTGCATGAACGCCGCCGGCGTCACCCACGTGACCTTCGGAAATCACGAGGACGACATCGCTCCCGAGGAGCTCGTCGCGCGCGTCGGGGAGTTTCGAGGGGTGTGGCTCGCCACGAACGTCCACGGCTTCCCGGTGATGCTGCCCGAGAGCGTGGTCGTGACGGTGGCGCGGCGGGGCGGGCGCAGTGTGAAGGTCGGTCTCGTCGGCGTCGTGATGACCGACGGGGCCGTGTACCGCGGCGCACCGTTTGGCGGCGCCACGCTCGAGCCCGCGAACGACGCCGCCCGGCGCGAGGGCGCGCGACTCGTCCGCGACGAGGGCTGCGCGTGCGTGATCCCACTCACCCACCAGACCCTGGACGAGGATCGCGCGCTCGCCCGGACGGGCGCGCCGTTTCCCGTCGTCGTCGGCGGGCACGAGCACGAACCGCACGTCGAGGACGTGGACGGCACGTGGCTCGAGAAGGCCGGCTCCGATGCTGTCCACGCAGCGATCATCGACCTCGCGTGGCCGGAGGTAGCCCCGCCAGGCGGCGCGCGCGACATGCCGGTCGTCCGCGTACGGCTCGACGACGTGGCCGCATACGCAGAGGACGCCGGGCTCCGGGCGCGTGTCGACCTGCACATGGCGCGCGTCCACGACCTCGAGACCGCACCGCTCGTCACGCTCGCCCCCGGCGAGACGCTCTCGTCGGTCGGAACGCGCATGCGCCAGACCTCGCTCGGCACGCTCGTGTGCGACAGCGTCCGCGACGCGCTCGGGGCCGAGGCGTGCCTCTTCAACGGCGGCGCCATCCGCGCGTCGCGCGAGTACACCGTGCGCCTCACCTACGGCGACGTGAAGGCCGAGATCCCGTTCGACAACGAGGTCGTCGTCGCCCGCCTCCCCGGCGCCGTCGTCGCGGAGGCCGTCCGCGCCTCGCGCGCCCATGCGCCGGCCGAATCCGGCGGCTTCTTGCAGGTCGACGGCGGCGTCACGATGTCGGACGACGGCACGCTCGTCGCGATCGCCGGCGAGCCGGTCTCCGCGTCACGCGACTACCGGGTCGCGCTCGTGCGCAACCTGCTCACCGGGCTCGACCACATCGAGCCCCTGGAGCGCTTCGCGGCGGCGCACCCCGAGCGGGTGCCGCCGATCGGGAGCGGCCGCGAGATCAAGCTCGTCCTCGTCGACGCGTTCTCGGTCGATCTGTGGGAGCACCTGGGCGGCTTCGACGCCGTCGACGCCAATCACGACGGCGTCATCACCGAGCCGGAGCTCGCCGCGGCGATCGGCCGCGCGACCGCCAGCGCGCCGTCGGACATCGCGGCGGAGCTCGTCCTCCACGCGATCGACGCCGATCAAGACCACACCATCTCGCGCGACGAAGCGGAGAAGGCTGGTCGCCGCTCCTGAGCCGTCGCGCGCCGGGCGGATGGACTCGAAACGGGCGGCGGGTTGACGCTTGCAAGGCGCCGGGTCGGCCGTGGCGCGGCGGGGAGCCCCGCGCTCAGCCCGGCACGCTCGCGCGCGCGTAGCCGATGCGGAGGAGCATCTTGCCGACCTTCGGCAGGTCGCTCTCGCGCGTCAGCGTGAAGCCGAACGAGTCTGCGAGACGATCCATCACCTCGAACGCGAACGTGACGAACAGCGCGTCCTCGGCCGCCGCGTCGGTTACTCCGGCCGCGCGCAGCGCCGCGGCGTCGGCCTCCGTGACCTTCCCGTGCACGACCTTCTCGAGAAAGGCGAGCATCGCGCGGAGGCGCGCGTCCATCGCCGCCGACGTTGGGTCACGGAGGATCGCCTCGACCTTCGCCTCGTCCTTCAGGGCTGCCACCGCGACCGCGGTGTGATCGCGTACTCAATATTCGCACTGGTTCAGGCGCGAAACGAACGCGCTGAAGATCTCGCGCTCGCCCACCGACCACGCGCTCTTTCCCCGCATCGCGGCGTGGATGAGTGCGGCGAACTCCTTGCCGAAGAACTCGCGCCGATAGCTCATCGTGGCGACGGGCGGCGGGACGGCCCCGGCCAGGCGCGCGATGATCCACATCTGCAGGCGCTGGAGGGGCCGGAAGCCGGTGCGCAGGATCTCGAGCCTCACCGCTTCCTCCCGAGCGCGGCGAGCCCTGCGTCGAGGTGCGCCAGGCTCGCGGCTACGGCGGCGCATACCGTCGTCTCGTAGATCGCGTCCTCGGACGCGCCCGCCGCGCGGAGCGCCGCCACGTCCTCGTCCGCGATGCTGTATGCGGCTCCGCGGACCTTCTCGACCCACTCGTCGAACGGCGCGCCCGGGCTGCCGCCCGCGAGGAGCGCCTCGCGCGCCGCGGCGCTCGTCTCGCAGCGCGCCGCGCGGACCGATCGCAAGACCTTCGCAATGCTCTCGCGCATGACGGCGGCAGAATCGTCTTCACGCGCGCGCGCGTCAAGGGGTCGACCGCGGCACGTTGCGGCGCCCCGAAGGCGATGACGGCCTTAGATGGAGACGGCCTCATGCATGGAACGACGCGTCCGCCGAGGTAGACCCGGGCCGCCGGGCGCGGGCAGGCGCCTTGGAGTGGAGGCCGCGCGCAGGCCCCGCGATCCCGTCACGCGGAAGGCCCATGCGCGCGCGGAGGTCGCCGACGGTGCCACTCACCAGCGTCTCGTACGGAGTCGACTCGTCGAAGAGCGATGTGCAACGCCACGCCAGGCGAAACGCACGGAGCGCGCGCAGCGGCGCGACGAGCATGCCGGTGGCGACGCCGAGCAGGACGAGGCTGCGCACGTAGAGGCCGATGCCGGCGAGTCCGCTCCGGGCTTCGAAGACGCTGACCTCCCCCTCGCCGGTTACGTCGGTCCCGAAGCCGGTAGCGACGTGGTGAAGGTCGTGCAGCATGATGCCGCGCGCGTGGTCCTTCGTGTTGGGCACCGAGAAGGTGAACCCGAACAGGAACGCTTTGGTGCGCGGAGCCGCATACTCCTCGAACGTGAAGCCGTTCTCACGCAAGTAGGCGTCGCGCGCGTCGGCGACACGCATCGAGGCGGGGTAGGAGGGGCGCCGCTCGTTCATGCCCATGGACATAGGGGCCCGGCCGCCCGAGGCAAGGCGCCAACGCCGCCGATCGGCGTGGTAGAACTTTGCGGAGCCACGGAGGCCTCTCTTGCGATTCCACCACGTAGCACTTCTCTTCGCGCTCGGCGGGTGCAGTACCAGCAGCCCGGGCAACGCCGTCGACGCCTCCGCCGACGTCGCCGAGGACGCTCCACGCGACACCGGCAAAGACTCCCCTGACCTCGACGCCGGGGTCGACGCCGCGGAGGCGGCCCCCGGGGTCGGCATCGTCGCGTGCGGCGCAAGCGACTGCACGCTCCCTGCGCAGGTGTGCTGCCCACAGCCCGACGGCGGCGGCGCGTGCTTCCCCCGCGGCGCCGCCCCGTGCACGCCGCTCGAGTGCGATCAGCCTGGCGACTGCGCAGCCGGGACGACGTGCTGCTACCAGTTCCAGAACAACTGTGGCGCCGTGGGGTCTTCGTGCCTTCCGTCGTGCTCCGCGGCCAACACCGTGGGGGCGTGCCTCGGCCTCGGCGACTGCCAGGTCTGCGTGTCCCTCACGTGCGCCGGGCTCAAGCTCACCACCTGCGGCACCGACGGGATCTGCTGCCACTGAATGGCGGAATCGCCTTCGGCGACTCGTGCGTTGCGTGAGCAAAAACCTGCGCGGAGCAGTTTTTAGCCTTTCTCGGTTTCCTTGCCGGACTTTTCCCAGCCGCGGATGCCGGCGGGCATCACGTACACGTTGGTGTAGCCGAGGTTCTCCGCCGCGACCGCGGCGGTGTGGCAAGCGTGTCAGAACTCGTTCGCGCAATAGAAGACGAGTGCAGCGCCCTTGTCGCTCGGCAGATCGCTGGCCTTCACGTCGTTGAACTTGACCCACGTGGCGCCGGGGACGTGCCCCTTCGCCCAGCGCTCGTGGTCGTTGTTGTCGATCAGGTACGTCTTGCCGTCGTGCAGGGCGATGCGCGCGGCGACGTCGTCGACGGTGAGCGTCCGGAGCTCCTTGCCGTTGGCCGACTTCTTCGCGCAGCCGAGACCGGCGGTCGCGCCGACCACCACCATCGCCGCGGTCACCAGAAACGCGCGTCGCTTCATGCCCAGAGGATAGCTCACTGGGTCGCGTACGACAGCGTGAAGTCGTACCAGTCGGCGCCACTCGGGTTGTCGTCGATCTCGACCCCTAGCGCGTAACCGTTGGCCGCCGACGGCTGCTGCACGATCGCGAGAGAGCCGCGCGCCTGCACGACCTGAAGTGTAGCCGTCTGGACGTGCGCGGGCATCGGCGGGATCGCGGGGGAGGCTTGGGAGTCGCAGTCGCAGTCGCGGTTTTCACCGGCGCCCGGCCAGCTCGGGGTCCACTGCACGTCGCCGAGCGTCGTCGCCTCGGTGCTACCGCCCCACAGCCCCGGCGCAGCCGCCGCGTAGTGGTGCCAGTGTGCGCTCGGCCCCTGTAGGAGCAGGTCGGAGCGGCCGTCGACGAACGCGCGGACGTGCAGCGTCACCGAGCAAGCGCCCGAAGCACACTTGGCGGCGGCGCCGCCGGCGCACGCGTTCGCGCACTTGCCGCAGTTGCCGAGATCACCCGTCGTGTCGACGCAGCTCGCGCCGCAGGCCGTGGTGCCGGCGTCGCAGGGAACGACGCAAGCGCCGGCGACGCACGACTCCTTCGCACCGCACGCATGGCCACAGGCGCCGCAGTTCCTCGGATCGGTGCTCGTGTTGGTGCAGGTCGGCCCGGAGTCCACGGCGCCGGCGTCCTTCCCCGCGCCGGGCGGGGGTGACGTGTCGGCGGCGGCCTGCGCGTCGGGAAGGTCGCCGCCGCCGGCGTCGGTGTCGTCCGCCGCGAGGTCGCCCTTGGCGCACCCCACCGAGATGACGAGCATCGCAAGACACGCCGAGCTGACGGTTCGTCGCAGGGTCACGGGGCCTCCAAGATGAAGAGGCCGCGCGAAGGCGGCCTCTCCGTGATACGGAGGCGAGGGTCCTCGAACCGTGTCTCAAACCCGTCTCGGGCCTCTTGCGCTCACGCGGAGCGCTCGGGCACGAACGTTCACTCGTCGATGGCCGCGGGGCCCGAGGCGAGCGTGCAGTCCGGCTGCAGCGCTACGGCGCCTCGCTCGACGCGGAGGGACGTGGTCGGCAGGAGGGCCGGCGACTCGATGATCTGCGGGAAGCCGCGATCGCCGCGGTTCAGGTGCTCGTCGGCGCGGAGCTCGACGCGGCGCTGTGCGATGAGCGAGACGATGTCGGCCGCGAACTTGTCCGCCTCCGATGTCGCCCTCGCGTTGCACTTCGCGTAAAGCGCGCTGACCTGGGCGCCCTGCGCCGCCAGCTCGCCGTTCGTGCCGAGGCGCTTCGCCAGGCCCTTCGCGCCAGGGAGCGTCGAGCCCTGGAGCGCGGTCGCCCACTTGCCGAGCCACGCCGTCGAGGCCTGCGCCGCCGCCGGCACGTCGGGGATCGTCGCCGCGAGCGCGCAGCGCTGCTTCGAGAACACCGGGTTGGGGAAGTCCGTCATGAGGATGTCCGCGAGCGCTTCCTTCGTCAGCCAGCCGCCCTCGACGAGCGCGTCGCCGACGAGCTCCGACGTGAACGACCGCTCGGGCGAGAGGAGCGCGAACATCGCGTCCTTGGCGCCGCGGATGCCATCGATCGACTGCTTCGCGATCGCCTTGTTGTAGCTCGCCAGCGGGATCGTGGGCGGGTTCGCGTTCGCGCCGTCCACGGTGCGCGCGAGTTGCTCGTCCGCGATGATCGTCGCGGGCACCTGCGAGTCGCCCGGCGAGGAGAGGCGCGAGTGCGCCTGGCTCGACACCAGGTTCACCTCACCCACGTCGCACATCAGCTCGCGTACCAGCGTCTTGAGCGACTGCCCGGGGAACGAGGCGGCGCCCCCCGCGACCACCTTCTTGACGCGCGCGTCGACGAGGCGCTTGTTGCCCGCCTCGACCAGCCCCTGAAGCTCGTACGCGTTGCCCATCGTCGGCTCTTTGGCGTTGACCGTCACGCCGGTCGCGCTCGTCCCCGCGGCGTTCTTCATCCACGCGGCGAGCAGGGGATCCTTCGTCGTGAACCCGGGCATCTGGAAGAAGCCGTTCCAGTTGTTCCAGGGGATCTGCCTCTCCTTGAAGTTGAGCGCGCCGGTCGGGTGGCACGACTGGCAGAAGAACTGCCCTGCCGCCGCCTTCGTGTCCTCGGACTTCTGCGGGTCGATCTGGCTGCTGTTGCCCATCAGGTTCCAGCGGCCGCTCATGAACTTGTAAAAGACGTTCGCCCCGCGATCGGGATCGAACGAGATGACCTCGAGCGACTGCGTGTCGAGCTTGCCCGGCTCCGCTTCGAGCGGCGCGATGAGCACGTCGGCGTCGGTACCGCCGCTCAGCCCCGTCGCCTGCGAGATGACGAAGCGGTGGCCGCCGTCGCTCTGGCCGGGGACGTCGCCCGTCTCGTCGACACCGAAGATCTGCCGGGAAGTGTTCGGCACCGCGTCGAACGCGGAGAGCACCTCGTGGATCGAGGTCGGGCACTTCGCGTCTTTGCCGGTCGACGCGGTGAACTTCACGCTCTTCTTGTTGAGGATCAACTTCGCGAACGCGCTGTGGTCCCGGGTGAGATCCGCCAGCTTGCCGGTCTGGAAGTCGAGCACACGGCAACTCCCGCTCTGGGCGGTCGACGCCTCTTCGTCGGCACCTGAGGAGCCGGCTTCGGCCGAACACCCGGTGGCCGCGATGGCGCCGCCGAGGAGGCCGAGGGGGAGGAGCGCGAGGAAGAGGGCGTTGTGACGCATGGCGGCGGATCCTTTTTGGGGGAGTTCGTGAAGTGCTCGCGATGTGCGGCGTGCAGAACCCCTCAGCAGGATGTGTGCCCAATGCCTACATTGTGCGCGTCGGCCACCTATCCACCGGATTGCGGTGGGATTTGTCGCCATGGACTCTGTCCGCTGATGACGGAATATGTCCGTGAAACTGGGTTAACCGGTGGAGAAATGGTCCATCCTGTCCCGAAAGCGGTACGTAATGCCCCGATCCGGGCTCGCTCTGGATCGGGTATGTGGGGCAATGTAGATCCGTATGCGACACAGTCGCGCGAACGCCAAATGCCAAACGTGAGCGATTTTATACGTGTGTGCCTATGTCCTACATTGGCTGCACAATTGCAACGGAGGTGGACAACACGACGCCACGTCGTCCTTCAGGAGGAACCGGACCATGCTTCTTCGTCGCCGCGCCATCTCGACCCTGCTCTCCCTCGCAACCACCTCGCTGCTCGCCATCGGGTGTTCCGCTGCGGCGGATGATCCGGGGTCGGAAGAAGCGGCCGCGACGCCGTCGACGAAGGCGACGGAGGCCGTGAGCGCCTTCGAGCAAGCCGCCGTCTGCGACGCGCTCTTCCGCGACCGCGCCGGTTTCCGGGACATCGATCTCGCCGAAGGGGTGCTCCGCTGGAAGTGCGGCGACGTCCCCGGCGTCTCGATCAGCAAGTGCGAGGACAACCTCGAGCTGCTCCGCCAGGCCGAAGACGAAGCGAACACCAACGTCAGCAAGAAGCGCGACGCGGCGCTCGCCAAGTGCGGCGACGGCTTCGGTCAGGAGTACTGCGAGTACAACGCGGTCGCCAACGGAGAGATCGTGAACTCGCCGTCGGCCGCGGCAAAGCTGAAGCTGAAGGACAGCGACACCGTTCAGTGCCTCTTCACGAGCGTCTACTCCGACGTGAAAGAAGGCGAGTCGGTCGCCTACCGCACGTCGCTCGGCGGGGACCTCGTCTCGTCGGGCACGCTCGCCGGTACGAAGAGCTCCACCACCCTCGAGCCGCGCGCCACCGGCATGCGCCAGAGCGTCAACTCTCGCGGCGCCGCCGACACGCTGCTCGCCGATTGTTCGAACCTCGCCAACCAGGCGAGCCACACCGGGCAGGACGGGCGGCCCGTCGACCACAAGGCGGCGTACCTCGACGCGCAGCGCCAGACGGCGTGCTACCGCGCGTGGGCCAAGGCGCAGACCGGCGGCGACGCAGCGCGCACCGGCAAGCTCGCCGACGCGTGCGGCGGCAAGATCATCAAGGTGAAGTCGAGCGACGGCAAGCTGGTCTCGCACCGCGCCGGCGTGGATCTCTCCGACGAGGCCGCGTGGGCGAAGGTGGCGGCGCTCGGCGTCGCGGTCGACGACACGAACGACGCCGACCACGACGTCTCCGCCTGCATGATGGTCCGCTTCGCCGAGAACGGGGGCGTGCAGTGGCGCAACAGCGACCCGACGATCTGCGCGCGCTCGTTCCGCGTCGCCCACGAGTGTGGCAACGGCGGCTTCGGCGGCATCCCCGCGGGCGGCGGGCTCGACACGCCTGCCCCGACCGATCTGCGCTTCGACGGCTTCGAGATGCGCGCCTGGGCGAACCGCGACGAGGCGCCCGCAGGCTGCAAGTACCCGCTCAAGAACGCCGACGGCTCGCCCTATACGCGCGAGCTCGTCTGCACGCCGCTCGCCTCGGACGTGAAGCAGTACAAGACGCAGAAGATCCCGCTCCAGCAGCTTTGCCGCGACAAGTTCGGCGCGAACGTGGCGATGCAAGCGCCGGTCGGGCTCCTCGCCAAGGGCCCGCTCAAGGAAGAGACGCCCTTCTGCAAAGCGTTCGCCGCCGGCGCGCGCAAGATCTCGGGGCACTGAGATGCGCGCCCTCCAGGCACTCGCGCTCGTGCTGGGCCTCGCGGCGGCGGCGCCGGCTTGCTCGTCGGCGGACGGCTCCACCGACAGCAGCGAAGCCGACGTGAAGAGCGACAAGGACTTCTACGGCAGCGATCGCGTAGGGGCGATGCTCAAGGGACACCCCGAGAAGATCCCCGCGAGCTTTCCCCAGTTCGAGAAGCTCTTCGGCGTCGGACGCGAGTGCCAGCGGAGGGATTCGAAGGAGATCTTCGTGGTCGAGGAGAGCCAGACGCGGCTCCAGCTGAACGTGCCCGAAGAGCACATGCACGACGTGAAGAAGACGAAGCTCATGCCGCGCGCCGTCATCGCCGGGTGCAACACCGGCGACATCAGCGATCCGAACAGCGTGAAGCAGTCGTACTCACTCTTCGCCGCGCTCATCAGCGATCCGGACTGGAAGGACTCGGCGACCGGCGACACGATGCGCAGCTGGCCCGTCGAGGTCATCGCCCTCGACGAGAAGACCGGCCTCTACAACTTCTACGTCTTCGAGCCGGCGGTGACGCCGTCGGACGTTTTCTCGCCGGTGTCCGCGGGGACGCCGGGCAAGATCACGCGCATCTTCCGCGCGGTCGAGGATCGGCCCGGCCACGCCGGCAAGGGCGAGTTCAAGGTGTTCCAGCAGCGGCTCGAGCCGGGCAAGCCGGTCGCGGCGCCGGTGCAACCGACCGGCGGCGGCAATCGATGCTTCAACTGCCACCCCAACGGCGCGCCATTGATGAACGAGATCCGCGACCCCTGGACGAACTGGGTCTCGTTCCAGAAGAAGCTCCCGACGTCGGTGATGAGCGGGAACACGCAGGCGATCGTCGCCGAGGCGGTCCCCAGCAGCGAGACCGGCCGCTCGTCGCTCGCCAACGATCTCGAGCCGATCATGCGCGCCGCGATCCACAACTACGTGTACGGCCCCGGCGGCAGCAACGCGCGCCCGCAAGGCTGGGCCCCGAAGACGCTGATGGGCGAGCTGCCTGGCGGCGTCCCCCACATGCTCGAGTCGGTGTTCTGCCAGACCGAGCTGAACTACGACTCGTCGAACGCGGCCGTGCCGGCCGAGACGTTCTTCGATCCGGACGCGGCCGGGCCCGCGAACCTGACGATGCCGGCCGCCGTCGGCGACGTGCCGGTGCCGTTTCTGCTCCCGATCCGCTCGGTGCGCGACAAGGAGACCGAGCGCTGGCTCGTCGATCACAACTACCTCGCGCAGGCGGACTCGATGGCCATTCGCTTGCTCGACGACCAGAACGACATCTTCTCGAAGACCCGATGCGACGTCCTCGGTCCGGCGACCGCCGGGCTCCCCAAGGATCTGGACGGCGCGCGCGAGCACATCCGCGCGGCGGTGAAGGCCAGCCTCGCGTCGATGCCGTGGGCCGCGACCCAGCCGATGCGCAAGGCGTACGTCGAAGCGCTCCTGACGCCAGGCATCCGGCGTGAGTCCGCGCAGCGGGACTACCTGACGGAGCTGAGCTCGCGCTTCGACGAGATGGACAAGTCGATCCTCGCGATTCGGGCGAAGGAGTCGTTCCGCAAGTCGCAGGCGGCCCACATGTTCCCCAACGCGTCGACCCCGCTCCCGATCCTGACGCCCGCCGCGCAGTGAGCTTCTCCGGCCTCGCGGGACGCGTGGGCGACGGCGGCGCTGCGGACGCCGCCGCGTGGACGTCGGACGCCCCGAACGGCGGCGGCGATTCGGCGAGCGACGCTGCCATCGCCGACGGGGTTGCTACCGGCGGCGACGGCGGCGCGCTCGCTTGCGGCTCCGGCCAGCTCTGCGAGGACTTCGACACCGTCCACACACTGCCGTGGTCACCGGACACGAAAGGTAGCGGCACCGCGACCGTCGACTCCGTCCGCCCGCTGCACGGGAGCCGGGCACTGCACCTGCGGAAGGCGGGTTCCGGGGGCGCCCAGGCCGAGGCCAAGCTCGTCGCCAACCTGAGCGCACGATGCGGCCGTCCTCGGCGGCCAAGAACGCGAGCCTGTTCATCGGCGTCAACTTCGAGAACAACCCGGACGGCAACTGGGATGCATTCGTCGACGACGTCGTCTGCACGCCCGGCGGCTAACGGCGCCGGGCCTGTGACGGAGACCTCCTTCACCGCGTCGCGTCGGCGCCGGCGTCGAGGATGAGATCCGGGCATTGTTGCTTGGCGCGGTCGAGGTCGTGCGTGCACGCGGTCATCGTTCGCCTCAGCGCCTCGACCGCGCGGACGCGCTCGACCTCCGAGGCTTGGCGCGGGACGGTGAGGTCTCGGACGACGAGGGCGGCCGCGCGCTTCTCGGCCTCGGTTTGCTCCTCGGCGGCGCGGTACGACGCGAAGAGGCCCACGCTGCCGAGGACCACGCCCCCCACCAGGATGCCAAGCGCGACGCGCGCTCGAAGCTGCGCGCGCCATGACGCGGCGAGGAACTCGCGCGAGGCCGCGTCCACGGGCACCGTCCCCCGTGCGAGCAGCGCGCGTGCGTTCGCGAGCGGAAGGCCGCGCCAGAGGCGATCGCGGCTCGGTGACGCGTGGTGCGTCGCGGCGTCGTCGGCGAGCTCGGCGGCGAGGACGCGATCCTCACGCACGAGACCGAGCCAGCCGCGGAGCGTCGGCCATTGCGCGAGCAGGGCCTCGTGCGCGAGCGTGTAGACGCCAGCTTCCACGACGACGAGGCGTGAGGCGACGAGCGCGGCGAGGACTCCGGCCAGGTCTGGCTGCGGCGCGTCGCCAGCGATCTCGGCCAGCGTGCGTCGCGCGCGCGTGCCTCGTGGCGTGGTAAGCGACAGGAGCGCCGTGCGCGCGACGATCGCCGCGTGCGGCCCGGTCCGAGCGATGCGCTCCAGCGTGGCGTTCGCGTGCTTGGCGAGGGCGCCCGCGAGACCGCCCAGCTCGAAGAGCGCCGCGCGTGGGAGGATCTTGCGCGCCGCGTCGCGCCTGTCCCAGAGCTCGCGGAGCGCGAACGCGACCAGCGGCATGGACTCGGCGGTCACGTCGAGATCGCGTGCGAGGTCCGCGCGCATCGCGTCGTCTTCCAGACGAATTCCGTAGGCCGCCAGCGCGTCCTCGAGGACGGTCATCCAGCCCGCGCCGTCGAGCGGCGAGACGAGCTGCGTGCCGCGGAGGAGGGTCGGCCCAAGCTCCGGCACGGTCAGGAGCGGGTCGAGGAGATCGCGCCGCGCGGTGACGAGGGCGCGCAGGCCGGGCACCGGCGCCTGGCCTATCCGCGCGAGCAACGCGGCGACGTAGTCGCGACCCGCAGGGTCGGCAAGGGTGACGAGCTCCTCGAGCTGGTCGACGCACAGGAGGACGCCGACGCCGTCCCCTTCGATCGCCGCCACGAGGCTCGTCACGAGATCGTGCGGGCTCGCGGGCAGCGGCCTGCCGCCGAGGGCCGCGGCCAGAGCGGCGCGGGGATCGGCGCCCGGCGCGAAGGACACGACGCGAAACGAGGTCGGCCACGCGCCGAGGGCGCCCTCCGCGATGGAGGGGGCTACGCCAGCCTTCGCGAGGCTGCTCTTGCCGCTCCCCGAGGCGCCGACGAGCGCCACGACGCCGCGAACGCGAAAGAGCTCGAGCGCGCTGGCGACGTCGACGGCGCGGCCGAAGTACACGTCGCGGTGCTCGCCGTCGAACCCGGCGAGGCCGCGAAACGGCCCGTCCGGCGGCAAGACCCGCGCGCGCCCTCGTGCTGCGCGCTTGAGGCGCTCGAGCTCCACGGCCACCCACGCGGCGTGGCGCGGCCGCTGCTCGCGCCGAGGCGCCACGAGAGAGTCGACGAGCGCAGCGACGTCCGCTGGAACGAGTGGGGCGATCGAGCGGATGGGCGGAGGCGCCGCGGCGCCCATCATGACGTCGCTGCGGTAGCGCGAGGAGAGCGCGCCCGCACCGGCGCTCGCGGGAAGCCGACCCGTCATGCACTCGAACAGCATCGCGCCGAGCCCGTAGAGATCGCTCGCCGCCGTCGCCGGGGACATCGTCCCCAGGCACTCCGGATCCATGTACCCGGGAGTTCCTGCGGCCTGGGCCTCGGTGCTGCCGTCGAGGTCCTCGAGCGCCATCGTGTCACCGGCCGCCAGGTCGGACAAACTCGGCGAGCTTCGCTTGACCACGACGGCACGCTCGGCGCGGACCGTCGACGCGATGCCGAAGTCGATGAGCTTGTAGACGCCGCCGGCGTCGATGATGTTCGCCGGCTTCACGTCGCGGTGCACGAGCCCCACGGCATGCACCGCCGCGAGCGCGGACGCGACGGCGGCGCCGAGCTCGAGCGTCGCCTCCATCGCCAAGACCTTCTCCTTGTCGAGCCGATCGGCGAGCGAGCGACCTTGCACGTGCTCCATCGCGAGCCCATAGACGGTCCCGGAGTCGTCCTGCGCAATTTGCAGGAACCGCACGACGTTCGGGTGCTCGACGCGGCACAAGGCGCGCGCCTCCTCGAGGATGCGATCGCGCGTCGCACGAAAGGTGCCGGTGCCGGTACCGGTGCTGCCGCCCTTGTCCACCTCCTCGGCGTCGATCGCGAAGAGCTTGACGGCCACGGTGCGCAGCTCGAGCTTCCCGTACGTCTCGATCGCGAGGTAGACGGGCGCGAAGCCGCCGGCGCCGAGGGCGCGAACGAGTCGGAATGGCCCAATCTTCGGCCTCTCTTCGTTCAGCAGGCGGCCGAGGACCGCCGAGCTACGCGCCATTCTCGAGAGGCTACTCGCCCTCGTTGGTGACCGTCAGCATCGGGTTGTTCGACGCCGAGAAGATGATGCACGAGACGCCGTTCCCGTCGATGTCCCCCTGTGCCTGCACCACGTAGAAGGGGTCGGTCGATCCGGGGGGAGGAAGAGTGGGAGGGGGGCCGCTGGCGCCGCCGCCGCTGCTGCCGCCCGAGCTACTTCCGCCGCCTCCGCCCGACGGGACCGCTCCGATGCCCGCGATCGTCGCGTAGCCGTACATGACCGGCGCCGACGGCTCGACGTGCAGCTTTCGCCACGCGTCGACCGACCTGCACACCTTGCAATCGTCGCCCCACGCCGTGACGAACGGGCCGGGCGCCGGCGACGGGTAGTAGCTCGCTGCGGTGTTGGAGACGTTGGAATAGACGCCGGTCTCGGCCTTGTACGCCTCCTGCGCGTCGCGGATGTCGGCAGTCAGGTGCGCCGCCTCCGCCATGCGCGCTGCGCCTCGATGACGCCGGTAGCTGAGCATCGCGATCATCGAGAGCACCGAGACGATCACGACGACCGCCCCCATCTCCACGAGCGTGAACCCTCTCTGCCTCGAGCGTTTCCGCGTCATCGTGTCCACCCCTCAAAATACGTCGCAACCGCGCCCGACGCTCTCGCGGAGCAGCACCCTCGGCGCGAATAGGGGCGTACGTGTGAGCTTCTGGCGGCGGCTGGGGTGCGGTGTGGGCGCGCACGACTTGCCGGAGCGGCGGTGGGTCTCACCAGCCGTACGAGCCCGGCTCGCCCTTGAACGGCCCGACGAGGTCGCGCGTGATCCAGCCGCCGTAGAAGCCGCCCGGCTGCGGGATGACGCGCTCGTCGTCGACCGTGCACTCGTCCATCGGTGCGGCGTAGAGCGCGACGTGATCGCGGAGCGCGGCGAACGCGGGCGTGGGGTCGGCGTAGCCCCACGCTACAGCCGCCGCGCGCTTGGTCCGGTGGACGAGGTCGAAGTAGTGCGCCGTCCCCTTCCACTCGCAGAACGACGTCCGGGCGATCTTGGTGAGGAGATCCATCCGAACGTCGGCCGGTGGGATGTAGTAGGTCGGTGGGTGGCTCGTCTCGAGGAGCCGCAGCGCGTTTCGGCTGTCGGCCAGCAACACGCCGTCGAACCTCACGACGACGTGACGGCGCGTGGCCTCGAGCCGCGGCGGACGAGGGTAATCCCAGACCGACTCCTGACCGGGACCCGGTAGCACACGCTTCATCGTGACTACGTAAGGTCCCGGCGCAGGAACGGCAAACCTCGGAAGGTTCCGTCTTGTCCTTGCCCCCGGGCCCCTTCAGACTGCGAAGGGTGTCGCGCGCGCCCGTCGTCCTCGCCCTCGCCGCGCTCGCGGCGAGCGCCGTCGCGGGGTGCGGCCTCTTTCTGGGCGATCTCGACGTGAGCCTCGGCGGAGCGGCGAGTCAGGACGGCGGCACCCTCGCGGACGGGAGCCTGCTGCCAGACGGCGCGCCCGCTTCGCCTCCCGACGGCGCGTCGACGACCGACGGCGACGTCGACGGCGGACCGACGTGCACGCTCGCCGTCGATTGCGCGGGAAAATGCGGGCAATTGAAGAACGCGTGTGGCCAGATCGTGACGTGCGGCGCCTGCGCGACGGGGACGTGCGGCGGCGGCGGGCCGAACGTGTGCGGCACCGCGCCGTGCACGCCGCAATGCAGCGGGAAGGCGTGCGGCGACACCGACGGGTGCGCGGGCGTTTGCCAGACCGGCACGTGCGGTACCGGCCTGAAGTGCAACGCGGGCGTGTGCGCCTGCGATCCTGCGACGTGCGCGGGTTGCTGCGCGACCAACGCGTGCAAGCCCGGCACCGACAACGCCGCGTGCGGCAAGCAGGGGGCCGCGTGCGCAGCCTGCCCGGCCGCCACGACCACGTGCACCGCGAGCGGCAGCGGCGGCGCGTGCACGGCGATCGGGCACATCGTCTTGTGCGGCGGCGGCCAGATCACCCCGACGAGCGACACGTGGCTCTTCGACGGCGCCGCGTGGACGTCGCAGAGCGCGAGCGGCCCGAGCAAGCGCGGCGGGCAAGCGATGGCGACGCTCGCCGGCAAGCCGCTCATGTTCGGCGGGCAGAACGGCACCGCCACCGGCCCCGACGACTCCTGGCAGTGGAGCGGCACGAGCTGGACGAGCAAAGGCGGAACCCAGCCCGACGATCGCGCCGGCCACGCGATGGCCGCCCTCGGCAGCACGATCGTGCTCTTCGGCGGCGAGGGCTCGGATCTCGTGTACCGGAGCGACACGTGGATCTGGGACGGCGTCGGGTGGACGAAGTCCGGCGCCAGTGGCCCGAGCGCGCGCGCCGGCCACGCGATGGCGACGCTGAACGGCAAAGTCGTCCTGTTCGGCGGCTACACGGGAGGGTCGTACCCGACGGACACCTGGACCTTCGACGGCGCGTCGTGGAAAAACCTCGCCATCTCGGGCCCCACCGGTCGCGATTCGTCGGCGATGGCGACGCTCGCGACGAAGGTGGTCCTCTACGGCGGCGGCAACGGCGGCGGCGATCTCGGCGACACCTGGGAGTTCGACGGCGCCAAGTGGACTCAGCGCGCAGTGACCGGCCCCGGCACGCGCGCCGGTCACGCGATGGCGACGCTGGGCAGCTTGCTCTTCCTCTACGGCGGCTCCCGGAGCGCGACCGAGCTGGGCGACACGTGGAGCTGGAACGGGACCGCGTGGACGCTCGTGACGAACAGCGGTCCTCCCGCGCGCAACCAGACGGCGATGTCGGCGTATTGAACCGGCGGGTCGAGGTCTGGGTGCGGTGAGCCCGTGCCCGCGGGCTACTGGCGGATCAGCCGGTACTTCTGCTCCGTGCTCGAGGGCGAGGCCACCCGCACGCAGAGCTTCTGCGGCGCGGTCGCGGCGAGCGCGAAGGAGCGCAGCCCTTGGATGCTGGCGACGCACGTGGTGCCGCTCACCTGACCGATCGCGAGGACGGCGTCGCCAGCGGCGTCGAGGCCGATCGACGTGGGGGCATTGCCGGTCGTGGCGACGAGGTACCAGTCGTCCTCGTCCCCTTTGGTGAGCGCGGCGCAGATGGCGCCCGGCCCGATGCCCCTCGCGACCCCCGTAGGCTTTGCGTCCCCGACTCGCGCCGGGTTTGCCGTTGTCGTTTGATCGAAGCGCGGTTGCCCGCAGAGGCCGCGAACGGCCGCGCCCGAAGAATCTTTAGGCCCGCCGGTTCGCCATGACCCGATTGTCGCGGGCGGCCACGAAGACCCCCTCGTCCGCGCTTGTTTGCCGCCCCGATGCGGGCGTCGCAAGATGGCACAAGTGTTGCGTTTAGCTCGACAAGGTACCCATGATTCGTCGCGTGAGTTGGGCGTTAGCGGCTTGCGTGGGTGCGTGTTCGCCCGCGCCTCCAACACCATCGAACAAGGTCGTTGTCCCGTACCAGCTGACCACCTACTACTCCGTCGAGCAGATCGGCGATGGCGACCTCACCGCCCGCGCTCGGTTTTACGACGCACTTCAGGCGTTCGACTGGACCGGCAATGCGGGGACCCTCGAGTTGTCGCCCGGCGACGCCGTCTTCGCAGGCGGCAAACAACTCGACATCGAGACCAAGACCACCTTCGCGGGAACACTTCGCGTCGACTATTCCCAAACGATCGCCAAGGGCAAGACGCAGGTTCCCTTTGAGTTCCGGCGCCCCAACGAAGTATTCCGCGCCACGGTCGTGCCCCCCGTGCCATTTCAATTGGCCCCCGTCGTCGAGAAGGACCAGATCAAGGCCGTGATGACTTGGCAGCCCGTCGTCAAAGGGGCCAAGGTCGATATCTCGATGACCACCAACGACAAGGGGTGCTTGCTGGTCGCAGGCGAGCTGGCCCACGGCGTTCCCGACGAAGGGGCGTTCGAGTGGATCACGGTGAACTCCCATTCGCCGGATCACGATTGCACCTTCATCCTGACGGTCGAGCGACGCGTCGAGACGACCGTGCCGGCACAGTGGAAGCGAGACAACGTCGAGCTCCCCGCCAACGGAGTCTACGTTTCGACGACGAGCAAGCAGACGACGACGTTCATGGCGACGCGGCGTTAGCGCATGGGATACTACGCGGATGCGTCCTACCACCCGCGTGCCCGGGCTCGTGCTCACCGAGCACGAGTTCACCGTTCCACTCGATCACTCCGGCCCCGGCGGCGGCCCAACGCTCACAGTCTTCGCGCGCGAGGCGGCCGCACCCGACGGCACCGATCGCCCCTTCCTCGTGTTCCTGCAGGGAGGCCCCGGCTTCGAGGCGCCGCGACCCGTCACCGCCGCCAGCTACCCGTGGCTCTCGCGCGCGCTCCGTGACTACCGCGTTCTCCTGCTCGACCAGCGCGGGACCGGGCGCTCCTCTCCCGTCGGGCGTCTCGACGGGAAGAACGCCGAGGAGCAGGCCGGCTACCTCCGCCACTTCCGCGCGGACGCGATCGTCCGCGACGCCGAGCTCGTTCGGCGCGCGCTCGGTGTCGCCAAGTGGAGCGTCCTCGGGCAAAGCTTCGGCGGCTTCTGCGTCATGACGTACCTGTCGACGGCCGCTGAGGGGCTCGCCGAGGCGTTCATCACCGGGGGTCTCGCGCCCATCGGCCGCCCGACCGACGACGTCTACCGCGCGACGTACGCCCGGGTCATCGATCGCAACCGCGCCTACTACGCGCGCTACCCTGCGGATCGCGAGCGCGTGCGCCGCATCCATCGGCAGCTCACGGACTCGGAGGTCCGCCTGCCCTCCGGCGATCGCCTGACGCCCCGACGCTTCCGCCAGCTCGGGCTGATGCTCGGCATGAGCGACGGCGCCGAACGCCTGCACTACGTGGTCGAGCAGCCGATCGACGCGCCCGGCTTCGTCCACGACGTCGAGGCCGCGCTTCCCTTCGCGCGAAACCCCATCTACGCTATTCTCCACGAGTCGTCGTATGCCGACGGCTGCGTCACCGGGTGGTCGGCGGCGCGCCTGCTCCCCGCGGAGCTCGAGGAGCCGGACGCGTTCACCGGGGAGATGGTCTACCCGTGGATGTTCGAGGAGTACTCCGCGCTCGCGCCGCTGCGGGGGGCGGCCGACATCCTCGCGCGCGAAGAGTGGCCGCGCCTCTACGACGCCGAGCGCCTGCGCGCGAACGAGGTCCCGGTGGCCGCCGCCATCTACGCCGACGACATGTACGTCGAGCGAGCGTTCTCGGAGGAGAGCGCGCGGAGCCTCGGCGGTATCCGCGCGTGGCTCACGAACGAATACGAGCACAACGGCGTCCGCGTGGACGATCGGGTGTTCAGCCGCCTCGTCGACCTCGTCCGCGGCCGCGCGTAGCCACGTCGATCTTGCGACGCGCGGCCGTCGGGCCTCCCGGTCTTGGCCTTCGCGGGCGTAGGCGCTACCGTCTCGTTCAACATGTCCACTCGCGGCTACCCGTTCGCCTTGATCGCCCTCATCGTCGCCGGCTCGGCGTGCAGCTCCTCGTCCAACGGCGCGACACCCGCCGCGGGCTCGGACGGGGGAACCGGCGCGGACGGCGCGCCCGGCGCGGCGGACAGCGCCCCGCGCGGGGGCGATGGCACGGGGCTCGTCTGTCCCTCGGCACCGAGCAACGTCGCGATCACGCTTCCTGCGCCGGTCTGGAGCGGGCTCATCGTCTTCGAAGCGACAGTCGACGGAACGTTCGACAGCATCGAGGTCGAGCAGCTCGATGCGACCGCCAACGTGTGGTTCTCGATCGGGGCGTCGAACCGCCAGCGCGCCGACGGGCGCTATGCCGTGCTCGTGCAGCCGCATGTACGAGAGGAGAACCGAAAAAAAGACCTCAAGCTCAGGGGGCGCACACGACTCTTCGGCTGCGCGCCAAGCGCCTGGGTCGAGACGAAGACCTTCCAGCTGACCGATCCTCTCACCACCACCACCTGGGCGTCGACGATCACGCCGCTGCAGTCCGATGCGCAGATCAACGTGAGCGCGACGGGCGTGGGGACGACGCAGGGACCATACTTCATCGCGGCGACGCCGCCGATGACGCACTCGATCCTCTTCAACGCCGACAACTCGACGACGGAGAGCCTGACGTTTACCGTTAAGAGCGGGCACGCCGGCGACCTCTACGACGGGTGCACGATCGAGCTCCAGCTCCCGGGCAACTGGCAGTTCTTGCCGACCGGCCAGTACTGCTGCGGCGGCTTGCCGATCGTGGTTGCTCGAAGCAAACCGAAGCTCGGACCGGGCACGAAGTGCACCGCGCCGCCCGTCGCCGACCTGGCGATCAGCCAGCCGACGTTCGCCGGGGTCATGCCGCAGGCGCAGTGGAACTTCAGCATCGACTACGCGCCGCTCCTCGACACACCTCCGGGGAAGCCCCGCTTCGACGACCCAAACACGGTGCAGAACTTGATCAACGCGGCCCTCCCCCTCCTCCAAGACGTCGTGGGGCCGGACACCGCGAACATCAACGGCTACTTCCGTCCGACGTTCGCGCGCTACGAGAAGCAGTAGGCCTCGCCAACGTCTACGTCGCCGGCGCCGGCGCCCGCGGCGACTCGTCGCCTCCGTACGCCATGAACGGATGATTCCGCTCGCGCCGTAACCCGCCGACGTGTGAAAGCCCTCTCTCTCCACGGAGACGCCAACGATCGGTGGTCTCGCCGCGTCCCTGCGGTCATAAGCAGCCCATGTCGTTCACGCTGCGTGTGGGTCATTCGGTTCGGCTGGGGTTGGTGGGGCTCGTCGCCGGAGCCGTGGCGCTCGCGTGCAGCGGCGCGTCCACGACGGGTGCTGACGTGACGGACGACGGAGGCTCCTCGGGTACGTCGGGCAGCTCCGGTACGTCGGGCAGCTCCGGTACGTCGAGCAGCTCCGGTACGTCGGGCAGCTCCGGTACGTCGGGCAGCTCGGGCACGTCGGGCAGCTCGGGCACATCGGGCAGCTCGGGCACATCGGGCAGCTCGGGCACGTCGGGCGACGCCGGCAAGGACGCCTCACCGGCGACGAAGGTGACGACGGTGTTCACCGTCCTCTTCGAGAACCACGACTACGCCGAGATCGTGGGCTCGGCGAACGCCCCCTACTTCAACTCGCTCATCGCCAAATACGGGCTCGCGACGAACTACGTGGACTCGAAGGTCCACCCGTCGCTTCCGAACTACCTCTACATGATCAGTGGCGACACGCAGGGCGTCACATCGGACTTCGATCCGACCAAGAACGGCTTCCCGAAGGACGTGCAGCACGTAGGCTCGCAGCTCATCGCCAAGAGCGTCCCGTGGCGTTCGTACCAGGAGAGCATGGGCACCGCGTGCAAGCTCACCGCGGGCGGGACCTACGCGCCGAAGCACGATCCCTTCCTCTACTTCACCGACATCCAGAAGGGCGCCGGCAACCTCTGCGCGAACACCAACGTCGACTACTCGCAGTTTCCGGCCGATCTCGGCGCGGGCGCGAACCGCTTCTACTTCATCACACCCAACCTGCTGAGCGACGGGCACGATCCCACCTCGAATCCCGTCACCGGGCTCAAGAACTCCGACGCCTGGGCCAAGATCGAGATCGAGAAGATCATCGCGTCGCCCGCCTACCTGAACGGCGGCGTCATCTTCATCACCTGGGACGAGGCCGAGGGGCGCAACGGCGACGACAAGGCCAAGGTGCCGATGATCGTCGTGAGCGAGCTCCTCAAGTCAGCGGGCTACCAGTCGAGCGTGGCGTACTCGCACAAGAGCTGGCTGGCGACCGTCGAGGACATCCTCGGGCTCGGGCGGCTCGCGACGACCACGGCCGAGCCGAACATGATGGAGTTCTTCAAGTAGCGCGCGAGCTATGCCAGCTCGCGGGCGCGCTCGGCGAGGCCCTGGATGACCGAGTGGAAGCTCGACAGCCGGTGCAGCTTCTCCGCGCCGAAGAGCGGAGGAATCGCCCGCGCGTACCGCGTCGCGCGCACGCTCGTCATCCACGGGGACGCCGACGAGATCGTCCCGTTCTGGATGGGGGAGAGCGTGGCGGGCGCCATCCACGGCGCGCGCCTCCTTCGCGTCTCCGGAGCGCACCACGGCGACCTGTTCGCGCGCGAGGGCGCCCGCTTTATCGACGAGATCGCGGCCCTCGGCAGCTGAGGCGTCGCGCAAGGTGCGCGCGGGCGCGCAATACCCGCGCGCGGCGCGTCACGCGACGCGCGCGTGGTCCTCGTGTGCGGGCGGCGCCGGCACCGCGTGAAGATCGCGCGAGGTCAGCCCGTACTGGTGCAGCCTGTACTGGATCGTCCGCACGCTGATCGCGAGGAGCTTCGCGGCCTTGGAGGTCGAGCCCCCCGTCGCCTCGAGCGTCTTCAGGATGGCGTGGCGCTCGATTTCCGCCATGGTGGAGCCGGGAATGCGAATCGGGCCGCTCGCCTCGACCGAAGAGTCGAGCGGGCGCGCACAAGCCTCCTCGCCCTCGGTGGAATGGGTCGGGATGGGTGTCTCTGGGTCTTGTCGGGTTTCCATTGTCAGGCCTCACTGCTCTCGTTGGAGGTTGCCGGAGCGGCCAGTAAGCCTTCCTGCAATTCCCTCGCCATTTCGAGCTCGGGTCGGAACGCATTCCACGCGGTTTCGTCCGGACGTCTGCGCATCGCGTCGCTTCCAGCGCTGTCGTGGCGCCGCGCAAACCGCGCGGCACGTGAGGTGCAGCTCTCCTGGCGAAGGGACGGTCCCATGGTCCACGACGTGCTCGGCGGAGAAGACGCGGCCTGGCTGCACATGGAGGACGCGACCAATCCGATGGTCGTCAACGGGCTCCTCGAGCTCGCGACGTCGGTCGCGCCCGCGCGCGTGTGTGGGCTGCTCGCGGACCGGCTCGTCTCGCGCCCCCGCTTCCGCGCGCGCGTGGTGGAGCCGGCGGCGCACATGGGCGCGCCGCGCTGGGAGCCGGATCCGGAGTTCAGCGTCGAGCGCCACGTGGAGCACGTCACGCTGGCTTCCGCGGAGGACGCGAGGCTCCGTGAGTTCCTCGACGGGGTCATCAGCTCGCTGCTCGATCGCAGCATCCCTCTGTGGCGCGTGTACGTGATCGACCGCCCGGGGAAGGGGACGGCGCTCCTCTTCCGCATCCATCACGCCATCGCGGACGGATTCGCGCTCGTCGGCGTCCTGCTCTCCCTCTGCGACACGGTGCAGGCGCCGAGCGTCGCCCTGCCGGCCCCGAGAACGGCGCCGCCCGTGAGGAGCGCGTTCGACTACGCGCTCGCGGCGGCGCGCCTGGTGGCGCTCCCTTCGGATCCGAAGACGCTCCTCAAGAGGCCGCTCGGTCAGGCGAAGCGGGTCGCGTGGTCGGAGCCGATGCTCCTCGACGACGTCAAAAACATCGCGCACCGGACGTCGTCGACCGTGAACGACGTTCTGGTCGCGACAGTCGCCGGGGCGCTGCGACGCTACCTCGCTGAGAATCGCACCGGCGTCGAGAACACAGAGATCCGCGCCATGGTGCCGGTCAACGTGCGGCGCGCTGGAGACCTCGAGCTCGGGAATCGGTTCGGCCTCGTCGTCCTCGGGCTCCCCATCGGCGTTGCCGATCCCCTCGCCCGCCTCGCCGCGGTGAAGCGCCGGATGGACCGGCTGAAGTCGACGCCGGAGGCGGTCGTCGCGATGGGCATCCTGCGCGCCATGGGGTACGCGCCGCGGCGGCTCGAGGGGCTCGGCGTCACGTTCTTCGCGACGAAGGCGTCGCTCGTTCTCACGAACGTCCCGGGACCGCGCGCGCCGCTGCAGGTCGCCGGCGCCCGCATCGACCGGATCATGTTCTGGGCGCCCCAGTCGGGGCGCCTGGGACTCGGCATCAGCATCCTCAGCTACGCAGGCGAGGTCACGGTGGGGGTGATGGCGGACGCCGGGATCATGCCGGAGCCCGAGGCGTTCGTCGCCGCGCTGCACGTCGAGCTCGCGGCGCTAGCGGCTCACGTGCGCGCCGACGCGCCTACGTCGCACGCGGAGCGCGTGTGACGTAGCGGGCCACCAGAAGCCCATGGGAACCGTTTCCATCCAACGGACGGTTGCTATAGAACGGCCGCGTGACGCGCGCGCGGTACGCATCTCTTCGTCGCAAGCTCACGCGGACGCTCGCGGGGCTTCCCGTGGCCGGGCTCGTGCTGGGCGTCGCCTGCCGGGCGTCGGCGCCCCCCGAGCTCTCCGGCGCGCGTCGCGCGCTCGACGCGTCGGCGCCGTCCTTCGCGCGCGGCGCCGACGCGGTCGTGTTCGCGGACGCGGACGCGTTCGCGGCCTCGGACGCGGTCGCTTCGGCCGACGCGGGTGACCTGGCCACCGAGCTCGACGCCGCGCCCCTCCGCTCCGATCCGATGGACCTGCACAAGGAGACGGAGGACGAGCTGCTCGCCCTCGTCGGCCTCCCGGACGGCCGCGCCGACTCCTTCCTCCGCGCCACGTTCGGCACCGAGGGTCCGTCGCAGATGAACCAGGGCAACAAGGCGCTCTCGCGCCACACGACGAGCCGCGAGGAGTGCATGGCCGGCCTGGCGGGCGTCGTCCTGCAGACGCCCGAGCAGCGCGCGACGTGTGGCGCCGACGCCATGGTTCCCGTCTGGAGCAAGGGGAAGAAGCCGTCGTACTGCATCGACGTCTTCGAGTTCCCGAACCGCGCCTGCGAGCTGCCCATCGTGTGGGCGTCGCCGTCGGCCGCGAACGCCGTGTGTAAACTACAAGGAAAGCGCCTGTGCACGCAGGGGGAGTGGCAGCTCGCGTGCCGCGCCGATCCCGACGGTGGCAAGGACCGGCGCTACGCGTACGGCGACGTCCTCGACCTCGACGTGTGCCACACGCATCGCCCGCACCGGCAGCGCTGCGTGCCGAACGACGCGAAGAGCGCGTGGGCGACGTGCGCGACCGACACCGAGCCGTCGGGCAGCTTCCCGCGATGCCGCTCGCGCTTCGGCGTCTTCGACCAGCACGGCAACGTGGCCGAGGAGATGGTCCGCAAGGACGTCGACGGAAAACCGGCGAGCCAGCTCAAAGGCAGCGCCTGGTTCTACAGCGAGGTCGCGCGCGAGCCCGATCGACCCGTCCCCGCCAGCACGCCGTACAAGGAGATGGCCCACTCCGACACGTGCAACTTCGATCCGCGCTGGCACGTCGAGAGCCTCGATCGGGCCGTGCACGTGAACTACCACCTCGGATTTCGCTGCTGCAAGAGCCTGTGACGCTTCAGCGGAGCCTTCGTCGAAACAGCTGCGGCGCAAACCGACTACGATGACAGGATGGCCAACATCGTGGTCCTCGGCGCGGGTACAACCGGCCTTCTTGCCGCGATCGCGCTGGCCCGCCGCGGCCATGCGATCTCGCTCGTCGAGAAGGATCCCCGCCCTGCGCCCCTCGCCGCCGCCGACGTGTTCACTGCATGGCACCGCCGGGGCACGCCGCAGGCGCTCTTGCCGCACGGATTGATGGCGCACGCGCGCGTCCTCTTGCGCGATCGCGCGCCCGATCTGCTCGCCGCCATCTACAACGCCGGCGCCATCGACTTCGACATGGGCGCCTTCGTGCCGGGAGGCGCCCGCGTCCCTGCCGACGACGATCTGCGCGTCATCTTCTGCCGCCGGCCCTTGATCGAGTCGGTGCTCTGGGAGGCCGCGGCGCGCGAGCCCGGGCTCACCCTGCGCGCCGGCACCGGGGCGCGTGGCCTGATGGTCGCGGACGGAGAAGAAGGCTCGCCACGCGTCTGCGGCGTCGTCACCGATGCCGGCGAAGAGCTCCGCGCGGACCTCGTCGTCGATGCGACAGGACGCCGCGCTCCGGTGTGGGCGTGGCTCGACGACGCTGGAGCCAGGCTGCCGGCGGAGCGCATCGAGGCGTGCGGGCTCGTCTATTATTCGCGCTACTACGCCCTCTGCGACGGCGCGAGCTTCCCCAAGGGGCGATGGCTGTGGGGTCCTCGCGCCGAGCTTCCCTACGCCCTCGCGATCGTTCACCTCGCCGATCGCGGCGTCTTCTCGATCACCCTCGGCCTTCCCGTGGCCGAGCAAGCGCTCCGCGTCGTCCGGCACGACGCGGCCTTCGACGCCGCATGCGCTGCCCTTCCGCTCTTCGCGCCGTGGGTCGCGCGGGAGACCGCGGAACCGATCTCCCCTGTGCTGGCGATGGGGGGCCTGCAGAACGTGCTGCGCGCGATCGTCGCGGACGGCGAGCCTGTCGCGACCGGCGTCTTGCCGATCGGCGACGCGCTCTGCCATACGAACGCGGCCTACGGATGGGGAATGGCGATCGGGATGGCCCACGCGTTTGCGCTCGTCGACGCGCTGGCGGAGCACCCCGAAGATCGCCGAGCGCTGGCGCTCGCGTACCACGCGCGCGTCTCCGCGGAGAACGAGGCTCGCTGGCGCGTCTCGACCGAGCTCGATCGCGTGAGGACGCGCGCATGGCAGGGCGATCCAGCGAGCGCGGACGAAGTGCCGCTCGCGACGGCGATTCGTGAGCTCCAAGCCGCGGCGCCGCTCGACGCGCGCGTCTTCCGCGCGGTTTCGCGGTTCTCCACCCTGCTCGATCCCGTGGGGGCGCTCCTGGGCGACGCGACCCTTCGCGAGGTCGCGCGCGCGGCGGTCGCGGCCCAGTCCCCAGCGGCCCCGCCGCTCGCGGCATCGCGCGACGAGCTACTCGCCGTCCTGGCTGCCCTCGTTCAAGAGGATTGACGCGTAGCCGGTCAGGGAGCTGGGACCGGCGCTCATGGGCGTGGCGGTGGAGCGGCCTGCGCGGTCTGCGCAGCGTTGCGGCGAACCGCGTCCATGTTACGGACCGCACCAACCTGCCCAGAAGTCGAGGATGAGCACACCCTCCTTGTGGACCAGCTCGACGAAGTCGCTCGTCGTGACTGCGGTCGGCCTCATGACGGCACGTCCAGCGTCTCCGCGACGCGGCCGAGCTTCTCGCCAACCTCCCTCGCGATCTCGGTGAGGCCGGCCGCCGGCCCGAGCTGCTGCATCGGGTCGATGACGCCGAGCACCGCGATCTTGTCGTCGCGCTCATAGAGGACGACGTTGCACGGCAGCAGCAGCCCCACGCGCGGATCCGCCTCGAGCGCCTTGCGGGCGAAGCCTGGATTGCACGCCCCCAGGATTCGGTATCGGCGAGAGTCGACGCCGAGCTTGGCCTTGAGCGTCGCCTGCATGTCGATCTGCGTGATGACGCCGAAGCCCTCGGCCTGCAGCGCCTCGGGAAGGCGCGCGAGCGCCTCGTCGAAGCTGAGCTTCAGGTCCTTCCACGATCCGCGATGCTCCGAGAGCGGGCTCTTTGCGTGTTCCGTCGTCATGGTCTTCCCCAGTCTCGATCAGGATTTGCCGAACAGTCGCTCGAAGAACGAGGGCCCCGCGTCGTTCGGAACGGCGCGTCGGGTCTCGCGGCACGTGCACCGCTGTTCGCGCGGCACGTCCCCCAGGACCTGCTCCACGTGGCGGCCGCAGCCGGCATACGAAGGCTTTCTGCACTCGGAGCACGTGACGCGCTGGCACATGGTCGAACCTCTCTGCCCATGAGAGCCGGCGAGCTGGGAGAAGGGTTCGTCACCGACCAAACGGCCGGCTCCGTCGATGAACTTCGGGCTGGCCGTCGATCGCCGCGCGGGTCTATCCTGACGTGGTGGGGCGCGCGATTGTACTGGTCCATGGGGCCTTCGACGGCGGCTGGATCTGGCGCAAGGTGGCCGAACGCCTGCGGGCGGCCGGGCACGTCGTCTTCACGCCGACGCTGACGGGCTCCGGAGCGCGACACCACCTACTCACGCGGGAGACGAGCCTCCACCCACGTCGAAGACGTGCGCTCGGTCCTCGAGCATGAGGATCTCCGTGAGGTCGTCCTCGTGGGGCACAGCTACGGCGGAGCGGTCGTGACCGCGGTCGCCGACGCGCCGGCCTCGCGGGTAGGCAAGCTCGTCTACCTCGACGCCAGCGCGCTCGCCGACGGCCAGGCGGCGAGCGGCGCGTTCGCGGAGGGGACCGCCGACGCGCTCACGGCGATGGCGCAGAGCACCGACTGGCTGCTGCCGCCGTTGCCGCTGGCCGCGCTCGAGGTCCACGACCCCGCCGACGTCGCGTGGCTCGAGCCGCGGCGCCACGCCCACCCGCTCCGCACCCTCCACGAGTCGCTGCGCCTCACCCCCGGGGTGCTCGAGCGGATCCCGACTACGTACGTCCAGTGCACACGCCACGCGGGCCTGGTCGCGCTCTTCGGGGTCGATCCGCTCGCGCCGTTCGTCGAGCGCGCAAAGAGCCTCGGATGGCGCCTCGAGACGCTCGATGCCGGGCACGCGGCGATGGTCACCGAGCCGGCGCGCGTCGCGGAGCTGCTCGGCCGGCATGATTGAGGACAGGTTCCACAAGCTGATCGTCGATCTGCACGTCGGCGTCATCGTGCAAGGGCCGCGGGCGGAGATCCTCTTGAGCAACCCGGCTGCGCGGGCCCTCCTCGGCATGGCCGAAGACGAGCTGACGGGAATCACGTCGTACGATCCGCGCTTCAAGATCATCCGCGAGGACGGACAGCCGTTCCTGGCCGAGGATCGGCCGGTCGCGACCGTCCTACGAACGCGGGCGGCGGTACGCAACGTGGTCATCGGCGTCGTTCGCCCCGACGAAGGCATCCGATGGGTCCTCGTCCATGCCGTGCCGGAGCTCGATCCGAGCGGCGAGGTCGCGCAGGTCCTCGCGACGCTGGCCGACATCACCGACCGGAAGCTCCTCGAGGCGTCGCTCAGGGAGTCGCAGAAGCTCGAGAGCATCGGCCGGCTCGCCGGCGGCGTGGCGCACGACTTCAACAACCTGCTCACGGTCATCACCGGTTGCACGGAGCTCGCGCTCCGGTCGCTCCCGAAGGACTCCGAGGCTCGTCGCGATCTGAAGGACGCGCTCGACGCGGCGGCGAGGGCCTCCGCGCTGACGCGTCAGCTCTTGACGTTTGCGCGACGCCAGCCCTCTTCGCCCGTCACGCTGCAGGTCGCGGAGGCGCTCGCCAAGGTCGAGCCGCTGCTCACGCGCCTGCTCGGCGACGCCATCCCGATGCGCGTGACGATCGCGCCGGACGCTTGGCACGTGTGCGTCGATCCGTCACAGCTCGAACAGGCGCTCATGAACCTCGTCGTCAACGCGCGCGATGCGATGCCCGACGGTGGAACGCTCCGGATCGACGGTTCGAACGCCCATGCGACGGACCCGAGGACGGGAGCGCCAGGCGACTACGTCTGCCTCGCGATCTCGGACACCGGCGCGGGGATGGACGAGGCGACCCGCGGACGGATCTTCGAGCCGTTCTTCACGAGCAAAGGAGTGGGACAGGGCACCGGGCTTGGCCTCGCGACGACGCACGGCATCGTCGAGCGCCACGGCGGCTTCATCGTGGTGGAGAGCAAGGTCGGGCAGGGGTCGACCTTCCGCGTTTTCTTGCCTCGCATCGACGCGCCGACTCCGCCCGTCGTCGCGGCCTTGCCCGCGCCCGTCCGGGGCCGGGCGGGTGAGGTCGTCCTGGTCGTCGAGGATGACTCGTTCGTCCGCCGCGCCACCGTGCGTACCCTACAGGAAGGCGGATACACGGTAGTCGAGGCGGGCGGCGGCGAGGAGGCGCTCTCCCTCCTTCGCGCCCGCGGCGGCGAGATCCGACTCGTCGTCAGCGACGTGCTCATGCCGAATCTCGACGGTCCCGCGCTCGCGCGCGCTGCGGCGGCGGCGGGCGTGGAGGTGCCCTTCCTGTTCATGTCGGGCTACAGCGAGCAGGAGGTGCCGGTCGCTCTCGGGCGCTTCATCGCGAAGCCCTTCGGCGCAGAGGAGCTCCTCCGAGTCGTGCACGAGGCGATCGTCGGCCGGACGCCGTCCACCAAGAAACCCGCCTGAATCCCCACACGATCGGCTCCCTCTTGCGTCAGCGCGCCGCCTTGGTGTGGCCGCTCGCCTAGCTCCGTTCCCTCCCTTCGGGTAGGTAGGGCGTGTGGCTCCGCGCCTCACCCTCCTCGCTTACGCGACCGGCGGCCTCCTGGCGGCCACCGCGCTCGGCGTCCTCGTCTACCTCGTCACGTCCTTCTTCCTGATGCGCGCGCACGTGGCGCCGCGGACGGTCGGCGCGACGCTGCGCGAGCTCGTTCGCGAGACGTTCTGGGTCGTCCTCACCCAGCCCCTCGTTCCCCTCTACTACCTCCGCGGCCACGCGATGGGCGGCGACGGGCCGGGTGACGTCGTCGTGTTCGTGCACGGCTACTTCCAGAACCGCGCGAACTTCGTCGGCCTGGCGCGCGCGATACGGCAGGCGCACGTCGGCCCGATGTTCGGGTTCAACTACCCATGGGTGTCGCGCGTCGAGAAGAACGCCGAGCGCCTGGCCGACTTCGTCGAGAAGGTGTGCGCCGCGAGCGGGCGCGAGCACGTCGCGCTCGTGGCCCACTCGCTCGGCGGGCTCGTCGCGCTCGAATACCTTTACAGCGAACGCGGCGCGAAGCGCGTGCGGAGGTGCGTGACGATCGCGTCGCCGCACGCGGGCATCCCCTGGAAGGGGCCGATCCTCGGCGCGGTCGGCGAACAGATGCGCAGCGGTTCGGAGTGGCTCGTCGACCGCGCGGGCCGCAAGATCGAGATCCCGGCCCTGAGCATCTACTCGACGCACGACAACATGGTGCACCCGCCAGCAACGAGCCAGCTCGCTTCGCGTGGCGGGCACGATCTCGCCGTCGAGGGGCCCGGGCACCTGACGATCCTCTTCGACGCGACGGTCATCGACGCGGTCGTCGACTTCTTACGGGCGCCCGCTCAGGCTTCGCCTAGTACGGGAAGCCGCAGCGCTTGAATGCGGCCTGCATGACGTTCGGGTCCGAGCACGAGGGGCACACGGCCGACGAGACCTGGTTGACGAGCACGTTGTTGAAGTTGCAGTCGCAGGTGCGGCTGTTCGGCTGGCAGTGGCAGACGACCTCGTACTGGTCGTATTGCGAGCCGGCCGTTCCGCACGCGACGCTCTCCTTCAAGTTGCACGCCTGCACGGTCCCGCTCTGCGTAACGGTGTGCGTGTCGCATTTGATCGTCCCCGTCGCGCCGCTGGTGCTGCTCGCGCCACTGGTACCGCTCGTTCCGCTCGCGCCGCTGGTGCTGCCGCTGCTCGAGGAGGAGGAGGAGGAGGAGGAGGAGCTCGACCCGCTCGCGTCGGCTCCGGAAGAGCCGTCCGCACCGCCGTCGCCCTGGTTCGTCGCGGTCGCCCCCGAGCACGCGACCGTGACGAGCGCGGAGCCGGCGATCAAGGTGACTCCCTGCCGCTTCGTGAGCTTTGCGAACATCTCCCTCAGGGTAGCGCGTCCAGCGCAGAAACGTCACCTCTCGCCCGCGACACCGATCTGCTTGCGGAGCCTCGCGTAGCGATCCGACGTCACGAAGGCGAGGAGATCGTCCATTCGCTCCCCGAGGTGGGCGGGATCTTCGGCTTCGAAAATCGCGTGTGCCGCGCGGAGATCTCCCGCCAGCAAGAGTCCTGCGCGGGCGGTGGTCCGCTCGACAGCGACGGCCCATCGCTGGAGGTTCGTGCGGCCGCCCTCCTCCACGAAGCGCAGGAAATGGCCGCGTAGCCGGTCGATCGCGACCGGCTCGAGGATCGGCTCGATGGCCTTGGCGATCGGTACGACGAGCTGCTTCACCTGCGGCGCCAGCGGCAGGCCGGGGTTGCCGATGCTGAGCGCGGCGAGGAAGATCTCCTCGAGGTCCGCGATGCGCGGGACGAGCATCCTGACGAAGTGCTCCTCGCGCAGGCTCGCCAGGTGCCGCCCGGCCAGGAACGCGAGCTCCGCGCTCGTGCGCCCCGAGAGCGCGCGGACGCCGAGACGCGTCGCCGGCGGAAGGCCCGGCACCATCTCGACGGCGCCCTCGTAGTCCGGATCGGCGTAGAGCGTCGGGCTCCGCATACCGAGGATCGCCGCGCCCCACGAGAAGCAGCGCACGGCCTGCAGCGTGGATGTCACGGGGTCTTGTTTCTTTTCTGGCGCGAGCTTCGGGAGCGCCTTGTCGCGCCGCAGGGCCGACGTGCGGCCGAGGAGCACGGCCGGCGCGATCACGGCGAAGATCTCGCCGACGAGCGGCTCCTCTTCGGGGTGGAACAGAAGGCGCGTCCACGCCTCGGGGCTGACCTGCGACGTCGGGCGAATGAGCGCGCCCGTCGACACTCGCGCGAGCAGAGCCTTCTGCTCGGGCGTCGCCGCGCCGAGGTAGTCGAGCGAGAGCGACACGCACACGGCGCGGTCGGTGTCGCCGTGCTTCACCGACACGCGGTAGAGCGCCTGCAAGTTCCCCGTGTCGCGCGGATCGACGCGCGCGCGCTTCGCGAGCTCGACGGGATCGTCGTCGGGCGAGGACGACGCCGGCCCCTGCATGCTCGACACGTCGACTTCGACGGCGACGCTGGCCCGCGCCTCCTCCAGCTCCTTCTCGAGCTCGGCGATGCGAAGCTCCAGCGACTTGACGCGCCGCTCGAGCGCCAGCGTTCGCTGATCGGTCGCGGGCTCGAGGGGCACGAGCGAGCGGGGCGGCGCGGCGTCTTCGGCGGGGGCGTGCTCGCGGATCACCACGTTGTGGCGCACCTCGTACGCGGCCTGGAGCGCCTGCTCGAGGCGCCGGAGCCGCGCGCGATCGAGGCCGAGGTTGTCCGCCATCCGGTCGAGGCGCGCGCGCTCCTCTTGCGTGATGACTCCGTCCTCGATGACCTCGGCGAACAGCTCCTCGTAGTAGCTCTCGAGCTTGCCGAGGCGCAGGTCTCCGCTGACCTGCCCGTGCTCGAAGCCCAACCCATATTCGAACGACGGCGTGCCTTCGCTCATGCACACCAGCTTACCCCCAGGCGGGGTCGCGCCGTGAAGGACGAAGGGCCCCATGTAGAGCGTTTGCTCCAATTCGAACGACGGCGAAGGAACCCAGGTCCAGGTCCTGCATCTTCTCCTTAGTGGCCATCTCGCGATGTAGTACCAGCCCGAGGCGCCCCCAGGCGAGCGACGAGCTCCGCGTAGCCGGCGTGGGCGCGTAGCGGCGCGAGATCTTCGTCGGCTTCGAGATGCGCGAGGTCTTGGTAGCCGGCCGATTCGGCGCGCCCGAGCCAGGCGACGGCCTCCTCGACGCGACCCAGGCGCGAGAACGCGCACGCGACGTTGTAGGCCTCGTCGGGATTCGCGGTGCGCTCGAATAGATGCTCGGACGTCGCCGCGGAGTCTTCGAAATGGCCCGCGTGAAACAGCGCCGTGGCGAGCTGCGTCTCGGTCTTCGGGTCCTCTGCGAGGAGGTCGAGCAGCACCGTGCGCGCCAGCGATCCTCGCGCCTGGGCGAACCGACGGTGCGCGTGCTCGGCGGCGGCTGTCGCGTCTCCTTGCGCGAGCGCGTCTCGCGCCATCGCTAGGTCCGCCGCGGCCCCGCGCTCCATGCGCGCGCGCCACAACGCCTGGACGCTCGGCGCCGCGAACCAGCCTGCGTAGAGCGCGCCGAACGTCCAGCCTCTCCACAGCGCCCATGCCCCGAGCGCCGCGGCGGTGGAGACGGAGAGCACGGACGCCATCGTCTTGGCGCTCGCGGGGCGGACCATCCTGAGGAGGGACTCGGCGACCTGACCGCCGTCGAGCGGAACGATCGGCAGCAGGTTGACGACGCCCCAGCCGACGTTGCACCAGAGCATGTCATTCACGAAGGCGCTCGCGTGAAGACCCAGCCGCTCCGGATCGTACGCGAGGGTAGCGAGGTGGATGGCGCCGGCGAGCAGGAAGCCGGCGAACGGACCGGCGAGGCTGACGGCGATGTCCCGAAGACCCGTGAGGCTGGCGGCCGCGCCGGGAAACGACGTCACGCCGCCGCGCTCGTTCAGCTCGACGCTGGGCGTGTACCCGAACGCGCGGCCGACGGTGGCGTGCCCCATTTCGTGGAACAAGACCGACAGAAACGACGCCGCGATCCACACCGCGAGCAGGCCGAGGTCGGTCCTGCCGGAGCCCATGAGCGCCGCGACGACGAAGAACGCGGGGCGGATCCGCACCGGGGTCTTGCCGATCGTTAGCTCCACCAGGCCGATCGTAGGCGCTTCACGGGGAGCCGACAAAGCGCAGGGGCGGCCCGGGCGAATCGCTTTCACCTCGAGGTGGCTCATACTGGCCCGATGTGCGAGCTCCTCGCGGTTTCCGCGCGTTTCCCGACGACGCTTCGTCTCTCCCTCGACGAGCTCGCGCGTCACGGAGTGGCCATCTCGCTCATGGCCGGCGAGGTCGCGTCGCTCTTCCTCTCCCGGATGACCGTGCCGGTCGTCTACTTCGTCATGCGGCGTCGCGAGGAGCGACGCGCGAGGAGTCAGCGCTCCGAGGTCTTCGCGGTCGCAGCCGCGGCAGCCGGCACGGCCTGCACGGGGAACTCCGGCTGCGTGTCACCGAACTCGTAGCCGCCGCGTACGAAGCGCTTGCGCGCTTCCCAGGCCTTCGCCTTGTCCGCCTCGGCCCTGCCTTCGGCCGCGAGCCACTCGCCGCGGAGCTTCTGCTCGAGGCCTTCGTTCCAGACGGGGTGCGCGCTACCGTACTGAATGCGCGCTGCGTGACCGTAGCGGTAGAAGATCTCCGCGTCGTTCCAGTCGGCGATGACCTTGGGCGGGTTCGCCTGGTTGATCGTCGGCAAGTGCTCCTGGCCGGCGGCCTGCTTCAGCGTGTTCTCGAGGTCTTGGTTCATCTCGTGACCGCCGACTCCGAGGTCGTGCTTGGTCTGTGACCAGTCGCGCCGCAGCGCTTCCTTCGCGCGCTCCCACGCGCTTCCATGAACTTGATCGCTCCACCAGGACGGACGCCATGACGTTAGGGTTCCCATGCGGCCCTGCAGAGCGACTTCCGTGCCATGTTTCGCGGTGAAGGCCTCGGCGTCTGGTCAGGGCCGGGACCTCAGCGCGACAAGCTCGCAGATCTCGGACCACGTCGTACGGCGCACCGCTGCGCGCGGGAGGATGTGGCGGACCGCGAGGGTCGTCGTCGCGTAGACGCGCGAGATGCCCTTCGCCAGGTTTTCGAGATCGACGTACTCCTCGCCTTCGCGGAGCGGCGGACCGGCTTCCATCGCGCGGAGGCGCGCCATTTCGGCGTCGGAGAGCAGCATCAAGATGGCCTCGCGCGTCACCGGCTCGCTCTTGGGGGGGACGCTGTTCAAGGGGAGCTTCGGTTCCCACGTGAGATCGGATCCGAGTTCCCGCCGAGTCGGCGGATCGCCCTTCTTGAACATTTGTGCCTACCCCCCGCCAAAGGACGCCCTACGCCCCCTCGGTTGTGAAGCAACAACCACGCCCGCCGCCGCGTGCAAGCGCAGCACGCGCTCTCGGCAGAGGCGTGAGGTGTGGCGGTTCTGAGGAGTGAGGCGTGGTTGAGAGAACTACCCGACGCGGATGGCGCGCCGGCCGCTGCTGTAGGCGAGGCGCGCCCGGGCGAGGGCCGCGCCGCCGCCCTTCGGCGGAACGAGCTTGAGCGACGGCTTGCGCCCGTGGAGCGACGTGGGCGGCGGTGGCTGCTTGGGCAGGTCGATCGTGAAGACGCAGCCCTGGCCCGGCACGTCGCGGATGAGGAGCTTCCCGGCCACCGCCTCGACGGCCTTGAGACAGATCGACAGGCCCAGGCCGAGGCCCGTCCTGTCGCGACCCTTCTGCATGAACGGGCGAAGCAGCGTCTCCGTCTTTCCCGGGGGAAGGCCACCGCACTCGTCCTCGACGTCGATGAGGACGCGCGTGTCCGTGGTGCTGGCCTTGAGGTGGACGGTGGTGCCGGGGCGCGTGAACTTGAACGCGTTCTGGATAGCTATTTTCGCGGGAGCTTGGGCGCGACGAGGCCGGGTGGCTGTGGTGATGGCGGCGTGATCTCGAGGGCGAACTTCGCGCGCGCGCGTTCGTGCGCGGGGCGCGCGTCGAGCACCGCCCTCAGGAGATCGCCCATATCGAACGGCTTTTTGAGAAAGCCGGCCGCGCCGAGCCGTTCGGCGACCATGAAAAACGAGGGATCGGTGAAGGCCGTGATCAGGATCACCGGCGTCGACAGGTGTGCGCGGCGAAGCGCGGCGAGGACGCCGAAGCCCGACAAGACCGGCATGCGGACGTCGGAGACGATGACATCGGGCATCTGCTCGGGCGACTCGACCGCCGCGTCCAGACGCTCGAGCGCCTGGGCGCCGTCGCCCACCTCCACGACGACGAAGAGGTCGGCACGAAGGGTTGCTACGATCAGCGCGCGGAGATCCTCGTCGTCCTCGGCCACGAGGACGAGGCGCTTTTGCTCGGCGGACGGGATTTGCGGAGGAGGCTTGACGACCACGTCACTTGCCGTGCAAGTGGGCGGCCATGTGCCGGCGCGCTCGAGGTCATGGCATCTCTCGTGCATGGACAAGATCATGACCGTGTACAGCGAGACGGAGCTCGACGGCGTGCGGGTGCTGCTCGTGGACGACGACGACGACAGCCGAAGAATGCTGGCGGTCCTTCTGGGGCAGTCGGGCGCCGTGGTCAGCGTGGCAGGGACCGCGGCCGAGGCGCTCGGGGTCTTCCAGCGGTGTCCCCCCGACGTTCTGCTCTCCGACATCGGGCTCCCCAACGAGGACGGATACAGCCTGCTGCGGAAGGTTCGGTTGCTCGATGCCCTGCACGGGGGCAACGTCGTCGCCGTCGCCGTGAGCGGCTACGAGAGAGACGCCAGCCGGGGCAGCTTCGACGCACATTTCACGAAGCCCGTCGCGGTCTCGGCGCTGGTCGCGACGCTGCGCAGCCTGCTGGGGACCACTCCGTCGACGGGCGCAGACGCGCCGCACTGTGGCGGATCTGCGTAAGGGCCCTCGGCCGCTTCCGCGACGTTGGGCGTGGTCGCCCCGCGGGCATCCCGGTTGCACCTTTGGCTGAGCGAGCGGAGCTCGAAACGACCGAGGAGGACGCATGATCGCGAAGACGACCAAAGGCGCTGACGGAGCCCCGAGCGAGCGGGATCCCGTCGCGCGGCTGCAAGCCTTCTACCGCGGTGAGATGTCCGCGGTGGAGACGTACGAGCGTGCCTTCAGCGTGGCGGCGTTCGTCGGAGTGGCCGATGTGCTTCGACGCTGCCAGGCCTCGCATCAGCAGCGCGTGGCTCTTTTGCGCGCACGACTCAACGCGATGGGCGGCGACGTGCCGGAGTCGTCGGGCTTGTGGGGGAAGATGGTGACGATGCTCGAGGAGGCCGCGGCCTCGGTGAGCGAGAAGGTCGCGATTGGCATCCTGGAGGAAGGAGAGGACCACGGCCTGGAGGGCTACCACGCCCACCTGGAGGCCCTCCCGCCGGACGACCGGACGTTCGTGGAGGAGCACCTCCTGCCGGCGCAGCTCGAGACGCACCGCGCGATGAGCAATCTCAAGCAGGCGGTAACGGACGGCGCGTAGAGCGACGGACGGCCCGATTCTTGGAACACGTCTCGGACAACCGAGGGCCGAAGCATGAACCAAGACAAGATGGGCGCGAGCCCCACGCCGTGGGGCGCAAATGCGCCACACCGCACAGAATATGCGACGCCGCCGCCGACGTCCGCAACCACAACGACCCAACCGAGGCGGCGCGTGATGGTGTGCCTCGACCGCTCGCCGCGCGCGGAGGTCTGCGTACCGTACGCGGGTTTCATGGCGCGTGCGCTTCACGCCGAGCTCACGATCCTCCACGTCCTGCCCTGGCAGGCGGCCGCCGACCCGGCGACGCTCGACGTGCTCGGATGGGAGATCTCGCGTCGTGAGGCCGAGCAGTACCTCGCCCGCATGCGTGAGAGCGTCGAAGCGGGCGGCCTGGCGCCGGAGATGGTTCGTGCGGAGCTCGCCCAGGGTCAGCCGGCGGAGCGGGTCCTGTCGCTCGAGCGGGAGCTGCAGACGGATCTGACCGTGCTGGCGCGACGTGGAGAGGGCGGCAAGACCGAATGGAACCTCGGCGCGACCGCGCAGCGCGTGCTGATGAACGCATCGGGCTCCGTCCTCGTCCTGCCGAGCGATCCGCCGCCGCCGGTGGTGCCGCCGACGCGCATCCTCGTACCGCTCGACGGCTCACAGCGCGCGGAGAGCGTCCTCCCGCTCGTCATCGAGACCGCGGCCGCGCAGGGCGCGGCGGTCGTTCTCTTGCACGTCGTGAGCGAGCCACGTCCGTCGGGTGTGCTCGCCGACGCGGACAATCTCCGTCTCGCGGGTGAGCTCGCGGCGCGCCTCCAGACGGCGGCGGAGGCGTATCTCGCGGGCGTTCGCGAGCGGATCCTGGGCGACCTGCTCCGAGTGCAGGTGCGCGTCCTCCGTCGCGCCGATACGCGCGAAGCGCTGCTCGACGTGGCGCGCGACGAGAAGGCCGATCTCATCGTCCTGTCGGCGCACGGGAACACGTGCAACGGCGATCATCCCTTCGGGAGCGTCACCTCCCACGCGCTGGCGCATGCCACGCTGCCCGTGCTCGTCGTCCAGGACCTGAGGAAGGCCGATCGCACGCGCTCCGACCGGCCGCCCGCGAGCGCCGGCCGCGACGCCGCCCCGCGGTCATCGCTCTCGAGTCGGCCGGAGGCGCGTTGACGGCGACGACGCAGAAGGGAGCCATCCCCTCCGTCACCCGCGAGGCACTCGCGAGCCTGGCTGCCGAGCTCGCCCGGACGCATCATCCGCTCAAGCGCGCGCCGCTCTTGACGCCGCGCCTGGCCAACGAGCCCGCGCTCGAAAGCGCGATCGCGCGCGCCGTCCAAGCCTTCCGGGTGCCGCGTCCGGACGACACCGCCTTCCAGAAGGCCGGCGAGTGGCTACTCGACAACCACTACCTGTGCGAGCGCGCGCTGCGGCAAGTGCGGCGCGAGCTCCCTTCGGGCTTTCGTCGCCACTTGCCGCACGCCGGAGACGGTTCGCTGCCGCGCGTCCTCTACATCGCGCGCGGCCTCGTGCAGGCGACCAGCCTCGAGCTCGACGAGCCGACGCTGTCGGCGTTCGTCGCGGCTTACCAGGAGCACTCGCCGCTCACCGTCGCCGAGCTCTGGGCGCTGCCGACGCTCCTGCGCCTGGCCGTCCTGGAGGCGCTCGTTCAGACGCTCGACACGCTGCTCCTGACCGGGGCCGCGCGCGAGGCGTGGTGTGACGTCGTCCTCGAGCCGGCGCTCGGCGTCGAGCGCTGCATCCGCGGGCTTCGCCTCCTCGCCGAGATCGACTGGAGGCAGTTCTTCGCCTCGTCGAGCCTCGTCGAGAAGATCCTTCTCGCAGAGCCCGCGGAGGTCCATTCGCGCTCGGACTTCGAGACGCGCGATGCATGTCGCAAGGCCGTCGAGCGGCTCGCGTGGGACGCGGACGTGCCGGAGGCAGAGGTCGCGCGAGCAGCGATCGCACTGGCGGAGAAGCATCCCTCCGATCCGCGCCGGGGGCACGTCGGCGCGTACCTGATCGGTCCCGCGCGGGACGAGCTCGAGGCGCGCTTCGGCCACCGCCCGCGCGCGGTCGGCCAGCGCGCCCGCCGCGTGCTCGAGGCCCACCCGACGGCGACGTACCTGGGCGCCGTCCTGACCGTCACGGCGCTCCTGGCCTTCGCCTTCGCCCTCGCGGCGCTGGCGCTCGTACCCGCCCACGCGCTCGTCGTCGTCGCGATCGCGCTCGTCCCGCTGTCGTCGGTGGCGATCGCGATGGTCCATTCGCTGCTGACCACGCTCCTCACTCCCCGGACGCTCCCCAAGCTCGACTTCTCGCGCGGCATTCCGCCGGAGTTTCGCACCGCCGTCGTCGTACCCGCGCTCGTCGCCGAGCCGCGCGATGTCGACGAGCTCCTGCGTCAGCTCGAGGTGCACTACCTCTCCCACCCCGATCCGTCGCTGGCATTTGCCTTGCTGGTCGATCACACCGACAGCGAGGCCAAGCCCGACGACGCGGCCCTCCTCGCGTACGCAGAGAAGCGCCTCGGCGCGCTGAACGCGGCGCACGCGGCACACGAGCCCGGGGGACCGGGGCCGTTTCACCTCCTCTACCGCGAGTCGCGCCACAACCCCGCCGAGGGGCGCTTCATGGCGTGGGAGCGCAAGCGCGGGAAGCTCGAGGAGTTCAATCGGCTCCTTCGCGGCGATACGACGACGAGCTTCGTCGCGCGATTCGGGGACCCGAAGGGGCTCCTCGGTGTTCGCTTCGTCATCACGCTCGACGCCGACACCCGCCTGCCGCTCGGCGCTGCGCACCGCCTGGTTGGGCTCATGGCCCACCCGCTGAATCAGGCGGTCTTCGAGGCGAAACCGGGGGAAGGCGGACACCCGCGCGTCGTCGCCGGCTACACGGTCGTGCAGCCGCGGGTCGAGACCTCACCCCTCGGCGGCCCGAGCACGTGGTTCAGCCGGATGCGTGCGGGAGACACCGCCATCGACATCTACACGCGCGCGGTCTCCGACGTGTACCAGGACCTCTTCGGCGCCGGCATCTACGTCGGCAAGGGGATCTACGACGTCGACGCATTCATGAAGAGCCTCGACGGGCGCGTCCCCGAGGGCGCGCTCGCGAGCCACGATCTGTTCGAGGGCTCCTGCGGGCGCGCCGGTCTCGCGACCGACATCGTGCTCTTCGAGGAGTACCCGCACCACTACCTGGCGTACGCGCGACGCGCGCACCGGTGGATTCGCGGCGACTGGCAGCTGCTCCCGTGGCTCGCTTCGAGGGTCCCCGGACGCAACCCCCACGAGCGCGTCCCGAACAGCCTCGGCGCGATCGATCGCTGGAAGATCTTCGACAACCTCCGCCGGAGCCTCCTCGCGCCGACCTTGCTCGCGCTCGTCGTCGCCCTGCTTTTTACGCTTCCCGTGCCTGCGGCTCCGCTCGCGTTCCTGCCGCTCCTCTTGCCGCTGCTCCTCACGCTCTTGTCGCTGCGGCGGGCCGCGTGGCGGGAGCCGCTCGGGCGGTTCGCGGTGGGGTTGCTCGCTCTCCCGCACGACGCGTACATGGCGATCGACGCGATCGCCCGCGTCCTCTCGCGCCTCCGCTCGCGCAAGCGGCTGCTCGAGTGGGTGTCGGCGGCGCACACCGCCCGGAGCCTCCGGTCCGGCTCGGACAGGTTGCTCTTCTACAAGGACATGCGCGCGTCGATCGCGCTGGTTCTGTCGCTCGGCGTCGCCCTGCTCGTCGCGCGGCCCGCCGTGCTCGCGATCTCGGCGCCGCTCCTCGCGTTGTGGCTCCTCGCGCCCGAGCTGCTCCGCCGCGCGAGCGCGCCGACGAAGCCGCCCGCGCCGCTCCGCGCCGAGGATCGCGCCGTGCTTCGCCGGCTGGCGCGGCGCACCTGGCTCTTCTTCGAGTCGTTCGTCGGTCCCGGCGACCAGTGGCTACCCCCCGACAACTTCCAGGAAGAGCCGCGGGGGGCCGTCGCGCACCGCACGTCGCCGACGAACATCGGGTTGCTGTTGATCGCCGAGCTCTCCGCGCACGACTTCGGGTACATCGGACCGACCGAGCTGTGCCTGCTCTTGCGGCAATCGTTCGATTCGCTCATGCGCCTCGAGCGGTACGGTGGGCACTGGCTCAACTGGTACGGCACCACCGATCTCGAGCCGCTTCTGCCGCGGTACGTGTCGACGGTCGACAGCGGCAACCTCGCCGCGTCGCTCATCGCGCTGGCGGGTGGGTGCAAGGACGCGTCGCGGATGCCCCTGCTCGGCGCGCGCCGATGGCAGGGCCTGATGGACACCCTCGCGCTACTCGAGGAGGTCGCCCGTTCTCTGCCCGGCGGTCAGGCGGCGCTGGCGCCCGTGATCGCCGCGTTCTCGGAGACCGTCGACCTCGCGAGCCGCGGACCGGAAGGGATGCGCTCGGCGCTGCTCGCGCTCGAGAGCGCGCGGCTGCCGGCGATCGAGAAGGAAATCGTCGCCCTGCTGGACGGGAGCGCGGCGCTCGATCGCGCGTCCGTCTCGGTGCTCCGCGAGCTGCGTACGTGGCTGGATCGCCTGCGCCGGCAGCTGCAGGCGATGCACCGCGACGTGGACACGTTCCTCCCGTGGCTCGACGCCGCACGGGACGCGACCGCGGGCCGGGAGGCGGCGATCGTGAGCCGGCTGGACGCGCGGACTCTGTCGCTCGACGGCATCATCGACGTCGCCAGCGCCGTCCGTGACGCGCTCGTCCTCGAGGAGACGCGTCCCATCCAGGCGCATCGCAGGGCCTTCACGGAGGCGATCGCGGCGCTCGATTCGGCGAGGGAGGCGGCGCACAGTTGCCGCGACGAGCTTCGCGCCGTTGCCGCTCGCGCGCTCGCCGAGACGCACGCGATGGACTTTCGGTTCCTCTACGACGCGAGGCGCCGCCTCTTCCACATCGGGTACAACGTGACAGCGGCCCGGCTCGACGCGTCGTACTACGATCTATTCGCCTCCGAAGCGCGGGTGGCGAGCTTCGTCGCGATCGTCCTGAATCAGGTCCCGCTGCACCACTGGTTCGCGCTCGGCCGCCCGGTGACGCTCGTGCGCGGCGGCGTGACGCTCCTCTCGTGGGGCGCGACGATGTTCGAGTACCTCTTGCCGAACGTCTTCATGCGCAGCCAGGAGCACACGCTCCTCGCGCAGAGCACCGAGCGCGCGGTGGAGGCGCAGATCGACTACGGCCGGCAGTGCGGCACCCCTTGGGGCATCTCCGAGTCGGGCTTCGCTCAGCTCGACGCGCAGGGCACCTACCAGTACCGGTCGTTCGGCGTGCCGGGGCTCGGGATCAAGCGCGGGCTCGAGGACGATCTCGTCGTCGCGCCGTACGCTTCGATCCTCGCGGTCGGCCTCCGTCCGCGCGACGTGATGCGGAACCTCGCCACGCTCGTGCGGATGGGCGCGATGGGGACCCACGGCCTGTACGAGGCGGTCGACTTTCGCTCGCCGGCGACGGTGGGCATCGCGCCCGAGGCAGACGGGTCGCCGGGGTTCAAGGTCGTCCGGTCGCACATGGCGCACCACCAGGGGATGATCCTGGTGTCGCTGAACAACGCGCTCCACGATCAGGTCATGGTCGAGCGCTTCCACGAGAGCCCGCTCGTCCACACCGGTGAGCTTCTGCTCAACGAGCGCCTGCCGCCGGTGGACGTGGCCGAGCCACCCGCCGCGCCACGGGGGGACGGCGCGGAGCCTCCGGCGCTCGCGCTCCCGAGCTATCCCGCGTGGTCGCCGGAGCTCGGTCAAGCGACGCTGGACATGGCGCTCCTCACCAACGGCCGGCTCACGACGCTGGTGACCGATCCCGGCGGAGGCGCGACGCGCTTCGACGATCTTGCCGTCACGCCGCCCTGCCGCGACGGCACGCGCGACACAGCCGGGACCTGGATTTACGTGCGGGACAAGGAGACCGGCGCGCTGTGGTCGGCGACGCCCGCGCCGACGCGCGCGCGGCTGGCTACCGATCGCGTCTCGTTCGCGCCGCACAAGGTCGAGATCAGCGACCGGTATCTCGGCATCTCGACGCGCACCGAGATCGCGGTGAGTCAGCTGCACGACGTGGAGGTGCGTCACGTCACGCTGCGAAACGAAGGCGATCGCGCCCGCACGCTCACCTTGACGAGCTACCTTGAGCCGGTCCTCGAGGACGCGGCAGGCGCCGCGCGGCACCCGGCGTTCTCGCGTTTGTTCGTGGAATGCGAGGAGCTCCCCGAGCTCCACGGGGTGGCGTGCGATCGGCGGCCCAAGGCGCCCGCCGACGTGGTGGCGTCGCTCGTGCACCGCGCCGTATGGGAGGGCGACGACGTCGCGTGGGCCGGCGCTGGCACCGACCGCGCGGCGTTCGTCGGGCGCAGGGGCGACGCGCGCGCGCCGGCGATGGGCCGCGGTGAGCCGCACGCCGCCGGGCGAAGGGCTCCGCTCGACCCTGCCGTGAGCCTCGCGCTCGACGTCACGCTCGCGCCGGGAGCGACTGTCGAGGTCGCTTTCGTGACGGCGGTCGCTCCGGCGCGTGCCGCCGCGCTCGAGGCTGCGCGCCGGTTCGGGACGCTGCACGCCGTACGCTGGGCGATCCGCGACGCCGAGCGCGCGTGCGCACGACGCCTGCACGCGGCCGGCGTCACCCCCGAGCTCTTCCCTGCCGTCGCGCGCCTCGTCTCGCGCCTCCTCTTTCCGCTGCCCTTCATCGGCGCGAGCGGCGAGACGCGGCGGAGCTTCAGCCCGTCGCAGTCGCAGCTCTGGGGCCACGGAATTTCGGGAGACGACCCCATCCTCGTCGTCCGCGTGCACGACCCCGAGACCAACGCCCTCCTCGCCGAGGTGCTGGCGGCCTACCGGTACCTGCGCGCTTGCGGGATCGCGATCGAGGTCGTCTTCCTGGCGCGCTCGGCGTCGGGCTACCAGTCGGAGGTGTCGGGGAGCGTCCGCAACTTCCTCATTCGCGAAGGCGCCGCGGGCTGGCTGCACCAGCGGGGCGGGCTGTTCGTGCTGGCGACCGACCAGCTCGGTCACGACGAAGATCGCCGCATCGAGGCGGCAGCGCAGGTGGTGCTCGACGTGGAGCGCGGACCGCTCGCGGAGCAGTGGACGCGCCTGCCCGCGCTCCCGCCGCCGCTCCCTGTTCTCACACCCACGCGCCCGCCCGATCCGGAGCCTCCTGCGGGCGCGACGCCGACGCCGATCGCGCCGCGACTCGCGTTCGGCCATGCGCTCGGCGGCTTCTCCGACGACGGGCGCGAGTACGTGATCCTGACGAACGGTGCGGCCAGTACGCCGGCGCCGTGGTCCAACGTCCTCGCCAACGACGAGCTCGGTTGCATGGTGAGCGAGTCGTCACTCGGCGCGACGTGGTCGGTCAACGCGGGTGAGAACCGGCTCACGCCGTGGCGCAACGATCCGGTGACGGACACCCCGTCCGAAGCGGTGTACCTCCGTGACGAGGAGACCGTCGAGGTGTGGACGCCGACGCCGCTACCGGCGGGACTCTCCGCGGCGGTCCGCGTTCGCCACGGCGCGGGGTACACGACCTACGAGCAGACGAGCCACGGCCTGGTGCAAGAGCTCACGGTGTTCGTGTCTCCGGATCAGCCGGTGAAGCTCCTGCGGCTGCGCCTCCGTAACGTACAGGACCGCCCGCGGCGGTTGACCGCGACGCACTACGTCGAGTGGCTGCTCGGCGCCTCGCCCGTCGACGCTCGGACGCGCGTGCTCTGCGAGCTCGACGTCGACGCACGCTGCCTCCTCGCCCGCTCGGCGTACGACGCGCAGTTCGCGGGCCGCGTGGCCTTCGTCACCGCCGACCGGCCGACCCACGGGTTCACGTGCGATCGGACGGAATTTCTCGGGCGCAGCGGCGACTACGCACGCCCGGCCGCGCTCGGGCGCTGGGGCCTCGCAGGTACGACCGAGCCCGGGATCGATCCGTGCGCGGCGTTGCAGGTGCACGTGGAGCTCGTCGCCGGGGAGGAGATCACGCTGCACTTCGCCGTCGGCCAGGGGCAGGGCCGGGAGCAGGCCCTCGAGCTCGCGGCCCACTTCCAGCAGATCGGAAGCGCCGAGGCCGCGTGGAAACGCCTGACGGAGCGCTGGGAGGATCTGCTCGGCGCCGTGCAAGTGAAGACGCCGGAGCCGGCGATGGATCTCATGCTCAACCGGTGGCTCCTCTACCAGAGCCTCTCGTCTCGTTTCTTCGCGCGCGCCGCGTTCTACCAGTCGAGCGGCGCGTTCGGCTTCCGCGATCAGCTGCAAGACGTCATGGCATACGTGCACAGCGCGCCGGGGCTCGCTCGGGCGCATATCCTCGTGTGCGCGGCGCACCAGTTCGAGGAGGGCGACGTCCTCCACTGGTGGCATCCCCCGGGCGACATGGGCGTGCGCACCCGCTGCTCCGACGACTACCTGTGGCTCCCGTTCGTCACCGCGCACTACGTCGCGGCGACGGGCGACGTCGGCATTCTCGCCGAGGAAGTGGCGTTTTTGCGCGCACAGGCGCTCGCGCCCGATGAAGGAGATCGCTACGCGAGGTTCCCTGCTGCGGAGGGCCGCGCGACGCTGCTCGAGCACTGCCGGCGCGCGGTCGTCCGCGGCTACACCGCGGGGCCGCACGGGTTACCACTCATCGGGAGCGGCGACTGGAACGACGGGATGAACCGCGTCGGGGAGGGTGGCAAGGGCGAGAGCGTGTGGCTCGCGTGGTTCCTCTTCGACGTGACGAAGAAGTTCGTCTTCTTGTGCGAGCGCGCCCGGAGCAGCGAGGACGTCGCGGCCTGGCACACGCGCGCCGAGCGCCTGCGCGCGGCCGCCGAGGCGTCGGCGTGGGATGGCGCGTGGTACGTCCGCGCGTTCTACGACGACGGCGCGCCGCTGGGGACGTCGCGCGCGCGCACCTGCCGCATCGACTCGATCGCGCAGTCGTGGTCGGTCCTCTCGGGCGCAGCGGACCCCGCGCGCTCGAGGAAGGCGATGCGCTCCGCCGACACGCTCCTCGTGCGCGAGAAGGAGCGGCTCGTCCTGCTCCTGCAGCCTCCCTTCGAAGGAGGCCACCACGATCCCGGCTACATCCAGGCCTACCCGCCCGGCGTTCGCGAGAACGGTGGACAGTACACGCATGCGGCCGCGTGGCTCGGCTGGGCCCACGCGCAGCTCGGAGACGGCGCGGCGGCGGAGCGTGTGTTCCGGCTCCTCAGTCCGGTCCACCACGCCGACGGCGACGAAGCCGTCGCGCGCTACCGGGTGGAGCCTTACGTCCTCGCCGCTGACGTGTACGACGCGCCGGGCTACGTGGGGCGAGGCGGATGGACCTGGTACACCGGCGCGGCGTCGTGGACGTGGCGACTCGGCGTCGAGGCCATCCTCGGAATCACCCGCGTGGCCGGGGGCGTCCGCATCGATCCGTGCATCCCTCCGTCGTGGCCGGGCTTCGAGGCGACGGTGCGCATCGGCGAGAAGAAGCTGCTCATCGTCGTCGAGAACCCCGAGCACATCGGGCACGGCGCCGTCTCCGTGACGATCGACGGCGTGAAGCTGGCATCGAACGTGATCGTGCCTCCGGCCGACGGCGCCCGCGCGCACGTCGTGCGCGTCGTGCTCGGCGCGCGGCCCGCTGCTTGCACTTGGCCCGGCGCGGGCGAAGGTCGCCCCACCACGGAGGTTCACGTCCCATGCGAATCATCAACTCGTTGAGTGCAGTCACCCTCATCCTCGGAGTCTCCGCCGCATGCGGCCGCGGCGAGGTGAGGGGACCCGACGCGCCCATCACCACGACCGCGGCGCGGATCACGGGCAATGAAGACGCGGTTTCGCGCATCACCGCCGCGCGATGCGATCGTGAGGTCGCGTGCAACAACGTGGGCAGCGGGAAGTCCTACGCTACCCGCGAAGCCTGCACGACCGAGCTGGGCCACGACAAGCGCGCCGATCTTCGCGCAGAGGAGTGCCCCCGCGGGATCAGCTCGCCCGATCTCGCCGACTGCCTCACCGACATCAAGAGCGAGAAGTGCGGCAATCCCCTCGACTCCATCAGCCGCCTCGCGGCCTGCCGCAAGGGCAAGCTCTGCCTCGAGCACTGACCTCCTCGCGTGCGACGCACGGCTCGCCGAAGGCCATTCGCGGCACGGGCGATGCAGTAGACCCCACTCCATGAGCCCGCTTCCGGATCTTGCCCGCGAGCTCGGCGCGGCGCCGGTCTTCGCGGGCAAGTACAGACTCGTCCGGCCCCTCGCGGCCGGGGGAATGGGCGCCGTGTGGGTGGCGTGCAACGAGGCGACGGGGGCAGAGGTGGCGCTGAAGGTCCTGCGCGACGGGAACGGCAGCGCCGAGCTCGTGGAGCGCCTGCGGCGTGAAGCGCACGCCACCGCGAGCCTTTCGCATCGCGGAATCGTACGCATTTACGACCTCATCGACTTCGGTCCGAAAGGCGAGCAGGTCGCCATCGTCATGGAGCTGCTCCAGGGTGAGACCCTGGGCGACCACCTCTCGGACCACGGCAGGCTGTCGGAGCAGGACGCTGTGGCGATTCTGCTCCCTGTGCTGAGCGCGCTCGCACACGCGCACGGGTGCGGCGTCACCCATCGTGACCTGAAGCCCGACAACGTCTTCCTCGCCGTCGACTCCGACGCCGTGATGACGCCGAAGATCCTCGACTTCGGCATCAGCAAGCAGCAGCGCGGCACCGATGGGCCCGGGATCACGCACCGAGGCGAGCTCGTCGGAACGCCCAGCTACATGTCCCCCGAGCAGGTGGGCGGCTCCGCGACCGTCGACGGGAGGAGCGACCTCTTCACGATCGGAATCTTGCTCTACGAGATGCTCTCCGGGCGCACTCCGTTCGTGGGCGACGACATCCAGCAAATCCTCGTGGCTATCGTGGAGGCGGAGCCTGAGCCTCTCCCCGATGTAACGCCGCCGATGTGGCAGGTGATCGCGAAGACGCTCCGGAAGCTTCCCGAGGAGCGTTTCGCGAACGCGACTGAGCTAGCGGCGGCGCTGCGCGCGGCCGTCGGGCTCCCCGAGGCGCCTTGCTCTTTGGCCGACACGAGAGAGCTTGGCGTCGTGCCCGAGCCCTCGCCGGCCCTCCGTCCTCAACGTCACGCAGCGGGAGACGCTGCCCATCCCGCGACGCGGTCTCGTGGCCGCAGCGTCGCCGCGGCCCTCGCCGGCGCCGTGATTGCGGTGGTGTTCGCCGCGTGGACGCCTGGCGAAGCTGCGCGCGCATCCGCCACGGCGACGGACGTCGTCGCGGATCCCGCGTCGTCGGCGAAGGACGTGCCCGTGGCAAATGCGGCGTCACCGGATACCGTCACCGCCTTCGTCGTCGACTCCGTCCTTCTCAGCTCCGCGGACGCCGGGCCGGCGCCGACGCCCGCGACCCCATCCGCGCGCCCGCCGCGACGGAGCCCGGCCCGGCGCACGGTGCTCGCGCGCGAGCCGGGGTTTTGATGCGGGCCGTCGAGCGCGCACGGGATGTGCAAGCGAGCCCGATCATGAGCATGCTCTCCGACAGCGTGGTTTGCATCACGCACCCCACTGGCCTCGGTCTTCTCTATTTCGCACAGCGCTTCGCGGCGGCCGGGGCCCGCATCGTGATCGGCGCGCGCGACATCGACGAGCTCTCGTACGCGCACGCAGACCTGACCCGTCGCGGCGCCGACGTCCTCGCCTTCCCGTGTGACGCCAGCGATCCGGGGGACGTGCGCGAGCTGCTCGGCATGGCGGTCCGCTGGTTCGGCCGGGTCGACGTGCTGATCAACGTGCCGTCCCGCGCCGCGGAGCGGCTGCGCGACGCGCTCGAGGCTCCGTTAGAGAGAGCAACCAGAGCAACCTGAGCGCCCGGGCGCGGCCAGAGCGCCACGCTGTGGCGCTCGTGTCCCCGCCACCTGTACGCGGATGCTCCCCGGTGCCTCGTGGTCTCACCAAACAGCGAGAGCCCAAGCACGTTAGCTTCAGGCGCACATTGATCGACCGGGGTCAGCCGCTAAGGTCCCGCGTCAATGGGAAACAAACACGCCATCCACGCCGTCGCGTCCTCCATCGCATTGACCGTCGCGCTCGCCTCCCCCGCGAGCGCCGCGCCCAGCCCGCCGAGCGGCGCGCATCCTCGGATCTGGCTGACCAAACCGACGATGACCGCGCTTCACGCGAACGCCGCCAGGAGCGGGAGCGCGGCGGCGGCCGTGGTCGCGGAGTGCCGTGACGTCGTCGCCAACCCGAGCAACTACGACCACGCCATCTACCAGGGCTACGGCTGGGCGTACGCGTCCGCGTCGTGCGGAATGGCGTGGCAGCTCACCCGCGATCCCGCGTTCGCCACCGCGGGGCTGCGGATCTTCAAGGCGCTCCTCGAGGACTTCATCGTGATCGGCGACGGCGCCGGCGGCGCGACGGCGGTCACGCACGACGCGGGCTACGGGATGCGCTACTTCGGCGCGTACGCGGCGCTCGCGTACGACTGGTTCCACGACGCACCTGGCGCGGACGCGCTCCTGCCGCGGGCGCGCGCGCTCTTCAAGACCTGGGTCGAGTGGTACGAGGCGAGCGGCTACCTCAAGAGCGCGCCCGGCTCGAACTACCAGGCCGGCTACCTGCTGGCGAAGACGATGATCGCGATCGCAGCGAGCGGCGAGGACGACGGCGCCGCGGCGACGTACTTCGGGGACGTCGTGGACCACATGTTCGCGCAGGAGATCGTCCTTGGCGGCGTCGCGGGCGGTGGCGCGCTCGTCGGCGGGGACTGGCCGGAGGGCTGGGAGTACGGTCCGCTCGGCGCGCTCGAGTACGCGATGTCGGCGCGCGCCCTCGAGGAGCAGGGCGCTCTGCAACCCGCGGTGCGCGCGTGGCTGAGCGAGCTCGTCGTCAACTACCACCACGCGCTGACGCCCGACAAGACGGGCTTCTACGCCGGCGGCGACTACGGCACGGCGATCATCAACGCGACGCCCAGCCCGCAGCCGCTCACCGCAGCGCTCGCCGGCTTCGGCAGCGACGAGGCCGCGGGGTGGGCCGCGTACGTTCGGCCGCTCGCCGCGCCGGCGCACGACGTGGGCCTCGTCTACGACGCCCTGGCCGAGGCGCGGGGCGCGAACGCCACGAGCTTCAATGCGGCGCCGCGCGCGCCGTTCTACCTCGCGACGGGGACGCGCAAGCTGTACGCGCGCTCGAGCTGGGACCCCGGCGCGTTCTGGGGGGTCTTCGTGTCGGCGCCGCGGTTCGGCGTCGACCACCAGCACCTCGACGCGTCCACGTTCGTGTTCTCGCGCGGGAAGGACTCGCTCGTCGTCGATCCGTCTCCGTACGGCTCGCTGTCGACGTTGACCACCAACGCGATCTCCGTCGACTCGCTGACCGTGCAAGCCAACTACCGGCCGAGTCAATCTCCCCATTCGCGCGCGGAGCTCGCGTGGGCGCGTGGCACCGAGGGTGGCGTCGTCGCCGCGCGCGCGGCGCTCGAGGGGGCGTTCGCCGATCCGCAGGGGATCAGCGACGTTCCGTTCGCGCAGCGCGACTGGGTCTTCTTGCCCGAGGGGGAGATCGTCACGATCGACCGCGTGCGCACCGGCGATGCTGCGCGCAAGACGTACCTGCGCTTCCGCGCGCCCGCGCCGTTCGCGCTGGGAGGGGGCAACGTCGCCACCGCGGCGGTCGGTGACTCTCGGCTCGTCGTGCACGCGGTGACGCTCTCGGGAGGGAGCGCTCCCTCGCTGCGCGCGATCAAGGGCGACCCCGGCGCCCCCTGCGACGGTGACAACTTCGGCGTGTGCACACGGCGGCGCGGTTCGACGCGGGTGAGTACGCGGTCACGCTCCCCGGCCCGACGGCGCTGGCGGTGCACGTCCTCGACGCGCTCGGCGCGTCGGAGGCGCAGGCCGAGGCGCTCTCGCTCGCGGATCCTGCGGTCGTCGGCGCGCGCGTCACGCGCGGAGGCGTGCGTTCGTTCATCCTCGCCTCGAGCGCGAAGGACGGTGCGCCCGGAACGACGCTCGCCTATTCGGCGGCGGGCGACAAAGCCGCGCGCCACGTCGTCTTCGACGCCCCGGAGGACAAGGCGGGCGCCTCCAACGTGACCACGCGCGTGGTCGGCGCAGAGTGCGCGATCGTCATCACGGCCGGCACGGGGGCCAGCGCCTTCGCGGGCCGTCCGCTCGTCTTCAACCTGTCGGCGGCCAAGGACGGGTGCACGGCGGCGGTCGACGCGTCGCCGCCGCCCTCGCCTCCGCCGTACGCGGACAGCGGAGTGCCGCCCCAAACGGTGGACGGCTCGGCGCCGAGCGCCAGCGGAGGGGCTCCGTCGGGAGTGGACGGCGGCGCGCCGGCCAGTGCAATTGGCGCAGCTCCCGCTGCTGGCACCGACAACACCGGAGGTGGATGCAGCGTTCCGTCGCGCCCGGGGACAGGCGGGACGGGTGGGGCTGCTGGGCTCGCGATGTTGCTCGCGGCGCTGTCGGTCGTGCTGGCGCGCGCTACCCGCGCGCGGTCGCGTCCTTGACCTTCGCGCTGTTGCGGGGTCGGTGAGGGGCGAGGCCGCCCTTCCGCCCCGCGGCGCGCGCCTCCTCCGCGTTGAACTCGTGCGCGGTGCCCGCGACATGGGCTGCGAGCCCGCCCGCGCGCGCGATTTCGCGCACGCGCTCCACATCCATCACGGCGAACCCGCGCCGCTGCCTTGCCGGGCTCGCCGGCTGCGGCGCCATCGCCTCTCGCTCGCTCGTCGCTTCGCCCGCCGTCGCGTCGTTTGATTTGTCGTTCACGTAAGCCTCGCTTTCTTGTTGAGTCGTCAAGTCCCGGTTCGGCGGCGCGCGAGAGGGCGGCCGCGCTCTCGTCAGCGTGAATGTGAATGTGAATGCGGCGCGAGCACGCTCACGCCTTTCCCCTCGAAGCGCTCGCGGTCGAGCTTTGGCTGGGCAACCACGCGCCACTGGCGCCGGAGGGCGTAGGCGCCCCACAGCCGATCGGCCACGAAGGCGAGCACGCTCGTCCCCAGGAAGCCCACGACAAGGAGCTGCGCGACGTGCGACGCGAGGGGATCGGCAGGGATGGTCAACGCGAACAGCCCGGCCACGAGGCCCAACACGAAGAGCGCTATCGATGAATAGAGCATGATGATCCTCCTTCGCGATTCACAGATCGTCGACCTCGACCCGGTTTCGTCCCTTCGCCTTGGCGCGGTAGAGAGCCGCGTCTGCGCGTCCGAGCCATTCCGCCACGCCACGGTCGTTCGAGCGGTCGAGCTCCGCGACGCCCAGGCTCACGGTGACCACCGTGCCGCGTCCCGTCGGAATCGCGAGCCCCTCGACGGCCGCACGAACGCGCTCCATCGCCGCCGCGGCCTGCGGGAGGGACTGCTCGGGAAGGACGACGACGAACTCCTCCCCACCGTATCGGTAGTGACCGTCTCCCTCGCGGAGCGCGTCCCGGATCGTCTGCGCGATGCGCTGGAGGACGTCGTCGCCTTTCTGGTGGCCGAAGGCGTCGTTGTACTCCTTGAAGCGATCGACGTCGCACATCGCGAGCGAGTACCGATGGCCGTAGCGCATCACGCGCGACCATAGGTTCCGGAGGTCTTCGTCCATCGAGAGCCGGTTCTGGACCTGCGTGAGCGCGTCGACGCGCGCGACGCGGAAGGACGTCTCGCTGTCGCGCCGAAGATCGGCGTTCCTCTCGGCGAGGCGCCGGTGCCGCGCAAGGGCCCTTCCCGCGCTAGCGAGCTGCGCGCCGAGCTCGTCGACGTCGACGGGCTTGGAGTGGTAGTCGTCCGCCCCGGCGTCGATGCCGCGCGCGAAGTGATCGCGATCGTCGAAGCCCGTCATGAAGATGAAGTACGTGTAGTCGTCGCCTTCGTCGTGGTTGCGCGTCCGCCGACACAGCTCCATGCCGGTCATCCGCGGCATGCTCCAGTCGCTCACGATCACGTCCATGCGATCGGCCTGGTGCATCTCCCAGGCTTCGAGGCCGTCGTGCGCGGCGTAGCACTCGTAGCCCATCATCTGCACCGCCTCCCTGAGCAACTCTCGCGCGTCGTCGTCGTCGTCCACGACGAGAACCCGGAGAGTGGACGGGATCGGGGTTGCACGGCGCAAGGTGGCGGGCTCCGTGGAGTCGAAGTTGGGCTCGGTCGGGTACATGACTGTCGATACGACTGCACTGCGCGTGCCGCTGCGACGCCGAGCGAGGCGCCGCCGAAGAGGACAGCCGTGGGCGCGCCGCCGCAGATAGGAGGTAAAAAGCGCCGTCGCCGCGATGCGCGCGGGCGCCCCATGCGTCATTCTTGCGTGCGTGCGCACCCCGGACCGGGCGCTGCTCGACCGCCGGCGGGCAGCTCTTCCGACCTGAAGAAACGGGGGGATGCGCGGTTTGCGTCGAGCGGGGGCCCGTTCTTGCTCTTGCACTGCCCATGATTGACCTAAAGGCATCGCATCCCGGCCCGCTCGCGCTCATCGCGGCGTCTCTCGTTCTCTGCTTCGGCGCTGCGTGTGGGGAATCGAACTCGGGGAGCCCGGGAGTCCTGGGAGACGGTGGAGTCCTGGGGGACGGTGGCAACTTGAACGACGGAGGGACGCTGCCCGACGGCCGGAGCGCGACGACGCCGACGGTCGTGTCCACCGCACCGGTAAGCGGCGGCCTGGGCGTGTCCCTCAACGGAAACGTCAGCGCCACCTTCAGCGAGGCGATGGACAGCGCCTCGCTCACCGCGGCGACGTTCACCGTGAGCTCTGGCTCGGCGAGCGTCCCCGGCAAGGTGGTCTACGCCAACGCCACGGCCGTGTTCTGGCCCGCCGCCCACCTCGCCAGCAACGCCATGTTCACCGCGACGATCACGACCGCTGCGAGGAGCGCCGCGGGCGTCGCCCTCGGCGCGAGCTACTCGTGGACTTTCACCACGGGCACGACCGTCGCGCCCGGGCTCGGCGTGAATCTCGGGACGGCCGCCGACTACGCGATCCTCGCGAAGAGCGGCGTCTCCACGGTGCCCGGCTCCGCCATCACGGGCAACCTGGGCGTCAGCCCCGCCGCGGCCACCTACATCACCGGCTTTTCGCTCATCGCGGACGCGACCAAGGTGTTCGCGACGAGCACGCAGGTCGTCGGGAAGGTCTTCGCCGCGGACTACATGCCGCCCACCCCGTCCAAGCTGACCGTGGCCGTCGGCGACATGGAGATCGCCTTCACAGATGCGGCGGCGCGCGCGCCGGACGTCACCGAGCTCGGCGCGGGCGACATCGGCGGCAAGACCCTCACCCCCGGCGTCTACAAGTGGGGCACCGGCCTGCTCGTCCCGACGAACGTGACCTTGGCGGGCAGCGCTACGGACGTCTGGATCTTCCAGATCGCAAAAGACCTCACCATGAGCAGCGCCACGAAGATCCTCCTCTCGGGTGGCGCGCAGCCGAAGAACGTCTTCTGGCAGGTCGCCGGAATGGTGGAGCTGGGAACGACCGCGCATTGCGAGGGCATCGTTCTGGGTCAAACCGCGATCACGCTGCGCACCGGCGCGTCGGTCAACGGAAGGCTGCTCGCGCAGACGGCCGTTACCCTCGACGGCAGTACGGTCGTCGCGCCGTAGAGCGCCGCGGAGGCTGCCGCAGCCCACACAGGTGGGCTGTGGCGATCCTGCGCCCGCGCAACGACGCCTCACGACCGAAGGCATGGGAGCTGCACGTGTCGCCCCGTGCTTCGTCGACTCATGAACCGCATCGGTCTCCTTCGAAGGCCTCCTGGACTCGCGAAGTGGGCGAAGCGCGGAGCCGGCGCGGTCGCGATCTCGTATGGCGTGTACCTTGTCGGCGTCAACGCGGTGTTGGGGCACAGCATCGACCTCCCCGAGGACGTCGCCGTGACCTACGCGTCCGCGTGGTCGTGGTACCCCGGGCAGCTCCAAGCCAGCGGGCTTCGCATCGTGGGCACCGACAGCCACGTCGAGTGGCAGCTCGACATCGAGCGTGTCCACCTGCACGTCTCCCTCTTCGCCCTCCTTCAACGCCGCTTTCAAGCCTCGGGAGTCCACGGCAGCGGGGTCGCGATGCGGATGCGGCGAAAGCTCGATTCCGCCGCGGCGACGCCGGCGGCCCTCGCGGCGTTACCCCCCATCGCGGGCGTTTCGGCGCCTCCGATCAAGCCGGCCGTCGAACCGCCTCCGATCTCCGACGAGGACTATCGCCTCTGGTCCGTGCAGATCGACGACGCGGAGGCCACGCTCGTCCGCGAGGTGTGGTTCGACGCGTACCACTTCACGGGCGAGGCGCGCGTCGTCGGGGGATTCACGCTGCGCCCCGTCCGCATGGCGACGGTGAGCCCCACATCGGTCGACGTCACGCGAGGCGAGCTGGCCATCTTCGGCGACGCGGCGCTCGACGCGCTCAGCGGGCACCTCGACGTCACCGTCGCTCCGTTCGACCCTCGTGAGGTGGTCGGGAGCAGCGTCGTACGAACCCTGACCACCACGGCGCGCGGCGAAGGGCACGTCGTCGACCTGGCGTTCGTGAAGCACTACATGAGCGATCCGTCGGCGTTCGCGCTGAGTGGCGGAGCCGGCCCGATGCTCGTGCAGGTTCGCGTCGTCGGTGGAGTCCTCGCAGCGCCGAGCGCGGTGTCGGTCGACTCGGAGCGCGTCGTCGTCGAAGGGGACGGGCATCGCGCGGAGGCCGCCACCCACCTCGCGCTCGTCGTCGACGCGGCAGCGGTGCCTGCCGAGGCGCGCATCTCCCTCGAGCTCGCCCGCTTCGGCGTCTGGCACGGGCCCGCGCCCGATCCCATCGTCCATGCCGCCCGCGTCGTCGCACACGCGCGAAGCGCCGAGCTTGATCTCGTGCGTCCGTTCGGCGACGGGAGCGCCTCGCTCGAGTGGCCCGATCTCGTCTTCCCCGACTTGCGGCGCCTCGACGGCTACTTCGGAAAAGGATCCACGCCGTTTCGCGGGGGCGTCGCGCACGCACACGGCGCTCTGCGCGCCTCGCTCGCGACGCGCCAGGCGAAGGGGAACCTCACGCTAGCGGCGGATGCCCTCGTCGTTCACGCGGGCACCGTCGACGTTCATGGGTCCGTCGCTGCCGAGGTCACGCTCGTCGGGCTCGACCTCGACTCCGGTCGTGCCGATCTGTCGGGCAGCCGGGTCGATGCGCGGAACGTCGTGCTCTCGAGCACGCCGACCCAGTCGCCGTGGTGGGGCAACGTTCAGCTCGCGAATACGCACCTGGCGCTCGCGGCCCCGGCGCTCCTGCGCACCAAGGTCGCGTTCGAGGCCAAGGACGGGCGCCCCGTCCTCACCCAGGCCATGCCCGCGGGGCTGGCGAACCTGATCGGCCTCGAGGGGCTCCACGGCGGCTGCGCACTTGCCTGCGCACTTGCCGCGGGCGCTTCACGCGTGGATCTCACCGGTCTGCACGTCCTCGGGCAAGGCGGCGAGGTCCGCGCCGAGTTCCACCAGCGCGGCGCGTGGAACCACGGCATCGCGCTGGTGCACGCCGGACTGCTCACCGTCGGGGCGGAGCTGACCAACGGAAGCACATCCCTCCGCTTGCTCGGGGCGGAGGAGTGGTATCGAAGCGCAGCGGCCGGGTCATCAGGTGCGGGCGCGGGAGGAGCGGCAGGGGCCGCCGTTGCGGGCAAAAAGCAGAGCGCGCTCTGAGGGCGATCGGTACGTCGACGTGACGGTCACGCCGCCGCATCGGAACCAAAGCGGCGAGCGAACGCCGCCATGTTCGGCGCTACCTGGGGATGGGGGGCTTGGGGATCGGGTGCGTTGGGATGGAGGGCGCCTGGCTGAGGCGCTTGGCCTCCTCTTCCGCGAAGAGCACGTTCTTCTCCAGGGGGTGCTCGAGGTTCGGTGCGCCGACCGCCCCGCTCGTCACGCCGATCTCCTCGTCGAGCACGCGTTCACGGGCGGCCGCGTCCACGGAGTCGTCGTCGAGGATGGCGCCCGCGACGACGCCGACGACGCCACCGACGACGCCACCCACAACCGCACCGACGGGCCCGGCGATGGCGCCCATCGCGGCGCCCGAGATGGCCCCTGCCACCCCCCCTTCGGTTTCGTGCAGGTGCTTGTCGCTCACGGCCTTCTTCTCTGCTGATTTTGCGTCCATCTTGACCTTCCTTGCGCGGCGCCAAGCCGCAAAACGCGAAAGCACGACCGATTCCTCTCGTCCGACCAGCTCCCGGTCGGATCAAGAGCAACCGTCGTGCCCGCGCGCCCTATCTGTGAGTCTGGTCAGCTCGCCTTCGACTGCGGCGCGCTCACGAACTCGTACCCCTTCCGGACGTGGCGAACGATCGCCTCCCAGTCGTGGCCCGCCTGCTCCTGCGCTGCAATCCAGTCGCTTCGGAGCTTGCGCTCGAGCATCGCGTCCCAATGAGGATGGTCCACCCCGTACTCGCGACGCGCCGCGTAGCCGAAGTCGACCAAAGGCTCGACCTCGAGCCACTCCTCCACCACGCCGATGACCTTGGGAGGGTTCGGCACGTCGATCGGCGGGACGCGCGCATCGCCCCCGGCCTGCAGCAAGGTGTCGGTGGCGTGTTGATTCAACTCGTGACCGCCGAGGCCGAGGTCGTGCTTGGTTTGCTGCCAGTCACGACGCATGGCTTCTTTCACCAGCTCCCACGCGGTCCCGTGAACACTCTCGTTCCACCACGCGGGGTGCCTCTTCGAGGTCGTCGTCATGACTGAAATCTCCTTGAGATTGGGGAGCCGAGCGCTGGACCGGCCCCCCTCAGAGCGTCGAGCTCAGGGCGTGGCCGCGGGGGTCACGACGATCTCGACGCGCCGATTGTTCGCGCGGCCCTCGGGCGACGCGTTGTCCGCGATCGAGCGCGTCGGACCAAAGCCCTGCGCCGTGATGCGATCGCTGGCGATGCCGCGCGTCACGAGGTAGTCGCGGACCACTTGCGCGCGGTGCTGCGACAGATCCTGGTTGTAGGAAGCGGCGCCCTGCGAGTCGGTGTGACCCTCGACCACCATCTTGGAGGTCGGATCCTCCTTGGTGAGGGCGGCCGCGACCTCGTTGAGCTTCATCTGTGCGGCGGGGAGGAGATCCCACTTCGCGGACGCGAAGAGCACGCTGCCCGACAGCGTGATCACCATGCCGCGCGTCTCTTGCTTCACCGTGGCAAACTTCGCCAGATCGGCGGCGGCCTGGGCTGCGCGCTTCTCGGCCTCTTCGCGGCGTTGCTTCTCGGTCGCCAGCGTGGCCGCCTGGGCTTGCAGCACGACGCCCTGGGTGGCGAGCTGACCCTTGGTCTGCGCGAGCTCCGCGGAGGTGAGGGCGACTGCCTTGCGCTCGTCGGCGTGCATGCCGGCCACGACGCGGTCCTTCGTCTGGTTCGCCTGGAGCGTGCGCGCGCGCACCTCCGCGAACTCCGCCTTGCGTGCGGCGACGTAGGCCTGATCTCGCGTCGCTTGGGTATCGCCGTCCTTGGCGAAGGCCGCTTCGGCGACGTCGAGCTGCTCGCGGGCGGCGTGGACGTCGGCCGGATCGAGCTCCTGCGCGGGGCCCTTGCTCGCGCGCTCGTAGTTGCTGCGCGCGGTCACCAGATCCTGCGGAGGGATGTTGGCTGCGCAGCCGACGAGGCCGGCGGCCGTGGTGAAGGCGCAGAGAAGTCCGAGGTTTCGAAGAGTGTTCATTTGGTGGCTCCCTGGCCGACGTTGGTGGCTTTCTGCGCGGCCGAGTCGTCGACCGCTTTCTCTCCCTCGATCTTGGCGCCCTTCTCGCGTGCCTGGGCGATGGCGAGCTCGGCATCGGCCTTGGCGCGGATGAGGAGGCTGTCGGCGCGGAGGTTGTCTCCGTCCTTCATGGCCTTCTGCGCCTGCGCGATCTGCTCCTGCGCGAGCTTCATCGAGAGCTGCGCGTTGGGGACCGAGTTGGCGCCGAGCTCGGCCGCACTTCGCTCCGCGGACTGCGCGTCGGCGAGGCGCTGCGTCGGCGGGGCGTAGCTCGCTCCGCAGGCGGAAACCAGGGGGGCCATGATGGCGAGGGTAAAAATCGTCGTCTTGAACATGATGCTTTCTCCATGACCGCGATCGCGCGCGGCAAAAACGCCTCGGTGTGCGCCAGCGCTCACGAGGGCTTGGTGTCGTGGCCGGGCTTGATCTTCTCGATCCACTCGTCGACCTGCTTCTCGGCGTCGTCCTTCAAGATGCCGTAATGCTGCTGGAGCTTGCCGATGAGGTGCTCCTTCTTGCCGGCGACATTCTTGAGATCGTCGTCCGTAAGCTTGGCCCACCGCGACTTCACTTGCCCCGCGAGCTGGTGCCACTGACCTTCGAGCTGAGTCCAATTCATCGCATCTCTCCTGTTGTTGGTGCTGCTAGTGCACGTTCCGTGCCTCGGCCGAGCTCGGTGGCGTTTCAGACCGCCGGCATCGCCCCAGCGAACTCCCGCACGACTTGCAGCGTGCTCGAGATGCTCTCGCCGGCGACGACCGGCGGGAGATCGCCGCTGACGCCCCCGAGGATGGCGGTGATGTTGTCCTCGCCGCCGCGCTGAATCGCGAGAGCGATCAGGCGATCGCACGCCACGTCGAGCCGAGGCGCGTCGAGGATGGTGCGCGCGATCTCGTCGGGCGAGACCTTGTTGGTGAGACCGTCCGAGCAGATGAGGAAGCAGTCGCGTTGCCTGAGCGCGAGCTTGCCGATCGCGACCTGCACGTCTTGCTTCTGCCCCATGGCCTGGAGGATCACGTTGCGAAACGGCGCGTGCGCGGCCTCTTCGGGCTTGAGGGTGCCGAGGTCGACGAGGAGCTGGACGTAGCTCTGATCGCGCGTCACCTGCAGCAGCTCGCCGCCGCGAAGGACGTAGGCGCGTGAGTCGCCGACCTCCGCGATGTGCGCGGTCACGCCGTCGAGGTAAAGGGCCGTGACGGTGGCCCCCATTCCCTCGCGGCCGGGGGTCTGCGCGGCCTCCCACGTGTCGCGGTTCGCCCTCTCGACGGCGCGTCCGAGGAGCGCGTCGCTCTCGAGCGGTGTTGGAGCCGTCGCCGCCATGGACCGGCGGATCGACTCGACGACGAGCGCGCTCGCCACCTCGCCCGCCGCGTGCCCGCCCATGCCGTCCGACACCGCGAGGAGAACGCCCTGCGCGCCGACCTCGAAGCGGCTGATGGGGTCCGTCGTGACGAGGCTGTCCCCGGTCAGATCGGCGATGACGAACGCGTCCTGGTTCGTGGCGCGTTTTCCGATATCGGTGCGGGCACAGACGGTCAGGTTCACGGTCATACCGACCAGACTGCACGAGTCACGCCATTCAGAAGCCGGGGTCGCGTGCGAAGCCGATTTGCGCGAGCACGGGCGCCGCGCCGGCGCGGGCGGGCGGCAGAGCGCGGGGGCTTGCCGCCACGTCGCGCGCCACGAGCGAGCTCGACGCTTGCTCGCGCGTGAGCGCCGTGCGGTGCATCCGTGCGCGGTGTGGCGTTTGTGCCGCCGAGGACGCCGCGGGCGGCGCGATCACGGTGGTGATCGAGACCCACACGAAGAGCGACGCGGCGACGATCGCGCCGATGTAGCGCGAACGCTGACGCGGCAAGCGACCGGCCTTCCGGCTCATCGCCGCACGGAGCGCGGTGGCCATCGCCTCGGCGCTGGCGAAGCGCTCGCCCGGCTCGCGTCGAAGCGCGCGCGCGATCACCGCCCACAGCGCCGGCGCCAACGAGGGGATGGGGGCCACGTGGTCGGCCATCAGCACGACGGAGAGGATCGGCCTGTCCACGCCCGCGAAGGGGTTCGCTCCGGTGAGCATCTCGTAGAGGAGGATGCCCATGCCGAAGAGATCGCTGCGAACGTCGACCGATTGGCCCATCGCCTGCTCGGGCGACATGTAGTGCGGCGTTCCTACGAGCTCGCCCTGCATCGTGAGGGCCGGGTTCACGGACCGCGTCTTGGAGATGCCGAAATCGAGGAGCTTCGTCGTCACGTGCCCGTCCGGATCCGTCGCGAGAAAGACGTTCGGCGGCTTGATATCGCGGTGAACGATGCCGGCGTCGTGCACATGGGCGAGCGCGGAGAGGAGGTCCAGCGCGATGCGAACCGCCTCGCTCGGCAGGATGCGCTCGCCCACGTCGATCCGCTCCGCCAGCGTGCGGCCGTGGAGCAGCTCGAGCACGAGCAGGAGCCGACCGTCGGGCGTCTCGACGAGGTCGAACATCCGCACGATGCCGCGGTGCGAGAGGCTGGCCGTGGCGCGCGCCTCCTGGCGCAGTCGCGCGAGGAGCGCGGGGGAGAGCGCGGTGCTCGGCGGGAGGAACTTCACGGCAACGTCACCTCCCGTGGCCTCGTTGCGCGCGACCCAGACGACGCCCATGCCGCCCATCCCGACCTCGCGCACGAGCGTGTACTTCCCACCGACCGTTACACCAGGAACCAGCGCAAGCAGCGGGCCGCGAGCCGCGCTCTCGCTGTTCCGACCCACTGTGACGCGAATGCTCCGCCAGACCGCCGGCAATCCAAGGAAGCGCCGCCGCTGCGCGTTGCCTGCGCGCGACCTGAGCGCGCGCGGTGCGAACCGTCCGACGACAGCGGGAGCGAGGTGAAAGAGGCTCATTTGACGGTACGAACAGCAACTCGCGTGCCCGGTGTAGTCGGTGATGGCACTTCGGATGCACTGGAGGCTCGCAGAGGCCACATGACGAGCAGCCATCGACTCATCGCGATCTCCGTGTTCACCACCCTCGGCGCATGCCGCCTGGCCGGTCCTGACGAGCTCGTCGGAGGCGTGCCGCATGCGGCCGTAGGCGGCGACGCAGGAGCTGGACCGGTGGCGACGAACCCGAACGCCGCGCCAGAAGAGGTGCCGACGGCCCCGCGCCTCCAAACGGTGGCTTGCGCCGACCCGCTTGCCCCCGAGCCGTCGCGCATGGTCGACGTCCCCGCGGGAGCGTTCGCGATGGGCTGCAGCCCGGACGTCGATCAGGACTGCAAGGCCGACGAGAAGCCCGGCCACACCGTCATGCTCGGCGCCTTTCGGCTCGAAGCGACGGAGGTGACCCAGGCGCAGTACCACGACTGCGTGCTCGCCGGCGCGTGCCTGGCGCCGACGTGCGACTGGGATCCGTGCGGCGCGCGCGCGCAGCACCCCGTCGTGTGCATCAACCGCGTGGACGCGCTCGCGTACTGCACCTACGCCAGCAAGCGCCTGCCGACCGAGGCCGAGTGGGAGAAGACTGCGCGCGGCGAGGGCGGCGGAAAGTTCCCATGGGGCGGCGATGCTGTCGACTGCGCACACGCCAACCTCGCCGGCTGCGTCGGCGGCACCGAGCCGGTCGGCATTCACCCGAGCGGCGCAAGCCCTTATGGCGCGCTCGACATGGCGGGCAACGTCGTCGAGTGGGTGAGCGACGTCTACGACCCGGCGTACTACGGCGCGCCGCAGGCCGCCGACCCGGCGGGCCCGCAGCCGACCGCCGCGCTGGGCTCTTACGTCGGCCGCGGAGGCGGCTGGAACAGCACCGAGATCTGGCAGCGCGCGAGCGCGCGCGACGACTACGAGGGAACGTACTTCAAGAAGACGTTCGGCGTGCGCTGCGCCGTCTCTGCCCCCGTTCCCTGAGCAGACGCCCGCGTTTCGCGCCGGCTCGCTATGTGCATTGAGTAGGTCGTCGGAGGAAGTCATGAGAATCGCTCTCGTTGCGTCAGTGGGTGTCACCGTTCCGCCTCAGGCTCCCGGCGGAGCTCCCGGCGGAGCCGAGTCGGTGATCGCAGAGCTCGCGAAGATGCTTACGCGGCTCGGACATGCCGTCGTCGTCTACGCGTCCGGCGATTCACACCCCGGGTGCGCGCTCAACTGGCGCATCCCCAGCGCGACCTCTCACGCGTCCGCCCAGCGGGAGCTGAGGCACCTCGCGTACGCCTGGGGCGACATCGCGACACGCTCGCAGCCTTTCGACATCGTGCACGCCCATCACCCGGAGGCGCTCGCCGTTCGCGGTGACTCTCACGTCCCCACCGTCTTCACCGTCCACCACGATCGCGATGAGGCTCTGTTCGAGCACTACTCGGAGTTCCCCGACGTCTGCTATGTCGCGACGAGCGACGCGCAGGTCTCACGGATGCCCGAGCTGCAGTTCCGCGCCGTCGTGCGGTCGGGTCTCGATCCCGACGACTATCAGAGCTCCGATACGACCGGTGACTACTGCGCGTTCATCGGAACGCTAGGCGCAGAGGATGCGCCGCACCTGGCGATCGACGCCGCTCGCCTCGCGGGCGTCCCGCTCAAGCTTGCAGCTGAAGAGCACACGGCACAGCCCGCGTACTTCGCCGAGGAGATCCTGCCTCGGCTCGACGCGGCGGGCGGCGCCGTGAGGTGGCTGGGCAACCTGTCCGCCGGGGAGCGTCTCGTGCTCCAGCAGAAAGCGCGCGCTCTGCTCGTTCCTTCCGGCTGCGAGGAGCCGCTGTCTGCGATCGAAGCGATGCTCTCCGGCACGCCGGTCATCGCGTTCGCGCGAGGCAACGCCCTCGACGTGGTGGACGACGGCGTGACGGGGTTCCTCGTCCGCGACGCCGCCGAGTTGGCCAAGCGCCTCCGCGAGGTCGGCGCGCTCGATCGTGCGCGGTGCCGCCGCCGGGCGATAGAGCGCTGGAGCTCGGTGCGCATGGCGACCGAGTACGAAGGCCTCTACGAGGCTCTCCTTCGCGCGCAACGTAAAGGTAAGGACAGCGCGCGCGTCCGCGTCCCGGCGGTAGCGGCGGCGCTGGCAAAGCAGCGATTCAGCGGGCTCTTCTCGCCGCTGTGGGAGGCGTGATCGCGGGGGCGTGAGCCTGCTCTGGGACGGAAACTGGAAACGAGGTTCGTCATGCCCTGGCGCTCGCGCGTGACGCGGCCGAGGTCCGCAGCCACGGTCGTGTTCACACTCATCCTGGCGCCGCCTCTGCCGGCGCGGGCGCAGGCGCCTTCTCCCGCCGCGCCTCCCGTCGCCGCCCCCGCCGCCGCCCCCGCGGCGGATCCCCCCGAGCCGATCGCTGCCGGCCGACAAGGCTCTTAAGACAAAGGAGGCGAAGGAGGCCGAGGAACCCCGGCTGGTCCACTGCGTCGGACATCGGTCTCTACTCGCTCATGGGCGCCGCGGCGGCCGTCCTCGTCGTCGACGAGGGCGTGCTCCCTGCGCTCAACGACGCCGTGGTCGTCGCCGAATCGGCGCTCAGTGCGACGGCGCTGTCGTCGCTCGTGACGGTCGCCGCCGGGCGTCCGCGGCCGTTCCTCTACGGGGACAAGGCGTCGCTCGATCAGCGCAACAGCCCCGACGGCGGGCTCTCCTTCTTGAGCAGCCACGCCACGGTCGGCTTTGCGCTGGTCACCTCCATGTACATCACCGAGCGGAGGCTCCATCCGGGTCAGGCCTTCCCGTACATCATCCTCGGGGCGGGCCTCGCGGCAGCGATTCGTCGCTGCGTCGCAAGTCATGGCCGGGCGGCACTTCATCACCGACTCGATCGGCGGGGCGATTATGGGCACCGCGGTCGGCACCATCGTGACGGCGCTTCACGGCTCACCGGTCACGCTCGCACCGAAGGTGACGCCGAACGAGGGCTCGCTCAGCGTCGTCGGGGCCTTCTGAGCGCACGTGCACGTTTACGGCGAGAGGCGTGCCCGAGGGGTCCTAGCCCGCCCAGATTTCGAGGCCGATGGTAGACCGGTACTGCGGGTAGACGAGCGGGACGCCTTTGAGCTGCGGCACCGGCATCGCGAAGCCGACCGGGCTCACGATGAGGTAGAAGATGCGCGATAGCTTCCACTCGATGGCGAGCGGGTTCGCGCCCACGTAGACGCCGATGCTGCCTGAGGGCGCACCGTACAGATTCGTGAGGAGGTACGACGTTCCGAGGCTCGCGCTCACGCGCAGGTTGAATTTCTCGTAAGCGAGCGGAAAACGAAGCATCGCCGTTCCGTAGATGTTCACGGCGCCCTTGCGGACCGTCGCGCCGTTGAAGGCGATCCACGGGTTCCACTCGCCGTCCAGGCCGAAGGCCCACGCCTTGCTGACGCGAAGTCGCGCGCCGACCGCCGTCGCGAGGGCAGGTTTTGCGAACGATCCGGCGAACCCGCCATACGCGCCTATGGCGGTCTGGGACGGATCGACGGGGCCCGGCTCCTTGACAGGAACGACGGTCGGCGCCGGCAGCGCGGGATTTACGTCCTTGGTCGGTGCCGTGATCGTGGTCGTGGTCGTCGTGGGCGTCGTCTTGACCGTTGCCGTGGTCGGGGGCGTATTCGGGTCGTCGGACGGCGTGGTCGTCGTCTTAACGGTCGTCTTCGGCCCGGGGACGGGCCCGTCGGCGCGCGCTTCCGCGCTGGCGAAGGAAACCGCGCCCACGAGGCCCAGCGCCGGCAGGATCGCCAGACGGCCGAGCGCACGACGACGACGCGCGCGCCTGAGCAGCGCGAAGCCCAGGAGACCCCCGAAGCCGAGCGCGGTGCCCGCTCCCCCATCGACGAACCCGAGCTGACAGCCGCAGCCCGCCGGATTCTTGTATTGAGCCTCTGCCGCGTTGCACCAGTTGTTGTCGAACGTGCAGCCGGGCTGGTAGCTGACGTAGCTGTCGAGCATCACGTCGATCGCCGCCATCTTCTGGTCGGTCGTCTTCGTCGGATCGAGCGTCGCGCGAAGAAACGCGGTGGATGCCTCGATCGCGAGCAAGCGCCGCGTCTTGCGCAGATCGTCGGCGTCGTCGCACTGGTCGAGCGCCTTGGCGTGACCCGGCCCGTCCCGTGACTCCACGAGGGTGCCGTTCACTTCGTTGAGCCAGTCGAGCGTCACCGTGATCTTCCGCTCGTCGGCGGTCCGGTACGTGTGCGTGAAGCTGTCTTCGATCGCGTGCAGCCCCTGGCCAGCGGCCACGTAGTACGTCGGCAGTGGTGCGCGTACGGTGCCGCGGATCGAGAGGTAGATCGTCAGCGAGGTGCGCTTGTCGAGGTCGGGGGCACCGGCCGCATTCAGGCCCTGGATCGCGGCGAGCGCGCGCTCTCGGATGAACGCTCTGCACGCCTCGACGGCGGCCTTCGTACCGCCCGGCTCCTTGTGCTCCGGCGCGCGCAGGCAGTGCTCCTGCTGGCCCGCCGGGTCGCCGTGGACCTCCGCCAGCGCGCTGAGATCGTCGGACGGGCGGCCCTTGAGATCGTTGTCCCGGACGGCCGCGAGGAGCGTCGCGCCGCCGAGATCCTTCATGTCCTCGTCGGGCGTGAACTGCAGATCGTCCACGAGCGCGCGCTCGTCGTCCGTGATCGGGAGCGGCGCGGCGGTCTTCAGCTCCTTGCGCACGTCGCGGAGCGCGGCGGAGGTGATGCCTTCGTGGCACCCGCTGGTAAGCTCGTTCGAGATCGTGTACGCGGCCGCCGTGCCCGGCAGCAGCGCGAAAGGGACCGCGATAAGCGTCATGGCCACGCGCGTGTGGCGGCTGTGTCTTGCGGAAACTGCATTCATGCGTGGCGCCTTTGCAGGTCCCGCGCCGGTCCGTCCGCCCGCGTTCACGGCGCAGCTCTCGCTGCTCGCCCGCCCGCCCGCTCGCCCCGCGCGCAGCCATTGCGCCACGGTGTGGCGTTTTCGCGTAGCCGCGGGCCGACTCGCGCGGCACTCGTGGGCGAACGGCGGGTGGCGTGGTCCATGCACCCATGGCGGTCCCAACGACAACCGAGGAGACGTCATCATGAGCTCGATCGCCACCACCGCAGGCAACGCCACCGAACACATCAAGGACACGGCCACCCGCACCGCCGCCCAAGCGAAGGGCAGCTTCTTGGAGCTCGGCACCCAGGTGCTCCGGCTCGTGAACGGATTGCGCGTCCTCGAGATGCGCACCGCCGACAACCTCCTCGATCGCGTCGGTCTGCAGCGCCGAGAGAGCGCGCTCCGGCCCGTTCTCTGGTTCGCGGCCGGCGCCGTCGTTGCCGGCTCCGCCGTACTCCTCCTCACGCCCGCGACGGGCAAGCAGCTCCGCAGCCGCATCGCCAAGCTCCTCACGGCCGGCATCGACGAGGCCAAGAGCGTCGAGCACGGCGTGGAGGCGAAGCTCGAGGCGCTCGCTGGCGACGCGAAGAAGACCGTGGCGGCCGCCACCAGCAATGTCGAGGCCCGCGTCGGCGTGGCCCTCGACGAAATGGGTAAGCGATCCCACGGACCGCAGACCGAGAAGCACTCCTGATCGCGTCGTGAGCGCGAGACGCAAATGAGGAATCAGGACCGAAACGAGTTCTTCTCGCGCGAGGCCATTCAGCGCCTGCTCTCGGACCAGGAGCTGGCCAGCGTGAGCACGTCGGAAACGGCGGTCCGCCTCGTTGACGGCGAGGAGTACATCGACCTCGAGCACCTCGAGCTCGGCGTGCGTAGGGCGGATAGCTCCTCGTCCACGGTCACCCCGATGGGCCACGTGTTGCCGCGGAGGGCCGTGAAGACCGACACGTGGCGTGAGATTCTCGTACGCCTCGAGGAGCGCTCCCAGGCCGCAGCGCGCCCGGGGGGCTGAACCCAACGATTCGGCTATCCTGCCCAACGTGAGCGAAGCCGACGACCCCACCGATCCCCCCTTGCCGCACCAGGCGGCGACGGCGGGCGTCCATGCTGCCACGGCCGCGTCGGCCGCCATGATCGCCCAGCAGGTGGCGGGCAAGGCCGTGCGAGATGCGCTGTTCTTGACGTCGTTCGACGTGCGCTTCTTGCCGCTGATGATGGCCGTGGCCGCCGTACTGTCGCTCGTGACGGTGCTCTGGCTCTCGCGCACGTTCACGCGCTTTGCGCCGGCGCGCGTCGTCCCGGTGCTGTTCGCAGCCAACGCGGTGGCGATGGTCGCCGAGTGGGGCCTGAGCTTCGCGTCGCCGGGCGCCGCAGCGGTCGCCGTGTACCTGCACACCGCCGTGTCCGCGCCCGCGCTGATCTCGAGCTTCTGGTCGCTCATGAACGAGCGCTTCGACCCGCACACCGCGCGTCGCGCCGTGCGCCGGGTCGCGAGCGGCGGGACACTCGGCGGCGTGCTCGGCAGCCTGGCCGCATGGCGCGGCGCCTCGCTCGTCTCGCTTCCGACTATGCTGCTCGCGCTGGCGGCCACGAGCGCCGTGTGCGTGGTGGCGACGCAGATGATCCGCGGACCCACCGCAGCGAGCGCGCCGGCCGCGAGCGCTCCCGACGAGCCCACGCCGCGGGGGGCGAAGCCGCCCTCGCCGCTGCAAATCTTTCGGGACGTGCCCTATCTGCGGACGCTGTCCTTGCTGGTCGCGCTGGGGTCGGTCACCTCGACGATCCTCGATTTCGTGTTCAGCGCGCAGGCGACCACACACGTCGGCCGCGGGCCCCAGCTTCTCGCGTTCTTCGGCCTCTTCTGGCTCGCCGTGAGCCTGCTCTCGTTCCTGCTCCAGGCGCTGTTCGCGAAGGTCGCGCTCGAGCGGCTGGGGCTGGCGGTCACCGTGGCGCTCCTGCCGGGCATCGTCGTGCTCGGGGGCGTGTTCGGGTTGGCCATCCCCGGGCTCCTCAGCTCCGCGCTGCTTCGCGGCGCAGAGGCCGTCCAGCGAAATTCACTCTTCCGGTCGGCGTACGAGCTCCTCTACACGCCGCTCCCCGAAGAGAAGAAGCGCGCCACCAAGACGATCATCGACGTCGCGTTCGACCGCGCGGGTACCATCTTCGGGGCCGGGCTGGTCTCGCTCGCGCTGCGCTTTGCGCCCGTCAACGCATCGCTCGTGCTCCTGGTTCTCGGCATCGCCGCGTCCTTCGTGACGCTTGCCCGCGCTCGCACGCTGCACCGGGGGTACGTCGGCGCCCTCGAGGAGAGCCTGAAGCTCGGCGCGGTGAAGCTCGAGCCCGACGAGGCTCCCGACCGCGCGACCCGCCGACTCCTCACGACCAGGACCGCCGCACCTTCGGACGCCGTGGACCCCGAGAAGGTCATCGAGGCGCTCGAGAGGAATGCTCAGGCGTCCCCCGACCGCGTGGCCGCGAGCACCGCGCGCCAGGCGGTGGCCAAGGCCGTAGCGCCCAGCGCGGCGGCGCCGGTTGAGGACCTACGCCTCCTGCTGGACGCGATCAGCGACCTTCGATCGGGGGATCCCGAGCGCCTACGCCCCGTGCTCACGCGGCCCGAAGGCCTCGACCCCGCGCTGATCTCGCACACGATCTTGCTGCTCGCCCACGCCGTCGTCTACCCCGACGCGACGCGCGCCCTCGTGCGCGTTGCCGAGGGCGCGACCGGACAGCTCCTCGATGCCCTCCTCTCCCCCCGCAACGCGTTCGTCATCCGCAGACGCGTGCCGCGCGTGCTCTCCCGCTGTCCCACCCAGCGCGCCGCCGACGGATTGATGAGGGGCCTTGCCGACGAGCGCTTCGAGGTGCGTTACGAGTGCGGGCGCGCGCTCCTCCACATCACCGAGGTGCAGAAGGAGGTCACGATCCCGCTGCCCGCCATACTCGACGCGGTGCGGAACGAGGTTGCGCAGAGCTCCGACGTCTGGGCGACTCAGGCGGAGTTCGACGAGGACGACGACGAACGGCCGGCGCTGGTGGACCGGCTCCTCCACGACCGGGTGCAACGAAGCCTCGAGCACGTTTTCACCCTGCTCTCGCTCCACCTCGAGCGCGAGCCGCTGCGTCTCGCGTTCAAGGCGCTCCACAACGAGGACGAACGACTGCGCGGGACGGCGCTCGAATACCTGGAGAACGTCCTGCCGCAGGAGGTGCGCGACGCGGTGTGGCCGTTCCTGGGGGAGGCCCGGCCCATGCGCACCGCGCGCCCCGCGACGGAGATCCTCGACGCCCTGCTCCGCGGTCAGACGCCGAGCCCGGGGCCGTGAGGGTCGCCGCTCCGTCGTCGAGCGCGAAACGCGTCTAGCGCTTTACAGCCTTGAGCGCCGGCGCCTGGGCGTGCACGTCGAAGGGCGGAACGGACGCGGGCTCGCGCAGCGGGATGACCAGCCGAACGTGCGCGCCGTGACCGTCACTCGCCATCGGCACGTTCAAGTCGATCGCCCCGCCGTGCGCGATCACGACGTCGCACGCGAGAGAGAGCGAGAGGCCCAGCCCGCGCAGATCGCGCGGCGGGTGAAAGCGCGGAGGCGGCGGCCCGGTGAAGCCCGCGCCGTCGTCGGTCACCGAGACGGCGACGCCCCGGTCGGTGAGCTCGGCGCGGATCGAAACGGCCCGGCGGGCGTGCGCGATGGCGTTCATCACGAGCTCAGCGACCGCGAGTGTCATCCACGGTGCGTCGACGCAGACGGTGGATGGCGCCGCTAGCCCTGTCAGCGTGACCATCACGCCGCGCCGCGCTTCGAGGAGCTCCGCGTCCCGGACGGCGTTCTCGAGCAGCGTCCCGAAGTCCACCGGCGCGAAGACCCAGGCGACGTTGCCACGCTCCAGCCACGCCGTACGCTGCAGGCGCTCTGCCGTGTGGGTGACCCGGCGTACGCCGCGCCTTGCGAGCGCGAAGAGGGACGAGAGCTCGCTCGCGCGATCGCCCAGGGCGAGCTCCATCTCGTCGAGCGCGCCGAGCGTGACGCCCGACGGACCTCGGAGCTCGTGCCCGACGCGCTCGAGGAACTCCGTGCGCACGTAAGCCCCGCCGTCGCCGTCGCGCGGAGGTCTCCCGTCCTCGTTCATTGAAACTCGCCTCGGTCTTGACTGTCGGGGCTCGGCCCGTCGCTCGGCACCTTGCCCTCGTACTTTTCGAGGCGGCGGTAGAGCGTCCGGCGATCGAGCCCGAGCATCTCGGCCGCGCGCGCCTTGTTTCCGCCGAGCAGCGTCAGGACGCGCATGATGTAGCGCCGATCGATCTCGTCGAGCGTCACGATTTCCTGCGCGTCGTCGGCCGCGAGGAGGAAGCGGTCGGCACGGTAGGCGCGGATCTTCTCGGGGAGGTCTTCGACGGTGACGTGGTCGAACTGCGCGAGCGCCACCGCCCGCTCGATCGCGTTCTCGAGCTCGCGGACGTTGCCGGGCCAGTGGTAGGCGAGCATCCGCTCGGCCGCTTGCGGGGAGATGGCGAGCGCGGTCTTGCCGCTGCGCGCGGCGAAGCGGCTCAAAAAATGCGTTGCCAGCTTGAGCACGTCGCTGCTGCGCTCGCGCAGCGGCGGCACGTCGATTTTCACCACGTTGATGCGGTAGTAGAGGTCCTCGCGAAAGCGTCGCTTCTCGATGTCGCTCTCCAGATCGCGATGCGTGGCGGTGATGATGCGCGCGGCGAACGGGAGCTCCACGTTGGCGCCGACGGGGCGCACGGTGCGCTCCTGGAGGGCGCGCAGCACCTTGGCTTGCATCTCGAGCGGCATCTCGCCGATCTCGTCGAGGAAGAGGGTCCCCCCCGAGGCCTGCACGAAGAGCCCCTGGCGCTGCAGCTTCGCGTCGGTGAACGCGCCACGGGCGTGGCCGAAGAGCTCGCTCTCGAGCAAGTTCGCCGGGACCGCGGCGCAGTTGATCGCGACGAACGGTCCGTCCTTCTGCGCGCTCGCGGCATGCACGGCGCGAGCGACGAGCTCCTTGCCGGTTCCCGTCTCGCCCTGGATGAGAACCGACGCGTCGCTGGGGCCGACGCGGCCGATGAGCTCCGTCACGCGCCTCATCACCGAGCTCTCGCCGACCAGCGCTCCTTCGGGGCGCGTCGCCACGACGACCTCCCGCAGGCGCTTCACCTCGGAGTTGAGCCGGTAGTGCTGCATCGCACGCGCGACGCTCAGGCCGAGGACCTTGCCGTCGACGGGCTTGGTGAGAAAATCGTAGGCGCCCGCGCGCATCGCGGCGATCGCCGAGTCCATGCTCGCGTGCCCGGTCACGACGATGATGGGCACATCCGGCGTCGTGCCGAGGATGCGCGCGCAGAGCTCCAGCCCGTCCATCTCGGTCATGCCCAGATCGGTGATGACGACCTCGAACGCTTCATGCGAGAGCCGATCGAGCGCGTCCTGTGGCGAGGTCGTCGACGTCACCTGGCAGCCCAGCCTCCCTAGGGAGGCCTCGAGCAGGTCGCATTGCGACTGGTCGTCGTCCACCACAAGCACGCGATTGTTCTTCATGTGACCTCGTCGTTTCCCAGTGCTGGCGCGCGCCGGTCGGCGCAAATGCGCCACACGTGTGGCGATTCTGTATGCTCGTGCCTGCGCGTGCTCGTCATGTTCGCGTCAGCGATCCTCGACGCCCCAACGAATGAAGTGCCTTTGCCGGCGCACGCGGACGAGAACCTCGCCCCGGGGACCGATCCGGCGGCGGGGAGCTCGGCCGAAGAAACGGGCGATGTTTGCGAAAATCCGACGGATGCGACCGAGCATCGCAACCCGAAGTGCACCTCGCGTGCCTAGCGCGTGCCCAGCGGCGGCGCGTCGCCTCAACGCCGCCGGTGCCGCGCGTCAGTCGCGCGGCACCGGCGGCACCTCGAGCACATCCGTGAGCGCCCGGAGCAGCTGGGCGACCGCGACCGGCTTCATCAGGTGGACGGCAAATCCTCCGCCGCGCGCGCGCTCGCTCTCGGTCTCGGGCACGCGCCCGTAGCCCGTCAGCGCCACGGCCGGCACTTCGCCTCCGCGCGTCGCTTCGACCTCGCGGATCTTGCGGAGCAAGCCGAACCCGTCTTCGATCGGGAGCCCGATATCGGAGACGAGGACGTCGGGGGCGGCGGCCACGAAGGCCTCGAGGGCTTCGCTCGAGCTTCTCGCCTGCGTGACGATCGCGCCGCGGTCCTGGAGGACCATCGCGATCATCTCCCGCCCGTCGTCGTCGTCGTCGACGAGGAGCACGCGCACACCGGACAGGTCGCCCTCGCCTCGCGCAGTCACGTGGATGCTCCACTCGATGAAGTCGGCACGGCTCGCGAAGCTTATCCGTTACAAGCCCCGCTGTCGACGCAGGCCGCAGGCGAGGTGTGCTAGATCTCCGCCAAAGTGACCGTCGATTCGCAGCTGCTCGTCGAACGCGCGCGCAAAGGCGACGCCGCCGCGCTCGAGGCGCTGCTCGCGAGCGTCGCGCCTGCCGTCCACCGGTTCGGGCTCCGCATGTGCAAGAACGCACCCGACGCGGAGGACGCGCTCCAGGACACGCTCCTCGCGATCGCGACGCACCTCGGCGAGTTCGAGGGCCGCTCGTCGCTCCTCAGCTGGGTCTTCGCGCTGACCCGCAGCGCGTGCGCGCGGCGTCGACGCGGGCTCAAGAACCAGGCGATGGCGAGCGACGACGGCGTCCCCGAGCCGCAGGACGATGCACCCTCGCCGGAGCAGCGCGCGTCCGATCACGAGCTCGCTGGCGCGGTCGGCCGCGCGCTCGACGCGCTGCCCGAGGACTACCGCGAGGTGATCGTGCTCCGCGACATCGAGGGGCTGTCGGCGCCCCACGCTGCGGCGGCGCTCGGTGTCTCGGTCGACGCCGTGAAGAGCAGGCTCCACCGCGCGCGCGAGGCGCTGCGCGACCTGCTCAGGCCGGTGCTCGAGCCCCAGGTCCCGAAGACCGCCGCCGGTTGCCCGGACGTGGTCGCGCTCTGGTCCAAAAAGCTCGAGGGCGATCTCAGCCAGGGGGACTGCGCGGCGATGGAGGCGCACCTCGAGACCTGTCCGTCGTGCGGTGCGGCATGCAGCGCGCTCAAAGACGCGCTCCTCGCGTGCCAGCGCTCAGCGAGCGCGGCGGTGCGACCGGAGGTGCAGGCGCGGGTCAAAGCGGCCGTCCGCGCGTGGGCGGCGCTCGGGAAGTGACTCGCCGGAGGTGCGGCGCCTACCGGGTGTACGTGCTGCAGCCGATGACGATGTTGACCTGCGCGGTCGCGTCCGCCGTCGCCTTGTTGCAGGACGTGTCGCAGAGCAGGATCTGCGTCGGTGCGCTGTTGCTGTCGTAGTACCAGGCGTCTCCCGTCGCCGGGCACGCCGCCTTGTCCGTGACCTTCGGGATCGTGACGGGCGCGCCGCCGCCGCCGGGCGTGTACTCGACGTTGACCGTCCCGTAATCGAGTGTCCCGCCGCTCTTCGGCACGGGGATCTTGTAGTTGCACCCCAGCGCTGCCCCGCGGATCTTGTTCAGCGCGTCGAGGAACTGCGTGGTGGTGTTGCCGCCCGGATCGACGATGAACGCCTGCTTGGTTCCGCCCGCCGCCGCGATCCCATTGAGGTTGGTGAGCGAGTTGCCGACGCCGATGACGAACGTGAGGACCTTGGGGTTGCCGGCGGCCGCCGCCGTGGCGATGGCGTTGATATGGCCGAGGTCGTCGTCACAGCTGCTGCTCGGCTGGCCGTCGGTCGCGAGCACGACGATGGTGACGTGCCCCGCGTGCGCGCTCGCCCACGACTTGGCGTGATCGACCGCGCCTTGCAGCGCAGGCAACGTCGGCGTGTCCGTGCTGGGGCCGTGGCCATCGAGGGAGGTCGCGAGCGTCGTCGCCGAGCCCGGCAGCGCCGAGACCTCGATCTCCGGCGTCGCGTAGTCGGACGCCGTGCACGAGCTGCCGCCGCCGTTGTCGAGCCCGAAGTACTGCAGGCCGACGCCGATGCCGGCCGCTGTCGGCTGCGCGAAGAACGATTTGAGCGCGCCCGTCACGTTGGTCCACTTCCCTTGCTGGTTCATCGAGCCCGACTGATCGAGCATCACGTACATGTCGAGCGGCTGCTGCTGGGCCTTGGCCGCGGACGTCGCGCACGCCGCGTCGGCCGCGATGCTGCCCCCTCCGTCGCCGAACAAGTTTCCCGAGCTGCCCGTGCTTCCGCTGCTCGAGCCTCTCCCTCCGTCGCTGCCGGTGCTTCCGGAGCCGCCGTTCTCGGGCGCGAAGCCGGTCTCCCCCTTGGCTCCGGAGCAGGCGACGAGAAGCGCGCTGACGAGCGCGCACACACCAATCGACCCCGACACAACCGACAGATGACGAGCCATGGGCAGCCTCCATGCGTGTTCGCGACACCTTCACGCTAGCTGTCGCATGGCCACCGCGCCGCTCGCCCATCCACATACCGTCCATGCCGGAGCTTCACCGTCGCATGGGAATTTGGCTCGAAACGCGCGCCGTGGGGCCGCCTTGCTTCGATCGGCCCTGACCAACTACGATCCGCGCGACATCCATGGTGGCGGATCCGCCCAACGAAGACGAAACGATTGTCGCGCGCCTCGCCAGCGAGGCAGCGGGCCCGCGCGGGTTGACGCTGCTCGTCATGGGCCCCTCGGGCACCTCCACCATCGCGGTCCCGGAGAAGGGCTCGCTCGTCATCGGCCGCGCAACGGAGTGCGACGTCCAGATCGACGATCCCAAGCTGTCGCGCCGCCACGTGATGCTCTCGTCGGGGGACGGGCTGCACATCACCGATCTCGGGAGCCGGAACGGAACCATCGTCCACGACGAGCGCATCACCGCCAACCGCGCGGTGGACGTGAGCGTCGGCGACTCGATCACGATCGGCGGCACGGTGCTCATCGTCCAGCGCACGACGCACGCCGCGCGCCCGCGCCACGTCTGGAGCCACGGCTACTTCGAGGCGCGCCTCGAGGAGGAGTGCGTGCGCGCGAGCGGCGGGGCGGCGCCGTTCGCGGCCGCGCGGGTACGTCTTCCGCCCGTCGCGAGCGACAACCACGCGACCCGTGGGCGGTCGGCGTCGGACATCGTCGGCGCATGGCTGCGTGAAACCGACGTCGTCGCGAAGTACGCGCCGCACGAGTACGAGGTGCTCCTGATCGGCAGCACGCCGGAGGACGCAGACGCGCGCGGCGAGGCGCTCACCAAGCGGCTCGCCGAGGACGGCGGCGCGTTCCAGGTCGCGATCGCAGCCTTCCCGCGCGACGGCCGGACGCCGGAGGCCTTGATCGAGCGCCTGAGCCGCGCCCTCGAGAAGCGGGATCCGTTGGAGGGAGCCTCCAAGGACCTCGTCGCCGTCGGTGCGATCGAGCGCATGGACCGCGTGATCCAGCGCGTCGCCGCCGGGGTCATCAACGTGCTCGTCCTCGGCGAGACGGGCGTAGGCAAGGAGGTGCTCGCCCGCCGCATCCACGCGCTCTCCCCGCGCGCCAAGATGCCGCTCGTCTCGATCAACTGCGCGGCGTTGAGCGAGTCGCTCCTCGAGAGCGAGCTCTTCGGGCACGAGAAGGGAGCCTTCACCGGCGCGCTCGCGGCGAAGCAGGGCCTCCTCGAGTCGGGCAACGGCGGCACCGTCTTCCTCGACGAAGCGGGTGAGATGCCGCTCGGCTTGCAAGCCAAGCTCCTCCGCGTGCTCGAGCAGCGCGAGGTCACGCGCGTCGGCGCCGTGCGCCCGCGGCCGATCGACGTGCGCTTCATCGCCGCGACGAACCGGAGCCTGGAGGGGGAGATAGCGTCGGGCCGGTTCCGGCAGGATCTCTACTTTCGCCTGAACGGCATCTCCCTGTCGCTGCCGCCCCTGCGCGAGCGTGTCGACGAGATCGAGCCGCTCGCCATGACGTTCGCCGAGCACGCGTGCCGGACGAGCGGGCGCGGGCTCGTGCGCATCTCGCGCGACGCGATGGAGGCGCTGAAGCAGTACGCGTGGCCCGGCAACATCCGCGAGCTCCGCAACACGATGGAGCGCGCCGTCCTCTTGTGCAGCGGCGACGTGGTCACCAAGGAGCACCTGCCGCTCGAGAAGATGGGGCCGGTCCTGCACATGGCGCCGCCGCCACCGGTTGGGCTCACCGTCCCCGCGCCCCGGGCCGCCGCCCATACCCTGGCGTCGGCCGACGGGTCGGACGAGACCGTCAGCGAGCTGCCTCGACCCTACCCCGTCGCAGGCGCCGCCGCGATGGACGCCGACCGGCAAGCGGTGGTCGATGCGCTGGAGAAGTGCGGCGGCAACCAGTCGCACGCCGCGAAGCTCCTGGGCATCTCGCGCGGGACGCTCATCAAGCGGATCGCCGACTTCAACCTGCCCCGGCCCCGCAAACGCGAGTGAACAGTTTGTACAGTGAGCGACTGTACAGATTGTTCATTTTGTGCGCCGCCGGTTGTACAGACTGGCGCCTGTACAGCAAAAAAATAAGCAAAATCATCACATCGCCGAATGGCACATCACCTGCAAAAGCTCTTCCTGTCGCGGCTGACGCGGCCTAGTAAAGGGGATCCCATGATTGTTCGTTCGCCCATCAAGATGCTCGCCTTCGTCGCTCTCGGGGGTCTGTCCGTGACGCTCGCGGCGGGGTGTAGCTCCGCGGCGGACGAGAAGACGGGACAGTCGGACGACAGCCTCCGGAATTGCCGCATGTACCCCGACCTTTGCCTTCCGCCGGACCCGCCGCCGCCGATCTCGCCCCCGCCCCCTCCTGCGTGCGTGCCCATCACGACGTGCCCGGTGGGCTACACCTGCGGCACCATTTCCAACGGCTGCAAGGGCACCCTGAACTGCGGGGCCTGCAGCGCGCCGACCTCCTGTGGTGGTGGCGGCGTGCCGCACCAGTGCGGCATAGCGACGCAGCTCTGCTCGACCTTCGATGGCGTCCAGACGGCGCTCAACGCCGGAGGGAAGTACATGGACCCGGGTGGCGTCTGGCCGATGCGCCCGGTTCCCGCGTCCGCGCCAAGCACGTACATCTTGCGCCAGGACGCTCAGCTCTGCTTGTCGAGCGCGCAGACCGACGCTCTCTCCAACGTGCAGCGCACGCTCATGAACAACGGCTGCTCCGGCCCCCACTACTTCGAGGCGCACAACACCAACGGCGGCTTTTTCGACCCGAACGTCCCGTGTGACGCGTCGAGCCCGTGGTCTTGCTGGTCCGACAAGGCGAACGGCTTCCTCCAGCTCTGCCCGAACAACGCGACGGTCAACTCGTTCGTTGCCACGATCGGTTACCAGAACTACGGCGGCCAGCCCTCCGACATGCCCGGCCACGTCTCCGATCCCACCAAGTGGAATTACGCGAGCGCGATGCCGCAGGCCCCCGCCAACATGGAGTGGGTGATTACCTGGGAGGACCCTCACGCGTGCAGCGGCGGCTGCATGTGCGACATCTGATTCTCTAGGGGCAGCGCATCGTTCCTTCGAGTCGATCCGTCCCGCTCGCATAGACGAGACCTGACTCGATCCCGTGGTTGGCGCGCCCCTCTTCGTTCGTCCCGATGCACTCGACGGCGAACTGGAAGGGCTCGTCGCCGGTCGTCAGATCGAAGTCGAGCGAGCCAAAGGCACCATTGAGGTCGATCTTCTCACCGCGCTGGAGCGTGGAGTAAGCATCGAAAATTCCGTCCGGGCCCACGTCAGCGGGCTTGCCCGGCGGGACGAGCCGCGCGATGGCAGATGCCAGCGCGGTCCCCGTCACACGCTGCGTGCCGACGGCGTAGCTCGCATAGGCGAGCACATAGAACGAGTCGTAGGACGTATTCGGCGCGTCCGTCGCCGTGACGCGCTTTGGCGCGCCCTCGTTGAAGTGCATGACGAACCGAGCATTGACCGATGTCATCGCCAGGGGGAGAACTCCGAAGAAGCGGCGACGCCGCTCCGCCGAGGCGCCCGACCACTCGACGGCAAGCGAGGGTAGCTGGGATACGGCAACGTAAACCGGTCGAGGGCGCGCCGCGCTCCAGGCCTTCTCCAACGGCTCGACGAGCTGACGGACCGCGGCAACGTCCGAAGACAAGACGATCACGTTGGGAGCAAATAGGCCAAGCTCCCCGACGGCTGCCTTCGAGTCGGTGGTGGTCGACTCCGGCGTGGAGGCGTCTATGACGAACCTGCGGAAGTCGTCGCCATTCTCGACGACCGACCTCCCGTTGAAGCGAAGTGCGTCCAGCAGCAGCGCATCCCAGGTTGCTCCACCGCGCCCCTTGTCGCGCACAAGCGCGACGCGAAGCGGGGCGCTCTTCGGCAACGCGGTCGGTCCCTGGCGGAAACGTGGCTCGAGCACTTCTGGGAGCAGGTGCCCAATCACCTTGGCAGCCTGGGCCGAGCTGAAGGTCGTGCGCCAGATCATTCTCGGCTGCCCAGGCGGCTGGGGTAGCGACGTGACGAGCGGGCTCGTGCTGAGGGGCACGATCGCTACGACACCTTTCGGGATGAGGAGTTGGCTCCCCACGTCGACGACCTCTGCAGACGATCGAAACCCGATGATCGCCGGCACCCCGACGTCGTCCACCAGGTGGTGCGCCGCCCGCATCACATCGGCGACGTCATCACATGCGACCAGCCCGAACGGCCGCACGTGCTGACCCGCTTGCGAGAAGCCCGACATCATCTGTGCGAAGTCCTGGCGGGCGAGATCGATCGCGCGCAGCTCCACCTTGAAATCGGGATCGTTCCTCGGCAGCAGCGTCCCGAACCACACGGTGGCGTCGCTCGCCAGCGCGGTCGCGTCGGCGAGGACATCGCAGTCCTCGGACGCGAGCAGGGCGCACTTGCCGGCCGGGTTGCAGACCGCCGGCTTGCCGCCCAGCTTCTTCACGCACTGCGAGCTCGCGGTGCACTCGGCGGTCGACGCGTCGGCGCGGGCTGCGTTCGCCGCATCCGTCGCCTTGTCCGCATGGATCCGCCACGCCCGCACACCGAAGCCGATCGCGGCGATCGCGCCCGCCGCGACCGCCGCGAGGACGAGCCGGCTGGGCGACGGGGAGGGCGGGACCGTCGGCGCGGTCGTCACGAGCCGCGAGGGCTCGCCATCGGCGTCCAGTGGTACCGTGTTCGGGTTCGGCGAGGCGAGGCTCGCCTCGGGGGGAGCGGGATCCTGGGGCTGTGTCTGCGCCAGGGGAGAGGCCGCCGGCTTCGCCGTACCGTCCAAGACGGCGAGCACGTCGTCCATCGAATCGAATCGCTCCGCGCGCTTCTTCGCCATCGCGCGCGTCACCGCGGCGGCGACGTTCATGGGCACGTCGATGTTCGCCGCGGCCAGCGGGGTGGGCTGATCGCTCAGCACCTTCGACACGAGCTCGAGGGCGTCGATGTCGCGGCCCCACGTCGGCGCGCCGCTGAGCAGCTCGTACGCCATCACGCCCCACGCGAATTGATCGGCGCGCCCGTCGAGGGCCTCGTTGCGCATCTGCTCGGGGGCCATGTAGTAGGGCGTCCCGATCGCCACGCCCTTGGCCGTGATGCTCGGGAGGACCTGCGCCTCGGTCGACGACGTCGTGCTCACGCCCGTGCGGGCGGCGCGCTTCGCGAGACCGAAGTCGAGGACCTTGACCATCCCGTCGTCGCGGATCATCACGTTCTCGGGCTTGATGTCGCGGTGAACGAGGCCGGCCTTGTGCGCCGCCCCCAGCGCCCGCGCGACATCGGCGAGCCAGCGGAGGCGCTGCGCGACGGGGATGGCGGGGTCTCCGCAGTAGGCGCGGAGCGTCTTGCCCTTCACGAGCTCCATCGCGATGAACGGGCACTTCTCACCGTCCTCGGTGACCTCGCCGACCTCGTAGATCGTGACGACGTTGGGGTGGTCGAGCGCCGCCGCCGATTGCGCCTCGCGTAGCAGCCGCGCCGCCCCCTCGCTCCGCCGCTCGTTGCCGCCCGACGGGCTCGGCGCGTCGGCCTCCGGATGCATGATCTTGAGCGCGACGTTGCGGTTCAAGCGCGTGTCGCGCGCAACGTACACCTGCCCCATTCCCCCTTCGCCAAGGAGGGAGACGATCACGAAGTTCTGTACGGGGTCCCCGGATCGCAGCACTGGAGCATGGCGAGCATACCTCGGCCGAGGGCCCAGGAGTCGGCGCGACGCCGTGCCCCGCCGAACGCCCGACGTCGACGCAGACTGGCCCAGTCCGAATGCATCAAGATCGGAAATCCCCGTGGATTTTCCAAGGCATGGAAGGTGCGTCTCCCCGCCGCCCTCCTCCCGCAGGGGGACCCCCCATGAACGAACCCCGCCGGATTTCCAGCCTGCTCCTCGTCGCGTCCGCCGTGCTGCCAGGCCTCTTCGCCAGCGCCTGCCAGAACTCGCACGCCGCCGTGGCTGCGGCCGCCGCTCCGCCCGGAGAAGCGTGGCTCACGCCGCAGCAGGTCAAAGAGGCGAGCATCGTATACGCCGCGGTCGGCGAGCAGAACGTCGACGACACGCTCGTCACCAGCGGTCGCGTCACGTTCGACGATCAGCGGGTCGCGCACATCTTCTCGCCGGTGAGCGGTCGCGTCGCGCGCGTCGATGCGCTGCTCGGCGCGCACGTGAAGCGGGGCGCGTCCCTGGCGGTGATCCAGTCGCCGGAGATCGGCATCGCGTCGGCCGACGTCGGCAAGGCCAACGCCGATCTGTTCGCGGCGGAGCGCGACTACAACCGCCAGCAGGATCTGGCCGCGCATCACGCGACCTCGCAGAAGGATCTCGAGGTGAGCGAGGACAACTTTCGCAAGGCGAAGGCGGAGATGGGCCGCGCCAGGCAGAAGGCGAACCTGCTCCGCGCCGGGGGCGTCGCCGCGTCCGACGTCTCCCAGGGCTACACGCTCATCACCCCCCTGGATGGCGAGGTGACCATGAAGAACGTGAGCCCCGGGGCCGAGATCCAGGGGCAATACGCCGCCGGGAACGCGGCCGAGCTCTTCACGGTCGGCGACGTCGGGCACGTATGGGTCATCGCCGACGTCTTCGAGAGCGACATCGCGCGCGTGAAGGTCGGCGCGAAGGCGCAGGTCACGATCGTGGCCAACCACGGCAAGCAGTTCGACGGCACGGTCGAGTGGATCAGCGGTGTTCTCGATCCGAGCACGCGCAGCGCCAAGGTCCGCTGCGCCTTCGACAACCCCGACGGGCTGCTCAAACCGGAGATGTACGCGACCGCGCGGATCGCCGTCGCCGAACGCATGTCGCTCGCGCTCCCGCGCTCGGCGCTCGTGCGCCTCGGCGATCAGACGATCGTCTTCGTGCACACGGGGACGCTCGCCGACGGCCGCGAGAAGTTCGAGCGCGTGCCCGTCACCGTGGACGACGTCGACGGGAGCAAGTGGGTTCCGGTCCTCTACGGCCTGGAAAAAGGCGCGAAGGTGGTGACGGCGGGCACCGCGCGCCTTCAGGCTGCGATGTAGCGCGTCACTTTACCGACGAGCGGCGGCGCAACGGAACGAGCTCGAGCGATCGCCGCGAGATCATGACTGCATCACGGCTCCCCTGAGGGGGCGATGTAGCCGATGGGGCGACACCCGTTCACCCCCACCGCCACGGGCCCGGGTGTGTGTGTAGGCTGCACATTTTTTCATCGGCGAAGCTCCCGTCCAGTCGCCCTGGAAAGCGACATGAAGCATGCGCGTTTTCTCTCGCGTGCGGGGCGAGCGCGCAGACACTGCCGCCCGTCGCATGCGGTCGCCTCTCCTTTCGCTCCTCTTCGGCGTCGCGCTCTTCGCCGGGTGCGGCAGCGCGAGCAGCGAGGCGACGTCGGAGGACGAAGCGGCCGTCCGGCATCGTCACGACGCGGGGGCCGACGCGAGCGGGCATCACGCGCTGAAGACCGTCTTCCTCGTCCTGATGGAGAACCACAACTGGGCGGCGATCAAAGGCAACCCGTCGGCGCCGTACATCAACGGGACGCTTCTGCCGATGGGCTCGCACGCCGAAGGGTACGTCAACGTCCACGGCCTCCACCCGAGCGAGCCGAACTACCTCTGGCTCGAGGCGGGCGGCAACCTCGGGGTCACGAACGACGGCTCGCCGTCGAGCAACCACCAGTCGACGAAGAGCCACCTCACGACCCTCCTGGCCGCCGCCGGTATCTCCTGGAAGGCGTACGCCGAGGGGATCGACGGGACGACCTGCCCGCTCACGACATCGGGTCGGTACGCGCCGAAGCACGTGCCGTTCGTCTTCTTCGACGACGTCACCGACACGAACTCCGCGACGTCGGCGAGCTGCATCGCGCACGTGCGCCCCTACGACGAGCTCGCCGCCGACCTCACGCAGGGCACCGTGGCCCGCTACAACTTCATCACGCCGGATCTGTGCGACGACATGCACGACTCGAGCGGCTGCAAGACGGGCGACGCCGTGAAGAACGGCGACACGTGGCTCTCCCACCAGCTGCCCAAGATCTTCGCGTCGACCGCCTACAAGGACGGCGGCGTCGTGCTCGTCACCTGGGACGAGAGCGAGATGGGGGATTTCCCGATCGGAATGATCGCGCTCTCCCCCAACGCCAAGGGGCACGGGTACGCGAACAACGTCGCGTATTCGCACAGCTCCACGCTCCGGACGATGCAGGAGATCTTCGGTGTAGGCCCGCTCCTGCGTGACGCGGCGAAGGCGAAGAGCCTGAGCGATCTGTTCACCACGTTCCCGTAACGGCGTAGCTTAGACGCCATGCGCGTCTTGTTCGTCGAGGACAGCGAGCGCTTGCAGGCCGTCGTGACGCGGCTGCTGGTGTCGGAGGGCCACCACGTCCATGGCGTCGGAACGGTGGGCGATGCCAAGCTCGCGCTCGCGAAGGCGTCGTTCGACGCGGCGGTCGTCGACGTGGGCTTGCCCGACGGCACCGGGATCGAGATCTGCCGTCACGCGCGCGCCGAAGGCTACGATTTGCCGATCCTGCTGCTCACCGCGCACAACGGCGTGTCGGCGCGCGTCGAAGGGCTCGACGCCGGTGCCGACGACTACATGGTCAAGCCATTCGCTCCGGCCGAGCTCTCTGCGCGCCTGCGCGCGCTCGGCAGGCGCGGCAAGAAGTGGACGGAGTCGGTCCGCGTCTTCGACGATCTCGTGATCGATCGCGATCGCCGCGTCGTCGAGCGCGGACGGCAGCGCGTCCCGTTCACGCCGCGCGAGCTCGAGCTCCTCTTCGTGCTCGTCTGGCGTGACGGGCGGGTCGTCGCGCGCGACGAGCTGCTCGACGCCGTCTGGGGTGAGGTCACCGACGGCGCCGCCGCCAGCCTCGAGGTGCTCATCGCGCGCATGCGGCGCAAGCTCGACGCGAAGACCGGCGCGAGCACGATCCGAACCGTTCGCAACGTGGGGTATGCATGGGAGCCACGACCCTCGAAGTCCGCCTGAGGTGGCGGCTGGTGGCGGTGATGGTGCCGGCGCTCGGCGCCATCGCCCTCGCCGCCGTCCTCGTGACGTCCCGCTCGTTGCAGTCGGCCGACGACGCGAGCGCGCGCGCTGTCGCGACCGGCGTCGCGCGCACGCTGGCCGCCGAGCTTGCCGAAGGGGACGCGCCGGCGGAGGCCGAGCACGAGGCCACGAGGGCGCTCGATCCGACGCAGGCGCGCGTGAAGATCTCCGGCGCCCATGTGTCGCCAGCAGCGCCTATCGCCGCCACGCTGCTGGCGTTGCCGTCGGGTAGCTGCGCGTCGGCGGACGACTTTGAGGCGGGCTGGCGCGGGTGCTGCGTGACGGCGCATGGCTCCACGGTGGTCGCCGCGGTTCGAACGGACACGCACCGCGCTGTGCTCCGCAGCCTGATCGAGTGGATGGCCGCGGCCGTCGTCCTCGCGCTGCTCGGCGCGCTCTTCGCGTCGCGGGTCGCGCTGCGGGCCCCCCTGCGCGCGCTGAGGGACCTGGCAGAGTGGGCGACCTCGTCCATCGAGGGCGATCACGCGCCCACGCCCGCGCCCGCGCCGCGCGACGGGACCGTCGAGATCGAGCACATGGCGCGCCGGTTCGACGCGCTCGTCGGCGCGCTGACGGAGTCGCTCGCCCGCGAGCGCGCGTGCACCGCGCACATCGCCCACGAGCTGCGGACGCCGCTGGCGGCGATGGTGGCGGAGCTCGACGCGGCGCCGGCCACCGACGCGATTCGTCGCATGCGCGGAGACGCCGAGCGACTCGCGCGCGTGATCGACGCGATTCTCGTCCTCTCGACGCCCGCCTCGGTCGAGCGCACCGGGACGATCGTGAACGTCGCCGACGTCGCGCGGAAGCTCGCGCCCGTCGGCTGGACGGTGGAGGCGCCCGACGAGGCGCTCGTGGAGGCGGAGCCCGATCTCGTCGAGCTCGCGCTGCGAAACCTCGTGGAGAACGCGTCGAAGTACGCTCCGGCCGCGGCATGCACAGTGCGCGTCTCGCGCGAAGCCGATCGCCTGCGCGTCGCGGTGATCGACGAGGGGCCTGGTGTCCCGGAGACCGCGCGCGGCCAGATGTTCGAGCGCTACTGGCGCGACGCGAAGGGCGGAGCAGGCCGTGGCCTTGGTCTCGCCCTGGTGCGCGCCGTAGCCGAGCGCTCCGGTGGCGCCGCCGATGCCCGAGCGGGAAGCTCTGGCGCGGGGCTGGACGTGGGCTTTTCGCTGGGACCCGTGCTCGGGTGGAACGAAGCTTGAGCGGCCGCGCGCGCCGGTTAAGCTCCCGTTAGGAAACGAGCCGTACGATCTCCGTCGATGGTCCCTAGGCTCACCTTCGCGACCTGCGCGCTGGCGGCGTTTTCTGTCGCGAGGCCGGCGGCGGCCGAGCCCCAGCCGATCTCGTACGACGCGGCGATCGCGCGCGCCCGAGCCGTCGCGCCGGCGCTGGCGGCGGCGCGCGCGCGGGAGGCGGTCGCCACGGCCGACGTCGGCGTTGCGGGGCTCCACGCCAATCCCACGGTGTTTTTCGGGACGTCGACCCAGGGCGCGAGGTTCTCCGCGACCGCGAGCGTCCCGCTCCTCGTCTTGGGCCAGCGCGGCGCCGCCAAGCGCGCGGCGGAGGCGGACGCCGCCACCGTGCATGTCGAGACCGACATCGCGTGGAACGACGTCCGATCGTCCACGGCGCGCGCCTTCGTCGGTCTCTGGCTCGCCGAGAGCCTGGCCGTGGCGCGCGCCGACGCCGCACGCCTCGTGCAGCGCCTGGAGGACACGGTCACCGTGCGCATCGACGTGGGCGCCAGGGGCGCGGCGCCCAAGGTCGAAGGACTCCGCGTGCGCGCCGAGCGGCTGCGCGCCGACGCCGACGCGCAGGAGGCCGCGCGTCGCGTCGCCGGCTCGGCCAGCGAGCTCGGGCGATGGATCGGCGTGCCCGACGGCGGGGATCTCCGCGCTGCCGGCGAACCGCTCGTCCCCGCCGAGGCGCCGCCGCTGGCCACGCTGCTCTCGCGCGTCGACGGCTCGCCTGCCGTGCGGCGCGAGAACGCCGACGCGCGCGCCGCCGAAGCCCGGGTAAGCCGCGAGCGCGCGCTCGTGCGCCCAGCGATGACGCTCGACCTCGGCGCGGACACGTTGGATCCGACGCTCCCGACCACGAACTACCGCGCCCAGCTCGGCGTCGAGGTGCCGCTCTTCCACCAGCGCGGGTACTACGTCGAGCGCGAGCTCTCCGCGGCGAACTCGGCGCGCGCGCGGTCCGCGGCCGAGCGCGCGCGGGCGGTCTCCGACCTCGTGGTCGCGTACCGGGGATTCGAAGCAAGCACCGAGCGCGCGCGCATCTTCGGGGACGGCGTGGTGCCGGCCGCCGAAGCGGCCGCGGTCGGAGCGGAGGAGTCGTACTCGCTGGGCTACGCCCCTCTCGTCACCGTGCTCGACGCCGAGCGCGCGCGCATCGACGCGCGCATCGCGCTCCTCGAAGCACGCGCGACGCGTGCGCTGGCTTGGATCGACGTCGAGCGCGCCCTGGGGGTCCCGTGAGAGCCTCCGCCGCGACTCTCCTCGTGCTCGTCGTGCTCCTCGCGCCCATCACGGCGGCGTCGTGCAAGCGCCACCAGGCCGAAGAAGAGACCGCGCCGAAGATCTCCGTGCACTGTGTCTTGCCCCACACCGAGGCGATCGACGAGCTCATCGCCCTCCGCGGCCGCCTCGAGCCACCGCCCGGCGGCGATCTCCCGGTCGCGTCGCAGGTCGCCGGTCGGCTCGTGAGCGTCGCGGTACGCGAGGGGCAGCACATCGGCAGGGGTGATCTCGTCGCGAGCGTCGACGACGCGCCGTCGCGCGACGGTCTGCGCCAGGCCGAGGCCGCGGTCGCGCAGGCCGTCTCGGCCGAGGTGAACGCCAACACGACCCTCGAGCGCGCCAGGGCGATCGTCGCCCGCGGTATCGCTGCCAAGCAGGAGCTCGACGACGCGGTCGCGCACGCAGAGGCCGCCAAGGCGAGCGTCTCCTCGGCCCGGGCGGCCGCGGATCTCGCCCGCAGAACCCTGGGACGCGTTCAGGTGCACTCGAGCTTCGACGGCATCGTCACCCGCATCTGGCGCGGCCCCGGCGCCATCGTCGACGGCACCGCCGCCACGCCCATCGTGCAGCTCGCCGCCGCCGCGGGCATCGAGTTCGTGGCCGACGCCACCGACCGCGACCTGTCGCGCGTCGCCGAGGGGCAGCTGGCGAAGGGCGAGCTCTCGATGGGCGGCGCCGACTTCACCGGCGTCGTCCGCGCGCGCTCGACGGCGCTCGATCCGGCAACGGGCCTCGGCCTCGTGCGCATCGCGCTCGACAAGGCCGACGGCACCTTCCCGATGGGCGCGTTCGGTCGGGTCGTCGTCACCGTGCGCCATCGCGACGCCGTCCTCGTCGTCCCCACCGCGGCCCTGCGCGGCGCGATCGCCGACGGCGCGGAGGTCGCTCTGTGCGAAGGCGGCAAGGCGGCCATCCACGCGGTGAAGGTGGGCTGGCGTGACGCGACGCGCTTCGAGCCGCTCGAAGGCCTCAAACCGACCGACAGAGTGGCGATCGACCATGTCCTCGGCCTCGAAGACGGGACCCTCCTCGAAGAGGCGAAATGACCGCGTTTCTCGCGCTCCTTCGCCGTCGCGCCATGGTCGTCTGGCTCGCGACCGGCTTCCTCGTGCTCCTCGGCGTGGGCGCGGCGACGCAGATGCCGAGCGGCATCTACCCGGAGGTGGAGTTCCCCCGCATCGTCGTCGTCGCCCGCACCGGCGGCGCGCCGCCCGACGTGTTCCTCACCACCGTCGCGCGCCCGCTCGAGCAGGGGCTCTCGACCGTCCTCGGCCTGCAGCGCCTCCGCTCGAAGACGATCCGCGGCGCGACCGAGCTCTCGCTCCAGTTCGCCCCCGGCACCGACATGTGGCGCGCGCTGCAGATGGTCGAGTCCCGCGTCGCCGAGATCCGCGGGCAGCTCCCGAGCGACACCGAGCTCATCGTCGAGCGCGTGACGACGGGCTCGTTCCCCATCGTCACGTTCAACGTCGCCGGCGCCATCGACCCGCGTGAGCTCCGCGAGCTCGCCGAGTTCGTCGTTCGACCCGCCCTGGCGAACGTGGCGGGCGTCGGCCGCATCGAGGTCCTGGGCGGTCACGTGCGTGAAATCGACGTCGTTCTCTCCCCCGAACAGACCAGCGCCCTCCACCTCACGCCGTCGGACGTCGCCGATCGCATCCGCACCGGGATGGGGCTGACCGCGGTGGGCCGCGTGGAGCGGGACAGGCAGTTCGTCACGGTCGTCGGCGACGCCCAGCCCAAGACGCCCGCCGACATCGCCGACATGCCTATCGTGACGACCGCGCAAGGAGGCGTCGTCCCGCTCTCCTCCATCGCCGAGGTCATCGACGGCGCCGAAGATCGTCTCGTCCGCATCGGCGGTCCCCTCGGCGAGACGGTGGTCATCAGCGTGGCGCGCCTGCCCGGCGCGAGCACGACGGACGTGGTCGACCGCGCCGTCGCCGTGACGCGCGCCCTCACGCCGTCGCTCCCGCAGGGGGTCACGATTCACCCGGTCTACGACCAGGCGAGCCTCGTGCGCGAGTCGATGAACAGCGTGCGCGACGCCATCGTCCTCGGGATCTTCCTGTGCGCGGCGGTCATCGCAGTATTTCTCCGCGATCTGCGGGCCGGGCTGCTCGCGGCCGTCGCCGTGCCCGTCACGCTCGCGATCAGCTTCGTCGCGATGAAGGCCGCGGGTCAGACGCTCAACCTGATGTCGCTCGGCGGCATGGCCGTCGCCATAGGCCTCGTCGTCGACGACGCGATCGTCATGATCGAGGCGATCGCCCGCCACCGCGATGAGGGCAAGGATGCCCAGACCGCGGCCACCCTGGGCACGCGCGATCTCGCCCCCGCCGTGGTCGGTACGACGCTGACCACGGTGGTCGTCTTCGTTCCGCTCGCGTTTTTGCAGGGAATCGTCGGCGACTTCTTCCGCTCGCTCGCGTTCACGCTGACCGTGGCGGTGAGCGTCTCGCTCGTCGTGGCTCTCGTCCTCGTCCCGCTCGCCGCCGCGGTCGGTCTGTCGGCGAAGCCGCGCCAGTCGGGTGAGCGCCTCGGTCGCGCATACGATCGCTTCGTGCGCCGGATCATGCGCCACCCGGTGGGTGCGGCTCTCGTCCTCGTCGCCATCCTCGCCCTCGGCGCCGTGGTGGCGCCGCGCGTGGGCGCGGGGTTCTTGCCGTCGATGGACGAGGGGGCCTTCGTCCTCGACTACTTCTTGCCGGCCGGAACGTCGCTCAGCACGACCGAGGCGATGGCGCGCAAGCTCGAGGCCGAGCTGAAGAAGACCCCGGAGGTGCAGACCTTCTCGCGTCGCACGGGCGCCGAGCTCGGCCCCGCCGCCGCCACGCAGCTCAATCGCGGCGACATCATGGTTCGCCTCGTCCCGCCGGGCGCCCGCACGCGCGCGAGCGAGGACGTCATCGCCGATCTCAGGAAGCGCATCGCCGACGATCTGCCGGAGGTGCGCCTCGAGTTCGTCCAGGTCCTGCAGGACGTCCTCAATGATCTTGCAGGAAATCCCCGCCCGATCGAGGTGAAGCTGTTCGGACCCGACTACGGCAAGCTGCACGAGATCGGCGATGCGCTCGCCGCGAAGCTGAAGGAGGTCCCCGGCCTCGTCGATCTCTACGACGGGCACGAGCGCGACGCGCCCGAGCTGCGCTTCGCGGTGCGCCGCGACGAGGTCGCCCGGTTCGGCATGACGCCCGACGACATCGGCGTGCAGCTTCAGACCGCGCTCCTCGGCGCGCGCGTAGGATCGGTGCGCCGCTTCGATCGCCTGATCGGCGTCCGCGTTCGCTACCCCAACCCCGTGCGCTTCGATCCGGAGCGCGTGCTGGACCTTCCGTTCGTGGCGAGAGACCGCGCGACGACGTTCCGCGCCGTCGCCGATCCGATCGACGGCGTAGCGCCGTCGCTCCTCATGCACGAGGCGCTGCAGCCGATGGTCGACGTCACCGGCGACCACGAGGACCGCGATCTCGGCGGGGTGGCCGACGATCTCGAGCGCATCGTCCGCGCCTACCCGTTCCCGGCGGGCTACCGCTTCGTCCTCGGCGGGCAGGTCGAGAGCCAGCGCGCGACGGTGCGCGATCTGTTGACCGTCGGCGGGATCGCCGTCCTCCTCGTGCTCACGGTGCTGGCCGGTCAGTTCCGCCGCCTGCGCCTCGCCACCCTCGTGCTCGGCACGGTGCCCGTCGCGATCGTCGGCGCGCTCCTCGCGCTCTTCGTGACCGGCACGCCGCTGAACGCGTCGTCGCTCATGGGGTGCGTGCTGCTCGTCGGGCTCGTCGTGAAGAACGGCGTCCTGCTCCTCGAAGAGGCGGAAAAGCAGGTCGAGGCCGGGCTGGAAGCCGTGGAGGCCGTCGCCCGAGCGAGCGAGCGTCGCCTCCGGCCGATCGTCATGACGACGACCGCTACGCTCGTCGGGCTCGCGCCCCTGGCGCTCGGAATCGGCGCCGGCGCGGAGCTTCAGCGCCCGCTGGCGATCGCGGTCATCGGCGGCCTCCTCACGTCGACGTTTGCGACGCTGGCCATCCTGCCGCCCTTCGCCCGCCTCGCGCTTCATCGGCGCCCGCCGACGGCAGGCGCGACGTAGACGAGGTCGCCGCTACGACTTCAGCGCGCAGGTCCGGATGCCCTGAAGAACGGCTCGAAGATGCGCTTCATGTCGTCGGAGTAAATGCCCTCGAAGAGGTGGCCTTGCGCGAAAACGGCGAGCCCGCCAAGGCTCGCCGTTTGCATTTGCGCGCGGCGCCCTTCCACCACGGACCCCGCGCGACGGTGCAGCTCGTCGGGATCAGGCGCGGCGACGTGTGACGTGGAGGGAGAACCAGCGCTCCGCGTCTTCGAACGACGCGACGGGCGCGAGGCCGGCGGCCTGGAAGAGGCCCTGGACGTGGCGGTCGGTGTACTTGTGGCTCGACTCGGTGTGCACGCGCTCGCCGCGAGCGAAGCGCACCGTCATGTCGAGCACGCCGATGCGGACGGTTTGCGCCACGAGGCTCTCGAGGTGCATCTCGATCGCGCTCGTCGCTTCGTTCCATAGCGCGACGTGCCGGAAGGTCGCGAGGTCGAACTCGCCCCCGAGCTCGCGGTTGATGCGCGCGAGCATGTTGCGGTTGAAGGCGGCGGTCACGCCGGCGGCGTCGTCGTACGCCGGCAGCATCGTGCTCAGAGATTTTGCACGATCGACGCCGAGCAGGAACGTGCCGCGCGGTCCGAGCGCGCTCTGCACTTCGGCGAGCAGCGCGGCCGCGTCGTCGTCCGCGTAGTTGCCGATGGAGCTGCCGAGGAAGAGGACGACGAGATCCCCCTCCCACGCGACCGCCCGGCGCAGCGCGTCGCCGTGCGTCCCCACGAGCGGCGACACGCGCAGCTGCGGCAGCGACGCGGCGAGGCGGGTGCGCGCGGCGTCGAGCGGTGTCGGGGAGACGTCGGCGGGGACGAAGTGCACGTCGCTCCGTGCGCGGACCATCGCGGCAAGGAGGAGATCCGTCTTGGTGGCGGTGCCCGCGCCGAGCTCGAGCACCGCGACTGGGCCGCGCGCACCTGCCAAGAGGCGCGCCGCGATGGAGTCCGCGTCTCTCGCCAGGATCCCGCGCTCCGTGCGCGTCAGGTAGTACTCGGGCAGGAGGGTGATCTGCTCGAAGAGGTCCGAGCCCTCGCGGTCGTAGAAGAGGAATGGGGGCAGCGCCTTGCGCGGGGCAGACAGGCCGCGCCGCACCGCGTCCGCGACCTCGCTCGACGCGAGCGCGCTCGACACGAGCGCGCTCACCGCGGGACCGCGCGGGCGAGGCGGACGCCGCTAATCTGGAAGCGCGTGTCCGGGTGCCAGAAATTGCGGTAGCTCGCGCGCACGTGCCCGCGAGGGGTGAGGCACGAGCCTCCGCGCAGGACGAGCTGGTTCACCATGAACTTCCCGTTGTACTCGCCCACGGCCCCGGCGCGCGCGCGAAAACCGGGGTAGGGCGCATAGGCGGAGCTCGTCCATTCCCAGGCGTCACCGAAGAGCTGTGTCATCGCGCCTTCCGTGGCGGGGACGGGAACGGGGCGCAGGCGATCGTCCTCGACGAAATTCCCGGAGGCGGCGCCGTCGAGCGAGGCAGCGGCCGCCGCGATTTCCCACTCGGCCTCGGTGGGGAGCCGCGCGTCCATGAATCGCGCGAGCGCGTCCGCCTCGTAGTAGCTGACGTGCGACAGGGGTTCGTTGCCCTGAAGCTCGCGCGTCCCTCCGAGGCCGAACGCGACGAGCGCGCCGCCGTCGCGCGTGCAGTACAGCGGCGCGCGTACGTCGTTCGCGCGCGCCCAGTCGAAGCCCTCCGACAGCCACAGCGCCGGCGTGTCGTAGCCTCCCGCGTCGGCGAACTCCTTCCACTCGTCGACGGTCACCAAGCGGCGCGCCAGCGCGAACGGCTCCACGAGCACCTTGTGCCGGGGCTCTTCGTTGTCGAAACAGAAAGGGGTGGAGAGCGCGGCACCGATCTCGCGCACGCCGCCGCCATGGCCCTCGAACGCAAGGGGCATGGCGGAGGGGACGGGTGCCGGGGGGGGCGCGGGGAGGGATGCGTCTGCGGATGCGGGCGGCGCGAGCTCGCGGTAGCGCGGTCGAAGCGGATTCTCCGAGAGCGCGTGGAGGATGTCGGTGAGGAGGAGCTCCTGGTGCTGCTCCTCGTGGGCGAGGCCGAGCGCGACGATCTCCGCCAGCGTCACGAGGTCCGCCTCGCTCGCCGCCTCGAGCACCCCCACCACCCGCGCATCGACGACGCGGCGGTACTCGCCCACTTCGGAGGCCGACGGCCGCGAGACCATACCGCGCTTCGGGCGCGGGCTCCGGGGGCCCGCCGCGACGTAGTAGGAGTTGAAGAGCGGACCCCACTCGGCGCGAAACGGCGCAACGCCGCGCGGCCCGAGGACGAACGTCTCGAAGAACCACGTGGTGTGTGCGCGGTGCCACTTGGTCGGGCTGCACGCGGGCATCGATTGGAGGCCCTGGTCCTCCGCCGAGAGCGGCGCTGCGAGCCGCTCCGTGGCGCCGCGCACGCGCCGGAAAGACGCGACGAGGTCGGCTCGATTCGATGTGCGCTCCAGCGTGTCGGTCATGACTTCGAGCCTCTTTACCCGACTCTTTAGCGGCAAGAAGGCGGATTGCAGAGATCGGTCTGGGGCCCCGCGGCCCAGCGCCCGTTGACGCACGCTTGGTACGGCCCGAGCGACACGCCGTAGCACGCGTCGTAGCCGCACACGACCCCTTCATCGACGCAGTCGGTGCCGAGGCGCGGGCGATCGGGCGGGCACGCGCCCGGCGTGCTCGCGAGACCGGCGTCGACGAGGAGCGCGGTGACGTCACCCCACGCGCGGCATTGCCATTGCCACGGCCTGCCTCCGTCGCCGTCCGCGCACTCGGCGCATGCGCACCGCCCCGCGTCGTAGTCGCAGACGCCGTACAGCACCGGACATCCCGCGCCCGAGCCGGCGAAGTCACCCGGGCACGCCGCGATGTTCGCGCAGGGCAGGTCGGGCCCGAACACCGACCATTCGACCGCGCCTCCGCCTCCGTTCCCGCTCTTCTTCGCGCAGGCCGCGCGCGTGGAGCAGCGACCGTGCGCGCCGCCGCCGTACTCGCACCACAGCCCGGGGGCGTCGCAACCCGCCCCGGCCACCGGCACCGCGCTCGGGCACGCGCCGCTGCCGCCGTCGCCGCCGCCGTCGCCGTTCGCGCCGTCCTCCGTAGCGTCCGCGCCCGACGCATCGCCCGCGTCGGCGAGAGCGCCCGCGCCTGCCCCGCCGGTGCACCCGCCGAGGACGCCGAGCCAACCGACGACGCTCCCCACCCTCACGGGCGCGGGCTTCGCCACTTGTCGAGGAAGTTCGAGTCGAACGGATCGCCGTGGCACTGCTCGCACACGACCTTCTTCCTGTCCTTGCGCGCGATCTTGGCGACGAGGTTGGCCTTCATCCAGTCGGCGATCTTCTTCGTGTCGCGGCGATCGAGCACCGTCAGCGAGCCGTGGTGACACGAGTCGCAGAAGACGGGCCCGCCGTCGGCGGTGGTGAAGCCGCGGGTCCAGTCGTCCCACATGTGCTGGGCCACCATCTTGCGCGGGGTCATGGCCTTCAGGTCCTCCTCGCTCGCGTGGCAATCCGTGCAGTCTGCACCGGTCGCCTCACTCACGTAGTCCATCACCAGCCGGCGCTTGGTCGGGTCCATGTCCGCGAGGCGCGGGAGGTTCCGGACGTCGAGCCCGAGCGCCTTGATCCTGTCGGCGAACTCCGTGCGCGTGACGGGGAGCATCCTGCCTGGCGCCGGCAGCGCGACGGGCGGCGCCGACCCCGCAGGCTTCGCCGCAGAAGAGTGCGCGGACGGCGCGGACGCGCTCTGCGGCGCGGACGCGCCCGGCGCCGCCAGCCCGCTCGGAGCCGTCGTGGGCGGCGGGAGCAAGGGCGGAGGCGCGGGGGCCCCGCACGCAGCGGCGGCGGCGAGCGCGAGAGCGAGGAGCCACGTGGGCGTGTGGAGGGGCTTCATCGCCCGGCATCTTGCCCGAAATAGCTGCCGCTTCGTGTGTGAAAAGACAGCCAGCGGGCCGTCGCCTCGAGGGAGCGCTAAAGGCTCAAGCGAAGGCGCCGGTCACCACCCGCATCAGCGTGGGCAGCGCCTCCTGAATGCGAGCCTCCTCGCTGCGCTCCACGTAGCGGAGGGCGACCGCTTCGACCGACGCCGTCACGGCGTAGGCCGCGAGCTCGTCCGGCGTCCGGGCGAGGGCGCCCTCGAGAAACGCGGCGGTGAGGGCGCCGCGGAGCATCGCCGCGAACTCGAGGAGCAGCTCTTCGCGTCGCCGCTCGTACTGCGGGCCCGCCGCGCGCACCTCGCGAAAGAGCACGCGCGCGAGGCCGCCGTTTTGCCCCGCGAGCGCGAGGAATGCGCCGATGCCCGCCTCGATGCGCGCGAGCGGGGCGTCTTCAGCCGCCATCGCGCCCGCCACGGCGCCGAGAGCGATCTTCGCCGAGCGGGCATGAACCTCCTTCAGGGCGCCCTCCAGCCCGTCGAAGTGCTCGTAAAACGTCCGCCGGCTCATCCCTGCCGCCTCGATGATCGCCTCGACGGACGCGCCCGCGTAGCCCTTGGTCGCGAAGACGTCCACGGCCGCCCGCAAGAGCACGAGTCGCTGCGACGCGCGCCGCGCCCTCGGCGTCTGCGAGCGATCGTAGGTGCCGGGACCGTTCGTCGTGGCTCGGGTTGCGCGTTTCATCAAAACAGATATGTTTTGATGTACCATGAATTCGCCGCCGGGGAAGAAGAACCAATGAACGCTCGCGCATGCACCATGGCCGTCCTCGCGATGGCGCTCGTCGCCTGCGCCGCGTCCCGCGCCGACGATCCTCGCGCCGTGGCGGGCCTGGGCGGCTCCTTCGCGGACAGTCCGTGGCCGAGCGACGTCCTCCGGGAGGGCGGGCATCTCCGGGTGGAGTCGATCCCGTTCGAGGGCAAGGACGACGCCCTCGCCGCGATGGCCGCGTCTCTGTCCGAGCTCGACGGGGCGCCGGTCCGGACGTCGATCTTCTTCCCGCTCGGTGGCGGCGCGCTCCGCAACGGCCCGCAGGACGACGCGGCGACGCTCGTGGATCTCACGGACGGGGCGGCGTCACCGACGCAGCTCGCCCTCTTCTACCGCGAGGCCACACGCGAGCTCGTGGCGCTGGCGCCTTCGTCGGCGGTCCTGCGCGAGCAGCACATCTATGGCTGCTTCGTGGGCGACGCGCGCGTCGTCCCGTCCGCCGAGATGGGCCGCGCGCTCCGTGGCGAAGGCCCGCACGCCGCCGCGTATGCTCCGCTCGCCGCGTACCTGCAGGCCCATCCGGCGAAGGTAGGCGCGGCGACGGTGTTCACCGTCGGGCAGCCGTCGCGGGTGCTGTTCGCGATGCGCGGGCAGGCCGACGCGCTCCCGCCTCCGCGCGTCGTCGTGACGCGCACCCTCGCGACGCAGCCGGAGCTCGACGATCTGTTCGGCGCGCCCGCGACGACCAGGCCGGGGCAGGGTGATCCAAAAGGGATCGTCCACGACGCCATCGGTGCCGTGGTCACCGGGACGTTCGATGCGCCGTACTACCTCGACGCGCCGAAGGACGTCCTCGGCCGCATCCCGCTCGACGGAGCCGGCGCGCCCGTCGCGAAGTCCACGACGACCATCCCGTTTTTCCTCACCCTTCCGCGCGGTGGGGCGGGCAAAGTCCCCGTGCTCGTCTACCAGCACGGCCTCAACGCCGGCCGCTGGCAGGTCGCCGCGGTCGCCAACGACTACGCGCGCGCGGGGTACGCGACGATCGGGATAGACGCCCTGTGGCACGGCAGCCGTCAGCCCGGCGCGAAGGATCGCGTGCACAACTTCTCCGGCGCCCCCGGCCCCGACGGGCTCGCCGATCTCGACGAGCTGGGGGCGTCGTTCCTCTTCTTCGACTTCGCCGGTGACGCAGCGCACGGCATCGGCCCGCTCGACGGCCGCTACGTGCGCGACAGCCTGCGCCAGGCCGTGTTCGAGGTGACCGAGCTCGTGCGGCTGCTCGTCCACGGCGACACGTCCCCGTTCGCTGCCGGAGTGACGCTCGACGCGTCGCACCTCGTCTACACGAGCGAGTCCTTCGGCTCGGTCCTCGGCGCGTCGGTGCTGGCGGTCTCCCCGGATCTCGGGGCCGCGGTGCTGAGCGTCGGCGGCGCGGGGGTCTTCCTGCCGATCTTCCCCGACTCGCCCTTCTTCCAGCCCGCCCTCGGCTTGTTCGTGCGCCCCACCATCGACGCGACGCTCGATTTTTCCGATCCGGTCGGGCTGCCCGCCGAAGCGCAGCGCGCCGTCTCGCTGATGCAGGCGATCCTCGAGCCCGGCGAGCCCGCGGCGTTCGCGCCGCACATCGCGCGCTTCCCGTCGGGCAAGCCCAAGTCGGTGCTCTTTCTCCAGGCGTTCTCCGACGAGCTCATCCCGAACCAGGGCGGGGAGCTGCTCGCGTCGATCGCCGGCGCGACCCAGGTGACGGTGCCCGGTTTCTCGCGGGCGCTGCGCTTCGCCGAACTGCCGTCGGCCGCCGCTCCTTACGCGGGGCCTCCAGGGGCACCGACCGTCGCGGTCGTCCAGGTCGAACGTGCCACCCACACGATGTTCACCACGTTCGAGGGCGACGCCCAGTATACGCAGGGGTTCCCGCCGGCGACCAAGCTGGGCACGCCGGTCCGAGTGAAGGAGCCGATCGAGGAGATCCACGCGATGGCGCTCGCCTTCGCGCGCTCGTACGCCGCCGGTGCGCCGGAGGTCCGGGCGAAATAGGGACCCCGCCGCTCCCTGCCCTGCGGGGGGAACGACGATGGATCAACATCGACGGCAGGATGCGTTCAGAACGTCACGCACGATGTCCTCGTGCAGCACGTCGTCGTCCCGTTGGGGTTGTCGGTGCATTTGGGCCTCGCGAGCGGAGACACGTGTCCGGTGGAGTCCGTGGCGGCCGTACCCGCCGGTTGCGGCTCCTGCGTTGGCTCAGGACCCTTCTCGGGCTCGGGACCCGTTTCCGCAGCACACCCGGCGGCGACGAGAGCGAGCGTCACGGCGAGCAGAAGATGCTTCATTTGAGGTAATCCTTTCGAACGGGTTGAAGAGCGAACCGCGGAAGCGACGAGCCGTCCCGCGTCGGCGAGCGCTCCATAGCAGCCCTCGTGCCACCGACGATCTGGGCGCAGCAGCCGCGCTGGCCACACGCGACTGCACAATCTGCTCAGGCCTCGGCGCCCGGCGGAACAAGTTGTTCAGCACCACGATGAACAAATTGTTCTCTCGGCGCGCCCTCACCGTCGCCGCGGGAGGATGTAGACTCCGCGCTTGGCCGACGACATCACTTCGCTCCATGCCGACGTGGACCTCGTCGCGCGCCGCCTCCACGTCCTTCATGCCGCGCGCACCGTGTGCCGAAAGGGCTGCAGCGCCTGCTGCGTCGACGATCTGACCGTCTTCGACGTGGAGGCCGAGCACATTCGCCAGCGCCACGGCTCGCTCCTGCAGGAGGGAGCGCCGCACCCGGTCGGGGCCTGCGCCTTCCTCGACGCGGCGGGCGCTTGCCGTATCTATGCGGAGCGCCCGTACGTCTGCCGGACGCAGGGCCTCCCGCTGCGATGGCTCGAGGAGCAGCAAGGCACACCCGTCGAGCTCCGCGACATCTGTCCGCTCAACGACGCCGGTGAGCCGATCGAGGACTTGCCCGCCGACGACTGCTGGACCCTGGGGCCCGTCGAAGGTCGGCTGGCACGTCTCGAGCTCGAGGCACACCCCTCCGCGGCTCGCCGGACCTCGCTTCGCGCGCTCTTCGTCGCGAAATAGCGAGGGTCGTCGCGCAATGAGCCTAGGGTGCGGGGTGGAACTGCGATCTCGAAACCCGAACCACAGGCGGTGAGCTCCATGGGCGACAAGTCCCCGAAAGCCAAAGACCGGTCCAAGAAACAAGATACGGCCGACAAGAACCAGAAGGCGGCCGCCGCGAACGCGAAGGCCAAGAGCAACTCGAACGCCGCCGCGGGCGTCAAGAAGAGCAAGTAGGCCTGCCACCGAGGGCGGAGTGAACCGCCCTCGTGGTGTCTACGGGCGACCGGGCGTGCGCGCGACGGCCTGGTACTTGCGCAGGCCTTCGCTCTCGCGGTCGAAGTGCGGGAGATCGTCGTGCATCGCGAGCCACGGGACGCGCGCGTCGTAGAAAACGTGCAGCGACGGAGCGCGGTCGATCGGCCCGTCCGCGCACGCGAGCGCGACGTGCATCTCGCCGGGCGCGAGGGTCGAGCGGAAGAAGAGCGTCGTGCCGCACGTCCCGCAGAAGCCCCGCTCGCTGGCTTTGGACGAGCGGAACCACCGCAGCGCGCCTTCGCCGCTCGTGAGCGAGAACGCCGTGTCCTTCAGGCCGAACCAGGTGACGAACGCAGCGCCATGCGCGCGACGGCACCACGCGCAATGGCAGTGGCAGCAAAAGAGGGTGGGGGTCTGGGCGGCAAAGCGAACGGCGCCGCAAAGGCACCCGCCAACGATCGGCGTGTCCATGGCCTCCACGCTACGCGCGCAGGCCCAGTCGGGCGAGCGCCTCACGTCGTTCGTGCGCAGCCTCGTTGGCTGACGTATGGTGCCGCCGCGCGGATGTCCCGCGGGAACGGAGAAACTCGCCGTGACGAACGTTCGCGATCTGTCTGCTCTTTCTGCTCTGCCGCTGTTTCATGGGATCCCCGAGGCTCGCCTCGCTCAGGTCCTCGCCGCCTTCCACCCCACCCCGCACGCCGCGGGCACGGTGCTCTTCAAGGAGGGGGACGTCGCCACGCGCTTCGAGCTCCTGGCCCGCGGGGAGGTGACGCTAGAAGAGGAGGGGACCGCCCGCTTCCAGCTCCACGCGCTCGCGCCCCTCGGCGAGCTCGGCGCGCTGACCGGCATCCCGCGGAACACGACGGCGACTGCCACGACCGACATCGAGGTCCTCTCGATGCCCGTGCGGGATCTCCTCGGCTTCTTCGACGCGCACGCCGACGTCGGCCTCGCCTTCTACAGGAACTTGCTCTCGGTGGTGGGCGACAAGGTCCGCCGTGATCGCGGCCTCATGTCCGACATGCGCGCGAACATCATCCGCACGCAGAAGGCGATGAAGCAGCTGCGCGAGGTCGTCCTCGCCAGCCCCGAGACCGAGATGTCCAAGGGGCTCTTCGAGACGCTCGACACGCTCATCGAGAAGAACCGCCGCGCGAACTACCGCGTCTCGCCGCCGGCGAGCTATCCCGCCCACGTCCGCCTCGACAGCGGGCGCGTCGTGCCGGTGCTCGAGGTCAGCCACGGGCACATGAAGCTCGCCGGCACCGCCCAGGAGCTCGCCGGCGAGCCGGGCTTCTGGTCCGGGGTCATGCTCATGCCGACCGGTGAGATCGTCGTGAGCGGAGAGGTCCTCCGCGAGGCCAACGACGGCGTCGTCGTGAAGCTGGACGCCCTCGTCGACGACTTCCGCGCGAAGCTCGACGACTACACGACGCGGGTGCAGATGCTCGACTTCGTGGTGTGACGCAACACCAAGACTGTAATCGTCAACCCCCGCGAGCGGCCGAACGCGGGCTCCACGCGAGCCCGGTCTCGCAGTCCACGTGCCGGACCGACGTGCCCTCACGCGCGAGGTCGATCACGCCCAGCACGATCGGCAGGTGGAAGCGGCGCGGCCCCACCGAGCCCGGGTTGAAGACGGTCACCCCGCGCTCGTGCGCCGCGAAGGGCACGTGGGAGTGCCCGCACACGACGAGCGAGACGTCCTCGGACTTCGCGAGGCGCGCCGCGTCGGCCCGCAGCTTCGGGCCGTACACCGCGATGTGGAGCATCAGGATCTTGAGGAGCGATTGGTCGCCGTCGCGCACATCCACCGTGACGATGTCCGGCAGATCGGGCGCGCGTTCGTCGATGTTGCCGCGCACCACGATGACGGGCGCGTGCTTGCGGAGTGCGTCCAGCACGGCCAGGTCGCCGATGTCACCCGCGTGCAGGATGCGGTGCGGCGCGAGCGCGGCGATGCGCGCGTCGAGGTCGGGGTGCGGGCGGCCATGCGTGTCGGCGACGGCGACGATCCGGAGCGCGCCGTCCTCGTTCAGCGAGACCGTCTCGCGGGCGTGGACGTGGGCACGGCGGGGCACCGGGCTATAGTAGACCCCCCGTGAAGGATCCTCATCGCCTTCCCCCTGCTGCTGCGCGCGCCGAGATCGTCTTGCCCGCGGGCGATCTTCACGCCTCGCTCGCCTTCTTCGAGGACCTGGGCTTCGCGCTGGAGTCGACGTTCCCCGCCGATGCGCCGGCGGTCGCGATCGTCTCGGGGTTCGGCCTGCGGCTCCGCCTCGACGCCGCCGCCCCCAGCGGCGCTCCGGGCCACGTGATCTTGTACCGCGACGACGCGCGCGCGGAGCTGCTCGTGGCGCCGAACGGAACACGCGTCGACGTGCGTCCGCGGGTTCCCGCCGTGGTCGTGCCGCCGCTCGCGGCGAGCTACGTGCTCACCAAGCTCGGCGACGACGCGGCGTGGGCGGTCGGCCGCGCCGGCATGCGCTACCGCGATCTCATCCCCGATCGCCAAGGCGGCCGCTTCGTCGCATCGCACATTCGCGTCGGCGACGGTGGCGAGATCGCCGACTACGTCCACTACCACCGCGTTCGCTTCCAGATGATCTTCTGCTACCGCGGCTGGACGCGCCTGCTCTACGAAGATCAGGGGCAGGCGTTCGTCATGCATGCCGGCGAATGCGTGCTCCAGCCACCCGAGATCCGCCATCGGGTCCTCGAGTGCGGGCCAGGCACCGAGGTCGTCGAGATCGGCTGCCCCGCGGTCCACGAGACGTTCACCGACGCCGCGCTCGCGCTCCCGACCGCGAAGCACGACCCGTCTCGGGTCTTCGCCGGGCAGACGTTCACGCGCCACGAGCAAGCGAAGGCGACGTGGGTGCCGAGCGACGTAACGGGCTTCGTCGCCCGCGACCTCGGCATCGCAAAAGCGACGCGCGGGCTCGCAGACGCACGTGTCCTCAAGGCCGTCGACGCCGCAGGTAACGCGCGCCGAACGCACGACGGCGAGCTGCTGTTCGACTTCGTGCTGGCGGGCGCGGCGACGCTGGCGTGTGACGGGCAGGCGTCCGCTGGCGTCGCGGCCGGCGACGCCTTCGTCATCCCCGCGGGCGCTGCGTTCACGCTGGCGGGTCGCTCGGCCGATCTGGAGATCCTGGAGATCACCCTGCCGAAGTCTCGAGGGGCCGATGCCGTTTGATCGCGACGCGTGCCGACGCCTCGACGACGAGGATCCTCTCCGCGACGTGCGCGCGCGGTTCGTCGTGCCCGAGCGCGGCGTCTACCTGGCGTCCAACAGCTTGGGTCCGCTGCCGGCTGCGGCGCCGGCACGCCTCGCCGCCGCGGCGACCGGCGCGTGGGGTGAAGGGCTCGTGCGCTCGTGGGGAGCCGCCGGCTGGTTCGAGTTGCCGCGGACGCTCGGCGCGAAGATGGCGCGCGTCCTCGGCGCAGCGGCCACCGCCGTCGCCGTCACCGACACGATCTCGCTGAACCTCTTCAAGCTCGTCTCCGCGATGCGCGCGCGCTGGCCCGAGCGCCCGCGCGTCCTCGTGGAGACGGGCGCGTTTCCGAGCGATCGCTACGTCGTGCACGCCGCCGCCGGGGCACGAAATGTCGCCGATTTGCGCGCACCGGAGGACCTCGACGACGCCCTCGCCGACGCACGCGTGGGGCTCGTCGTTCTGGGTCACGTCGACTACGCGTCGGCGTTTCGCTGGGACGTCGCCGCCGTCACGCGCAAGATCCACGCGGCCGGCGCGCGCGTCATCTGGGACCTCGCTCACTCCACGGGCGTGATGGACCTGGAGCTCGCGGCGTGGGGCGTCGACGCGGCCGTCGGCTGCACGTACAAATATCTGAGCGGCGGCCCTGGTGCGCCGGGCTTCGTCTACGTGAGCCCCGCGATCGTCGGCGAGCTCACGCAGCCGCTCGCGGGGTGGTGGGGTCACGCCGAGCCGTTCGCGATGGCCGGCGACTACGAGCCTGCCCCAGGAATCTCGCGCTTCTTGTGCGGGACGCAGCCGGTCCTCTCGATGGTCGCGCTCGACGCGGCGCTCGACGCGGTAGCCGATGTCGACTGGGGGGAGGCGCGGCGCAAATCCGAGCGCCTGTGCGCGATCTTCATCGACGGCATCGCCGAGCTGTCGAAGCGCCACGCGATCTCCGTCGCGGGACCGACGGATCCCGCCCGGCGCGGCAGCCACGTGTCCGTGCAGGTCGACGCGGCCTACGAGGTCGTGCAGGCGCTGATCGCGCGCGGCACAGTCGGCGACTTTCGCCCGCCGCATTTCGCGCGCTTCGGATTTTCGCCGCTCTTTCTGCGCCACGAAGACGCGTGGCGCGCCGCGCACGAGCTCGCCGACGTGCTCGACACGGGCGCGTGGAGAGACCCGAGGTTCGCTGTCCGTCGGACGGTGACGTGACCCCGCACGCGGTGCTCCGGGAGCTTCGTCGCGCGCTCGCTGCTGCGGGCGACGCCGAACGGGCCGCCGGCGCGCAGGCGTACATGAAGACCACGATGGCATTCCACGGGGTCCCGGCGAAGCCGTTCCGTGCGATCTGCAAGGACATCCTCCACCGGATACCGCTCGAGGACGCGGTCGCGTGGCGCACGCTCGTGCTCGGCGTCTTCCGCGGCGCGCGCTTTCGCGAAGAGTGGTACGCGGCCGCCGAGATCTGCGCCGATCGCCGCGCCCGGCCCTGGCAGACGATGGACGCGCTCCCGATGTACGAGGAGATGATCACGACCGCGCGCTGGTGGGACGTGGTCGACACGCTGGCCACGAACCGCCTGGGCGACCTCCTCGGGCGCGAGCCGCGCGCGATGAAGCGCGCGATGCTGGCGTGGAGCAAAGCCCCCGACATGTGGAAGCGTCGCAGCGCCATCCTCTGTCAGGTCAAGAAGAAGGCGACGACCGATCTGGACCTCCTCTACGCCTGCATCGCGCCGTCGGTCGACTCCAACGAGTTCTTCCTGCGTAAGGCGATCGGCTGGGCGCTGCGCAGCTACGCGTGGACCGATCCCCGCGAGGTCGCGCGGTACGTGAAGACGCACCCGGAGCTCAGCGGGCTGTCGAAGCGCGAGGCGCTGAAGAACAATCGCTCGATGCGCCCAGCAGGACCGTAGGGCGTCCCCGCGGAGGTCACGAAGCTGTGGCTTTTCTTCCGGCGCCTCCCCGGGTATGCAAAGTGCGGAGGTTGCACCATGGATCTTTCGACCGTCGCCACCCGCGCCAAGGACATTGCCACGAAGGTGCTCGCCACGTCGGCGTCGAAGAACGACGTCGAAGCACGCTTCTCGACCGAGGCCGTCACGGCGTGGGGTGAGGCCGGCCTCCTCGGCCTCCTGGTTCCCAAGGACAAGGGCGGCGCCGGGCTCGGCCCGCGCGCGGTCTGCGACACCATCGCGACGTTCGCCGAGGTCGATCCCTCCGCGGCCATGGTCTTCCTCATGCACTCGGCCGGCACGGCGGTCCTCGCGGCGTCGAAGTCGACGGGCGCGGCGGCGGCGCTCAAGGAGATCGCCGCGGGCAAGCACCTCACGACGCTCGCCTTCAGCGAGGCGGGCTCGCGCAGCCACTTCTGGGCGCCGGTCTCCAAGGCGACCAAGACGCCGGGCGGCGTGCGCCTCGACGCGAAGAAATCGTGGGTCACGAGCGCCAACCACGCCCAGAGCTTCATGGTCTCAACGCTCTCGGCCGACGGAAAAGGCCCCACCGACTCCACCATCTACATGGTTCGCAGCGGCACCAACGGGCTCATGAAGGCCGGCGCCTGGAACGCGCTCGGCATGCGCGCGAACGACTCGGGCCCGATGGCGCTCGAGGCAGTCCAGGTCCTGGACGCCGACCGCGTCAGCGACGAAGGCGCGGGCTTCAAGGTGATGCTCGAGGTGGTGCTCCCGCTCTTCAACGCCGGGCAGACGGCGATCTCGCTCGGGATCTGCCGCGGCGCCGTCGCGGCGACGGTCGGGCACCTCAAGAGCGCGCGCTTCGAGCACCTCGGCGTGTCGCTGGGCGAGGCCCTCCCGACGCTCCGCGCGCGACTCGCGCAGATGCAGATCGACACCGACGGCCTCGGCGCGCGCCTCGGCGACGTGCTCGGGCACCTCGAGCAGCCCGGCGACCTGACGATGCTCCGCGTCCTCGAGTCGAAGTGCGCCGCGGGCGACACGGCGATGAAGGTCACCTCCGACGCCATGCAGGCGTGCGGCGGCGCGGCGTTCTCCAAGCACGTGGGCATCGAGCGCCTCTTCCGCGACGCGCACGCGTGCGCGGTCATGGCGCCCACCAGCGACGTGCTGCGCGAGTTCATCGGCAAGGCGCTCCTCGGCATCCCCCTCTTCTGAAGGTCCGAGCTCCTCGAGCTCGCGAAAGGCACACCAACATGAGCGACACGATCTGGCTCGGAGCCGTCGCGTACGATCCGAAGGTCGTCACGATCTGGGAGGGCATGCGCCGCTATTTCCAGGAGGAGGCCAAGCTCCCGGTTGAGGTGCTCCTCTTCCTGAGCTACGAGGCACAGGTCGAGTCGCTCCTGTCCGACGGCGCGGCCGCGCCGCGCATCGACATCGGCTGGAACACCAACCTCGCCTACCTCCAGTCGATGCGCTGGAGCGGCGGGCGCTGCACGCCCATCGCGATGCGCGACACCGATCTCGGATGGCAGACGAAGATCCTCGCGCCCGCGGGCGGCGCGGTGAAGACCCTCGCCGATCTGCGCGGAAAGACGCTGGCGATCGGCAGCAAGGACAGCGGACACGCCGCGATCCTCCCGGTGCACTTCCTCGCCAAGGAGGGGCTCGTCGAGGGCAAGGACTACAAGACGCTCCGCTTCAACACCGACGTCGGCAAGCACGGCGACACCGGCACGAGCGAGGTCGATGTCCTCAAGGCCATCCTCGACGGCCGCGCCGACGCGGGCGCGGTCGGCAGCCCGTTCTGGTCCGGCGTGCGCGACAAGAAGCTCGCGCCGGAGGGCGCGGTCGCCGAGGTGTGGACGTCGCCGGGCTACTCGCACTGCATGTTCACGGCGCGTCCGGGCTTCGACAAGGCGAAGCAGGCAAGCTTCGCGGCGGCGCTGTACGGCATGAAGTGGGAAAACGCCGCGCACCGCCCGGTCCTCGAGGCCGAGGGCCTGAAGGAGTGGCTCCCCGCGGCGCTCGACGGCTACGCGTCGCTCGACGCGGCGTGCGAAGCGCAGGGGCATTTCAAGCGCGTCTGAGGAACGGTCACGTCGGCCGCCGCCGCGCGTCGCTCACTTCTGCGCCTTGAAGACGCCGGTGGTCCCCGCCTTGCTCCGCATCGTACCGCTCGAAATCACCTGACAGTTCGCGTCGGCGGCGCCGGTCATCGTTGCGCCGTCGGACATCGACCACGTGACGTTGAAGCCGTCGATCGCCGTCGTTCCGGTGGCCGCCGATACGCCGGGTCCCGAAGGGATTTCGGCCGATTGATCGGGCGCGACGACGATCGAGAGCGCGCCGGGCGTCCGTCCGCTCCACTGGAAGGCGACGTCCCAGGTGCCGTCGAAGTCGCATGCGTTCTTGCGCGCGGTGAACTGCCCGACCGTACCTGAGGCGCTCTTCATGGTGCCGTCGGTGATGACGGAGCACGTCGCGTCGGCGGTCCCCGTCATCGTCGAGCCGTCGGACATCTTCCACGAGATCTCCTTGCCGCTCACCGAGGCGGTCCCGGTCGCGGCGCTGACGCCGGGCGCGCTCGGGATCTGCACGCTGTTGCCGGCAGACACGACCAGCGCCAGGTCCCCCGGGGTCCGCCCGTTCCACTGAAAGTGGCTGTGCCAGGTCCCCACCGCGCTGCAGTCGCTGCCGCTGGGTCCGGGGGTCGTCGCGCCCGAAGAGCTGGAACCGCTCCCGCCGCCGCCGCCGCCTCCGCCCGACGAGCAAGCCTCCAGAACCATCACGACGATCGCCCCGACAGCACGCGTGCGCACATTCATCATGCCGGAACGCATTGCAAGGGACTCGCCACTCCGAGCGCCCGAGAAAACCCCGCCTGGCGCGCGGACCACGCGTGCCCGCGACGACGCCCCGTCGTCATCCGCGACGACCCTTCGTCTACAGGGACGTGTCAACCCAGGACGCCGTCGCTATCGTTGGCCACGACCCACAAGATACGGAGGTCTCACATGAAGATCGGAATTCTCGGAACGGGCATGGTCGGCAGCACGATTGGCAGCAAGCTCATCGCCCTCGGCCACGAGGTCAGGCTGGGCTCGCGGACGGCCGACAACGAAAAGGCGGCGGCGTGGGCGACGGCGGCGGGGCCCAAGGCCTCGCACGGCACGTTCGCCGACGCCGCGGCGTTCGGTGAGATCGCGTGGAACTGCACGCAAGGGGCGGCCTCGCTCGAGGTCGTGCGCGGGGCGGGCAGCGCCAATCTGAAGGGCAAGGTCCTCGTCGACGTTTCGAACCCGCTCGATTTTTCGAAAGGGATGCCGCCGACGCTGTTCACCGGCAGCAGTGACTCGCTCGGGGAGCAGCTCCAGCGCGAGCTGCCGGAGACGAAGGTGGTGAAGGCGCTGAACACCATCAACTGCAACGTCATGGTGGACCCGGCGCGCGTGAACGGCGGCGATCACGACACCTTCGTCAGCGGCAACGACGCCGGCGCCAAGGGCAAGGTGGTGGAGATTCTCCGCGGCTTCGGGTGGAAGAACGTGATCGATCTCGGCGACATCACGACGTCGCGCGGCACCGAGTCTTACCTGATGCTGTGGCTGCGCTTGTGGGGCGCGCTCGGCACGCCGGACTTCAACGTGAAAATCGTACGCTGAGCGGGCCCCGCCGTCGCGCCCAGGGGGGCAGCGTGCTCCCTCACGCGCAGTGGAAGATGCTCGCCATCGTGTCCTGGTCCGCACGCTCGTGGCGGAGCGCGTCGCGAACCGCCTCGACCGCCTTGTCCAGCGGGAAGACGTCACGCGTCACGAGGAAGTCGTCGTCGTCGGCGCCGACGGGATGCCAGTATACGCCGCGCGCGGTGATCGTGACCTCGGGGACGAGATCCGCGCGAGCGAGGGCCACGCCGTCGTCGGCCACGCCGCGGAGCGCCACGCGGCGGACGACGCGATCCGCCGGCGCGACGTGCTCGCGCTCGAGGAACTCGTGGAACGTGGCTTCATCCTCGTCCGTCGCCACCGTGGCAGCGAGGCGCACGCGGAAGCCGGCTTCCCTGGCGGTCTGGACGCCGCGCCACGCGCGCTGCCACGTGCCGGCGCCGCGGTGCAGCTCGTGGAGCGGCGGCGTCGCGCTGTCGAGGCTGATCTGCAAGACGACGCGATCGCGGGGGAGCGCGCGCATGGCATCGAGCGCTGTCCCCTTGAGGAGCATGCCGTTGGTGAGGAGCGTCGTCGGGGCCGCCACGGCGCACGCGGAGAGGATGTCCGCGAGGTCCGGCAGGAGCATCGGCTCGCCGCCCGTCACGAAGATCTCGCGCACGCCGGCGGCAGGGGCCTCGTTCGCGATGCGGCGCACGGCCTCGAGGCCCAGGGCGCGTCGCGGCGCGTCCGGTGACGAGCGCACGCAGCAGTAGTCGCAGGAGAGGTTGCAGTCGAAGTTCGTGTAGAGCCACAGGCGCGAGCCGACCGGGCGCTCGTCGTCACCCATGGAGGGCGCCGCGCCGTTTCGGAGCACGAAGCGGGTCGCGCCGCCGTTCGCGCCCGTCGGAACAGCCTCGACATGCACGATCGCGTTGCCCGTGAGGCGCGACCACTTCTCGAGCTCGTCGGCGACCGGCGCGGTGCACGTGAGCCCGACGAGCTGTCCGGGAGGGACGGCGCGAAGGCCCACGAGGATCTCCAGCAGCAACCCCGACCCGAATGTCTTGTCGGTGGGGCCAACCTCCGCGCGAACGTGCATCGCTTCCAGTATGCGGCATGTGGACTCGGCGCCCAAGCCCTCAAGCGTTTGCGCTCGAGCTCCGTCCGAGTGAAATTCGTGCAACCATCAGGGATGGTCCTTCGCCACACGCCGCCGCTGCTTTGCGCCGCCGGCCTCGCAGCGCTGGCGGCGGCGGTTGCGGTGTCGTCCGCGTGCGGCTCGAAGCCGACGAACGCGTGCGGACAGAGCGGATCCGCGCTGGAGGTCACAGCCCCGGTGTGCCCGGGGCCGGCGGTGGTGAAGGGGGTCGACGTCTCGACCTACGACGGCGTCGTCGACTGGCCTACGGTCAAAGGTGCCGGCATCGCGTTCGCGTTCGCGCGCATCAGCGATGGCACGACCCACCCCGACGGTCGCTTCGCCGCGAACTGGCCCGCCATCAAGGCCGCCGGCATCGTGCGCGGCGCGTACCAGTACTTCCGGGCTGGCGAGGATCCCACGGCGCAGGCCAACCTCGTCCTCTCCGCGCTCACTGCCGCGGGCGGCCTCGTCGACGGAGACTTACCGGTCGTCGCCGACGTCGAGACGGCGGACGGGCAAACGGCCGCCGTCGTCGAGACCAAGCTGAAGACCTGGCTCGCCGTCGTCGAGAAGGCGACCGGCCGAAAGCCGATCGTCTACACGAGCCTGGGGACGTGGCCCGTCACGTCGCCGGCGTTCGCCGGCTACCCGCTCTGGGTCGCCAACTACGGCGTCACCTGCCCGGCGATGCCGACCGGATGGTCCAAGTGGCTCTTCTGGCAGTCGACCGACACCGGCACGACCAAGGGCATCACCGGCAAAGGGGACCTCGACGAGTTCAACGGCACGCTCGGCGATCTGCTCAACTTCGCCGGGGACGCGGGGCCGGTCGCCCAGGACGCGGGCATCCAGGATTCGGGGAGCCCCGTCGTCGTGTACGACGCGGCCGTCGGCGCGGTCGACGCCGCCGCAGCCGTCGATGCGGGCTCGTCGATGGGCTCCGGTCCCTGCCTCTGAGACGCGCGAGTGCCGAGCTACGGCTTGGGGTGGGCGAAGAGGAAGTCGATCACCGCCGGCGCGAACGTCGGCGAGAAGCTCGGGATGTGCCCGCCGCCGGTAATCGTCCAGAGCTCGGCGTGGCCTCCCGGCTTGCAGCCGGCCGCGTATTTCGTCACGGTCGTCTCGGCGCCGGCGAGCGTCACCTCGAAGTCGACGGGCGGCGACGACGTATCGGCGGTGGCCGAGCACCCGTCGAGCGTCACCCAGTCGTTCACGGTCGTGATCGCACCCGGGTAGGAGAAGCCGGCGTTCGCCCCGCCGTTGTAGTCGATGGTGGTGTCGGCGGTTCCGTGGATCTCGAGGATGCTCACGGGCTGCTTGGGCGCGCACTTGCTGACGTCGAGGTTCATCGCCCCGGCGAGGCTCGCGATCGCCGCGACCTGGTCGGCGTGATCGCATGCCATACGGTGCGACATGAACCCGCCGTTCGAGTGTCCGACGAAGAAGACGCGCTTGGGGTCGACGGTGTAGCGCGCCTGGATCTGCTTGATGACCGTGCTCAGGTACGTCGAGTCGTCGACCGTCTTGCCGAAGGCGCAGCACGCGTCGGTGGCGTTCCAGTACTGGTTTCCCTGCGAGTCGATGAGGCCATCGGGCGTGGCGTAAAGGAAGCCGCGCGCGTCGGCGAGCGGCGTGAGCTTCAGGTAAGTCTCCTCGATCTTCGACGTGACGCTGTAGCCGTGGAGCATGATGACGAGCGGCATCGGGGTGCCCTGCACGTAGCTGGGCGGGACGTGAACGGCGACAGGCCGGCTGCCGCCGATGCCCCCGTCGTCGGTCGCCGCGCCATCGCCGGCCGCCGCGCCGTCGCCGGTCGCCGCGCCGTCCCCTCCGCCGCCCGCGTCGGGGCCCGTCGCCGTCGCGTCGGTGCCGCCTCCGGCGTCACCCGTAGGGGCACTCGAGCTGCTCGAGCTCCCGCAGGCGAAAAGGAGGAGAGCGAGGGCGGCGAGGGTGGAGGCGCGCATGTCGGCGAACTCTACCCGCGATTTGCGCATTGTCATGCGCTCCCGTACGTCAGCGCGACCGTTCACGCCCGGGCGTAGCTGCCGAGGACCTTGACCATCGGGCACCGCGCGCGCACGCCTGCCAGCGCGGCGGCGACGTGCGGGTCCTCGCGGTGGCCCTCGAGATCTGCGAGGAATACGTAGTCCCAGGCGCGCTGGCGCGTCGGGCGCGACTCGATGCGCGTGAGGTTGACGCCCGAGTCCTCGAGGATCGAGAGCACCTGCCGGAGCGCGCCGCGGCCGTCCTTCACGCTGAACGCGATCGTCGTCTTGTCGCGCCCCGTGCGCGGCGCGTCCTCGCTCCCGAGGACGACGAAGCGCGTCGCGTTCTCGGGGCGATCCTGGACGCGCTCGCGGAGCGTGACGAGACCGTGGATCTCGCCGGCCAGCGCGCTACCGATCGCTGCGGCTCGGTCGTCGCCGTGGGCCTCGCGCGCCGCGGCGGCGGTCGACGCGGTTTGCACGAGCTGCGCGGCGGGCAGGTTCTTTGCGAGCCACGTCCGGCACTGCGCGAGCGCCTGTGGGTGCGAGTACACGCGCTCGATCGACGGGAGCGACGCCGCCCGCGACAGCAGGCAATGCGCCACGTCGAGGACCATCTCCTGGCGGATGACCAGGTCCCCGTCCAAGAGCGCGTCGACGGTGAAGGTGACCGAGCCCTCGGTGGAGTTCTCGATCGGCACGACGCCGGCCGCGCACGCGCCTGCCCGCACCGCGTCGAAGACGCCGTCGATCGTCGCCGACTCCTGGTAGCGCGCGGCGAGGCCGAAGAGGCGATGCGCCGCCATCTGCGTGAACGTCCCCTCGGGGCCGAGGAAGGCGACGCGCATCGGCTCCTCGAGCGAGAGGCACGCGCTCATCACCTCGCGGAAGACCACGCGGATGGCGTCGCGCGGGAAGCCGCCCGCGCCCTTCTCGGCGACGCGCTCGAGCACCCGCCGCTCGCGCTCCGGATCGTGGAAGTGCGGTGCGTTCGCGGCGCGCTTCGCCTCGGCCACGGTGCGGGCGAGGTCTGCCCGCTCGGCGAGGAGCGCGAGGATGCGATCGTCGACGTCGTCGATGCGCTCGCGCAAAGGGGAGAGCGGGGGTGTCTTGGAGTCGGTGGTCATCGCGCGCTCCAGAGGATAGCCCACCGGTGCAGGCGCCGTGCGTCGCCGGCGACGCGGCGCGCGGCTCGCACGTCGCGACACCGGCGTCGCACCGGCGGCCGATTTCTCGGAAATTCGAGCGTGATGGGCCGTACGCGCGCGGGCACGCCCGGTGCTGTTGTCGCCCCTCCATGAAGCTCTGTCTCCGCCGCCCGTCCCGTGTCGCGCCCGGGTTGCTCTGCCTCGCCGCGCTCGCCTGCGGGACCCCGGCGGACGCACCGACGGGCGAGCTCCGCGTCGGCGAGACCGCCGCTGCCCTCACCGGCGTCACCGCGTTCGGCCCGAACCCCGGCAACCTCACGATGCTCAAGTACGTTCCGGCGGCCATGCCCACCACGCCGCGCCCGCTCGTCGTCGCCATGCACGGCTGCACGCAGACGCCCGACACGTACGTGGGCGCCGGCTGGAACAACCTCGCCGACGAGTGGAAGTTCTACGTCGTCTACCCGCAGCAGAACACTTCCAAGAACAACCAGCTCGGCTGCTTCAACTGGGGCGGCCGCTGGAAATCGGCACCGAACGATTTTCCGGTGTCGAGCGAGGCGCTGGACACCACCGAAATCGCGCGGGGCCACGGCGAGAACGAGTCGATCAAAGAGATGGTCGACCAGATGAAGAAGGACCACGCCGTCGACGCCACGCGCGTCTTCGTCACGGGCCTCTCGGCGGGCGGCGGGATGGTGTCGGTGATGCTCGCGACGTGGCCCGACGTCTTCGCCGCCGGCGCGATCATGGCGGGCGTTCCGTACGGCTGCGCGACGGTCAACAAGACGACCTCCGAAGCGAGCGCGTGCCTCGGCGACTACGGCTCCGGGCAGAACGCGTACCTGACGCGCACCCCGCAAGCGTGGGCGGATCTCGTCCACGGCGCGTCGCCGACGTTCACCGGTCCGCGCCCGCGCGTGTCGATCTGGCACGGGACGTCGGACGGGACCGTCAACTTCCATTCGGAGGGGGAGCTCGTCAAGCAGTGGACGGCGGTGCTCGGCGCGAGCCAGACGCCGGCGGTCACCGAGCAGGTCGACGGCTTCCCGCACAAGGTCTGGAAGGATGCGAGCGGCAAGGCGGTGGTGGAGGCGTACGAGATCACCGGCCAGGGGCACGGCACGATGGTCGCGCCGGCCAAGCCGGTCGATCCGGCGATCCCCGGCGGCGCCAAGTGCGGCGCGGCGGGCTCGTACATCCTGAGCGCGGGGATTTGCTCGACGTACTACGCCGGTAAATTCTTCGGGCTCGACGGAACCGTCCCCGCCGGCGGCGGTGACGGCGGCGCGTCCAGCGGCGGTACCAGCGGCGGCGGTGGAACCAGCGGCGCCGCGAGCGGCGGCACGAGCGGCAACGGGGCCGGCGCGGGCGGCGGCGGCGCGAGCACGAGCGGCGCGTCGGGGACGAGCGGCAAGAGCGGCTCGGGCTACTCGACCTCCGGCCTCGCCGGTTGCCAGGGCGCTCCCGGGCGCGCCGGCAGCGCAGGCTGGCTCGCAGGCCTCGCGCTCGCGGGCGTGGCGCTCCGGCGCCGTCGCGCGGGACGAGGCTGGGTGAGAACGGCTCCGTCCGACGTCAGGGCGCCGTGAGCGTCGTCCGCGCGATGCCGAAGGGCGACGCGCTGTCGTTCAGCTCAGGCACGAGGTAGCCGAGCGCCGTCGCCCCCTCCGCGTACGTGCACGGGCCGGAAAATCGGCCGTCCGGTGCATGCATCCAGCGCTCGACCTTCGGCGCGCCGGCCGGCGTGCGCGCGATCCTTCCGGTGGCGAGATCGTCGATCGGGATGGTCATGCACCCGCGGTATCCGCTCGGATACGTGCCGAGGCCGTTCGTGACAGGCCCGACCGGCGTGACACTCACGTACGTCTTTCCAAGGGCCGTGAAGAGATCGGGTCCCTGGACGTGCGGGAGCGTGCCGTCGAGGCAGGGGGCGTCCGTAAAATCCACGAGCGTGCTCACGAAGCGGAAGCTCGCCGCGGAGTCGGTGGAGCGCAGGAGGACGATCTTGATGCGCGACGGCGACGCGACGAGGGAGATGCACCCCAGCGCGAGATAGAGTCCATCGGACGCGATCATCGCGCCCGGCTCGGTGACGATCGCGCAGTCCGCAATGCCGGGGATGTCGGAGAGGAGCTGTGCGGCGCCGGTCGACGAGAACGTCGAGTCGCTCTTCCAGCCGAGCGCCTTCTGCTCGGCCGACCACGGCCCCTCGGGTTTCGGCGCCGTCTGCAGACCGAGGTACCCCCACCCGCGCTGCAGCTTGCTGCCGTTCGCCAGGCTGACGTAGCTGTGCATGAACAGCTTGAAGCGCCGGCTGGGATCGGGATCGGCAGGGTCGGCGACGATCGACGAGACCTCGTGCCAGAGGACCCCCGTGCAGCTCGCCGCACCGCACGCCGCCGTGTCCGTCGTGTCGACGGTGATCGGCGTGACGACGTTGGGCTCGGCGACGTACGTGAACGTGGCCCCCTTGTCGAGTGTGAGGGCGATGCGTGTGTGCACCGCGTCTGCCCCGACCGACGAGTAACTGAGGACGCCGCCGGGCGCGCCCACCGGGTAGAGGAGCGACGGATCGAAGATGCCGAGCGGGGAGCCCGGCTCGTTGGCGATGACGAGCACAGGACCCGTCACGGCCACCGGCGTCGGCGCGGGAAGGTTGCCGCACGCGCCGGCGTCGACCGCGGCGGCCCCGTCGCCGGCGGGTTCCGACGCGGCGTCGCGCGCGGCGTCCGTCGCGTCGGCGTCCGCGGGGCCTGCGTCGCCCGGCAGTGTCACGTCGGCGCCAGAGTCGTTGGCAGGGTTTGCAGCCGAGCTCCCTCCGCAGCCGAGGTCCGCGACGCCGAGCGCGCCGAGGCCAAGCGCGGCGAGACCGAGCGGGAAGGGGCGGAGGACGAGGAAACGCACGAGGCGAAGCTTAGCAAGCCGTGCACCATCATGATCCGTCGCAAAATCAAGCGGTTCGTACGCGCACGTCAAGACCCGTTCACGGCGCCGTGTGACCTCCTGCTCCCTTTCGTCTAGCTTGGCTCGAAGCCGAGCCCATCGCGGCGCCGGCCCAATGGCAGCCGTCCTTTCGGCGGAACGGTTGCCATGGTCTTCTTCTGGGTCGCTACCGTCGCTCGCCCGCTCCGGTCAATCGACGTTCGCTCTACGAGGCTTCCCATGGGCGACGCGCTCTTCTGGCACCGCCTCCAGTTCGCCTTCACGGCGGTGTTCCACTACCTCTTCCCTCAGCTCACGCTCGGGCTCGCGCTCGTCATCGTGGCGATGAAGGCGCTCCACCTGCGCACGCGCGACGACGCGTATGCCCGGACCGCGCGCTTCTGGGTTCGCGTCTTCGGCATCAACTTCGCCGTCGGCGTCGTCACGGGGATCCCGCTGGAGTTCCAGTTCGGCACCAACTGGGCGCGCCTCACGCACGCCGCGGGCGGCGTCATAGGGCAGACGCTCGCGATGGAGGGAATGTTCGCGTTCTTCCTCGAGAGCACGTTCCTGGGCCTGCTCGTGTGGGGCGAGAAGCGGCTGGGCGAGAAGGCGCATTTCGGTGCGGCCTTGGCGCTCCTCCTCGGGAGCTGGCTCTCCGGCTACTTCATCGTGGCGACCAACGCGTTCCTGCAGCACCCCATAGGCTACGCGGCCCTCCCCGACGGGCGCCTCGTCCTCGCGAATTTCTGGGAATTCGTGCTGAATCCCTGGGCACGTGTGCAGTATGCACATACCCTCCTCGCCGCGCTCGTCACCGGCGCCTTCGTCGTCGCCGCGGTCGGCGCGTACTGGACGCTCGCGGGCGTGCACCCGGCGGAGGCGCGTGTGTCGCGCAACGTCGGCGTCGCGCTCGGCCTCGTCGCGACGCTCGCGGTGGCGTTCCCGACGGGTGACGCGCAGGCCAAGCTCGTCGCCACCTACCAGCCGACCGCGCTCGCGGCGATGGAGGGGCGCTTCGAGAGCGGCACGAATGCCGAGATCACGCTCATCGGTCAGCCCAACGTGAAGGAGAAGCGCCTCGACAACCCCGTCCGGGTGCCGGGCGCGCTCAGCTTCGTCGCGTACGGGCACTTCGGCGCGTACGTGCACGGGCTCGACGAGTACCCGGAAAGCGCGTGGCCCACGAACATCGAGCTCCTCTACTACGCCTTCCACGTGATGGTCGGCCTCGGCACGCTCATGATCGCGCTCATGGCCGTCGCCGCCCTCCAGGCCTGGCGCACGAAGCTCGAGACATCGAGGTCGCTCCTCTGGGCGCTGATGCTGGCGTTCCCGTTCCCGTACATCGCCAACTCGGCGGGGTGGATGACCACCGAGCTCGGGCGGCAGCCGTGGGTCGTCTACGGTCTGCTCCGCACCGAGGACGCCTCGAGCCCCACGGTGCACTCGGGCGACGCGCTGTTCACGCTCATCGGGTTCGCTGGAATTTACCTGGTGCTGGGCCTCCTCTACGTGATGCTCGTCGTGCGCGAGATCGGGCACGGCCCCGCGCACGCCGAGCCGCAGGCAGCGGCGGGGGCCTCGTGATCCCCCTCTGGTACGGCTTCGTCGCGTTCGCGCTGGCCGCGTACGTGGTGCTCGACGGCTTCGATCTCGGCGCCGGCGCGCTGCACCTGTGGATCGCGCGGACCGATCGCGAGCGTCGCGAGGTGCTCGGCGCCATCGGCCCGATGTGGGACGGAAACGAGGTCTGGCTCCTCGCCGCCGGCGGGACGCTCTTCGTCGCGTTCCCGACGGCGCTCGCGGTGGCGTTCAGCGGCTTCTATCTCGCGATGTTCCTGGTCGTGTGGGCGCTCATCCTGCGCGGGACGGCGATCGAGCTCCGGAGCCACGTGGCGTCGCCGCTGTGGCGGGCGTTCTGGGACTTCGTCTTCTGCGCGGCGAGCGCCGCTCTCGCGCTGCTCTTCGGCGTCGCGCTCGGCAACGTGCTGCGCGGTGTGCCGCTCGGGGGCGACGGGTGGTTCACCCTCGCGCTCTTCACGTCGTTCTCGCCGCGCGAGCCAGTGGGCTTGCTCGACGCGTACACCGTGCTCGTCGGTGTCGTCGCCGTCGTCGCGCTCATGCACCACGGGGCGCTCTTTCTCGCGTGGAAGACGAGCGGCGCGGTGAACGAGCGCGCGCGCCTCGCGGCGTCTCGCCTCTTGCCCGCGCTGGCGGTGCTCCTCGTCGCGTCGCTCGTCGCGACCGCGCTGACCGTCGATCTCACGCCGTCGCTCGGCGGCGGCGCGCTCGTCCTCGTGTCGGTGGTCGCGCTCGGCGGCACCGCGCCGCTCCGCCAGCGTGGACGCGAGCTCGCCGCGTTCCTGGCGTCGGCGCTCTTCCTCGCGGCCGCGCTCGCCGCGATGGCCTCGACGCTCTACCCGACGCTGCTTCGCTCGACCGATCACGCGCACGATCTGACCGCGCAGGCCGCCGCCGCGGGCGCCTACTCGCTGACGGTCGCGGCGCCGTGGTACGCAGTCGCGCTCGTCCTCGTCGGTGCCTACTTCGCCAACCTGCTGCGCCTGCATCGCGGCAAGGTCACCGCGGCGCGGGACGGCGAAGGGTACTGAGCGACGCGTCGCGCTCCTAGTCCTAGTATTTCCCCAAGAAACGGCGTTGTAGGGGACGCCGAGACCATCCGGCCGCACCGTACGTCTGACATGCTGTGAAACCCATGCTTGGCCATCGTCCGACAGCGATCATCTTCAGCTCCCTCTTGCCGTTCGCGATGGCCGCCTGCGATAGAGCCGGCCCCAACCCGCCCGTGGCGACGCCGAGCGCAACGACGAGCGCGAGCGCGGCGCCGAGCGTCACGACGATGACGAGAGCCACGCCGATGCCATCTTCGCCGCCTTCTTCGCCGTCCCCTCCGCCGCAGCCGACGCCCGTGCGCGCGTCCGTCTACGGGTGCGATCTCGAGCTCTCGCTCGCGCCCGACCAACCCAGGCTGGTCATCGGCGAGCCCGTGTTCCTCACGTTCCGCATCGAGACCGCGTGCGCGAAGAAGCTCGCCGTCCTCGATGGCGGCGACTACCGAAACCGCTTCGGGCGCGCCGAGACGTACGAGCTCACCGCTGTGAGCGCGTCCGGCAAGAACGTGCCGGTCATCGAGATCGGTCCCGGTTTCGGGGGCCTCACCGGCCCCGTGCCGCTCGCCAAGGACAAGCCGTTCGCCAAGCGCTTGCTCCTCGCACACTGGTTCGACTTCACCGAGCCCGGGACGTTCGCGATCACCGTCCGCAAGAAGCTCTCCGTCGGCGAGGCGATGACGCCAGACACGAAGGACAAGACGATCGTGCCCGTCGACGTCACGGCCAATGTCGAGGTCCTGCCCGCGTCGCCCGCCGTGCTCGGCCGCCTGATCGACGCGCTCGGCAAGGACGAACGCGCCTCGAACGAGGCGGTCGAAAATGGTGCGCGACGAAGCGAAGCGCTACCGGCTCGAGAAGACCAGGTGAGCCCCGGGGCAGTGCCGGTCGGGCCCCCGCCCTACTGGCAGGCGGCGGTCAGCTTCTGCTTGTCGCACGTGTTGCCGCAGGCGGAGTAGCAGGAGCAGTAGGTGTCGACGCACTTCTGGCACGCGACCCTGTCGGCCGCCGCGGCGGCCTTGGTCGAGCAGTCGGTGTACGCGTTCGTGCACGCGGACTCCTCCGACGAGGAGCAGGTCTTCGCCGCGCTGCTGCTGCTGCAGGCGAGCTGGTTGCCGGAGAGAATGGTCAACACGAGGGCCACGAGGGCCGCACACGACGCGCTTCGAACCATGGGAGAATGATCGCGTGGGCAGGCCCATCGTGCAAACAAACACGGGGGGCGCTCGGCGAAAACCGACGCCGCGGCTCAGCGCGGCGCCCCCTGCTCGATCCAGCAGCGGAGCGCGCGCAGCGAGTCGCCTGCGAGCGGTCGCCACGCGCTGAGGCCGCGCGGCATCGGGCTTCCCTCGCCGGGGCCGAGCTGGTTGGTCAGCTTGCGCCACACGAAGCTCTTGCTGGGATCGCCGGGGACGACGCGCAGCTCGTCGGGGTTGATGACCGACGTCACGTTGACCAGCGAGGCGTACGCGCTCGGCGGCCGCAGATCGAGGTTTGCGGCCATCGGCGGCCGCAGGTGGCACGCCTCGCCGGCGCAGCCGTTGAAGACGCTCGCCTGGACCTCGGCGAGCGCGACGGCGTGATCGCAGGGGGCGTACGCGGAGGGATCGACCTGCGATGCGGCGTCGGCTGCGTCGCCCGCGCCGGCGTCCGTCACAGAGCCATCGGCGCCGGCGTCCGCGGAGCCAGGGCATGCGTTCGTCTGCTGGATCCATCCGTCCACCAGCGCGGTGCCGACCGGGTCGACCATCTGCGTGCCGAGCGGCGGCATGCGCGAGCCGTCGACCGCGTGAATGCGCACGGAAACCTCGGAGGTGGCCGGGGAGCCCGGAGAGAACATGAGTCGGCCCGACATCGCGCTCTTGCCGCAGAGGTGCATCTCGCCGAACGGCACGCCGAAGCGGTAGTCCGCCGAGCCGGCGCCTGGGCCGGACGGCCGATGGCAGTGCGCGCAGTTGGCGTGCAGGTACGCGCGCGCGCGATCCTCGAGCGGCGCGTTCGAGTCGTAGCGCGCGAGGCGCGGCAGCGCGGCGACCGGACCGGGGAGGGGAGCGTCGAAGTACCCCGCGGCGGCGAGCGTCTCGAGCTGGTTCTTCGCGCTCGTCGCGGTCGGACCATTCAGCTGCGCGATCTCGAGGCCGAGCGTCGTCTCGGCGCTGTCGTTGTGGCAACGCATGCACTGGCCGCGGCTCGGGAACGTCCACGATTGCCCACCGACGGTCTTCGTCTTCGCCCCCGGCAGGAGATCCGCGTCGGTCCCCGCGTCGTTCCACTCGTACGAGTAGCCGGCCCACCCGCCGTCGGTGTGGCGGACGAAGACGCGCGACTCGACGTAGCGCCCGCCGAGCACGAACGACTTGATGAGCACCGTGCCGATCGGAAAATGAAAGTGCCCGTTGTCCTCGATGTGGACGGTGGTGCCGTCGGGGATGGCGAAGTACCGGGGCTTGCCCGCGCCGTCGGACCAGAGCGGAGCTTGCGGCTCGTACGCCACGACGCCGGTCGCGGCCTTGCGCACGTCCTTCGCGGTGAAGCATCCGAGCTCGGAGAGCTTCGCCGGGAACGTGCCTGCGTCGTCGGGTCGCGCCGGCGCCTTGCACGTCTTGTTGGATGCGCGGTGCCGGCTTGCTCGCGCGGCCTCCACGTCCTGGCTGGAGACATCGGTCTCGCCGTTGTCCCCGGAAGAGCAAGCGCCCAACGTCGCCGAGATCGAGCAGGCCCCGACCATCAGCCCCCACCACAGTTTTCTTCCGTTCACGCGCGCCGCCTTAGCACGGTGTGCGCTAGTGGTGCCAGGTGTGGGAAAGGCGGAGGAGTATTTCGCAAAATTCGCCGGATTCGTCGGCAAATTATGCGTGTTTGCGCACGCCTTGCGCCCCTGATTCCACATATGCGGATCGCCGCGCGAACCCTTTCCGCCGCTGCTGGCTCCCACTGGAATGCGACTCGTGTTCTCCGTTCTCCTCGGCGCGCTCGCAGGGCTCGCGTGGTACCGCTTCGTCGGCTGCCGGACCGGCGCCTGCGCGATCACCACGAACCCGTACACGTCGACCCTGTACGGCGCCGCGATGGGATTCCTCGTCGGTCGCACATGAGCCGCGACGGGCACCTCGTCGTCGACCCGCCGCAGCCTGGGCGCGGTTCAACCACGGGCTCGGTGTGCCGGCGGCGGGCTTCTTCGACGCGGCGGCGTGCAGCCAGGGGGCAGCGGCGCGCCGCAGCGCCATGCGGTAGAATGGGCCTCGAGCTCGCTTCCGAGATCCTCGCCAGCGTGGACGGCCCGACCGACACCGATTGGGATGCCGCATGGCTCGCCGAGCTCGATCGCAGGACCGAGGCTGCCCAGAAGACCGGCGAGAGCGGGGCGGGCTGGTCGGAGGCTCGGGCCCGGATTCTGAAGCGCCTCGGCCACGCGTGACCCCGCTGCCGTAGCCACTTCAAGTCGCGCGCAAATGGCGAGCGCGGGAGGACTCCAGCAGCGTCGGCCCTTCGCGCATCACGACCGCTGGAGGGCCTCGAGGGCCGCGTTCGCGAACTCGGTCATGCAACGCGGCAGCTCGCCCTCGTAGCCAAGCTGCGCCCACGCTTCGACGAGGAGTCTCCGCTCCTCACCCTCCAAGGGGATCGGGCGACACCGTCTCGGAGCCTCGAGGAGGCGGTCTTCGAGCTTGCACATGGCGCTCACCGCAGCGCCTCGATCACAGCGTCCGCGTACTCGGACATGCAGTTCGGCGGATCGCTGTCCCAGCCCTGCGCCTCCCAGGTGTCGCGCAGGCGCTCTCGGTCGCTCAGCGGCTCGGGGATGCGCGCGGGGGTAGAGCGCTCTTCCGCGTGGACGGGCGCTGACAGCTTCGGAATTTCGCACATGATCGGTCCTCCCCAAACGAGGCCCGTCGGGACCCCGTCGTCTACTCCGTCAATCCCTCGCGCTTCGCCAGCTCGCGGAGCTTCTCCTTGAGCAGCTGAAAACGCTTTCGCAGGCGCGCCGCCTCGCGGAGCGTGCCCGCGTCGTCGCGCGGCGCTTCGCCCTCGGCAAGCACGCGTGCCAGCTCGTTCCACGACAGGCCGCGGTCGACGCGCAGGACGAGCAGCGCGCGGTCCTCAGGCTCCAGCGCATCGCGCAGCGCCTCGAGCTTTGAGCGCTTCTCGGTCCTCAGGAAACCCAGCGTCTCGGTCCGCACCGCCTGCGCGAGGTCCTCGAGCGCCGATTCGGAGGCCTTGGGGCCCCGCTTCTCGCGCCGGGCTGCGTCACGCCGGGCGTTGCGCGACGCGTTGCGCGCGACGGCGTAGGCCCACGTGCGCAGACTTGCGTGCCACTCGAAGGTCGGGAGGCTGCGCCACAGCGCCTCACTGAACGTCGAGAACGCGTCGCTGGCCGCCGCCTCGTCGCGCAGAACGGCGACGAGAAAGGCGAAGATCTCGCCGCCGTAAGCGCGCAGCGCCATGGTCGCCGCAGCGTTCATGTCGCCCTTCTCGCAGAGGGCGCGGACTTCGTCCTCGACGCGGGCGCGCTCGATTTCGTTCAGCATATGGCGGTAGTAACCGACCGCGGCGAATGTGACGAAACTTCCGGGGCGAGGCATTTCACGGAGCAAATCGACTCCCATTTCAGTGCCGCCGCGTCGACGGGGGCGTCGGCCGCATGTCCCAGCGCATGACACGCTCGACCCCGCGCTCGCGCCCGCTCGTCTCGGCGCGCGGGGAGTCCCCGATCGCGAAGTCCACGAGCGCGTGCGCGCCGGTCTGGGGAGCGGGCCTGGGCTGGGCGCAGCCGCCGAGCTCGAGAGCGGCCGTGACGACGAAGAGCGCAGTGACGATGGTGCGAGTGTTCATGGTCATCTCCTGACGCGCCGGGGGTTATCGTTTCCGCCGCGTTCGAGGAGATTGTGTCCGCCTCCGCACGGTGTGAAACGTCCGGCCGCGCAATGACGTGCGCGTACATCCCCAGTCGCGTCGTTTCCCGCGAGGCGTGCGTCTCAGAACCGCGCGTTCACCACCGCGCCCGCGCTGCTCGGGCCCGCCATCGGCGTGAGCGACCACGTGACTGCGCGCTGCTCCGCTTGAACCCGCGCGGCCTTCTGGACGAAGTACACACCGACCCCGACGAGAGGCAACCCCACCATCAGCAGCGGTGCTCCAAGGACGACGCCGAGGCGAAACAGGCGGGCGTTCATGTCCGGCAAGCTACCTCACCGCCAAGCGCTCTGCCATGCGGGTGCCTTGGACGCGCGTGTATCGGCCGCCCGCCGGGGTTGCCCGCAGGGGATCTGGCTGCCAGATCGCGCGTACAATCGGTTGCAGTGAAACGGTGTGTCCGCTGGCTCTGTCTCGTCGCCGCCGGCGGTTGCGCGGGCGCGGTGCCGCCTGCGCCGCGGAGGGCCCAACCTGCCCGCCCGCGTCCGCAGGCCGTCGCGGTGGATCCTGGCGCGGCTTCTCCTCCGCGCAGCTACGGATGCAGCGCCGATCCGCGCCCCCTCAGCGCATGGGCGATCGGCGAGCCGCAGCTCTGCACCGTGCGCGGCGTGACCCACATTCAGGAGATCACGGTGACGCCCGCCGAGGGCGCGCCGTTCGTCGTCGGCATCCGCAACGTCGCGGCGAGCATGCAGATCGCCGAACTCGCCGACCTCGCCACGATCGATGTCCGCGGCGCGCTCGCGTTTCGCGGTGTGACGAGCTTTCGCACGCTCGCCTTCGCGCAGGCGACGACGCTCGGTGGAGGCGTGGTCGAGGTCGCTGGCGGCGTCCCGGTCGAGCAGGCGCGCGTGAAGGACGGGACCCTCGTGGGCTCGTTCACGGTGGGCCGGCTCGAGATCGTCGACGCGCCGCTGCCGTGCAAGGCGCTCACCCTCGCGCGTGATGAGCCTCCGTTCGACCCACACGGGCGGCGCAGTCAGGGCTGGACGGTCCGCGGCGAAGCGCCCGTTCGCCTGTTTCGCGATCCCGGCGCGGGCCCGTCGCTCCTCGCGAAGCCCTTCGTCGCGTCCGCCGACCGCACCGACCCGGCAGGCTGGGTCCACATCGTCGCAGGCGATCGCGCCGGGCGCGTCGCCGGTGGGTCGCGCGCGCCGAAGTGGAATGGATCGAAGGGCCCGACGAGCTCAGCGGGACGGGCGAGAGCGGCTGCGGGTGCGGATGCCCTAGCGGCGTCCGCCTGGGCTCGATTGGAGGTCTCGGCTCTGGTTACGATCCGAACGACGTCACGAAGAACGGCTACGTGGGCCCCGCGATCGTCGAAGCTGGCACCGACGTCTACGCCACGCCCGAGCACGGCAAGTGGGCGGTCGTCCCCGAGGACGTCGAGCTCGAGATCGAGCTCGCCCCCGGCGCGTCGTGGGCGATGATCCGCTCGGCCAAGGGCATCTCGGACATCGCAGGCCCCGGCTGCAACTGTGACGCGATCTTCCGAGCGTTCGTTCCGCGGAGCCGCGTCCGCGTGCCCCGCCAGAGCCCGCCGCCAAAAGCGAGAGCACCGCTTCGCGGGCGGTGACTTTCGCGCAGCAGTAGAATTTTTTTCGACGCGACGCCGTCCTGCGCGCGATGGGCGGAAGGGCGTCGTGCGTGTAGGTTCATTCAATGGGCGACCAAGCTATCTCCGCGCTCCTCCCGGCCCGCGCCGCCCGCGCCGCGCGGCTCCCGCTTCTGCTCCTGTCCCTGGCCGCCGCGAGCGCGTGCGGGGGCTCCAAGAACGCCAGCGGATTTGCCACCGGCGACGGCGGCGACGGCCCGCCCGGGAGCAGCGGCGGCAGCGGCGGCGGCGGCAGCAGCAGCAGCAGCAGCGGCGGCAGCAGCGGCGGTCCCATCCTCGGCGGCGACGGCGGCTCCGCGGGCGACGCGGCCGGCGAGGGCTGCCCGCCGTCCGCGACGCTCGTCTACGTGACGGGCCAGGGCGACACGCTCTACAGCTTCTACCCGCCGACCCAGACCTTCACGCTCATCGGCAAGTTCAACTGCCTCACCTCGCCGACCCACATGACCGTCGACCGTCAGGCCAACGCGTGGGTCGTCGCCAACGGCCAGCTGTACAAGGCCAGCACAGCCAACGCGTCGTGCTCGGCCGTCTCCACATGGAAGCCCAACATCGGCTTCCTGGACTTCTCGCTCACGTTCATCGGCGTCACGAACGCGGTCGACAACACGCTCTACCTCATGAACAACTCGGCAGACGTCGCGACGTTCGACATCGCGTCGGGAAAGCTCACGAGCGTCGGCAAGGCGAACATCTCCGGTACGCTCGGGGACATGACGAGCAACGGCGACGGGACCCTGTACTTCCTCCAAGACGTCTCCAGCCCGACGCTCTACGACCTGAGCCCCAAAGACGCGACCACCCTCGGCTCGTGGCCCATCTCCGCGACGGGCGGCGGCAGCCAGGCGCTCGCGTTTTGGGGCGGCTCGTTCTACGCGTTCGAGAACGACGCCATCTCCCAGTACGATCCGGCCAAGAAGACCACCGCCCCCATCGGCACCGCGCCGCTGAAGGTCACCGGCGCCGGGCAGTCGACGTGCGTACCGAAAGTCCCACCGCCGCCGAAGTGACGGTAGAGCGCCGGCGGCGTGCTCGAAGGGCGAACGGCGTCGCTCAGAAGTGCTGCTTCACCACGTCGAGCTTGTCGCTCTGGGGAAAGGCCAGCTTGCGCGTCGCCTTGTCGATGCACGCCGCGACCTTGTTGTTCGACGGCGAGACCTTCACCGAGACGCCGAGCGGCTTGCCCTGCTTCACGGCGACGCAGATGTCGGCGTTCGCGCTGTCAGGTAGCCCGCAGCCCGAGAAGAATTGGCTACTCTGCATCGGTCGGCCAAGCTGATCTTTCGACAGGTCCGGCTTGCTGTTCTTCTTGCCCATGTCAATCGTCTGCGGGTTCTCGTCCATCGCCTTCTCGCAGCTCTTGCCGGTCGACACGGCGATCTGCACGCTGAGCTCTTCGTGCGCGCCGCTCTTGGCGTCGTGGTCGAAGATGGCGACGTGGATCTTGGTCCCCTCGTCGGTCATCTTGTCGAGGTCCTCCCACGGGACGATCTTGTCGCCGGTGTAGCCGTGCGCCGTGTGCATGAGCGGCACCTCCACCGACTTGGCGCCTTTGCCGCGGGGGTACACGATGACGGCGTCGCGGTTCTTCACGTCGCTGCCGAGCGCGCCGGTCTTCACCTCGTCGTCGGTCGCGTGGATGGTGATGTGGACGCCCTCGGGCATCGTCTCGATCTTGATGAGGCCGGAGAAGTCGTGCTTGCCGCTGTCCGAGCACGGCACGAACGTCTCGCTGCCGTCCTCGTCGTGGATGTCGTGCGCGTGGACCTTGTCCTCGGCACCGCACGTGTGCGGCGTCGGGTGCGGCACCTTCGAGACGGACTCGCCGTGCTTCGGCGACTCGTTCTTCGCGTTCGATCCGTCGTTCGCCGGCGTCGCCGCGGCTCCGCACGCGGACACGAGCGCGAAGAAGGAGAAGAAGGAGAAGAAGGAGAAGAAGGAGAAGAAGGAGAAGAAGGAGAGGAGCCCGGACACGGGGAGCAGGATCGAGTGGCTTCGCATGAGCCCAGAAATACCAGACGAGAGGGGCGCAATGTCCCCTATTGGGCAATATGCCCCAGTTTTAATAGGCAAGTCCACGTGATTACATGTGGTTAGCGTGGGAGGTCTGCTGTGTTCCGCGCCTCCGGCCCGTCGCGGAGCCCTTCAGAACGGCAGGCCCGTGCCGACGAGCTGAGCCGTCGAGGTCCAGGTCTCCCACGCGGCCTTCTTCGCGGCCGACTTTGGCGTGACGAGGAAGACGACGGCCAGGCCCGCCAGGACAACGCCGGCGCCGAGGCACACGTCGCCGATCAGGCGGTCGCGCTTGATCGCGGACACGTCTCCGCTCGCGCAATTGGGGGCGCAATGTGCGCTGTCGAGCGTGGAGCGGCCCGACTCTGCGCGGTACCAGAAGACGCCGGTCCCGGCGAACGCGGCCAGGGCGAGGCCACCGAAGACATAGGGGAGCACGCGCGGCGGCGGCTTGTCGGGCGTGGTCGTGAGCGACGCGGTGGACCCGCCGTCCTGCGTCGTGGCCTGTGGTTGCGCCTCCGTCTGCCCCTTCGGAGCGAAGCTCGCCTCCACGAGGCGGTTGCGCTCCCCCTGCCGGAGGATGACCTCTTGCTCCACCGGATCGTGCGCCGCCATCTCGAAGCGGAGCTTGTGCTTGCCGGGCTCGAGCTCGACGGCGCGCACGTCGATCTTCTCGGCGACGATCTCGCCGTCGACGAGCAGGCGCACGTCGACGGTCTCTTTGCCGTCCGGCCCCTTCGCGCGCGCGACGATCGACGGGATACTGGCGTTGACCTGATCGAGCCACTCCACGCAGTCCTTGCGGATGGCGGCGAGACACTCGACATGCGCGCAGACGGCGAGCTGCTCGCGCGCCTTCTTGAGCGTGCCCGCCTTCATCGCGCGCTGCGCCTCCACGTACGCCGTCGCGCACTCTCTCTTGCCCGCGCGCGCGTGCGGTGCGACGAGCAGCAGCGACGCGGCGGCGGCGGCCACGCCGAGGGGACCGCGAAGCTTCACATGCACTCCGGACGGATCTGCTTGATGCCCTCGGAGTCGACGTAAAACGGCGAGTCGCAGTTGGGCTTCGCCTTGCCGCCGGTGCGCCCGTTCGTCGCGGGCGTGCGAGGGACGGCGACGGGGCCCGGCGCGGCGGGATCGTTCGCGGCGCGCGCGCCGGTCCTGGGCGCCGCGGTCGGGAGATCCTGCACCGGGATCGTCGCAGGTGCAGGGGCCGTGGGTGCCGGCACCGCAGGCGGCGTCGGGCTGGCCACGGCCTCTGCCCGTGCGCTCGTCGCGATCGTCGGCCCGATGGTGGTGGGCTTTGGCCTTCGCGTCACATAGACGTAGCCCGCCACCACGAGCGCCGTCGTGACGAGGATCGAGGCCAGCGCGGTGACGACGAGCCGCGTCGCGGACCCGGCCGGGGGCTGCGGCGCGACGGGCGCGACGGCCGCGACGGCCGCGGCGGATCCGGCAGATGCGGCGGATGCGAAGGGTGTGGCGGATGCGAAGGGTGCGGATGCGACCGGGGGCGCCTGCGAGGGCGGCTGCGACGGCGGGTTCGCCCGCGTCGGCATGGCCAGAGTCATCGGCGCCGTCAGCGGGAGGGGCAGCGTCGCCGGGTGGGAGGGGCTCTCGTACGACGCCCCGGCGGGCGTCACGTGGGTGTGCGTCGCCGTCGTCGCAGACACGACGCCCGAGCGCGACGGGTCGAAGCCGCTGCGTACGACCATCCTGCCCGTCACATCCTGCGAGACGCGGACGTCGGAGCGGCTCTCCATCTCGCGCACGCGCGCGCTGCGGAGCGCCAGGGCTTCGGCGCCGACCGACTTCACCCACTCGGCGACCTCGAACGGCGACGCGGCTGGGCACACGCTCTCGAGGGCCAGCGCCATGTCGCGCGCGGTCTGGAAGCGCAAGACCGGATCCTGCGCGAGGCCGCTCATGACGATCGCGTCGAGCTGAGGCGACAGGCCTGGCGCGACCGCGCTCGGCGGCGGGAAGCCGCCCTGAACCACCCTCACGATCAGCTCGGCTTCGTTGTCCCCGTCGACGAGGCGTCTCCCGGCGAGGGCGCCCCAGAGGACCGCCGCCATCCCGTAGATGTCGGTCCGTCGATCGACCGCCCGCCCCTGCACTTGCTCGGGCGCCATGTACGCGAGCTTTCCTTTGAGCTGGCCGTCGTGGGTCGACTGCAAGCGCCCGGTGGCCTTGGCGACGCCGAAGTCGAGCACCCGCGCGATGCCGTCGACGCCGATCAGTATGTTCTGCGGCGAGACGTCGCGATGCACCAGCCCCAGCGGCTCGCCGTGCTCGTCGCTCGCCTCGTGCGCCGCGTGCAGGCCGTGCAGCGCGTTGATGACGATCGCCGAGACGATGCTCGGCGCGACACGGTATCCCCGCTTGGCGCTCGCGGTCAGGAGGTGCCAGAGCGACTCGCCGTGCACGTACTCGAGGACGATCAGCACCTCGCCGCCCTCGAGGAGGACGTCGAGCGTCGCGACCACGTTCGGGTGCTGCACGCGCGCGGCGAGGCGCGCCTCGTCGACGAGCATGGCCACGAAATCGGGGTTGCTCGCGAGGTGCGGGTGCAGGCGCTTGACGGCCACGGTCTTGCTGAACCCCACCGCCCCCGTCATCCGGCCGAAGTGGACCGTTGCCATGCCGCCCGAGGCGATGATGTCGTGGATCGCGAACCGCCCGATCACGCGATGCGGGGCGGCAGCGGAGCGTGGGTCTTGAGGGTTGCCGGGGTTCACGTTCACTTCACCGGAGCTCGTTGGTGAAGACGCACCGGTACGGTCGCGCGGTCGCCGGATCCGCCCACGTCGTGTAGGCCGGATAGAGATCGTCGTATTTGGTGTCGATGTTCTTCCAGGTCCCGACGCCGACGAGCATCGTGCTCGCCGTTCCGATCTGCGGATCGCTCGTCAAGATCGGGGCGGTCGCGCCGTTCGGCAGGCTGTGGCGCACGCCGTCGAGCAAGTCACGCTGCGACGCGAGGTGCCCGCCGGCCTTGCGGCACGTGTCGAGCGCGACGGTGACCGTCGCCGGCGGCGCGCGGTCGAAGCTGTCGATCCACTCCTTGGCGCCCGAAGCGCCGGGGAGCGAGATCGTCGTACACCCACCGGCGCACGACGCGGCCGGAGGCCCGGTGTACGCCGTGTCGACGGGGTAGAAGATGCACCGGTACGGCAACGTCCCGGTGTGCTTGTAGACCCACGTGAGGTTGGACGGGTTGTCGTAGATGTTGCCCGGCTCGACGCCCTTCCAGCTCTTCGCGGCGACCGTGAAGCTCGTGCCGTCGTGCCCGGTCTCGTCGCTGGTCCACAGGAACGTGCCCGACCCGTTCGGCAGCCCCTCGGCCACGAGCTCACCGAGCTCCGACGCGGTGGGCAGGTGCCCCCCGAGCGCCCAGCACTGATCGTTCGCCGCGAGGTAGGTCGCCGCGGCCAGATCGTTCGCCTCGCTCTTCTGGCCGAGCGGGCCGATCCACTCGTCGGGCACCGGGGCCGGGTGGGGGCCCGCCGAGTAGCTCTCTCCCACGCATCGGAACGGGTAGAACGTCGTCGTCAGGGACCACGACATCGAGTTGGGACCGCCCGACGTGAACTGGTAGACGAAGCCCGTCCCGGTGGTCCAGTGCACGAGCGCGTCCAGATCGTAGCGGACCTCGTCGGCGGTGTGCAGCCACAGCCCACTCCCCGGCCCGATGCCTTGCTGGATAGCCTCGGCGAGCAGGCGCGGCGTCGCGAGGTGCCCGCGGTTGAAGGCGCACTCCCAGAGCGCGCCGGCCTTGTGCAGCGCGACGCGATCCTGCGCGTCCAGGTTGTGGCGCTTGTTCTCGCCATCGACGCCGTAGCAGGCGCTTCCGGCGGGGCCGTTGCAGTTGAGGCCGGAGTAGACCGCGGGCAGCGGCGGGGGGCAGACGCAGCGGTAGTTGAGGCTCGTCGCGGTCGCCGTCTGCGCGGACACGGCGTCGCTGAGACGCACGTCGATGTACGCCAACGGGCCATAAGGGACGATCGACCAGAGACGGTTCGTGTTGCCGGTCTGGCCCACGGTGGCCGACTGCGTGGCGCTCACGCGATAGAGCTCGCTCGCCGTGGGAAGGCGTCCACGAAACGCCTGGCATATCGCGCTCGCCTTGTCCCAGGTCGTCGCCGCGCGCTCGAGGCCGTCCCATGACCAGCCCCAGGGATCGGCGATGCCCTGATTGAGCTGCGTCTTGCACGCGATGACGCATTTTCCACCGACGCACTCGTCGTTCGGCCCGCACGCGTTCGTGCACGTGCCGCAGTGCTTCGCGTCGGTCTGCAGGTTGGCGCACGAGCCGCCGCAGTTGTCCTGCCCGGCCGGGCAGTTCGCCGTGCACTTGCCGTTTCCGCAGACCTCGCCGGCCTTGCACTGCGTCGTGCACGAGCCGCAATGCTGCAGATCGTTCGCGAGCTCGTAGCAGAGACCGTTGCACGCGACCTGCCCTCCCGGGCATGCGATCGCGCACCTGCCGGCGGTGCAGGCCTCACCGGCCTTGCACGCGGTCGGGCAGTCCCCGCAGTGCTGGACGTTGCTCGCCGTGTCGACGCACAGGCCGTCGCACGTCGTGGAGCTCGCGGGGCAAGCGGCCTGCCCATCGACGTCGGAGGCCGGTGCCGCTCCGCTCGCGTAGCCGTCGACCGAGCTCCCTACCAGCGAGCACGCAGCGACGACGCACCCCGCAACGGCGAGCCAGAAGAGGGCTCCCGCCACGCGCGCGACTCGACGCCATTCGTCGTCTCGTCTCGTAGGCATGGTTGCGTTGTGCCTGAAGCATAGCATCCCACCCAGCCGTCTCTATGGGTGCGGAGGTGGGCGTCTGTGCGCATCGAGCGCTGCTCGGACGGACAGCATTTGCAGGTAGGCTGCCGTGCGGAGCCCCCGTGCCTTCACTCTCCGAGCAGCTCGCCGCCAGCTACGACCCGCGCATCGCCGAGGCCCTCGCCGGCGCGACGCGCATGGCGCCGTTCCCGTCCCTCCTCGGGCTCGAGATCGACGAGCAGCGCCCAGGCTTCGTCCGATGCCGCGTCGCCATCGCCGAGAAGCACAAGAGCGGCATCGGCCTGGTGCATGGCGGCGTCCTCACGGCCGTCGTCGACCATATCCTGTCGATCGTGGTCTATCCGCACGTCGAGGTCGGCAAGTGGGTCGCGACCCTCGATCTGAAAATGAGCTACCTCGCACCCGTCCGCGAAGGCGAGCTCGTGGCCGAGGCCGAGATCATCTCGCTGCGCACGACGATCGGCGCGGTCCGCATCGACGTCCGCAACGTGCCCGCCGCCGGCGGGGACGCGGTGCTCGTCGCCGCGGCGATGGGGACGGTCTACATCAAAGACGCGCCGAAGCGCAGCGCCGCCACCGGTTGACCGCTACAAGATCTGCTTCAGCACCGCCGGATCGACGTTGCCGCCGCTGACCACGCACACGACGCACGCCTTCTCCGGCACCGTCGCGGCCTTCGACAGTAGCGCCGCGTACGCCGCTGCGCCGGACGGTTCCGCCGCGAGCTTGCAGCGCTGCATGATGAGGCCGAGCGCGCGCGCGATGTCGTCGTCGGTGACGCGGACGATCTCGTCCACGAACGCGCGCACGTGACGCAGGTTGTGCTCGCCGGTGAACGGCGCCGCGAGGCCGTCGGCGATCGTCTTGGGGTACGCGATGTGGAGCGGCTTGCCAGCGGCGAGGCTCTGCGTCATCACGTCGGCGGTGACGGGCTCGACGCCAATCACGCGTGTTACCGGGCGCCGCAGCTTGATCGCCGCGGCGGCGCCGCTGATGAGGCCGCCGCCGCCGACGGGGACGAGCACGACGTCGACGTCCTCGACGTCCGCCAGGATCTCGAGCCCGAGCGTCGCGTGCCCCGCGATCACCGCCAGATCGTCGAACGGATGCACGAACGTCATCCGCCGGTCCTGCTCGATCTCGCGCGCAACCGCGAGCACGCTGCCCTCCGTGAGAACGACCTCGCCGCCGTACCCGCGCGTCGCGTCGATTTTCGTCCGAGCCGCCGCGGCGGGCATCACGATCGTCGCCGGCACGCCGACCGCGGCGGCGACGAACGCGAGCGCCGCCGCGTGGTTCCCTGCCGAGCAGGAGACGAAGCCGCGCGCGCGCTCCTCGGGAGACAGGGACAGCACTTTGTTGAAGACGCCGCGGACCTTGAACGAGCCGGTCTTCTGGAACAGCTCCGCCTTGAGCGCGAGGCGCACGCCGACCCTCTCGCCGAGCGCGGTCGCCGAATGCATCGGTGTGCGGTGAATCCGCCCGGCGATCCGCGTCGCGGCGGCGTCGATGTCGGCGAGCGTGACCAGCGGGCCCAGCGGGTCGAGATCCGTCACGGAAGTCCCCCCTGCAGGATCTTCGCGAGCTTGGCGCTGTCGATGTTGCCGCCCGACACGACGCACACGATCTTGCCGGTCCCGGCCTTGCCCGAGAGCGCGGCGGCGACCGGGGTCGCTCCGGCTCCTTCGGCGACGACGCGGCTCCGCTCGACGAGGAGGCGTACGGCGGCCGCGATCGCTTCCAGCGGTAGGACGAGCGAGCCGTCGACCAACCGTCGAACGACCGGCCACATCTCGGCGAGCAAGCCCGTGCTCCCGATGCCGTCCACGAAGCTCGGCGTATACGCGACCTCTTGCGGCGATCCTGCGGCGAGGGAAGCCGCAAGCGGCGCGGCGGTCTCCGGCTCCGCGGCGAAGATTCGCGCCTTCGGATGCAGCGCACGGAGCGCCGTTGCGATCCCAGTGGTGAGCCCTCCGCCGCCGTAAGGGATGACGACCGCATCGGCGTCGGGCATGTCCTCGGCGATCTCGAGACCGATCGTGCCGTTCCCCGCGATGACGGCGCGATCGCTCACCGGATGCACGAACAGCTGCCCATCGAAGCGCGGATGCTGCCGCGTGACGAGCACGTTCCACCACTCGGCGAACGGCACCTTGTGGATCGCGGCGCCGAGCCGCGTGATCGCGGAGAGCTTCGCCTCGGGGGCCGTGTCGGGCACCACGACGCTGCACGCGACACCGCGCCGCCGCGCACACCACGCGACGCCCTGCGCCATGTTCCCTGCGCTCGCGGTGTACACGCCGTGCGCGAGCTGGGCGTCGCTCGCCCGGGCCATCGCGTTCGCGGCCCCGCGCAGCTTGAACGATCCGATCGCCTGCAGGTTCTCGAGCTTGAGGTAAATCTCGGTCGGCCCATCGACGTTCAGCCGCACGAGCGGCGTTCGCAGGACCTCGCCGGCGATCCGCCCGCGCGCGGCGCGAATTTCATCGAGGGTCGGCGGCTCCAGTGCGGTGACCATCGCCGATGACTTATCACTTGCGGGCGGATCTCACGGGCAAAGGTAGCGGACTTCAGGGCTCGTGGCCGGCGGCGCAGTACACCGCGTTGAACGTGCCGTCGAAGGCGCTGGCGCCCGCGTCGCCGCCGTCGACGACCGTGCCCGGGAACTGCACGCTGAAGGTTCCCGCGGCGGCCACGTTCGGCGTCAGCGTCGAGAGGGTGATCGTGCCGGCGGTCGCGCGCGTCTCGTTGCGCGCGGGCGCTGAGACGATGTAGTTCACTTCGGCGCTCCCCGGAGCCGTCGCCGCGCTCACCGCGTAGGTGCCGGCGGCCGGCGTCTGCGTGATCAAGATCATCTCGAAGATCGGAACGCCGGTCGGGATGAGGTGCGACCACCCGGACTGGCCGATGTCGGAGCACGCGACCCCCGGCTTGCCCACGAGGTACACCGCCGTGCTGGTCGCGAGATCGGGCGCGCCGATCAAGAACGCGTTGTAGACCTGACCGAACCCGGTGCCGCCCACGCTGCCGGCGACCGTGCCGCTCCCGGTGAGCCCGCCGGCATCCGCTCCGCCATCGACCGCGGACCCGTCGGCGAGCGCGGTGTCCGCGCCGGTGTCGCTGATCGAGGTGTCCGCCGAGCCCCCGCCGTCCGTCGACGTCCCTGATGCCGAGCTGCTCGAGCACGCCGCTGCCGCGAGGCCGAGAGAGAGGGCGGCGCCGAGACACAAGACGACGGGTGCCGAGATTCGCAGGCTCATGGCGCGGGCTCATAACCCAGGAACGCCGCCGCGGGTACCCTGACAGCTCTATCGCCGTCGGCAGGTGTAGTAGAGCCACGAATCCGCCGACGCGGCGCATGCGCTCTCGTCGGCGCGTAACCCGGCTTCCAGCGTGTAGAGCTCGATGTCGACGAACCCTGCCGCCTCGAGCTGACGAACCTGCTCGTCGGGGCGAACGTAGTAGGTCCGCCCGCGGAAGCGGTACGACCCATCGTTGACGATCGCCCACGGCCTGGCCTTGAGCTCGTCGAGCTTGGGGTTGTTCAAGCGGAGACGTGCCCACTTGAGGGCGCCCTCCACTGCCGCGAGCACGCCGCACGGCTCGAACGCGAAGAGGCGGCCGAGCGTCCCCATGTTGTGGCTCGAGAAGACGAACGGCGCGCCCGGACGCAGGACGCGGCGCACCTCGTCGAGCGCGCGCAGCCGGTCGTCGTGATCGATGTAGTCGATGCCGTTGAACGAGAAGAGGACGAAGTCGAACTCGCGATCGGTGAACGCCTTCAGCGCGCGCACGTCCGCGACGTCGAAGCGCCACGGATCGTCGGCAAACCGCTTCCTGCAGGCGTCGATCATCTCGGGCGCGTAGTCGACACCCACGTACTCGCGCACGGCCGGCGCGAAGTGAGGCGTCGTCCGCCCGCCGCCGACCCCGATGTCCAGCATGCGCGCGCCGGCGAGCCCCTCGCGCATTTGCTCGAGGATCGTGCACTCTGCCTTCTGCAGCTCGGAGGCGCCGGCATAGAAGCGCACGACATCGCAGGCCGAAAACGTCTTGGCGTTCTCCTTCACGACGAGGCTCCTGCGTGTCGCGGGGTCAGCTGCACGGCCTGCACACTACTTCAGAACGGCTGAGTTGTCCGCGGCTCAGCCGTGTGCACGAATCGGCGTACGTGCTCGCCGGTCGGAGCACACGTGACCACTTTTCGTAGGAGCCGAGGCTGCGTGCGCTTGTGCGGCGCCGGGGGGGCGCGGTACGTCCGCGCGGATGAAGAAGGTCGCCCTCGTCGTTGTCTCTTCTGTCGCTGCCGTCTCGATCGCCTGCATGTCCGGCTGCAGCTCTGCGCCGGCCGACGGCGCGGATACGTCGGAGTCGGCGAGCACGGGGGCGAAGAGCAAGATCAAGACTGTTTTCGTCATCGTGATGGAGAACCACGACTGGGCGAGCATCCAGGGGAGCTCGTCGGCGCCGTACATCAACGGCAAGCTTCTTCCGCAGGCGTCGTTCGCGCAGAACTACCAGGGCGTGCCGGGTCTCCATCCGAGCTCACCCAACTACATCTGGCTCGAGGCGGGCGACGATCTCGGCATCACCGACGACAAGGATCCGAGCGCCAACCATCAGGCGACGAAGGATCACCTCGTCTCGCAGATCGTGCGGTCGGGCCGCGACTGGCGCTCGTACCAGGAGTCGATCGACGGTACGGAGTGCCCGCTCTCCGGCACGCCGTTCTTGAGCCGGTACGTGCCGCGCCACAACCCCGCGGTCTACTTCGACGACGTGACCGATGGCAACGATCCCCAATCCGCCAACTGCATCCGCCACGTGCGCCCCTTCGGCGAGCTCTCCAAGGATCTGCGCGCGGGCAACGTCGCCGCGTACAACTTCATCACGCCCGACCTTTGCCACGACATGCACGGGCAAGAGGTCTCGTGCTTGTTCGGCGATCAGGTCAAGGCCGGCGACACCTGGCTGTCGAAGACGATCCCCCTCATCCAGGCCTCCGCGGCTTACAAGTCCGGCGGCGCGATCTTCATCACCTTCGACGAGAACGAGGGTGGGAACAAACCGATCGGCATGATCGTCGTGAGCCCCTTCGCCAAAGGCGGCGGCTACACCAACACGATCGCGTACACGCACAGCTCCACCCTGCGGACGATCGAGGACATCTTCCATCTCACGCCGCTTCGCGGTGCGGCGACGTCCAACAATTTGAACGATCTCTTCCGCTCGTTCCCCTGAGTCGCCCCGGGCCTCGGTCATCCTCGCCGGCTCAACGGGGCCAGGTTGGGTGGGGACCTGGATCGTCGGGCGGGGGCGCCGCGAGGGGTCCAGGTACCAGGCACCCGTAACGGTTCTTCGTAACTTCAGGCCATTTCGAGTGTAGGACGATGTGTGTTTGCGGCACGTCCCGTGCAAGACCGGGAGGCGTGCGCCAAACCCTCCCCATCGCCAGTCTCGTGCTTCTCCTCGGGCTCCCGGTACTCGCGTGCGGGGGCGCAGACTCCGCGCCCGGCGGAGAGCCCGACGGAACCGAGCAAGGTTGGGACAGCCAGAAGGGCAACCCAACGCACGCCACGCACTCGTATCTGACGGAGGAAGCGATCGCGCGCGTTCGCGACGCGCACCCTGAGGTCGAGGCGTACCGCGCAGACCTCGTGAAGGGGGCGAACGAGGAGATCCATGACCTCGTGCTGAGCGACGCCCTCCTCGAGTCCCTTCGACTGGAGTTTGGCGGAACCAACGGCTCGTGCCAGCACCCTGAGCGCGTCTGGGCGCACGCGCAGGAGCGCTTCGCGGCGGGCGATCGCCACAGCGCCTACTGGTATCTCGGCATCCTGCTTCACTACGTCGAGGATCTGGGCGTCCCCGCCCACGCGCTCGGCGTCTACCATCAGAGTAGCGTCACCAACTGGGACACGTTCGAGCTCCTCGCCTTCAGCAACTGGAAGCCGAGCTACGCCGAGATCGACCGGAGCGATCCCCACCTTGACGATCCCTCCGGGTATGCGCAGGTGAGCTCGGACTGGACGGCGTCGAACTTCGGCGAGGCGTGGCCGAGCACGACCTACAAGCGCACGTTCTTCAGCAAGACCTGGACGTTCGCGTCGCACAAGGAGCGCGCGTTCCTCTCCAATCGCCAGGGACGCTCGGCGATCGTCACGAGCTGGGCGCTCGAGAGCGCCGCCCGACACTGGAACCCGTAGCGCGGGGAGAGTGACCCACGAGATGACGCGACGTTGAACGCGTGGGTCACGAGCGATCCACGCGGGCGGAGATCGGGGTCGCCGCGCAGCCCAAGTGCCCGGAAGCTCGTGGGCCTGGGGCGCCGACGGACCGCGAGAAAGGTGTGAGAGCGGCGGAGCCTCCCCTCCACAAATCCGTGTCGGCGAGGATTCCCCCTGGCTCGAAATCCCCGGGCCGCCTAGCTCTAGATGCACGATGCGTCACAGGTGGAGGGAGCCGCTCGCCGCCGTCGTCCTCGCGGCGATGGTTGGTTGCTCGTCGGACGGCGATCTCCTGCCGCCGCGCGATCCGAACGCCAAGCCCAACGACGCCGCGCATGCGCAGACGGCGGTCGTCAGCGGCGCGCGCCGGCTGACGCGGACCGAGTACGACGACACGGTGCGGGACCTGCTCGGCGACGCGACCAACTCCGGCTTCGCGACGTTGCCCGAGGACGTGAACGATCCGTTCGACAACAACTACATGACGCAGCTCGTCTCGCCGGCGCTCATCAACGCCGCAGAGACCCTGGCGACCAACGCGGCGAAGCGCGCGCTCGCCGATCCGGCGATCCATGTGAAGATCGTCCCCTGCCAGCCGACCGGGCCAGCCGACACCGACTGCCTGCGCAAGTTCATCGCGACGTTCGGGCGGCGGGCGCTGCGGAGGCCTCTCGAGGCGTCCGAGATCGACGAGTACGCAGCGCTCGGCTCCTTCGCCGTCGAAGGGAACGCCTTCGACGTCGGCGTGGAGCTCGTGATCCGCGCGATGCTCCAGGACGTCGAGTTCCTCTACCGCGTGGAGGTGGGTACCGAGGTCGCGGGCGTGCCCGGCGTCTTCAAGCTGAATCACTTCGAGGTCGCGACGCGGCTGTCGTACTTCCTCCTGGGAACGACCCCCGACGACGCACTCCTCGACGTCGCCGCGGCGCAGAAGCTGGGCAGCCCCGGCGACATCCGCGCCGCGGCCGTCACGATCATGGCGAACCCGCGCGCCCGCGAACGCGTGAACCGCTTCCACGCGCTCTGGCTCAGTTTTCACCAGCTCCCACACCCGCCCGATCTCACGGCGGCGCTCCGCGCAGAGTCGGCGGCGCTCATCAACCGCGTGGTCTTCGACAAGCCGTCGTCGTACCTCGACCTCTTCACGTCGAGCGACACGTACGCCAACGACTTTCTCGCCGACCATTACGGCCTACCCAAACCGGGCAGCACGACGGGCGCGTGGGTCGCGTACGGCAACACGGGACGCAAGGGGATCCTCTCGCACGGCGCGGTCCTCTCGGCGGGCGCGAAGTTCGCCGACACGAGCCCGACCCAGCGCGGCAAGTTCGTACAGAACCGCCTGTTGTGCCGCGAGATTCCGGCCCCGCCGCCGACCACCAAGAGCGACAACCCGCCGAGCGATGCGCCCGGCAACTGCAAGATCGACAAGTACAAGGCCCACGCCACCGACGGCGCGTGCAAGGGCTGCCACTCGCAGATGGATCCGATCGGCTTCGGACTCGAGAACTACGACAAGGCCGGCGTTTTCCGCGCGACCGAGACCGGCAAGCCCGAGTGTCCGATCGACGGCGCCGGTGACCTCCTCGGCGTCGGCCCCTTCAACGGGCCGGCGGGCCTCGCCGACAAGCTCCTCGCGTCGGGCGAGCTCGAGGCGTGCGTCGTGACGCAGCTCTATCGCTTCGCGACCGGGCGACGCGAAGCGACCGAGGACACCCCGGTCATCCAGGGGCTCGCCACCAAGTTCGTGCAGAACGACCACGGCTTCGCGCCGCTGCTCCTCGAGGTCGTCGCCGACAACGGCTTCGGCTTCCGGAGAGCGCAATGAGGGGAGGGCAAGACGCATGGCGCTGAAGCTCGGTCGGCGTGCGCTCTTGCGCGGGATCGGCGGGGTCGCGATCGCGCTGCCTGCGCTCGAGATCATGTTCGACGGGAAGGGCGCGCACGCCGGTCCGCCCGGCGCGATCCCCAAGCGGTACATCGTCTGCTTCAACGGCCAGTCGCTCGGCGGCGACGACGATCCGCTCATCAACGACTACGTCCCCAACACCGTCGGCGCCAACTACGATCTCAAGAGCGCCCTCGCGCCGCTCGCGGCCGTGCAGGGGGACGTCTCTGTCGTCTCGGGGCTCAAGATCCCGACCGCGTTCGACAACGGCGGCGCCATTCCCGCCGGTGGTCGGTCCGACGACTTCCACATCAACTCGCTCAGCCCGCTCTTCTCGGGCATGCGCTCGGACCCTGCGCAGACCGTGATGGGGGCGACGTCCGACCAGCTCGTGGCCGACGCGATCGCGGGCTCCACCACGTTCAAGTCGCTCGTCTTCCGCGTTCAAGCCGCCTGGTACCTGAGCGTTTCCGCGCCGTACGGGCGCGACATCATCTCGTACAAGTCCGCGGGCGCGGGGAAGAAGCCGACGCCGATCCCCGCCACGGTCAGCCCCAAACAAGCGTTCGACTCCCTCTTTTCGAGCTTCGTCCCGCCGGACAACACGGGGGCGCAGAAGGCAGCGGAGCTCGAGCTCCGGCAACGCAAGAGCGTGCTCGACCTCCTCGACAAGCGCACGGGTCGGCTCCTCACGCGCCTCGGCGCCGCCGATCGGCTGCGGCTGCAGGCCCACCTCGACGAGATCCGCGATCTGGAGCGGCGCATCGGCGCTATCCCCCCCGTCGCGTCCGCCACGTGCCTGAAGCCCGGCGATCCCGGCGCCGATCCCGCGCTGGGCGGCAACCAGGGGTCCACGTTCGATCAGAACCTGGGCTACAGCGGCGAGGACCAGCGCGCGAAGGTCTTCTGCGATCTGATTCACATGGCGATCGTGTGCGATCTCACGCGCGTCGCGTCGCTGCAGCTCACGATGGCCCAATCGCACCTCAACATGTTCGGCGCGACGGGGCAGGCGAGCGATCTGCACGAGATCGGTCATCACGGCCTCCCCGGCAAGGACGTCACTCTGCAGATGAGCAAGGCGATCGCCTGGCACATGAAGCACTTCGCCTACCTGATCGGCAAGCTGAAGGGGACCGCCGAAGGCGCGGGCAACTTGCTCGACAACACGGTCGCGGTGATGCTGCACGAAGGCGGGCACGGCTTCGATCCGGCGAGCGGAAAGCAGTGGAGCTCCCACTCGACGGAGAACATGGCGTGCCTCATCGCCGGCCGCGCCGGTGGCTTGAAGCCGGGCAAGCACGTCGTCGCGACCGGCAAGCACCCGGCGAACGTGCTTGTGAGCGCGATGAACGCCGCGGGCCTCGCCACAAGCGCGCTCGGTGAGGTGAACGGAAACGTGCCGGAGCTGTTCACGTAACCGCCCTCAGGGGCAGCCGCTCGTGTCGACGACGAAGGCGGGGTCGACGAGATCCTTCGAGACGTCGCCGGCGCCGCCGAACTTGCCGGGCTTCCACGGATCGAAGCCCATCAGCTCGGCGTGCGTCCAGCCGTTCGCGGCGGTCACGAAGCCGTCCTTCGAGAGATCGTGCACGAGCGGATGATCGGGCTCGCCTACGTTGACGAGGGGAGGCGCGTCGGCGGCCGCCGAGAGCGCGCAGCCGCCGAAGTCGCAGACGAAGCTCGCGGCGCACGTCGACGCGCTCACGTAGTTGCCGTGCTTGTCCTTCGACGGATACACGACCGGGTAGTCCTTGCCGTTGCGCGACGCCATGGTGCACGCGGTCATGCCGCCGCACTGTCCGCACGTCGTGACGTGCTCGCACGGCGTGCCCTGGTGGGATATCGCGCGCACCGCCAGGATTCCCGCAGGCGCGGCCTTGGTGGGATCGACGACGACGCCGATCATCTCGTCGTCGCCCGCGTGCCCGCTCGCGCCGCAGTCTGCGTCGTAGAGGATGTCGTACCAGAGCATCACGCGCCCCTTCTCCTTCGGGTGCGGCGACACGCGCGCGAGGACGCCGTGCGTCTTGCAGCCATCGCCTGGGGCGAGCGAGATGTACGGCAAGTAGGCAGCCATCCATTCGTTCTCGCGCGCGTCGTCGATGCCGTCGTGATCGGAGTCCGTGCCCGTCACCGCCGCGTCGGGCTCCGGGAGCGCCGAGTCCAGGGTCCGTCCGCCGCCGTCCAGAGGCGACCCACCGGCGTCCGAGGTCGTTCCGGTCGACGCGGGATCGGGCGAGGCCGTGGGCGCGCCTCCGCCGCAGCCGACGGCGCCGCAGCCCACGGCGCCGCCGCAGAGAACGAACCACAACGCAGACTCGGCCTTCACCTGTTCACTCCGCGATGGCCCCGAGGACGGGCTCCAGGATCTTGTCGTGCCTCTCGAACCGAGAGTCGACCGCGAGGGTCGCGGGATCGAACTTCCCCATGGGATCTTGCCCGAAGCGTACCACCAGCAAGTCCAGGCTCGGGATGACGTCGATGAACTGGTTTCCGAACCCACGCGCCGCGAACAGATCTCTGGGCGCGAAGGGGACCATGCGTCCCGGCCACGCGGCGCTCATCGCATCCTGCGCCGGCGTCTCCGCGTTCAGCCACCACAGGTAGCCGTACGCTCGGTTGACCGTTTGCGACGGCGTCAGGGTCGCGGCCACGAACGCGCTCGGGACAATCTGCTCCCCCGCCCATCGCCCGCCGTGCAGGTACAGGTAGCCCAGGCGCGCGTGATCGCGGCACGACGCGAGCACGTTGGCGTACGTGGTGGGGTTGCCGGACGGATCGTGCTTCCAGCTCGCGTCGGATCCGAGCTTCGACCAGAGGTGGAGCCTCGCGTACTCCTCGATCGTCCCGCCCGTGGCCGCGCGGAACACGCGCTCCAGCACCTGCACGCCGCCGTTGTCGTACGTCCAGGCCGCGCCCGGCGGGTGGGCAAGCGGTCGATGGATCGCGAACGCCGTGTCGTCCTTCGCGATCGTGGCCAGGCTCACGTAGTCCTCGAAGACGTCCCACTTGAGGCCGGACGTCATGCTGACCAGATGCCGGATCGTGATCGCCGCGCGATCGGTCCCTCGCCACTCGGGAACGAAGTCGGCGGCGCTCTGGTCGAGGCCGGCGATGTCTCCGCGATCGATCGCGATCCCGACGAGCGCGCTCGTGTACGACTTCGCGATGGACCACGACGGATCCTTCGAGTGGGCATCGTGCCCGTTCCAGTAACGCTCGTAGACGAGGACCCCATGGCGGATGACGAGGAGGCAGAACGACTGGGTCGCCTCCGCGACGGCCGCGGCGAGGTCGAGCCCGGCGCTCCTCATCCCGTTCGCTTCGGGGGTGCCGGTCGGCCAATCGGGGACCGGGTAGGGCACGGCGGCGCCGGCGTCCGGCGGGGCCTGCGCATCCGCCAACGCGGGCGGAGGGAGTGCTGCGGGCAGGCCGGCGTCTTCTAAAGAGGGCGCTCCGGGGCTCGCCGAGGGCGGAAGCTCCGGCGCATCCGGCCGCGGTGAGACGGCGCAGGCGACGAGCGCGGCGAGGGCGGCGAGCGCGGCGAGCGCGACAAGGAGCGGAGCCTGGATCGCGGGGTGGCGCACGGCACCAGAACATTAGCCACTCGCCGCGCCGCCCCGCCTCCTCGCGCGCGCCAATCGCTGATTTGCGTGCGCCAATCGGCCCCGTAAGCTCGTTCAGGATGCGCGGGATCATGCGGGGCGCGACCGTCGAGGAGCTCGGGCACGATCCCGTCGGGCGCTACGTCGCGGGGGCGACCTTCGTGCATTTCTGCGCGCACGCGGGGCTGTGGGGCATCGTCCTCTGGGGAAGGCCGGGCAAGGCGGATGCCTTCGAGCTAGGTCGATCGCTGGTGCTCGAGCTCGCGCCGCCCGCCTCACCGCACGCGTCGATCGTGGACGCGAGTCGTCTCGAGGGGGGCGACGAGACCGCCTTCCGCGCCCTCGAACGCTACGTCGTGCGCCACGGCGACGCCTTGAAGGACTGGGTCACGCGGCTTGCCATCGTGCACGCCAAGGGGCTGGGCGGCGCGATCGTCGCCGGCGCCAGCGAGGTGCTGGCGCTCCCGTATCCGGTTCGTTCGTTCGAAGACCCCCGCGCGGCGCTCGCGTGGTTGGGCGAGCCCGCGCCCGGCCTGCTCGCGGCCTCGCTCGACGTGATGTACGCGGAGGCCTCGGGGACGCCGCCGTTTCTCGGCGCACTCCGCGCCCTACTCGACGCGAACCTGCGCGGGTTGGCCGTCGCCGCCGCGGCCAAGGCGCTCGGCATGTCGGATCGCTCACTTCAACGGAGGCTGACCGACGTGGGCACGACGTTCCAGCTCGAGATGATCGACGCGCGCGTTCGCAAGGGGAAGGCCCTCCTCCGCGACGGGAACGCGCCGCTCACGACGATCGCGATCGAGGCCGGCTGCGCGTCGCTGCAGCACTTCAACGCGCTCTTCCGGAAGCGCACCGGCGAGCTTCCCAGCGCGTGGCGCCTCCGCGCGCGCGCCGAGAAGGTCCGATGATCGCCGTCCTGCTCGCCCACGGGACATGGGATTCCGCGTCGGGGATGGGTCGGTTCAGTGACCGATGGGCATGCCCGGGCGGAACGCGTTGTCCTCTTCACCGGTCACGAGCACCATCTGCGAGCGGTCGACGCTCTTGAACATCTGGTCGTACGTCTGCGGGGCGCTCGTCTTCATGAGGCCGCGGATGAGCGAGAGCGACGCGGTCGGCATCGAAGAAAAGAAGGCCGGCATCGCGTTGGTCACGAACTCCATGTACTTCGTCCCGGTCGGATCGTCGGGGTTCAGCGCGGCGCGCGTCTGCGCGAGCGAGCCATCGACGTAGGAGAACGTGTCGCAGCCGTTCATGAAGACGATGACGTACTGCTTGGGCACGAACTTCCCCTTGCGGCCGAGCGCGCGCACGTTCTGCCCCAGGCCGGCGTGGCCGTTGTAGGCGATGACGTCGGCGGTGGTGGAGAGGCTCTCGTAGCGGGCATCGAACGTTGCGCTCGTCTGGCTGATGTTGTCGACTAGCAGCGCCGTCACGTTGACCTGTTTGCCGTCTGCGAGCGTGACGGCGAACGTCACGTCGGGGGAGCTCACTCCCAGGTCCGTCGGGAGCTGCGCCGGCGTCGTCACCACGGTCTGCCCGCGGAACTCGCTCTGCACCGTGCGAACGAACTGGTTGAATCCGGCGATTCCGGCGTCGCTGGAGGAGGTCTTCCCGTCCTCGAACTTGCCGAAGATCGCGACGACGTTCAGCTGGTTGTCTTCCCAGACCTTCTGGTACTCGGGGAACTTGCCGGTGCTGTTCTCCGTCGAGCGCTTCACCGTCGCGCGGAACGTGAGCGCGTCGGCCGCGTCGATGCGGCAGCCGCTCGCGTGCGGGCGGTAATAGTACCACATGTTGTCGGACGAGACTTCGTGCGCGCCGAAGTCCACGCAGGCGGCCTTGTACTTCGTGGTGAAGCTCTCCTGGCCGTCGAAGCTCACGTCCTTGGGGATGGTCAGCGTGTAGGAGGACGGGATCGTCCTCTTGCTGCCCCAGGCGACGGGAAGCGTCGCGTGGTAGGTCACGCGCGTCCTGCCGCCGGCGATGGCGGTCGTCTTCACGTTGCTGAGCGTGAGCCTGTCCAGGCGTCCGACACTGCGATCGGTGTTGAGATGGCCGATCGTGTAGAGCATCTGATCCTGGATCTCGCTCTTGCCGCTGCCGAAGACCGAGTCGGTCTCGAGCGCGCCGTCGAAGTCGAAGTCGACGAGCGTGGAGTTCGGGCTGCTGAACTCGCCTTCGCCTTGGTCGACCTCACCGTCCTGGGGTGCCGCGGAGCAGCCAGCCAGAAGAGCGCCAGCGAGAACCAAATATTTCGAAGTGCGAGTGAGCATGGTGGTGAATCCCTTCACCGCCCTGACACCCACCGCGGCAGCTTGTCGCACCTTTTCTTACGTATTCGTAAGCGTATGAAAGAATGTGCGAATGACCCCGGTTGGGCTGGGACCGCGTCTCCCGCGGTGTCGTGCGAGGCACGACTTCGCGGAGCGACGCGTGGGGGGTTCTAGGGTCTCACGCAGCGGGCGGGATGAAGCTCGCTTTTCGCGTGGGTGCTCGCCGCGCCGGTCTTGAAGTCGACGGCCCACGCCGTCGTCGGGGCCGTGGCGTTCGGCGATCCGCTCCAGAATAGAACCGACGGCGTCTGCGGAAAGGCCTTGCCGTCGATCGCCTTGGGGACGAGCGTGGCGTTCTCGTATTCGTCGTGCGGCTGCTCGTCGACGAGCGTGAGCAGCTCCTTCACGGTGGGCAGGCGGTAGGTCGCCGCTCCGGTCGGGCACGCGGCGAGCGCGGTGCCGAAGGTGACGGGGGCCGTCGGCGCGCGCAGCCAGATGAGGCCCGTCTGCGCGTCGCGGATCTCGGCATCCGTCCGCACGAACGGACGATACTGATCCGGAGGAGCATCGGCCATGACCGGTGCCACGAGGAGAACGAGCGCGAGGGGGGCCGCGCGACGGAGAAGGAGACGGCGGCGGTGGCGGCGGTGGGGAGGGGATCTCATTCAGGTTCCCTTCACGCAGAGGATGTTTCGTGCGCCGGCCGGAGGCGTGTCGCTCACCGCGCCCGTCGCGAAGTCCACTGCCCAGAAGCGATACGGCAGGGTCGGCGGGCGAACGACCGAGCTGGTCCAGAACCAACCGGCCGGCACCCCGGCAAACGCCGTCGGATCGATGGCCGCGGCAGGAGCCGCCCGCGTGTAGTCGATCAGGGTCACCAGCTCGATCCGGCTCGGCAGGCGCCACTTGGTACCCCCGTCGGTGTCGTATGTGTCGCAGTACTTGATCGCCTTGTCGAAGCTCGCCGACTGCGCATCGCCGACGACCAGACCCCAGACGAGGTTCGTTCGCAGATCCGTTACGGTGTTGTCGGCGTTGACGGCGTAGGAGTGCTCGCTGCCGAGGAGCCCGCCTGCGTCTGCGGGGTTCGGCATCGGCCAACGCGCCCAGCTCGTGGGGCTCGCGCCTTCGGGAATGGGGATGCTCGTGTCCACGGGGGCGTCGAGCCCGCCGTCGCCCCCGTCGATCGTCTGCACGTCCGGCGCGACGTACACATCGGCGACGTCGGTGGCCGCTGCGTCGCAGTCTCTCACGCACGCCACCTTGTCGAACCCGTCGAGCCCGACGAGCGCGCTGCACGCGGCGAGCGCCGGCACTGCGAGCCCCGCGGCGAGGACGACCCCGCGGCGGCCGGGCGAGCCACGCTTCCGGTCAGAACGAGCCATGGAACCCCACCGAGCCGACGCCCACGTACGGCCCCACGAAGCCACGCGGAGGCGTGCTCGTCACGGGGTGCGTCACTCCATAGATGCCGACGGCCGCGCCCACTCCGCCGACGATGAACGCGATCGTGCTCACGGTGCCCATCAGCCTCCCGCGATCGAGCGTGTCGTACGCGTCGGGACCGCAGTGCGAGCTCACGCACTTCGACGTCAGGTCGCTCTTGGCGGACAGCGCGAGGATGCCCGTCACGGCGCCGACACCCACGCCCACCGCAGCGACCGCGAAGCCCGGGATCGTGAACGGACTCATCCGCTCCTCGCTGCGCAGCGGCGCGGTCGCGGTCGCCTCGCGCGGCGGAACGACGACGAGCTCGACGTCGCTCGTCTGTCCCTCCATCAGCTCCGTCGTCCCTTTCGTCTCCGGCCCGTTGCCGAGCCGCGCGACGACGGTGTGCACCCCCGGGTTGGCCTGGCGTGGCTGGCCGACCGCCGCCGCCGGGACCACGACGCCGTCGATCGTCAACGTGGGCTCCATCCCCGCCGGCACGCCTTTGATGCGCAGGCGCATCGTCGCGATCCTCGGCTTCACCTCCTCGGCGAGCTTGGACGCATCGACGCGTGCCTCCGCCGAGCGCGCTGTCTCCTCGGCCGTGACCGGCATGCGCGCGACGCTGAGGCACACTTCACGCGCCTCGACGGGTTGCGCGAGCGCCGCGTGGGTCCGGGCGAGCTCGAGGCCCGTGATCGGGGTTCGGCCAAGCGCGTGTGCCGCTTTGAATTTTTCGAGCGCTCCGCGGAGATCGCCGCGATCCCTCAGCTCCCGGCCCGCGCCGTACAGCTGACGCGCGGTCTCGACGTCGGCGGCGGCACGCTGCGCATACGCGGGGGCGGAGGCGAGCGCGAGCGCGAGCGCGAGCGCGAGCGCGAGCAGAGGGGTCATGGCCAAGCCGCGCGTTCTAGAAGATGTCATGCGCGCTCGCCGTCGGTGCGGTGGCAGGAGGCGGGGCGGGAGGCGGGCTCGTCGCCGGCGTCGCGATCGCCGCCGTCGCACCGCTCGCGGCGCCGGTCGCCGCGGGATCGGCGGTGCGCGGCGTCCGGCCGGCGGGGTGGCGTCCCTGACCGAGCGGCTTGCCCGAAGCCGCGGCGACCGGCGGAATCGTCACCGCGGTCGTGACGGCGGAGGGCCCGGCGCTGGGCGTTGGTGCGCTCGCGGTCGCTGCGGCCGTGCTCGTCGCGGCCACGTTTGCGGCTGCGCTCACCGAGATCGCCGGCACGGCGCTCGTGCCGTCGCTCGGTACCGCCGAGATCGGCGCGTGACCCTGTCCCTTGAGGAGTCTTGGAACGGTGAACCCCGCGAGGACGACGACGGCCAGCGCCCCCGCGACGACGAGCAAGCGTCCGCGGCCAGATGCCGTCCCACCGCGCGAACGCACGACGCCGGCGTCCGTCGCCGCGCGCGACTCCAAGACCGTACGCGCGGTTGCTTCCGCGGGGACCGCGTTCGGCACAGGAAGGGACGCAGGGAGCGCGCGCGGCGAGGGTAGGGACGCGGAGACCACCGGCGCCGGTGCGCGTCCGGTCACCGCGGCCGCGAGCGCGTCGGCCATCTCTTTTGCGGAGCCGAACCGCTCGCTCGGTGCCTTCGCGCATGCGCGCGCGAACCACACGTCCACCGCGGCGGGGAGGTCCGGCCGGTACTTGGACGGTTTGGGGTGCGGCTCGCTGTGAGCCTTCACCGCGATCCCGCCGATCGTGTCGGCGTCGAAGGGCTTCGTCCCGGTGATCGCCTCGAAGGTGACGACGCCGACGGACCAAAGATCGGCGCGAAAGTCGATGTCCTTGGCGCCGAGGAGTTGCTCCGGGCTCATGTAGTACGGCGTCCCGATCGCCGAGCCTGTCTTGGTCCCGGTATCGAGCGCCAGGGCGGCGACCCCTTTTGCGATCCCGAAGTCGAGCAGCTTGACGAAGACTTCGCCGTTCCCGGCGTCACAGAGGAAAATGTTCTCAGGCTTGATGTCGCGGTGGACGATGCCGCGAGCGTGCGCGCGATCGAGCCCCCGGGCGAGCTGGGTGATGACGTCGGCGATCTCCGCGAGCGGCATGGGCCCCGACACCTCGAGGTGCGCCGCGAGGTCTCGGCCCTCGAGGAGCTCCATCACGATGTAAGGCCGTCCAGCGTCGGTGACGCCGTGGTCGAAGGTCTGGACGACGTGAGGGCTCTTCACCTGCGCTGCTGCGGCCGCTTCGCGTGAAAAGCGCGCCAGAGCCTCCGGGCTCTTCGCGAGATCCTCGGCGATGAACTTGACGACGACGTGCGTGTGGAGCGCCAGGTGATCGGCCACCCACACGCTCCCCATCCCGCCCGCGCCCAAGGGGCGAACCAAGCGGACGGCCGGCGTCACCATCATGCCGACTTGCGGCTCGGACAACCCGAACTCCAATCTTGGAAAAGGACGCGGTGGGAGCACCGCGCCCACTTGAAAGAATGCGGGACCGGTACTCCTTCCGCAACATCTTTGCCAGGAGCCCTGGCTCACTAGACCCTAGGTGGATTCCCTCCCAATTCCCGATTGATACCGGCACCGGCTCGCCCCGGGAAGCCGCTTCGCATGTGCCGCGCTGCGCCGACCGGGGCGCCCTGATCGTGTGGGGATTCGTAGTCACGCACCCAACCCGCCGAGGTCAGCGGAGGCATGCTTTCTGCTCTACTGGGCGGGACAACCTGCGGAGGGCTTTCCATGGCACACGCCGTCGGATCTCAGTACACGCGCTGGTGCCGGAGCGCCGCCGCGGTTCTCTGCGCGGTGTCCGTGGGCGCGACCGTCCACTGCGGTTCGGCCGCTTCTTCCGGCGCCAGCGCCGGCGACAGCGGGAACGGGACGCCGACCTCCAGCAACGATGCGGGCGGGGGCGGCAGCAGCGGCTCCGTCGCCGACGCCGGCCTTTCGCCACGCCCGGAGCCGCCCTCGACGACGGTTCCCGATCCGAACGCGTCGGGCGTCCTCGTGGTCCATGCGTCGGCGAACATGCAGGCCTTCCGACTGTGCTTCGGGAAGACCGGCGTGGCGGGCAACCTCGTGCCGCTGCCCGACCGCCAGCTCATGCCGCAATCGAACGTCGTCGGCGTGGAGGTCGGAAGCGCAGTCCGGCTGAAGCCGCTCGCCGACGTCGGCCTCACGCTCGCGAGCAACGGCGGCGCGCCGCACAAGGTCTACGCCATCCCCGAGAAGTTCCTGCGCCCGCCTCAGCGGCCCGCGAACACGCCTTGCGCCGCGCTCCTCTGCCCTGGTCTCGGCGGCGACTGCCTCGACCAGAACCAGTTCTACGAGCTGCAAGACCTCCCCCTGCCGACCTACCAGTTCGGCGTGCACGTGCTCGCCGTGTCGGGATGCATTGCGGGCAGCGGAGACCCGGCGAGCTGCGGCGCCGACTTCGATGTCGTCAAGGGCAACGCGAAGATCTCGTCGCTCGATCTTCGAGCATACACGCACGTCAAGCCGAACGACTTCCTGGTTCAGATCGCGCAGCTCTCTCCTGCGCTCGCCGGACAACCGATCGCCGTGAGCTTCGGCGCTCTGACGACGACCGGCGTAGCCGTGAAGGTGAGCTCGACGTTCGGGGACGTGACCCCACCGTCGCCATCGGTCGTCTCGTTCGATCGAACGGACTCCGCGATCTACGCGTCCGACGGGTTCAGCGTCGACGTCGCCGGCATCTCCGTGCGCCAGTCGCTCGCGTCGATTCAGGCGCTGTCCGCACCGGAGGCGTTGCCGGGGGACTACTACTCCACGCGTTCGAACTTCGTGATGCTGCTCCTCGGCAACCCCGCGGACACGTCACCCACCGGTGGACCGAAGACGCCGCAGACCGATCCGGGCAAGGTCGTCCACCTGCTCGGTGTCCCCGTTGGCCAGCCGTACGCCGAAGACGGCGGCACGGACGGCGGCGTCTACGAAGCGGGCAGCCGAGACGCGTCGGACGGCGGCTAGGTCGGACGGCGGCTGGGACTGCGTCAGAGGCTGGCGCAGTGGACGATGACGTTGCCGGACGTCTGATCGCACGAGAGCGGCTTGCACGTTCCGGCGGCTTCGAGCGCCTTCATCTCGCACGCGCACGAGTAGTTGCCCGCGCATGCGCCGGGGCTCGGGAGGCACAGGTACGGGCCGCTCTGCGCGCCGCCGTCCTTGCTCGCGAAGTCGACGCACACGTCGCCCGAGACGCAGGTCCTGTCGCCGCATGCGAAGGGGGTCGTGCCTGCGTCGACAGCGCACGAGCCCGCGCAGGTCCACCCGGTCCTGGGATCGCACACGGACGAGCACTTGCAGTTGGGCGGGCAAGCGCACGGCGGCGGCGGCTCGCTGCAAATGGGCGGCGGCGGCGGAAGGCACGGCGGCGTGGGCGGACAGGTCCACCGCCCCTTGACGCAGATCTCGGGAACCCGGTTGCCGTCGCAACCTCCCACGCAGACCGGGGGGCCTTCCTGTCCGCTGACGCACGGGCCGCCAGAGCTCGAGCCGCTCGACGAAACGCCGGACGACCCTCCCGACGAGGCGCCCGACGACGACGAAGCGCCGGACGACGACGCTCCAGAGGACGAGCCCGAGCTGCTACTGCCGGAGCTCGAAGACAACCCCGGATCCGGCGATACGACGCTGCCGCCGCACGCGACCGCCGCGAGAAGGAGGGTCACCGAGGCGATGACGAGGCGAGCTCGCGGCGAGGACATGCCGCATTTCTAGCACACGAGCTACCGCATGCCGCCCGGACAGGTGCTGTCGCGGCGGAATTCCCTGCCGATGTGGGCGAGCGCGGCGGTGTGCAGGATGTGGACGGAGTGCTGGAGAAAATCGAGGTTCGTCCGCGGCGTGGTCCCCCAGCCCGGCGGGAAGCTCCGGGTGAGCGGATCGTATTTCCCGGTCTGCGGATCCTTCTTGCCGGCAAAGAGCGCCTCGATGTCCGACACGGCGAGGGCCGGCTCGTCGTCGTCCATCGTGACGGTGTTCGGGCTCGGCGCGAGGAACATCGTGAGCAGGCCGAACTCGCCGACGCTGGCGACGAGGCTGTTCTGCGTGGCGATGTGCACGAGATCCTGCATCAGCTGGGTCACGTTGTGCGAGCGCGTGGCGTCGTCGGCGAGCGCGCCTCTCACGGCGGTGAACCCGTGCTCGGTGAAGTCGCCGAGGTCCCTGCCGAGCAAGGTCACGAGCGTCCAGCCGTCGACGACGGAGTTGGGATCGCACGCGACGTTGCGCGCGATGAACTTGCCCAGCTCCGACCGTCGAACGACCAGGGTGCCGTTTGGAGCCACCTCGGCGTGACCGCCTGAGGATCTTTCGTCGATGAGCCGACCGAGGTTGTCCGCGTTCAGGCGTCCGGAGTCGCGCGTCCGGGGGTTGCCCATCAGGATGAAGCTGTGCGCCGGGTGCGCGCCCTGCGTGGTCGGGAAATCCAGGCTGAACATCCCGTCGGGGGCTTCGGTGCCGTCCGGCGCCTTGTGGTGGTTGCCGCGCGCGACGACGCGAAAGCCCAGGCTGAGATCGCCGCCGCCGGTATCGCCGACCGTTCCGATGCTGCCGTCGCCGACGATGCGCGCGAAGGGCGAGTCCTTCGTCCCGAAGACGAGGAGCTTCTTCAGCGCCAGCGCCGTGCCCACGAACGGGCAGGTCGTCTTCTTGCCGACCATCTCCCGACGCTCTCCGTCGGTCAGCGTGATGGGCGTCGAGCTCACCTTCGACGAAGCCTCGCTCCCATCTTCGGCGTTGCCCGCTGCGCTCGAGCAACCGATCGCCCCAGTAGAGGAGAAGGCGAGGACGGCGGGGAGGATCAGGTGGAGCCAGCTCGTCTTGGGGGTGCGCATGGGAAACCTCGGTTGATCTTGCGGAAGGGCGGTCCGACGTGGCCTGGGGATCCCCATTGCAAGCGAGATACCGGTTCGTATGTACGGAGCGACAATCGCATAATTGTTTGATTTATTTCATAAAATATCTTGGATACCGAAGGCGATCCCAAGGGCAGCAGGGGCATTCTCGGGAACTTGATCCACCCACCTGGACCTACGTTACCCCACCGGTTAGAGGAGGACCGCGATGCGGTCTCCTCCCGGCGCCCGCCTTCTCTGCACCTGCTTCGGTGTCCTCCTCGGACAACGAGCGAGGAGAGCCCGCACCTGCCTGTCGCCGCGTTCCGACGAGGTGTGAGGGGGCATCCGCGGCGCTGCAGCGTAAGCAGGTGGGCTCATGAAAAGCGCTCGGAGCCTCTACTTCCTGAAGGTCGCCGAGCTCGCTTTCTACGTCGTCGAGCTTCTTCTGTGGAAGGGGTTCGTGCTGGTCGGCGCGTCGCCGAGCTCGCGCTTCCTGGACCTGTGGAGCACGGCCAGCAGCGTGGTGTGGTCGGCGCTTACGGTCACGCTGCTCGTCCTGATCATGTCGTTCGCTCGCGACGTGCGCGGCACATCCGCGGCGGGCCCCGCGCGGATCGCGGTCGCGCTGACGGCGGTCTTCCTCGGCCTCGACCTTCTGGGCCTCGCGGTTCAGCTCTCGGACGGCCGCCTCCCGCTGCCGACGGAGCTCTTCTCGATCGTGGGCGTCGCGACAAGCCTCGTCAGCGTCGGTGCGGAGGCCGCGCTGTGGCTGGCGCTCGCACGCGCGCTGCCGAACGCAGCGTCGCGCACGCCGGCGTACTTCGCCCTCCTGGCGCTGAGGCTCGCGCTCTTGCTGGCCGTCCAGCTCTTGCCACGCGAGCTGATTCATCCGCTCCTGGGGTTCACTGCGCTGGGCATCGGTTTCACGGTGCTGCGCAGCGCAGTCTTCGTCGCCACGCAGGTCATTGTCCTCCTCGCGCTCCGCCAGGTGGCGGCGGCCGGCCACAGCAGCGCCTCGGCGGATGCCCCGACCCCCGCCGCCTCGGCGTCGCGTGATCTCGCCGTCGGCGCCGTGATGCTCGTGCTCGGGCTCGCCATCACGCTGGCCTCCTACTCGGCCGCCTCGAGCTCTTCGGGCGGCGGGCGGTACCTCGTCGCCACGGGTGCCATCGCGGTCGGTTTCGTCAGGTTGGTCCGCGGGCTCATCAAGCTCTCGTCGGGCACTTAGCGGGCTGCGAGCGCTGTATGCAACCGCCCTTCGGGACGGACGGTTGCCGTCGCTCCTCCTTCTGGACCGCCCGAACGGCTCGGTCCAGGATCGAGGCGGAAGTGCAACGTGTGGCGGAAATGGTGGCTCGAAAGACCCTCGAGGCTCCGTCGCTCGTCACTTGCTGAGCGGCACCAGAGCCGCGCGCGCGTGGCTGGGGCTCGTTTCCTCGACTGGCAGGGTGCGTGCAGGAAGGGGCACGAAGTTCGTTCGAGGCGAGGTGGTGAAGGTATGGACCCAGCAACTTCCTTGGGCGCGGAGCATCGGACGGTTCACATGACGAGCGTGCTCAAGTCGTCCGTGCTGCAGGCCGGAGCTACGATTGATGGCGTCTACCGCATCCTCGGCCCCCTCGGCTGCGGCGGCATGGGCATCGTCATGCTCGCCCACGACGAGGTTCTGGACCGCGACGTCGCGATCAAGCTCATTCGTCGCGATCTCGTCGACGAGCCCGACCTGCGTAAGCGCTTCCTTACCGAGGCACGCGCGATGGCGCGCATTCAGCACCCGAACGTTTTGCAGATCTATGCGTTCGGCGAGTTCGACGGGTCACCGTATTTCGTCTCGGAGCTCGTGCGTGGCACCACCGTCGAAGGGTGGCTCGCGGCGCGCCCGCCCGGGGTTCCTCCGGATCTCGAGACGGCGCTCAACATCCTCGACGAGACGTGCCAAGGCGTCGCTGCGCTGCACGCGGCCGACACGGTGCATCGCGACCTCAAGCCGAGCAATCTCCTGCTCGATGCCGCGCTCCACGTTCGCGTCGCCGACATGGGCGTCTCCGACATCCTGCGTCGCGCGGCCGGCGGCAACGCCAACAGGGGGGACATCGTCGGGACGCCGCAATACATGGCGCCCGAAATGGTGATGCAGTCCGAGGTCGATCCCGATCTTGTGCCGCGCGCGGACGTCTACTCGCTCGGGTGCCTGGCGTTCGAGCTCCTGACAGGGGCCCCACCGTTCGGCGGCGAGGGGCCCTTCGGGGGGATGGTCGCCCACGTCGTCGACGAGCCCCCGCGGGTCAGCGACCGGCGGCCCGAGCTCGGCACCGCGTTCGACGAGGTGGTGCTGCATGCGCTCGTGAAGGATCCCGCGCTCCGGACGCCGAGCGCCGAGACCTTTCGTCGCGCCCTCGCCGCCGCCCGACACGACACGAGGGAGCCGGTGCGCATCCTGCTGGCCGACGACGACGCGGACTTCCGCACGCTCTTGACGATCACGTTGTCTCACCAGTTTCCGGGCGCCCAGATCGAGTGCGCCGAGGACGGCGCGGCCGCGCTGGCCTCCTTCGACGAGCGCCGGCCTTCGCTCGCCATCATCGACCTGCAGATGCCGAACCTCGACGGGATGCAGCTCACCGGTCTTCTCCGCGCGCGCGACAACGGCGACGCCGTTCCCATCATCGTGATCAGCGGCGCCGGCGGATCGGCGGAGTGGAAGCGACTGTCGGCGATGGGGGCCGATGGGTTTCTACTCAAGCCAGTGAACGTCAAGGACGTCGTGACGCTCGCGCGCCGCGCCCTCGCTGACAGGACGAGCAAAGCGCCGCCGTCGATGAGCGGCCCAGCGGCTCGCGACGTAGCGCTGGCTGAAACGGTCGCAGCCCGGACGTCGACAGCGCCGCGGTAAGGCCGCCCACGTCGACGGGTATGGCGCTTGGGTCGCGGTCCGGGCACACCGGGGCCCCCTCCCGGGTTTCGCAACCGGGAGAAATGCGCCAACGGACGTGCGCCCACCCGCCGCCGACGCGTGACGCGCCGAGCGGAGTGCGCTTCCATGAATACGAAATGACCGTACGACTCTCGCTCGTTGGCCTCGCCGCGCTCGCGGCGCTCGCTTGCACGAGGAACGATCCGCGCCCCCTCGCCGTGCCGGAGCCCAACGCCTCGGCGGCCGCACCTGCCGCCACGAGCGTCGTGGCGGCAGGTGCGTCGTCGCCGCCTGCCGCGGCCGCGCCTCGTACTCCGCCCCCGAGCGACAGTCCCGACGACGCCAAAGCCTGGACCGACGCGCCGGTCACGCGCGCCCTGGCCAAGGACTGCAAGTACGCGCCGCCGGAGGGCAAGCCCGACGAGCCCAACGTCCTGTCGTGCGCGCTCGGCTTCGAGCAGTCGTGCGCGTACGACCCGTGCTTCGAGACCGATCAGTCGACGTGCAAGCCCAAGTGCAAGAAGGGGTGCGACGGCTGCGCGGCGGCATGCGTGAGCGGCTGCGAGGGATGCAAGAAGAAGTGCGGAGACGACGCGTGCCGCGCGGCGTGCGGCGACTCGTGTGGCGAGTGTCGCCAGGCGTGCCTCGTCGCCAAGGATCGCTGCACGACCGGCACCTGCGCGGGCGAGTACACGGCGTGCCGGAAGAAGCTGGGAGAGGCGTGGCGCAAGAGCAGCTGCGCCAAAGCATGCCCGGTCTACACCGAGTGCTCCGATGCCTGTCGGCAAGGCACCGACGAAGAGAAGTGCCGCGAGGGCTGCAAGAAGAAGATGGGGAGCGGCTGCTCTCCGTCGTTTCTCACGATGTGCATCATGGGCAGCGCGCCGACGGGCGGTGAGTGACGTGGCCCGGCTGCGCGCGCTCGCGTGGCCCCTCCTTCTGGTGTCCTGCACGCGCGCGCTCCCGGCGTCGCCGCCTCCCGTCGCCGACGCGGCCGATATGGCCGAGATCCCGGCCGGCTCGTTCATACAGGGCCATGCGCACGGGCCGCGCGCCGACGAGTCGCCGCCCCATGTCGTGCGCGTTTCGGCCTTTCGGATGGACTCCACGCTGGTGACGCGCGCCGCGTTCGCGCGCTTCGTCGCGGCGACGGGCTACGTCACGACCGCCGAACACCTCGGCTACGGCGTCGCGTCCGAGGAAGGGATGGGGGACTGGGAGTGGCAACGCGTACCGCGTGGATCGTGGCGTCGCCCGTTCATCCGCGAAACGGCGGACACCGTCGCTTTCCTTCGCGACGACGCGCCCGTCGTGATGGTCAGCTGGCAGGACGCCGTCGCCTTCTGCGCGCACGCCGGCAAGCGCCTGCCGACCGAGGCGGAGTGGGAGTACGCGATGCGCGCCGGCGCCGCAGGGACGCGGTACCCCTGGGGCGAGGCGCCGGAGCGGGCCGGCAAGCTCGCGCTCAACTTCTGGCAAGGCACGTCGCATCGTCAGAACCTGCGGGAGGACGGCCACGTCTACGTCTCGCCGGTGCGCGCGTTCGCGCCGAACGCGTGGGGGCTCTTCGATCCGGTCGGCAACGTGTGGCAGTGGACGAGCGACGTCTACGCCGCCGACGCCTACGCCCGCGCATCGTCGGGCCGCGCCCAGCCGGTCGACGCCGACACGAAGAACGCCAAGCGCGTGCTCCGCGGCGGTTCGTGGTGGTGCGGCGCATGTACCTGCGAGGGCAACGGGCTCCACTACCGCGGCAAGGGCGATCCCGACGCGACGTTCAACAACAACGGCTTCCGCTGCGCCAAGGACGCGCCGCCGTGACGGAGGACCGCGACGGCGGGCGGAGTCAGAAAGCCGACGGATCCGCGCCCGGAGCCCACGCGCCATCGGCGTAGACGACGTCGTCATCGAGCAGAACCCGATCTGTCACCACGAACGAATCCACGTGGTAGCGGACCTCGCGATGATTGAAGTTCGGCTTCTTGTAGACGCCGTGGCGCGCGCCGAGTGACAGGTGGACCCCGCAGACGCGTTCGAACGCCCCGACGTCGGCGACGCGCCGGTCTCGCGAGAACGCCCGGTTCATGCCGAAGCCGAGCTCACGAATCCAGACCTGGCCTTCATCGGCCTGGATGAGGCCGAGAACCCGGTCGAATTCGGTCGTGGAGCGCAGGGCATCGACGACGCGCCCTCGCTCGACCACCATCGTGATCGGTGCATCCGGTACGTTGAGTCGAAACGACGTGTCGGCGAAGCCGTAGATCTTCACGCGCCCGTTCACGCTCTCGACGTCCCGCGCCTCGGTGAACACCTCTCCGATGGGAAACTGGCCGCCGACGTTCTTCAGCCCAGAATAGTCGCCCACGTTGAGCTTTGCCGGCTCGAGCGCGGAGTCGAAGTGGAGCGTCTCCCCGTCGCTCTCGATGCGGGCCGAGCGCGCGGCGTCCATGCGCGCCTTCAAGGCGTGGCCGACTCCCCTGTAATACGCCGGATCGTAGGCGAGCGCGGCGACGTAGTGCTCGTTCTCGTCCGATCCGATGCGCTCCAGGTTGGAGTGCTCGATCACCTTGATACCGCGCCGGAAGAGCTCCACACGGATCCGGACCTCGGGGATCCGGAACACCGTCGACTGAATCAAGACGACGAGGTCATTCTCACGAAGCTCCGCGAAGGCCGCCGTCACCGCCTCCGTCGCCGCGTCGTCGAATGCGATGAACCGCGCTCCCGGAAGGCATTCGCGGTAGGCGCGCAGGAGAATGCGCGAGAGCTCCGTTCGTTCGTCGGCGACCACCACGGCCGCGTGGTCCCCCGTGTGCCCTACCGCGATCGTGAGCGTGTCCCTCACGTTTCGCGACGCAATCGAGGCCGTCGCGCTCATACGAGCCTTCTAGCACGCGGCTCGTCGCCTGCCTCCTGCCTGCCTGCCTGCCCATCTACTTCGACAGGATCGAAACGAGCACGTAGGCGAGGGCGATCATCGGGGGGACGCCGCAGACGCACCCGACGACGAGCGCCACGAGGCAGCCGTAGAGCGACGCGACCACGGCGCGCCGCGTGTCGATGCGCTGCGACTCGCGAACGATGACGAGCCAGTAGTACGATCCGAGCGCCAGGAGCGCCACGAACGAGAGCAGCGACAGCATCAGATCGCCGGTCACGCCGAGCAGCCCGATGAGCTGGATCCAGCTCGCGTAGGCGAAGAGCTGCACGATGCGGCGAAAGGGGGTGTGAAGACAGCGCGCAAGGCGAAGCCCTATCCAGGTGAGAAACGCCGTCACGTAGAGCTTGAACAGGTACGTGAACGGCGCGGTGCAGAGCGAGCCGATGGCCGACGCGGACATCAGCGTCCGGATCATCTCGGGCGCGTTCGGCACCACCTGCCGAAGCTGTGGGTAGAGAGGCGCGAGCGACCGGTCGAGCTCCTCGGCGCCGACGAGCTGGTGATGGAGGAACGTCGTACCCGCGACGACCGCCTCGAAGGTGAAGCCGTATACGAGCGCCGGCCAGGTGGAGGCCTCGCTAGGGAGCAGCCCGTAGAAGCGCTTCGGCTCGCGGATCGACAGAACGAGCGTGTCCCTGAAGGCGCGCGCGACGCCGAGCTCGCGCCGCCGTTCCCAGGGGATCGAAGGGGGCTCCAGATCGCGTTGCACGGGCGGGCTGGAAAATCCTAGCGCAGCGCGCGGCGAATGCCGTCCGTGTTCTACTCGTGAGCATGGAAGGTGGCCGTTTTTCCAAGGTGACCCGACGCGGCGCGCTCAAGCACGACGACCGCGAGGTACCTCACGCGTCGCTCGATCGGGTGAGGCTGGGAGCGACCTCCCGCGACGCGTCGATGAACATCCACGGCAACGCGCCGAGTGCCACGACGGCGGCCATCACGAGGACCGGCGCGTCGTAGCTGCCCGTGGCTTTCACCAGGTATCCGAACGCGACCGCCGAGACGCCGCCGCCGATCTGTCCGGCGGTGTTCATCGCGGCGGACACGGTTCCGGCGTGGCTGCGGCCGATGTCGATGCAGACCGCGAAGGCGTTGGCCTGGGAGAAGCCCGCGGTGGCGAACGTGATCGTCATTACGGTGAGGAGGGCTGCCTTGTCCGTCGTGAACGCCACCGTGAGGTAGCCCAGCGCCATGGTCGTCATGCAGAAGAGCGCCGCGGTTCGCCGCCCGCGGCCCACGCCGAATCGAGCGACCAGCGCGTCGCTGAGGAGGCCACCGCCGGCGTTGCCGAGCATCCCGCCGACCCACGCGATCGCGATGAGGCGGAGGTCTCCCTCGGAGAAGCCGCGGCTCTTGACGAGGTACGTCGGCAGCCAGAAGACCGAGAAGAAGGCCCCATAAACGTGAGCAAACCAGGTGAGCATGAGGCCCCGCAGGCTCCAGCTTCGCAAGGCGACGGACCACGCGAGGCCGTGCGCGGCGGGTGGGGGCGAGCCGGCGGTCTCTTCGAGCTCGCTCGGGTGCACACCGACTTTTTCGGCGGGCGAGTCACGAAACCACGCGTACCAGGCGACAGCCCACACGATGCCGCACACGGCGAAGACGAAGAACGACGCGCGCCACCCGAAGCGGGCCTGAATCGGGACGACGAGGAGCGGCGAGAGCGCGCCGCCGACTTGGGACGCCGCGCCGAACATGCCCATCGCCGCCGCGCGCCCGCGGACCGGGAACCAGCGCGAGACGGCGGTCGCGGCGTTCGGGAACGCACCAGCCTCGCCCGCGCCGAACAGGAACCGCGTGACGAGCAGCGACGTGAGGCCCGTCGCCGCGCCGGTGAGCGCGGTGAATGCGGACCACCACACCACGATGCGCATGAGCACGCGGCGCGCCCCGGTGCGATCGCCCATGTGACCGCTCGGGATCTCGAAGACGGCGTACGCCACCGAGAAGACGACGCTGACCCAACCCAGATGCTCGGGAGCGATCCCGAGATCGTCCTGGATCCGCGGGAGCGCGACCGAGATGCAGATGCGATCGACGTAGAGGACGACGGCGAGCAGGCAGAGCAGCCCCATCACCACGTGCCTGTGCTTCACACGGGGAGGGGATGAGCGCGCAGACGTCGGCGAGGGACTCGTCGGTGAGGCCAGACCACGACTCCTACGCGATCGCAGGCGCCGCGGGCGTCAAATCGCGCGGGCTACGGGCGCTACGAGCCGAGCAGGCGCGAGCTCACCGTGCCGTGCTGCTCGCGGAAGCACGACGCGTGGATCCGCTCCCGGATCTTCTCGGTGCGCTGAGGCAGGAGCGACCAGTGGAGCGTCGGCTTCTCGTGGTGCGCCGTGTGGTGGCCGATGTTGAACGTCACCCGGTTGTAGGCGCGGCTCTCGACGGTCATCGACGCGTCGTAGACGTTCGTAGGCTGGGTGCCGAGGTGGTGCGTGTACGACTCCCACCACACGAAGAACGCCGTCAGCGCCGGCGGCACGACGAAGAAGGCGATCGCGAGCGGCGCATTCCAGAAGAGGAGGCCACCCAGCACCGCGAGCTGGAGCGCCAGCTCGAAGGCGAGCTTCGGCAAGAGCGTCGGCTTTCCCGCGCGCCCCTCGGCCAGGCCGATGCGGATCGCGTCGCGATGAACCGTCAGGTTCCCTCGCACCGCATACAGGAGCCGCGGCATCACCGTCTTGGTCCCGGGGTAGGTGATGCGCGCGACGTCCGCGTCGGGCTCCAGGTAATGCCGGTGATGGCCGCGTGTGTGCTGCAGCTCCCAGAGCGCCGTCGGATAGCCGGTGTTCTGCGTGAGGAGCGCGTCGTACACGCGGTTCAAGAGCCAGGACCGGAATACCGGCAGGTGCCCATGGTTGTGCTGCCCGAAGGCGCAGAACGTCCGGCCGTAGAGCGCGAGTAGCCAGGCCCCGATGACGGCGGCGAGCGGCAGGTGAAAGACGAACGGCGCGAGCCCTAGCGCCGTCGTGCCCACGACGACCGCGACGGGCAGCGCGTCGACCGGGTACCGCATAGGATGACTCGCCATGGGAGGGTGCGGAAACCCTCCCATGAACCCGGAGTGACTCTCGTAACAAATCCGTCATCTCGACGGGACTGCGCGCTCCTCGGTGAAAGCGCCTCCCCCGCCGGGACTTCACGCGAAGGAGGAGCGCTCGCGCGGTAGTCTCGAGAAGTGAGCCCTGTCGTTCGCCGTGTGGCGGCGTTCGTGCGCCTGGGACGGCCGCACTTCCTGGGCGGAGGCTTCATCCTGTATGGCCTTGGCGCAGCGGTGGCCGCGCACGAGGGCTTCGCCGTCGATTTCTCGGCGTACGCGCTCGGTCAGGCCGCGATCACGCTCACTCAGCTGATGACGCACTACGCGAACGACTACTTCGACCTGCCGGCCGACCGCGCCAACGAGACGTCTACCCGCTGGTCGGGAGGGAGCCGCGTCCTCCCCGCCGGAGAGCTCGCGCCGCGCGTGGCGCTGGTCGCCGCGCTGACGCTCGGCACGCTGGCGCTCGCGCTCGACCTTTTCCTCGCCGCGCGAACGGCAGGGGGAGCGCGCGCGCTTCCGCTGCTGCTCGCCGCGCTGGTCTTGTCGTGGGAGTACAGCGCGCCGCCGCTGCGCCTTCACTCGCGCGGGCTTGGTGCGCTCACCGTCGCGCTGGTCGTCGCCGTGATGACCCCGCTCGCCGGGTACATGATGCAAGCGCCGGTGCGTGCGGCGCTTCCGCTCCTCGTCGTGGCACCGCTCGCGTGCGCGCAGCTCGTGATGATACAGGTCCTGGACATCCCCGATGCCGCCGGGGACGCCGCCGCGGGCAAGCGCACGCTCGTCGTTCGCATGGGCCCGGCGTTCGCGAGCCGGCTCTCGCTCGCGGTGCTCGTCGCGGCCTACGCGTCTGTGCCTTTGCTCGTCGTCTTCGGCCTCCCTCTGCGCGCCGCGCTCGCGATCGCGCTGACGCTCCCCGTAGCAGCGCCCCTCGCGTTGGGGCTAGGGCGGAGCACGTGGCGCGATCCGGCGCGACGGGGCGCGCTCGCGTTTTCGAGCGTGGCGTGGTTCATGGCGCTCGCGCTCGCCGAGCTCGCGGCGTTCGTCAGCATGCCGCGCTGAGCGCGAGTCGTCACTGGCAGTCGAACTGCACGTTGTCGTAGGCGATGCGGTAGTCGCTACCTCCATCTCGTAGGTTCAGGTGCGGCACACCGATGGAGAGGTGCGGCGGGAGACGCATGACGGGGACCCCGGCGTCGGTGCTCAGGTCGATGCTGCTCTTCAACCCATCCACGGAAAGCACGAGGTCGGGCTGCACGAGGTCGCCGGTCAACTCGACGTGACGCCACGCCCGCGGGCTCACGAGCAGGACCTGGCTGCCCGCTGGATACCCCTTGGTGGTGCCGTCGTAGAGGTCGATCCGCAGCCCGACGCCGCCTCCGTAGAGGATGAGCTGCAGCTGGAAGTAGGGTCTCGATGGGCCGAAGGTCACGTGCACCATCTCGATGCTGTCGGTGCCGACGCTCTCGAACCACGCGTCGAACGCCAGCGCGAAGCGACGCGGCGCAGCGGGCCCCTTGAAGTCATGGAGGAGGTCGACCTGCGACGTGTTGCGTGGCCCGGTCGTGAACATGAGGGAATACGGCGGCGACACCGAGGCGTCGGGCCAGAGGAAGACGTCGGCGTCGGCGGCGTTCTCGATCTTGGTCCACCCGACCTCGTAGGGATCGTGGTCGAAGTCGGTGCAAAAGGGCAGCTCGCCGCCGTCGCTGCGCGGACACGCGAAGGGCGCGTCGCTGGCGGTGTCGCCGGCGGGTGCGTCGAAGGCCGCGTCGGGGGCACCGTCGGCGGTTGCCTCGAGCGAGCCGTCCCCCGCGGTCGCGGCGTCGCTGGCGTCTTGCTCCGCGGTGCCTGCGTCGTAGCCGAGGTCCTGCAGCGACAGCAGCCCCGCACACCCGGCCAGCGCGCCGGCGAGCAAAAGCATGGTGACCGCGCGACGACGCATCCTGCCAGTATACGACGGTAGCCTTCGCGCGCGGGTCCTACGCGAAGTCGACCAGCCGCCAGATGCGCAGAGCGTACGTACCGTCTTCGTCCTGGTGTGATTCGAGGAAGCTGTCTTTGCCCACGGCGTCGACGAATTCGAGGCCGGCGTCGTCCTCTTTCTTGCCGAAGCCGCGGTCAGCCCAGGGGAGGAGCGCCCTCTCCTCGAGCGTCGGTAGCGCGAGGACCCACAAGGACGAGTCGTGCTTCTCGACGGCTTCGGCCGTCTGCGTCTTGGGATCGAAGACGATCTCCGCCTTCGAGTGGCGTTCGGTCACCAGGTGGTTTCCGACGATCATTCCGACGGGACGCCCCTCGTGGTCCGGCTCGAAGGACGCCTCCGCGCCGGGCGCGTAGGTCGGCCAGGAGAACACCATCGTCCGGGTGAACGGATCGAGCCCGATGAGGAACCGGCCGTCCTGCGTGAAGCCCAAGCACGGGTAGGCGATGTCGCCTGCGTCGAAGACGATCGTGGCTTCTCCTTTGGCGATCTCTACGCCCACGCGGCGTACGCCGGCCTGCGGATCGTCCTGGTCTTCGCTCAGCGTGAGCACGAAGGCGTCTTCGCGCGGATGCACCTGGATGGGCCACCCCACCGGCGACAGGGTGAGCGGCGGCTGGTAATCGCCGACGAGCGCCAGCGAGCGATCGTAGGCCAGCGCATGGAACGTGGAGTCGACGAATCCGAAAAGCCACACCCGCTCACCGTCCAGGCGAAAACAGAAATGCTCGAGGGCGAGCTCGTGAGGCAGCGCCGCCGCGGCCACCTCGGCGCCCGCCATGCCGAGAAGGGAGAGCCGCCCGCCGTCCAGACACGCGACGACCTCGCCGCGCGGATCGAGCGCAACTCGAGCTGCGGCCGGAAGCTTCAACGACGCGACGACCGGCGCGCCCACGACCGCCCGCCGCACGGTCAGCGAGCCGTCGGCGAGGAAGACGCCGACGCTGCCCGGCACGACCTGTAGCCACTGGGCCTGAAATTCGCGATCTGGGCTGCACGACCACGACGCGACGAGCTCGAGATGCATGCGTGCTCCTACCACGCCTGGTCTTCCGGGCTTCTTAGATCTAAGCGCTTCCGGGTGGGCGATCTCTTCTCCATGATGTTCCCATGACGAACGCGCCCTTGACCTTCACCGGCGAGCACGTGCGCCTCGAGCCGCTCGCCCACGAGCACGCTCCAGGGCTGCTCGTCGCTGCCGATGCGTCGCGCGCGACGTTTGGGCTTCAGCTCGTGCCCGCCGATCTCAAGGGCATGCACGCCTTCGTGGCCAGCGCCCTGGACGAGCAGGTCCGCGGCGAGTCGATTCCGTTCGTCGTCCGCGACGCGGCGGGGACGGTGGTGGGGAGCACGCGGTTCATGGCCATCGAGCGCTGGCAGTGGCCAGGGGCGCCGCCCGCGCCGGTTCCCGCCGGACCGGACGTGGTCGAAATTGGCTACACCTGGTACGCCGAGCGCGTGCAGCGCACCGCGCTCAACACGGAGGCGAAGCTCCTCTTGTGCACGCACGCCTTCGAAGTCTGGCGCGTCCGCCGTGTCACGTGGAAGACCGACGCGCGCAACGAACGCTCGCGAACCGCCATCCTGAGGCTCGGCGCGCGCTTCGACGGCATCCTCCGCGCGCACAAGCCGGCGGCGGACGGCGGCGTACGCGACAGCGCCTACTACTCGATGCTCGCGTCGGAGTGGCCGGCCGCGCGGCTCGGCTTGCTGGAAAAATTGAATCGCACGCAGCTGCGCTAAATCACCGAGCATGATTCTCGGTCGAGAATCATGCTCGGTGATTTAGATACGACTCTGGAGGGGCGACGCCCCCTCGTCGCTGTCGCGCCGAGCCTCCCCTGGTCATCGCCTTCGGACGAATCGTGCTCCGCACGAGGAAACACGGTCACTTTTCTCTCCTCGTGCGTCCGCACGGTTGCCAAAGGCATGAGGGGTGGTTCCGACGCGTAGCGGCGGAGGGGCGGAGCCCCAGAAGGCGGAAGTTAAATCAGGGAGCATGATCATGCTCCCTGATTTAGTCGGCGTCGGCGTCGCGCGCGTCCGTCGGGCCGTCGGGGGCGTCGCTGGGCGCGTCGGTCGTCTCGGCGTCTCCCGCGTCGGACGCGCCCGTGCACGAGGTGTCGGGAACGCGGTGGCTCACCGGCGGCAGGCTGCGCAGAAAGGCCACCACCGCCGCGGCGCCAGCGGTGTCGACGCCGGCCTCCGCGAAGATGGGCATCGGCGGGCAGAGCCGCCTTCCTTGATCGTCGATACCGTGGAGGATCGCGTTCTCGATCTGCAGCGGGGACCAGCAGCCGAGGCCGGTCTCGGGATCGGGCGTGAGGTTCGGCGGATACGCTCTGCCAGAGCCTTGCCACGAGACGCCGATGTCGTTCCCGGACATCCCCTGGCTGTGGCAACCCTCGCAGCTCCAGTACTTGACGATGTCGCGGCCGAGGCTCACCTGTGCCGCATCGAGGAGCGCCGCGTCGATCGGCGCGCAGGCGGCGTCCGCGGCGTCCGTCGTGTCCGTTGGCGCGTCGCGCGCGTCGTGCGCGTCGAGCACGGGGCCCGTGTCTCGCGCGGCGTCGACCGCCATAGCGTCCGGTCGGCCACCGGGCACGGGGTTGACGGTGAGATCGTCGCCGCACTGGAGGAGGAAGATCACGGCGCCGCACCAGACGAGACCCACGGTGATGGCTGGTCCGCGCTTCACGCGTTTCTTCTACCAGATCCGCGCGCGCCGCGAGTTGCGACGGATCGAGTGGCGCGGCGACGACCCACGACAAATCGCGCTACCCTCGTCGTCGTGCGATTCCAGGAGGAGTGCGACGACATCCTGATGCACATCGGGCGGACGCCGCTGGTGGCCCTGCGCCGGATCGGGCGCGGCCTTCCAGTCCCCGTCCTCGTCAAGTGCGAGCACATGAACCCCGGCGGCAGCGTGAAGGACCGCATCGCGAAGGCGATCGTCGACGACGCCGAGGCCCGCGGCACCCTTCGCCCCGGTGCAACGCTCATCGAGGCGACCGCTGGAAACACCGGGATGGGGCTCGCCCTCGTCGCGGCTGCGCGCGGATACGCCCTCGTGTGCGTGATGCCCGAGAAGATGTCGGTCGACAAGCGCGTCGCGCTCTCCGCGGTCGGGGCGCGCGTGGTGGTCACGCCGAACGCGCCGCCATCGAGCCCCGAGAACTTCCGCAACGTCGCCCGCCGGATGGCCGGAGAGAACGGCTGGTTCCTCACCGACCAATTCAACAATCCCGCGAACGTCCGCATACACGAGGAGACGACGGGCGCGGAAATCCTCGAACAAACCGGCGGCTCCGTGGGAGCCTTCGTCGCTGGCGCCGGCACGGGAGGAACAATCAGCGGCGTCGGTCGGCGGCTCAAGTCGGTGCTCGGGCGCGTTCGCATCGTGCTCGCCGATCCGGTGGGCTCGGGCCTCGCCGATTGGGTGGAGACCGGGCGCATCGGGCCGGACGGGGCGTACGCGGTCGAAGGCATCGGCGGCAGTGACGCGCCGGAGAACCTGCACCGCGCCGTCATCGACTCCGCCGAACGCGTGAGCGACGAGGAGAGCTTCGCGATGGTGAAGCGCCTGGTCCGCGAAGAGGGGCTGCTCGTCGGCGGATCGGCGGGCACGAACGTCGTCGCCGCCCTTCGCGTCGCCGCACGAGGCGATCTGGACGGGCCCGTCGTCACGGTCTTGCCGGACGCATGGGACCGGTACCGCGCGAAGCCCTGGATGCAGGGTTGGCCCCCCTGAGCTCGCGGGTACAAACGGTGGAAGGCCTCGAAGCGGCCGACCGAGGATCCTTCGCGCGGGAAGTGACGGACTACGAGCTCCCGCGTGAGGCGGAACCTATTCGCCCGGTTTCTTCGGGAGTCGACTCAAGCGCCTTCACCGGGCCCCCCGCTCGCCCATGGGCTCGGCTCGATGTGGTTCGGGGTGGCCCTGGTGACCTCGTAGGCGCGGTCGCGATGACGGTTCCCGCTCGACCTTGACGGAGGTGTCCTGCCGCATTATTCAAGTAAACAATTGAATGATGGAACATTGGGCATGAGCAATTCGAGTCGCAAGTTCAAGGACGCGGCCTACGAGCAGGTCGCGCGCATCGGGAAGGCCGTCTCCGCCCCCAAGCGGCTCGAGCTGCTCGACCTGCTTTGCCAAGGGCCCCGGACCGTCGAAGCCCTTGCCCAGCAGGCGGCGCTCAGCGTTGCCAACGCGTCGCAGCACCTGCAGATCCTGCGCGCCGCGCGGCTCGTCGAGGCAGAGAAGAAGGGGCTCTACGTCGAGTACCGCGTCGCCGACGAGCAAGTTTGCGGTCTCTTCACCTCGCTGCGCAGCCTCGCGGAGGCGCGTCTCACGGAGATGGCGCAGATCACGCGGACGTACCTCACCGAGCGCGCCGCCATGGAACCGGTGGAGGGTGATGACCTGATGCGGCGCGTGCGGGCGGGAGAGGTCACGGTCCTCGATGTGCGCCCGGTCGAGGAGTACCGCGCCGGCCATATTCCCGGCGCGGTCTCTATCCCGCTCGCCGAGCTGAAGAAGCGCATCGCGGAGTTGCCGAAGCGGCGTGCGATCGTCGCGTACTGCCGCGGGCCGTATTGCGTGATGGCGATCGACGCGGTCGAGGTGCTGCGCAAGAGGGGTTTTCGCGCGCAGCGCATGGAACAAGGCGTCCTCGATTGGCGCGCGCGCGGATGGCGCCTCGAGAAGGGGACGGAGGCCGCGCCGTGAGCGCCGAGCCGAGCGCCCCCATCCGGCTCGGCCTCCGCGCGAACCTCGCGCAGTTCTCGCTGCTGGTCGTCGTGAACGCCTTCGTCGGCGCGATGGTGGGCATGGAGCGCAGCATCCTGCCGGCGATCGCCGAGCACGACTTCCACCTCGCCGCGCGCGCGGCCGTCCTTTCGTTCATCGTCGTCTTCGGCATCACGAAGGCGCTGACCAACTACCTGGCGGGTCGCCTCTCCGATCGCTTCGGTCGCAAGCACGTGCTCGTCGGCGGCTGGCTCGTCGCCGCCCCGGTGCCTTTCCTCCTCATGTGGGCGCCGAGCTGGTCGTGGGTGCTCTTCGCGAACGTGCTCCTCGGCGCAAGTCAGGGGCTCACGTGGTCCACGACCGTGATCATGAAGATCGACCTCGCGGGCGCGAACAATCGCGGGCTGGCGATGGGGCTGAACGAGTTCGCCGGCTATTTCGCGGTCGCCGCCTCCGCGCTCGCGACGGGCTGGATCGCTGCGCACTACGGTCTGCGGCCGCAGCCGTTCTACCTCGGCATCGGGTTCGTCGCCTTCGGGCTCGCGCTCTCGGCGCTCGCGGTCCGCGAGACCAGGCACCACGTCGCACACGAAGCGAAGATTCACGGCGCGCTCCCGTCCGAGGGAATGCCGACGCAGCGCGAGGTCTTCTGGCGGACCACGCTCTTCGACCGGAACCTCTCGAGCGTCAGCCAGGCCGGCCTCGTCAACAACCTGAACGACGGAATGGCGTGGGGCCTGTTTCCGCTCTTCTTCGAGGCCGCGCGCGTACCCCTGGAGCAGATCGGCGTGCTCGCCGCGATCTACCCCGCCACGTGGGGCATCGGGCAACTCTTCACCGGTGCGCTGTCGGATCGCATCGGGCGCAAGTGGCTCATCGCGGCCGGGATGTGGGTGCAGGCGGTGGGCATCGTGTTCGTGATCCTCTCGCGCGGCTTCGCGGGATTCGCCGCCGGCAGCGCGCTCCTCGGGATCGGCACCGCGATGGTCTACCCCACGCTGCTCGCGGCCATCGGCGACGTCGCCCACCCGTCTTGGCGCGCGTCGTCCGTCGGCGTCTACCGCCTGTGGCGCGATCTCGGGTACGCGATTGGCGCGGTCATCGCGGGCGTGACGGCCGATGCGCTCGGACTGCCCTCGGCGATGTGGCTCGTCGCGGCCATGACGCTCGCCTCGGGCCTCATCGTCGCCGTACGCATGACGGAGACACTGAAGCCGCGCGAGCTCGAGGACGGTCGTTGCCTTCCCCAAGCGAATTCCAGATCGACGCCGGCGACCACACGACGACGTTCGTAAGCCACCCGAGGTTCGGCCGGCGACCCAGGCGGAAGGACATGTTGCCGCCGAGGCTCCCGCCCATCACCGCCTTGATGTCGCCTTTGATGTGCAGCGTCTCGTCGAGCTTGTCGACGAAGGTGACCCGTCCTCTGCCCACCGGGCCCGAAGTTGAACTTGTCGAGGTGGTCGCACATCTCCGGGCACCCGTGCGCCGCGGCGCATTGAGCACGATCTCTGCGCTGCGCTGAGCGGACGGGGCCCGAACCTGGACGCAGAGGTGGTGTACCCTGGCGCCACTTCGCCGATCGCCGCTTCGTCGATCGGATCGGCAGGGCCCACGCATGAACTTCAAATCCGTCTTCCTTGCCGTCTTCGCGGGCACCGCGCTGATCGTCGCCGCGCTCCTCGTCAACGCTCGGCGGCCCGCGGTGGAACGCAACGAGCCAACGCCCGCGCTCGCCGAAGCCACCGGCAAGTGCGCCGAGTGCCACCGCCGAGAGACTTCGGCCATCGTCGTGGAGTACGAGCAAAGCCGACACGCCCAGAAGGGGGTGAACTGCCTCGACTGCCACCATGCGATCGAGGGGCAACCGAGCGTCGAGCACAAGGGCTTCGTCATCGCCAGGGCGCTCACGTCCAAGAACTGCGCCCAGTGCCACGCGACGGAATACGACCAGTTCGCCCGCAGCCGCCACGCCGCACCGTCGTGGGCCTCGGTCAACGGGCCGAAGGATTTTTCGCCGGACCAGCTCGCCTTCGGCGAGCGCTACCACCCGACGTGGGTGAATCGTGCGCCCATGAGCATCGGTGCGCTCGAAGGCGCGTCGGCGGTCACCAGCGGCTGCAACGCCTGCCACGCGATCGGCAAGCCGAACGCGGACGGCTCCTTCGGGACGTGCACGAACTGCCACTCGCGGCACCTCTCCTCCGTCGAGCTCGCGCGCGAGCCGGCCACGTGCGGTCAGTGCCACATGGGTCCCGATCACTCGCAGCTCGAAATCTACGGCGAATCGAAGCACGGCGCGCTGTTCGCCGCGCAGCGCCCCCACATGAACTTGCGCGCCGATCCCAAGCGGCTCACGACGGTCGACATGCCCGTGCCCACCTGCGCGACGTGCCACATGAGCGGGCTCGAGGGCATGAAGGTGACGCACGACACGACCGAGCGACTCTCATGGTTTCTCTTCGCGCCGGTCTCGACGAAGAGGCCCGGCTACGAGCGTGGACAGACCGACATGAAGGAGCTCTGCCTGAAGTGCCACACGCGCCCCCGGATCGACGAGTTCTACGTGCGCGCCGAGGACGTGGTCGTGGCGACGAACAACAAGGTGAAAGCGACCACGGCCGTCGTCGCCACGCTTCGCAAGGATGGCTTCCTCACGCCGCAGCCGTTCGACGAGTCGATCGAGTTCGATGAGTTCGACCTCTGGCACTACTACGGCCGCACGGCCAAGCACGGGGCGTTCATGGGAGGCGCCGACTTCGTGCAATGGCACGGCAACTACGAGCTGCTCCGAAATCAGGTCGCGATCGACGAGGAAGCCGCGCGCCTTCGCGCTTCCCGCGTCGCACCGGACGCGGGCGCCGCACGACCGGCGCCGATCGCTCCGCCTGCCCCCACGGCGCGCTGAGCGATGCGCCTGCCGCGTCCAAGCCCCACCCGGTGCATCGAGTGGTTCGTCGTCGCCAACCTGGCGTTCCTCGGGCTCGACATCCTCGTCGCCCACGCGGCGAACGCGTTTCGGGAAGCGGCCGAGTGGGCGCCGATCGTGTTCTCCGCGGTCGCGCCGCTGCTGCTCTTGCCCGGCGCCCTCCACGTCGGCCGGCCCGCCGCGACGAGGAGGATCGATCTCGTGGTCGCGTCAGGGGCCATCGTCGTCGGTGTACTCGGCATGGTCTTTCACCTGTCGAGCGCGTTCTTCGTCGATCGCACGCTGCACAGCCTCGTCTACTCCGCTCCGTTCATCGCACCGCTCGCGTACGTCGGCGTGGGGCTCCTCCTGCTCCTCGTGCGCATGGAGAAGCCCGGGTCGCCCCTGATCGGTCCGTGGACCTTGTTTCTGGCGCTCGGCGGCTTCGTCGGAAACCTCGCGCTGTCGTTGCTCGATCACGCGCAGAACGGATTCTTCGACGTCGTCGAGTGGGTACCCGTCGCCGCCGCGGCGTTCGGGTGCAGCTTCTTCTGCGTCGCTCTGCTTCGCAGGGAGCGCCGAATGCTTCGGGTGTGCCTCGCCCTTTGCGCGATCGAGGGCGCCGTCGGGTTCGCGGGCTTCGTGCTGCACCTGGTCTCGGACCTGAACAAGCCGGCGACGTCGCTCGCGAACCGCATCGTGTTCGGCGCGCCCCCATTCGCGCCCCTCCTCTTCACCAACCTCGCGTTGCTCGCGGCGCTGGGTATCTGGGAAATGCTGCGGGCGTCGGCGCCGGCTGCGCCGCGTGCCGCGAGGTGGCATGATGTCGAGCCATGACCGAGACCGAGCTTCGTGTGGACCTCGCCGCGTGTTATCGCCTCGTCGCCTCGTTCGGGTGGGACGACCTGGTCTTCACACACATCTCCGCCCGCGTGCCCGGTGACGCCCATCACTTTCTCATCAACCCGTACGGGATGCTCTTCGACGAGATCACGGCGAGCAGCCTCGTCAAGGTCGACGCGAACGGTGAGAAGGTCGGACCCAGCCCGCACCCCATCAACCCGGCCGGGTTCGTCATCCACAGCGCGATCCACGCGGCGCGCTCGGACGTCGGGTGCGTGCTGCACCTGCACACGCCCGCCGGGGTCGCCGTCTCCGCGCAGAAGCGTGGGCTGTTGCCCATCTCGCAGCAGGCGACCGTCGCCCTCGCGTCGCTCGGGTACCACGACTACGAGGGGATCGCGCTTCGCGACGACGAAAAGCCGCGCCTCGTCGCAGACCTGGGGCAGAGCACGTGCCTCATCCTGCGAAACCACGGGCTCCTGACCGTCGGCGCGACCATGGCCGACGCGTTCCTCGCCATGTTCAACCTGCAGCGCGCCTGCGAAGTGCAGATCCTGGCGGGCGGCGGCGGCGCGGAGCTCCTCTCGGTCGATCCGCGCATCGTGGCCGGCGTCCGCGCAAACGTGCAGGCTGTGATGAAGGGATTGGGCGGCGCGCTGGCGTGGCCAGCCCTCCTGCGTCGCCTCGACCGACTCGATCCTAGCTACCGCACCTAGATTTATCCCGCGACCTCGCCGGTCGGCCGGCATCTCCGGTGTGGAGGCGGGTAACCATGCGAGCTTCGTCGATTTCCTGCGCGACTCTTCTGCTGTCGGCCCTGGTCGCCTGCGGGGCGGGCGGGCCCGGTTCCGGCGGCGAGTCCCCGTCGCCCACCGGCGTTCCGGCCGCCAGCCCCCCCGGCTCGCCGGCTCCGGGCGGAGGCGACGCCGCCGCGGTCGGACGCGACGGCGGCGGTGTGGGCGGTGGCGGTGCGGACGGCGGCGCTGTGGACGGTGGCGCTGCGGACGGCGCGGTCGCTCCGGATGGCGCAAAGGACACCCCCCCTTCCGGCGACGCGGGCTCGAGCTGCGTGGGTATCCCTGCGACGTGCGGTGGCAACAAGGATTGCTGCGCCTCGAACGTCGTCACGGGCGGCGCGTTCAACCGCAGCAGCGACGGCGCGTTCCCCGCGACGGTGAGCACCTTCAAGCTCGACGTGTACGAAGTGACGGTGGCTCGGTTTCGCGCGTTCGTGAACGACGGGAAGGGGACGCAGGCGAGCCCGCCCGCGCCCGGCGCCGGGGCGCACCCGAAGATCGCCGGGAGCGGATGGGACCCGGCCTGGAATGGAAACCTCGACGCGACGACCGCCGCGCTCCAGGCGGACCTGGCGTGCAATCCGGCGTACCCCGTGTGGACGGACGCTCCCGGCGGGAACGAGACGCGCCCGATCCACTGCGTGTCGTGGTTCGAGGCGTTTGCGTTTTGCGCGTGGGACGGCGGACGGCTCGCGACGGAGGCGGAATGGAACTACGCCGCCGCCGGGGGCAGCGAGCAGCGGGAGTATGCGTGGGGAGCGGGCATCGATCACGGCAAGGCGTCGTACGACTGCTCGGGGCGCGGATTGGGCACCTGCGTGTTCAGCGACCTCTTGCCCGTCGGATCGTCTTCGCCGCAAGGCGACGGCAAGTGGGGTCAGGCGGATCTCACGGGCAGCGTCTGGGAGTACACGCTCGACTACTTCACCGAGCCGTACCGGCTGACGACGTGCGCGGACTGCGCCGATCTTCAGGTAGCGCCCGACCGGACATTTCGCGGCGGCAGCTTCGCCAACGCGTCGTTCTACGAAGTTACCTCCGTTCGCATCGGCCGCTCCCCCGGGATCCGCGACTACGACGTCGGGATCCGTTGCGCGAGGTAGACGTGCGGGCGGCTCGTGCTCGTGCCCGTCGTCGCGCTCCGATACGCTGACCCCCTGGAGAACCGGAAATGCGAGAACCACGCGCAAGACCCCACATCGCCCTCGTGACCAGCGAGGCGCTCCCGCATCTCTACGAGGACGATCTCCTCCTGGTGACTGCTCTCGAAGAGATCGGTATCGACTCTTGCCCCGCCATCTGGAGCGACGCCTGCATCGACTGGCTCGCCTTCGATGCGCTGGTCGTTCGCACGCCGTGGGATTACTTCGTGCGCCTCGAGGAGTTTCGCGCATGGCTCGACGCCCGGATCGCGAGCGGCGTGCGCATGTGCAACTCGAGCGAGATCCTCGACTGGAACTTCGACAAGCGCTACCTGCAGGATCTTGCCGCGGCAGGCGTCTCGCTCGTCCCTACGATCGTCGTCGCGAGAGGCGAGCAGCCCGACATCGTTGCGCTCGCGCGTGGGCGGGGCTGGGAGGAAATCGTGGTCAAGCCCACGATCTCGGGCGGCGCCTATGGCACGCACCGATTTCGTCTCGACGACGCCGAGCGCTATCGCGAGGACATCGCGCGGACGCTCCTGGATCGCGGCCTCCTGATCCAGCCTTTCCTGCCGGAGATCCTGAGCGCCGGCGAGCTCTCGCTCCTCTTCTTCGACGGCGTCTTCAGCCACGCGGTCTGCAAGCGCCCCAAGGACGGAGACTACCGCGTGCAATTCCAGTTCGGCGGCACCGAGGAGACCGTCGAGGTGCGCGACGAATGGATCGAAGGAGCACGCGCGTGCATCGCCGCCGCTCCCGCCCTCCCGGTGTATGCACGCGTCGACGGCGTGATCCACGACGGCAAGTTCCTGCTCATGGAGCTCGAGGTTTTCGAGCCGCTCATGTTCCTCGCGCGGCACCCCGATGCGCCGGGGCGCTTCGCGCGCGCGATCCAGGGCCGGCTGGGGTCTCCTTGAACAACATCGCGAAGCCCACGACGACCCCTCGGGCGCTGCGCAAACGACTCGGCGCGCTGGCCGCCGCGCCGGCCTTGACGCGTGCTCGCGAGGATGATCCCGATGCGTACCGGCGTGCGAGATGTGCCCCATCTTGTCCTGGCCGACGCCCGCGCGGTCGTAGTTGACGACGACGTAGTCGCCGACCGTGGCGAGGTTCTTCACGGCGAGCGCGCGGAAATCGGCGAGCGTCGTGTCGCCCGCGTGGACCGCGCGTGCCGTGGCCGGATGACACTGCACGAGATCGGCGAGCTGGTCGATCGTCATCCCCGGCATCAACGTCGGCGAGAGGACGCGTCGCGCGCAGTCGTTGAAGAAATTGTCCTGCGTGTAGACGGACGCGCCGAGCTGATCGTCGACCGGCGCGCTCACCTGCAGCGCGTTGAGCACCATGACGCTGCTCGCGACGCCGCAGAAGTTCCCGCTTCGCTGCGTGAGGTACTGCTCGCTCAGACTCCAGTAGTCGGCGCGCGCGTCGGCCGCTTCGTCGAAGAGCCGTTGGCCTTCCGGTGACTCGAGCGCCACGAGACCCGCCGGCAGGGGCATGTGCTGCGCATGGGCGCTCCGCGTCGCGAGGGAGAGCGCGAAGGACGCCAGGAGAATGATCGCATGATGCGCGACGGAGCGTCTCTCGACGGGCATGGTGCCTTGTCGCAGACAACGCGCGACGCCGCAAGGCGTGCCCGGGGGGCCGTGCTGCCGGCCCTGGCGACGGCCTTCAGCCCGCTGCGCCGAGGTGGGGCAGGAGCGAGGGACCCACCGCGCCGGTGAGCTCGCGGACGATGTCGCTCGGCTCCTCGGCGAGGACGTCGGGTAGCTCGAGGATCGGCGTGCTCGGCGCGAGCTCGCGCAGCAGGCGCACGCGCTCCTCGACGGCAAGCGCGCGGCCCGTAGCCTCGCCCGCGAGCACGTCGAGCGCGCCACGGAGTCGAGCGGACAGGTCGGTGCGCGCGCGCAGCTCGGGCAAGAAAGGCGCGGCCGGCGCGTGCGCGCGGTTGACGACGAGCGCCGCGCACGTGAGGCCCAGCGCGCCGAGCCGCGCGAGCAGGTACGCGGCGTCCTCACCCGACGCGCGCGTCGGGCCGGCCACGACGACGTAGCGCGCGCTCTTGCCGAGGAGCAGCTCCGAGGCGCGCCGCGCGAGCGACGCGAGCTGTCCGCGCGACGCCGCGAGCGCGGCGAACAGCTCGCCGGCGGCGGTGATGAACCGCTCGCCGAATGCCGCGAAGAGCGCCGCCTCGACCCCGCGCTGCCCCCATGCGCGCAGCCGCCCGCCCTTGCGCGTCTCGGCCCGCGCGCCGCCCGCGAGGCGGCCCAGCCAGTCGACCGCGCGACCGTCGAGCAGCTCCACGAGCCGACCGGGGTGCTGCACGAATTCGATGGCGTGACGCGAGGGCGCCGTATCGATCACGACGACCTCGGGTTCGGCTTCGCGTACGGCGTCGGCCACGAGCGCCGCGCAAACGAGCTCGTGGATGCCGGCCAGCCGGTCGACGAGCAGCTCCACGACGGGGTTCGCGCGGACGGCGGCCCGCTGCTCGGGCTCGAAGACCAGATCGATGAGCCGCGGCAGCGCGTCCCTCGGATCGGGCATCAGCGCGCTCAAGGTTCCCGCGAGCGCACCCTCTCCCGCGATCCGCACGGGCGCTGGCGCCGAGCCGATCGGCACACCCAGCGCGTCGGCGAGGCGGCGTGCGGGATCCACGGTGACGAGGAGGGTGCGACGGCCGCCGCGCGCGAACGCGAGCGCGAGCGCGGCGGAGGTCGTCGTCTTGCCGACGCCGCCTCCTCCCGCGCACACGATCACGCGCGGCTCCACCGCGGTCACGCGGCCCACTCCGACCCGAAGCTCTGGGCGACGCGGCCCACGATCTCGGCGCCCGCCACCTCCGGGATGGTCGACCAGGCGACCGACTCGCCCTCGAGCGTTCGCGCGATCTCTTCGCGCGCGCGCGCCGCAGCGCGAACGCGCGCCTCGATCACCGATAGCGCTACGGAAGCAGCCCGCCGCGCGTCCGGCTCGATCCGCGCGTGGAGGCTGCGCGCGTCGTCGAGCGCGCCCTCCGCCAGCGCGTCGGGCACCCGGTTGACGACGAGCCACGCGGGCGGCCGACCGGCGACGTCGCGGAGAGCCCGGCAGAGCTCGACGGACTCGCGCAGCGGCAAGAGCTCGGGCAGCGTGACCACCACGTTGGAGGCGTGCGGCCCGTTGACCTCGCCGTCGATCCCCGCGACGAAGCGCCGCGCGGGCCCCGCCGGCAGGAGCGACAACATCTGGCGGGGCGCCCGCAGCCACGCCACGCCGTGCCCGGTCGCGGGCATGTCCACCACGACGACGCCTTTGGGGCGCGAGGTTGCGATCTGCCTCACGCACTCGAGCAGCGAGAGCTCCCGCAAGAGTGGCGCGGCGCGCACGAGCCGCCGAATGGCGAAGTTGGCGAGGACGAATCGGCTCACCAGCGAAGAGCCAAAGAGGGGAACCGCCGCGCGCGCGAGGGCGGCATCGGCGTCGAGCACCACGCGCTCGACGCCGGCGTCATGCGAGGTCGCTTCGTCGCCGAAGCCGACGAGCGTGCACGCGCGCCCGCGCGTCACGAAGCGCCGCGCGAGGGCTGCGGCAATCGTGCTCTTGCCGACGCCGCCCTTTCCGAACACCAGGATGAGTCGACCGAGCCGCGGCACATCCAAGGTGAGCTCTCCTGCGTCGCCGATAGGTGGTCGCACCGCGCACGGGTAGGGTCCCCAAACGTCCAGGTCAACACCCGGTCAAGGACTAAGCAACGGTCAAAACGACGTTCGCCCTAAGCCCCGGACAGCGGCCAGTGAAACCAGCTCACGAAGAGCTGGTCCGCCAAGGCCGCGCCGAAGTACCCCCCCTTGATGAGCTGGTCGGGGTTGGTCACGCCGTACGCGCTGCCCACGAGCTCGGCGACGATCCGCAGCCCGTAGCCCGAACCGGTCGTGGAGAACCCGCGGAAGAGGCCTCCGGCGTCCGCCGCGAGCTCTGGCGCGAGGACGGTCCGCTGGGCCTCGCTCACGGGGTTCGCGATCGCGACGCGCAGGTTCCCCTCGACCAGCACGAGGTGGGCGTCGATGGCCGGCTCGTGCGCGTGGCGCGCTGCGTTGTTCAAGAGGTTGTACGCGGCGCGATCGATCGCGCCGCACTCGACGCAGCTCTCCGCGATGGCCGCCTCGGCCGGGCACTCCACGCGCACGACCACGGGCCGGTCGCCCACGTGCGCCGGGAACCCGCGGAGCGCGTCCGCCAGGTCCGCGAGCGAGTGAGGGCGGAAGGCCAGATCGCGCGCGCGCGCCTCGGGATCGAGGTCCCGCGCGACGTTGCGCATCATCTTCATGTGGTCGCGCGCGAGGTAATAGAGCGAGCGCGCGAGGTTCTTGCGGTAAGGTCCGCGGCTCAAGCGACCGAGCTCCAGCATCATCGCGGTGAACCCGCCGCCGCGGATGTCGTGGATGGCCTCGGCGAGCGTCGCTTCGTCGCCCGCCGAGGCGCCCAGATGGCGCACGCGGAAGACGAGCCCGCGCAGATCGCGCCGCTCGGCGAACGCCAGGAGCGGCGCGGCGTCGTCCACGCCTCCCAGAGGGTCCACGACCACGAGCAGCTCGCGCAGCGCTTCGTAGATCTCGACGACGAGCGCGCGATCCGCGGCGCCGAACCTGGAGAGCTCGATGGCGACGTCGTCGGCGCGGTAGCGCGAGGCGCGGTAGTTCTCGAGGTGCGTGGGCGCGAGGCCCCGCACGACGGCGTCGGAAAGCACGCCCAACCGTACCGCGGTTCGCCCCCGGTCGCGAGCGATCCGAGCAGACCTTGGAGGCGCGTCAGGTCGCGCCGAAGCGGTCGCGTGGCGTCGTGGTGCGCGACAGGTCGACGACGACGTCCTCCCCGTCGACCCGCGCGGCGAGGGAGGGCAGGGGGCCGGAGGCGGGCCCGGAGATCACCGCGCCGAAGGCGTCGAACGCGCTCCCGTGGCATGGACAAAGAAACGCCGTTCCTGAACGCACGAGCGCCCCTGGCGACGGGGACGCGCACGACGCCGCGTTCACCTTCGGAGACGAGCACGCGCCGTCGCTGCAGATGTTCACGATGCAGCAGGCGTGCGTGCAGATCGCGCTACGCGCATAGAGCCCGAGCTCGTCGCGCGCCACGATCGCGGCGCTGTTGTCGGTGAGCACCATCAGCACGACCTGCCCGACCGCCAACCTGGCGGCGCCGGGGACCCGCAGCTCGACGCTCTCGAGGAGGCACGCGCCGATGCCCGGTCCGGTCGCTGGCGTCGAGCACGGCTTGGGCGACGGCGGCGCGGGTGAGTTACTGCTGCATCCCGCGACGCCGGCCGCCGCTGCGGTGATCAAGAAGCGACGCCGGCCGACCTCCATCAGGGTTTGCACTGGCCGGAGACGACGTCGCAGGTGAGCGGCTTCTGGCAGTCGACGTCGCGCTTGCACGGGAACCCGCAAGCGCGGTCCGAGGGGCCGAAGCCGGTAGGCGCTTTGGTGACGAACAGCTGGCAGATGTATCCCTCGCCGACTCGGCAGTCGGAGTCCTTCGCGCAGGTCTTGAAGCAGCCCGGCACTTCGGAGCCCGGCGCGACGCAGGTGGCGCCGGCGGGGCACACTTGGACATCGTCGCATGGCTCCATGAAGCAGTAGCCGCCGGGAAACCCGTCTCCCGACGCGTTGTTGCAGGCCGCGCGCGCGTCGCCGCCGCAATCCACCGTCGTCGTGCAAGGGGTCCCGATTTTGTTCGTTGCGTCGGGCGCACACTTGCCGCCGGCGTTGGCCAGGTCGCACGCCTGGCCCTTGTCGCAGTCGGTGTCGCGCGCGCATTTCGCGCCGAGGCCGTGCGTCGGCGCGACGTTGTCGGGCGGGCAGTCGAACAGGCGCTCGAGCGTGTCGATCTCGAGCGCGCCGTTGTCGCTCTCCTGCTCGATGGTCGCGGCGTTGCCGGTCGCGAGCGCGGCGTCGAGGTTCGCGAGCGAGGTCTCGATGTCCGTCCCGACCGTGGCGGTCCCGCCCACGCGGTGGCACGTGGGCACGCGCGCGCCGACCGGCGCTTTCGTGCTTGCCCAGTCGCTCTTGAGTGAGTCGAGATCCTTCTTTGCGTCGGCGAAGTTCTTGTAGTGGCCGTCGAGGCCAATCTGACGGAACATCGCGTCCATTCGGAGCACACCCGCCGGCGCGTCGGTGTGGAAGTAGTCGAACAGCTCCGGGCACGCCAGGCCAACGGCGTTCGCGGCGTAGGAGGCTTTCTGCTGGTCCTTGGCGGGGATCGCTTGATCGAGCGTTGCGATCGCGTCGTCGACGGCCTTCGCTGACCCCGCGGGGAGGCCGGGCGAGGCGGCCTTGGCGCGGCCCCAGACCTGCTTGAGCAGATTGAGGACCGACGCCGCGCGCCCCCAGTCGGGCGTCCGGGAGGGGGCGTCCCCGAAGGTCGTCGTGACCAGGCCTTCGCCTTCGCGCTCGACATCGCGCAGGTCCGCGGGGACAACGCCTCCCCCCACGGTCGAAGCATCGACGGCCTCCGCGCTCTTCTTGCTGCTACACGCGACGACCGCGACGGACGCGACGAGGATCACGGTCAGCAACCTGCTCATGGCTCGGTGCCTCCGGCGCAGAACGCCGCATCGAAGGTGCCAGCGACCGTCGCAGCCCCAAATTTGACTGAGAACGTGCCGACCGTGTCCACGCCGGCGCTGACGCGCGAGAGCGTCGCCGTACCGCCGCTACTGATCGTCTCGGCCGATACGCCGCCGTCCAGCGACGTGATCGAGTAGTTCACCGACGCCTCGTGCGGTGCCAGGTTGGTGCCGGCGCCGCCGAGGACCGTGAAGGTGTCCGGCGCCGTCGTCCCTTTCATTTTGATCTCCAGGAACTGCGTGCCGGCGGGGATGCGTCCGTCGTCGGCCCAGCCGGCGGGGTGGAGCTTGGCGCAGTCGACCTTCTTGGAGAAGACGTAGACGACGATGGTGGTGGGATCGTCCGGAGCGCCCGCCCACACGGTCATCGCGACGTCGAAGGGGACGCCGCCGACTCCACCGCTGATAGTCCCTGTGCCCGGCGCGCCCGCGTCGCCGCTGCCGCCATCGCCTGAGCTGCCGGAGGTCCCGCTGGTCCCCGAGCTGCCGCCCGACGTGCCGCTGCTACCGGAAGTCCCGCTCGTTCCCGAGCTACCACCTGAGCTGCTACTGGCGCCCGAGCTGCCGCTGGTGCCCGCGCTGCCGCTGCTTCCGCATGCACCGAGGAGGACCGTCACCATCGCCAAGCTGAAGAAACGCATGCGCGCTCCACCCTTCCTGTGAACCCACATCTCGGGCCCTCTTCCCCGGTCGGTACCGCAGCGTTCAAAAAATCGTGGTCGACGACCCGAAGAAATGAACACCCAAACGACGAGAGGAGAAGACCCACTGCATCTCCCAGGAAAGGCGCCACCCATGAAACGCTCCGTCTTCGGCATCCTCGCTCTGCCGCTCCTCGCGATTGGCTGCGGTGGCAAGCTGGGTGCGCCCACGAGTACGGTCACCGGGACGGTTGCGACGGAGTCGTTCCCGTCGACCGCGACCGAGATCGTCGCAACCAGCGGCCGCGGCGTCGTCGTCCACGCTTCGTTCGACGCCCGCGGCGCCTTCTCCGTGCCGGTCGCCAAGGGAGACACCTACGCGTTCGCCGTCGTCGTGGCAGGACGCCGCGTACCTCTCGTCATGCCCCGTCGATCTGGCAAGCTCAGCCAAGCATTCAAGGTCAGCTCGGACGGCGTCGTCATCGCGCTCGGCCGCGTGCACTACCTCCCCGCCGGCCCGAAGGCGCCCATCCGTGTAGGCTCGGGATCGCGGTGCGACGGAGAGTGCGTACAGGACGACGGCGCCTCGACGTGCAGCGACGGGAGTCAGGCTGGCGGAGACGGCGAGAACGGCACAGAGTGTGAGAACGGTGTGGATGTTGCGACCCACGCCGCGTGCGTCGACGGAGACGTGGGCGCGACGGACGATGTCGACGGCGGCTCGGAGATGGCGGTACCGGAGCGCGCCGCGCCGAGCGACGCCAGCGGATGCGATGACAAACAAGAACAAGACGGCGAGCGCTGAGCCGAACCCGACCGCTCCTCGCGGGGGTCTCGGAATCCGACTGTGCATGGCCGCTCTCATCACATCCGCGGCACCCGTAGCGCGCGCCGCGCCGTCGCGGGCGCCGTGCAGCGCCGTCCGGGTGGTGCAGAGCGGCGACCTCGGCCCGGGGTGGCGAGAAGCCGTGGCCGCGCTGCGCGCGGAGGTCGCGAGCCTCGGCCCCTCCGAGTGTGCGGAGGTCACGTTCGTCGTCCAAGGCGACAAGGATGGAGTTTTGCTCACGGCGTCGACCCTCGACGGGAGGCGCGGGCAACGCGCGGTGACGCGGCCTTCGTCGCTCGTCTTCGTTGCTCTCGGGCTGATGGCGTCGATTCCGCCGGAGGAGAGCGTCGAGCCGCCGCCGGCCGCCGAGAGCCCCAGCGCCGCCGAGCTGCCCCCTCCCGACGCGCCGGCGCCGCCGGCTCGGACCGCGGCGCCGCCTGCGCCCACCGTTCGCTTGGAGGCCGCCCTCGCGGCGGGCGCGCGCTTCGGGTTTCCTACGCGCGTCGGGATGGCGGAGCTCGAGGCGCGGGCCGACGTGGTGGCTGGCTCGTGGCTGGTCGTGGCGTCGGCGCGCTTCGCCCCGTTCGGAGCGTCGCTGGGCCGAACGATTCCGGGGTACGCGTACGACGAGATCGTGCTCGGCTTGGGCTTCGGGCGGCGGTGGGTGGCGGGCGCTGCCGCCTTGGACGTCACCGTGTCGCCGGAGCTCGCCGTCATGACGGAAGAGGGCGACCTTCCGGCAGACGGCGCGGGTGGAACGGAGTCGGAAGCGCGTGTCGCCGCCGCCGTGCGGCTCCACCTGCCGCTGGGAGATGGCTGGAAGCCGTCGGTGACCGTCGACGCGGAGCTCGCTCCGCTCGCGCATGCGCTGCGGGTCGAGGCCGCGCTGCCGCCGCTGCCGACATGGACGCTCGGCGTGCGCGCGGGCGCGGTGGGGGACCTGCTGTGACGCCGGCGATGAAGACCCCATCGCGAACGAACGCGCGCCCCGACGCCGAGCTACTGACCCAGGTCGCCCGCGGCGAGCTCGGCGGGCTCGGCGAGCTCTACGACCGCTACCAGCGCGACGTGTGGCGGGTGCTGACGCGGACGATGGTGCACCCGGGCGACGTCGATGACCTGGTTCAGGCGACCTTTCTCGAGCTTCCGAAGATTGCCGCATCGTTCGACGGCCGCGACTCCTGTCGTGCCTGGTTGTGCGGCATTGCGGTGCGCCTCGCGTCGCGCCACAGGCGCGGATTCGGACGCTGGCTCCGCGTTCTCACCGCCTTCGGCAACGAAGCGCGACAACGCCCGGCCGTCGACCCGCAGTCGAGCGCGATCGGTCGACAGGAGCTGCGCGTTCTCGAGCGGGCGCTCGGAAAGCTGAGCGCCAAGAAGCGTGAGGTGTTCGTCCTCGTGGAGCTCGAGGGCCTGGCCGCCGACGATGCCGCCCGGGCGCTGGAAATCCCCGCGGCGACGGTGCGGACCCGCCTCTTTCACGCGCGCGCCGAGCTGCTCGAGGGCATGAAGCGGGAGGCAGGCTGGTGATGGATCAATGTGACCGCAGCTGGGAGCTCGACGCGGTGCGGGATGGGAGGCTCTCCCCGTCCGACGTGGACTCGTTCGAGCGGCATCGCCGCACCTGCGCGACGTGCGGCGCCCTCGCGGCGGATGCCGAGCGCCTGCAGCGACTCGGTCGCTCGCTCGTGCCCGATGCTCCGGACGACGAGGTTCGTGTGCGGAGGGTGCGAGGTCGGATCCTTCGCGACGCTGCACTCGCCGGTGGCACCGCGCCCATGCGGCCGCGATTCATCGTCGTCCTCGCGGCCGTCTTGCTGGCGGTCGTCGGCGTGCTCGTGGCGCGCTCGTCGTTGTGGACGCCCCGTATCACGCTGTCGACGCCGGGCTTGGTCGATAGCCCCGAAGGAGAGAGAGCGACGGTGCACCCCGGACCGGCGACTACGTGGTCGCGCCTCCGCGACGGAGCGACCGAGCGCATCCACCTCGACGACGGCACACTCGCTCTCGAGGTCGAGCACCAGCGCCCGGGCGAACGCTTTCTCGTCGAGCTGCCGGACGGCGAGCTCGAGGTTCGAGGAACGCGCTTCGAGGTCGTCGTGAAAGAGAAAGTGACCCGGAGCGTCCGTGTCCTGGAGGGGCGCGTGGCGCTCCGTAGGGACGGGGAGCCTGAGCTGCTGCTCGTCGCCGGCGAGTCGTGGGCGCCGAGTGGTCCCGCGGTCGCGCCTTCGTCGGCGGCCGTGATCGCGGCGGCGCCGCCCAGCAGTGCCCGCGCGTTGAGTCCGAGGCCCGCTGCCAGTGGCGACGAGGTCGACTATGCGCACGCGATTAAGCTTTATCGCGCCGGCGAGTACACGGACGCGGCGCGCGCCTTTCACGCGTTCGGGGCGGCGCACCGAAAGGACCCTGAGGCGGAGGACGCCTCGTTCCTCGAAGCGGCGGCCCTGGCCCAATCGGGCCGAGGTGACGCGGCGGCGCTCGTCGCCGAGCGTTTCCTAGAACTGTACCCAGCCTCGATCCACGCGAAGGACGCTGCGATCCTCGTGGCGCGCGCCGCCCGTGATCGCGGTCACTGCGATGCGGCGCGGCGCGTGCTCGCGCCGTGGCCCGCGACCTCGTCGGTGGCTGTCGCAGCGGCACTCGGGCACTGCGCGCCATGAGCGCCGTCCACCGGCTCGCGGTGCTCGTCCTCTTCCTCTTGTGAACGTCGAAGGCGCGCATCCAGCCCGATCGGCATCGACGGCGCCCCGAGTCTTCCGGTGGCGCTCGGTATCCAGCAAGGAAATTTGTTGCGCGCCGGTCGCCCGACTCCGTGCCAGTATCTGCGCGCCAGCGATGAGCCAGGCGGGTCACGGGACAACATGCGAAACGCCGTCATCATCATTGCCTGGAGTATCGTCGCCGCGGGCTGCGGGACACACCCGATAGGCGCGACCGCTACCCTCACGCGCGACGGAGGGGGCGCGATGGGCGGCGGCGGGGGCGGCGTACTACCGTGCGACGTCGACGCGATCCTCGCGGGGCATTGCCGCCAGTGCCACCAAGACCCACCGCTCTTCGGATCGCCTATGCCGCTCGCGACGTACGCCGATCTGCGCGGCCCGTCGAAGAGCGCCGCGTCCGTACCCGTCTTCGAGCGCCTCCATGCGCGCGTTCACGATGACGCGCGACCGATGCCCCCACAGCCCTACGCAAGGCTCGACGCGAGCGAGCTCGCGACCCTCGACGCGTGGATCGCGGCGGGGGCGCCCTCGGGGAACGGCACGTGTGCCGCGGGCGACGGGGGAGTCGTCCGCGGGACGGACGGAGGCCCGATCGTGAGCGCCTGCGTGCCCGACCTGCGCGTTGCCCCGAGCGCCCCGTACAAGATGGTCACGACCGAGGAGTACGCTTGCTACGGCTTCGACGTTCCGGCCGGCACGCGCCACGTGACCGAGATACGCGTTCACGTCGACAACCCGAAGATCGTGCACCACATCCTCCTGCTGAAGGCACCGGCGTCCAGCTCGGGCACGCCCGTGGCGTGCAACCCCGGCCCGTCGTTCGCGGCGCCGATGATCTACGCGTGGTCGCAAGGTGGCTTGCCTCTCGTCCTCCCCGCGGAGGCGGGATTCCGACAGGACGCGTCGACGCATTACCTGGTCCAGGTCCACTACAACAACGCCGCCAACGTGACGAACCCGACAGACGCGACAGGCTTCGATCTCTGCACGACCTCGACCCTCCGCAAGTACGACGCCGACGTCGTCGCCTTCGGTACGCAGGCGATATCCGTCCCGCCGCATGCCACGACGGACCTGAAGAGCTGCTACACGGTGCCGGACGCCTTCGACGGGCGCCGCTTCTTCGGGGCCTTCCCGCACATGCACCAAATCGGAAAATCGATCTCCACCACTCTTCTCCGCCAGGGCGGCGGCGCGCCGATCGACATGGGGACGGAGGCGGCGTGGGACTTCAAGAACCAGCCGTGGATCTCCATCGATGCCGTGATTCACAAGGGGGACGTCGTGAAGACCAACTGCGTCTGGAACAACACGACGAGCCTCTCGGTCCAGTTCGGCCAGAATTCGGAAAATGAGATGTGCTACTCGTTCAGCGCGTACTACCCCGCTGCGCCGTCGATCGGCTGGGCGACCCCGGCGACGTTCTCGTCGCTCTGCCCGTAGTTCTCTCACCGCAGCAGCTGCGCGCAGAACCCGTTGATGCACTGAAGAGCGCCCTGGTCGGTGCAGCAGTCGGAGGTCTTCGTGCACCTCTCGTCCGTCTTCGCGCACCCCTCGGGCGCCCCGCATTTGCCGCCGACGCACGCGCCTCCGCAGCAGTCGATGCCGCTCGCGCAGGCGCTTCCCGCCGCCTTGCACGGGTCGAGCGTCGCGAAGGCGCGGATGTTTCCGCTCCCGTCTTCCTGACCGGGCAGATAGAACGCGGGGTGGCTGGGATCCTGCCCCGCCGGCGCGTCGATGGAGACGGCGCTGACCCAGATCTTCTTCGACCGTGTGTCCTCGACCGAGCCGACCAGCGTGTTGCCGTAGTTTCGCCGGCTGGTGAAGAAGACCCAGTAGTAGCCGCCCGCCGCGACAGGGCTCACCGTCGGGTAGAAGTCGACGTGCTCGTCACGCCCCGGGTACGGCAAGTAGCTCGTCGCGCCGTGAAAGCCGTTCGCGGCGTCGAGCACGACCACCGAGGCCGTCGGGAGGTCGACGATACGCAGGTCCGCCTTTGCGACCTGCGGGGCCGTCGGGCTGTAGACGCTCGCGTAGTTCGGCGAGTCGCCGAGCGTGAAGACGACGCTCTTGGAGTCCGGGGTGAAGAACGGCCAGCCCGGGAAGAGGGTCGCGTCCTTGAAGATCACCTTGGGGTTCGAGAAGGTGTTGGTCGCCCGATCGAAGTCCTGCACGACGAGCGAGTGGCCCGCGCCCGTGTCGTGATCGTTGAAGACGAGCTTCGTTCCGTCGGGGGAGAACGCCGGCATCTTGGCGAACTTCACGCTGAGCCCAGAGAACGCAATGGCTGCCCCGGTTCGCGGATTGTACATCGTGCTCGGCAGCGGCCCCTCCATTCCCGGGTTGCTACCGGCCCCCGCGGGGAAGATCCCGCCGGTCTGCCCGGGCGCGCCGTCGGTGATGAGGCGCGACCCATCGGGGTAGACTGCGCTGAAGCCCCAATCGTCGGACTTCACCGACGCGAGCGGCGCGGCGGGGTTCGGAGTCGCCGACGACTTGAGATCGTACGACTCGCTCTGCACGAGGCCCGGAGGGTACTGGTGGCGCTGGGCGACCATCGTCGAGCCGTCCGACGAGAGCGAGTGGCACGAGATGCAGGGCCCGACCGGCGAGACCCCGGGGATCGACAGCAGCGCCGTGGGGGCCGACGCGCCCGGCTGGATCCGCATGACCGCGCCGTTGTTCGCGACCTGGGGCGAAGTGTACGTGTTGTAGTAAATCGAGCCCTTGAGGCTACCGAGCGCGAACGTCCAGGTCTCGGCGATGGGGCCGCTGACCTTCCCTCCGCCGATCGTCGTCAACTCCACGCGCAGAGGATCCGCGGGCCCCTGGCTCTGCAGCCACGCCTTCGACCACACGCTCATCGCGATCGGCAGGCGCGCCGGGTTCGCGGCGCCGAAGCATCCCTTGTAGTCGAAGAGCTTCGAGTGCAGATGGACGTAGATCCCGTCGGTGCCGCCCGCCTCCGGCGCCCACTGCAGCACCGGCCCCGCGAGGCCGCCCGGAAAGACGGTGCCGTCGTACGGGTAGAGCCACTTCATCGCCGCGTCGACCGGACCGCCTGCTTGCAGCGCGGTCGCGGTCGCCGCCGGGAGCGTCCCGGGGCAATCGTCGATCGCGATCGGTCCTTGCGGCTGCGGATGGCCGCTGGTGCCGCCTTCTCCGAAGGTGGCCGAGCCGTCCTGGCCGAACACAGGCGACCCACCACCGTCGCCGCTGGCTCGCGAAGGATTTGCGCTGCCGCAGCCCGCCCCCACTCGCGCAAAGAGCGCGATCGAAAAGAGGAACGCAGCGAACCGCACATTGCGATGGATCATGATGGGGCCTCGGCGCGCGCGAGCCTGCCACAGATCACGCGCTTACGAGCCGAACATCGCCGTCCCGTTCGTCACCGAACGGATTGAGGCGGCCAGTAACACCGGCCAGGACGTGCGCCCCCGTGAACACACCCGTCACTGACTCCTACGCGACCCCGCGAGATCGGGTCGACCTCCTGGTGACGGATCTCGTCATGCCTGGCGGGATGACTGGGCGTGAGCTGGCCCACCGATTGACGGGGGACCGACCGATGCTCAAGGTCCTCTACGCGAGCGGGTACAGCACGGACTTCGTCGGCCTCGGCGCGGCGTTGGTCGAGGGCGGTAACTTCCTGCAGAAGCCGTACCGTGCCGAGCGTCTCGCTGAGGTCGTCCGCGACTGCCTGGACCGTCCGGGCGCGCCAGGTTAGCTAGGTCAACTCCAGCGCGTGAGGCCCTCCCACGTCGGATCGGGTGTCCAGCTCACCTTGACGGTGCGTTTGAGCTTCTTCTTCCACTTCTCGACGCGGGTGGCCGCCGCGCCCTTCTTGGGGGCGAAGAAGTAGATGGTGCGCGTTCCCGCGTGGGTCTCGCGGCCGTGGTACGCGGCGTCGCCGTCGAGCGCCTCGATGAGTGCGTCCTCGAGGGCGTCGAGCGCGATGCTCTCCTTCTTCGTCGGAAGGCCGTCGGCGGTCGGGCTATCGATCGCGATGGCGATCGCGAGCTCTGCGTCGCAGTCGAGATGATCGATGGGCTTCAGCGCCTCGTTCTTCATGATGAAGATCGGCGAGCCGTCGCGGGTACCCTGATAGAGCGCGCACTGGTCGCCGGTTGCGGTGCGCGCGAGCTTGGCAACGGCCTTCACGAGGTCGGTGAGGGGCTTCGCATCCTTCGGCTTCGACTTGGCGAGATCGATCACGCCCATCCAGCGCTCGACGCCGTCCTCGCCGAACGCGCTGTCCAGCATGACGAAGGTGGCCGTTCCCCTCACGTGCTCTGGGGCCTTCGCGAGAGCCGGATGGAAGATCTTGGCGTCGATGCGCTCCTTGGTCTTGTCGATCTGGAACGTGCACGTGAACTTGCTGAAGTCGATGTTGTGCGGGCCGAGCTCCATGACGAGGTGCTCCCAGTCCTTCCCGCCAACCCTCGCGGGATGGTAGTCCCACGTCGGGTCGCTCTTCGGCGCGCGCGCGAGCCACTGCTCGGTCACGCGGCGCCTCCGCAAATCGCCGTCCCAGACCAGCGAGAAGCCAATCGTCTTGCCTTCGCCTCCCCCGAGCTCCCATCTGAGCCCCGGGTCGATGGCCTCGACGTGCTTGGTGATCTCGCCCTCGAGCGCGCCGAGGTCACGGCCCTCGATCGCCTTCGCGATGCGGGTTCGCGCGGTCTTCCACCACGACCAGAAACTACCGATGGGGTCAGCCATTGTTCACATTCCACTTATGCGCGTGAATCTCGGGTGGGAGCGGGTTGCCGAGGTGCTGTTCCAACTTTGCGATTTCGGTAAGTGAAAGGCCGGGGCGAAGCTCGACGGAGACTTTCTCTTCATCTTGGAGATGCTCGGTGACGGCGTTCTCCAGCGCCGCTTTCGCCGTCTTCACGGGTTCCGTTAGCGAGCACACGCTAGTCCACGACAGGATGGCACATCAAGTACCAGCGGTCGCGGCACCCGAGCGCTGGACTCGCGCTAAGGTGAGCGGAATGACGACGCACCATCTGGCGGCCGTGTTCCTGCTCGCAGTCGTCGCCTGCGGGGGGAGCGATTCCGCGGTGGGAGCCGATTCGGGAAGAGAGCCCCACGTATCGAGCGGCGGCGACGGCGGTCCCGGCGGCGGGGATTCGGCGGCGGACGGAGGCGCCGATGCCGCGGCGGTCGATGCCGCCGCTTGCGCCCGGGACGGAGCGATTCACGTCGCGCCCGACGGAGCCGGAACGGCGTGCTCGTGCGTGAGCCCGTGCCCGCTCGAGGCGGGGCGCGATCTCGCGCGCGCGCGGATCGCCGGCGCAGCGGCCGACGTGGTCGTGGAGCTCGCCGACGGCGTGTACCGGCTCGCGAGCACCTTCACGCTTCGCGCGGCGGACTCCGGCGCGAACGGGCACGCGATCGTCTACCGCGCGGCGGCGGGGGCGAGCCCGGTGCTGTCGGGGGCGCGCGTCGTTACGGGATTCGCCCCCGTCACCGGCAACGTGGTTTCGGCGCCGGTGCCGTCGGGGACGCGCTCGCGGCAGCTCTACGTGAACGGCCGCCGCGCGACGCGCGCGCGCGGGCCGGCATCCCCGGCGGGGTTCACGAAGACGGCGAAAGGCTTCGCGCTGGGCGACGCCGCGATCGCGGGCTGGCCCGATCGCACGAAGCTCGAGGCGGTGGGGACGACGGCGTGGAAGTCGTTCCGGTGCCCGGTGGCGTCGGCCGACGTCGCCGGCGGGCTCGTGCTCGCCGAGCCGTGCTGGGCATCGTCTCAGCAGCAGGCCGGCTACACGTTCGATGCGGTCGCGTGGCTCGAGAACGCGCGTGAGCTCGTCGACGAGCCGGGCGAGTTCTTCCTCGACGAGGACGGCGCCAAGCTCTTCTACGCGCCGCGCGCGGGGGAAGACGTCACCAAGGCGCTCGTCGAGGTGCCGGTCCTCGAGGCGCTCGTCACGGGCGACGGCGTGCACGACGTCGCGTTCGAAGGCATCGGCTTCGCCCACGCGACCTGGCTCGGTCCGAGCGGCGTCGACGGGTACGCGTCGCTCCAGGCGTCGTTCACGACGCGCGGCGGCGCGCTCACCAAGGCGCTCGCGAACGTGACGATGCGCGCCGCCGATCACGTCCGCTTCACCCGCTGCCGCTTCTCTCATCTCGGCGGCGCGGCGCTCGCGTTCGAGGTCGGAGCGCACGACGACCTCGTGGAGCTCTCGCGCTTCGAGGATATTTCGGCCGCCGCCGTCATGATCGGCGACGTCACCCACGAGGACGATCACCACCCGAAGGATCCCGCGCTCGTCGTGCACGACAACACCGTCCGCGGATCGTACGTCACGCGCGCCGGGGTCGAGTACTGGGACGCGCCGGGCCTCTTCGTCGGCTACACGACGCGAAGTACGCTGAGCGGCAACGAGCTGTTCGATCTCCCCTACACCGGCATCTCGGTCGGCTGGGGATGGGGCTCCGTCGACGTCGGCGGCTCCGGCGGCTACACGACGCCGTCCACGTCGCAGGCGAACGTCGTCGAGAAGAACCTCATCACGCACCACATGCGCGTGCTGCGCGACGGCGGCGGAATTTACGTGCTCGGCGCGCAAGCGGGCGCACAGATGCGCGGCAACGTGATCGCCAACCAGGGCAACGCGTACGGCGAGCTGTATCTGGACAACGGGACGCAGGGCTATTCAGTCACCGGCAACGTCTCGCTCGCGACGGCGAAGGACGACACCCCATCGCCCGATCCCGATCGCGCGTACTGGATGTACCTCCAGGTCTTCGCCCCGGTCGCGAAGAACAACGTCGTGAACGGCAACTTCGCGTCCGACGCGACGCTCTACACGCCGAACCCGATCGATCCGTCGAACCAGGTCACCAACGCCGTGCTCGTCTCGTCCGATCCGGGCAGCGTCGCCGCGATCGTGGCCGCCGCCGGCACGCCGCTCCGCTCGCCCGAGATCGCGCAAGGCAAGCCCGCCACCGCGTCCTCCATCTACGACACCAGCCACCCCGCCGCCGCCGCGAACGACGGCAGCGCGTTCGACGGCTGGTCGGCCGCCGCGGGCGATACGAAGGCGTACTGGCAAGTGGATCTCGGCGCCGGCATGAACGTGGACGCCGTCGAGGTCGTGACGCGCTGGGCGCTCGATCAGCCGGAGACGCGCCGCAGCTTCAGGGTCCTCGGGTCGAGCGACCCGACGTTCGCCACCTCCGTCGTCCTCGGCACCGTGGACGCGACGGGCCTGCCCCATCGCGCCATCTACGCCGCCGACGTCACGCCGCCCGCGAAAGCGCGCTACGTGCGCGTCGAAAAGACGGCGCCCGAGTACTTCTACATCGCGGACGTGCGCGTCCACGGCACGCCGTAAGGCGCCTGCGCGGGTCGCGGTCGGCGTCGTTGACGTCCTTCGAGCTGGCGAGCTCACAGGTCGGGGTCGCAGACGTGGCGCCGTCGAGCGCGACATCGCGGAGCTCAATGCCCTCGCGGGGGACTGGCCGGCCGCCCGCCGCGAGGTCGAGTCCTCCGCGCGCCGCTGCGATCACGCGGCGTGGCGGCTCGGTCAAGCCGCGCGCGGTCCACGCGCAGAAGGCGAGGGCCCGGCCTGGGGCGGGCTCGCAGCGCTGCCGCCGACGAAGCGCTGACGACCTTCGCCTCGCTTCCAGCGCGCGCGCTAACGAAAGTCCTCCAGGAGGTAGCCGTCTTGCTGGACCTCGAGGAGGAGCGGCGCCGACCAGCGGTACGCGCTGAAGCCGCAGCAGTCGTGTCCCGTTGCGTCGTAGCAAAGGTTGCTCACCTGCTGGTGGACGGCGGCCTCGAGCGCCGGCGAGCCCCATGGGCCGAGTGTGTCGAACGATCCCGTGACCTTCGCGCGCGTGCACACGAGGTAACTCATCGCGGAACCGGACTTGCCGGTGGATTCGTCGGAGTGGCTTCCACACGCGACGATCAGCATCGTAACGGCGCCCATCACAAGCGTCTTCACCATCATGGGGTTCGCGTCTCCGTTGGTTCGAGTTCGGCCGGAGTAGGCGCCCTCGCGGCGCCTCAGCACTTGGCTCGATACCCCCTTTGCAAGGCACGCTCCAAACGGGAATGACACGAATTTCGCGGGGATACAGCGGCCGTTGTCGCGCCGCAGGCTACAGGCGTTGCCTGACAAGCAACGCCGGCCTCGTGCTACTCGAGCAGGCTCCGCAACATCCACGCGGTCTTCTCGTGGATCTGCAAGCGCTGGGTGAGGAGATCGCAGCTCGGCTGATCGTTCGCTTCGCTCGCCGTGGTGAACGCCGTGCGCGCGGTGCGTGCCACCGCCTCGTGACCCTCGACGAGGAGTCGAATCATGTCCGTCGCCTTCGGGATGCCGTCTTCCTCCTTGATCGAGGAGAGTGCCGCGAACTGGCGGTAGGTGCCGGGCGCCGGGAAGCCGAGCGCGCGGATGCGCTCTGCAATGGCGTCTACCGCGAGCGCGAGCTCGCCGTAGTGCTGCTCGAACATGAGATGGAGCGTCTGGAACATCGGACCTGTCACGTTCCAGTGGAAGTTGTGGGTCTTCAGATAAAGCGTGTAGCTGTCCGCGAGAACCTTCGAGAGGCTCTGCGCAATTTGCTCACGCTGCTTGGGTTCGATGCCGATGTTCACGTTCATGACGTTGTCTCCCTCGTTCAGAAGCGGCCCGACGCTCGGCTCTCATAACTAGGGTCTCCGTCGCCCGCGCACAAGGAGCGGCAAGGTCGACTGTCGCAAAGTCGCGGTTCGCCGCTCTGGCTCACGGAGCCGGTGCGTGCCGGGCTCACGCCAGCCACGTGTGGCTTGTGCGCAGCTCTCGCCGTGCACCCTGGTCGGACGCGGCGCACCGGACGCACTCCAGCGAACGACGTGCCGCGATTGTCGTGATAGAACCCCAGCGGGTGGGCTCCATGGCGAACGCAGAGGGTAGGTCTGTGCTGGTGGTCGACGACTACGAGGACAACCGCATGCTCTACGTGGCCTACTTCAAGGCCTGCGGGTTCCGTGTCGACGACGCCGCCGATGGGCTCGAAGCCGTAGAAAAGGCACGCCAGGGACTCCCGGACGTGATCCTCATGGATCTCGCGCTCCCAGGGATCGACGGCTGGGAGGCGACCCGTCGCCTCAAGAGCGATCCAGCCACGAAGCACATCGTCATCTTCGCGCTCAGCGGCCACACGCTCGAAGCCCACGCCGCCCTCGCCGCGAGGTCGGGTGCGACGTGTTTCTCACCAAGCCCTACCCGCCCGAGAAGCTGCTGCAGAAGATCAACGAGGTCCTGCGCGCGAAGTGACGCGAGCAATTCCGCCACGGCCGTGGCGTTCTAGCTCCGCACTTCGGCGGCGCACTCGGGGACGGAGAGCTGCTCGGTCCAGAGCTCGTCGCGCTCGATCGGCGGCGGGGCGGGGCGGACGACCATGACCGCGCGCGTTGCCCCGCGCAGGATGCTCTCAGCGGTGCTGCCCATGAGCACGTGGGCGAGGCCGGTGCGGCCGTGCGTGCCGACGACGATGAGGTCCGCGCCGATCTCCTCGGCGACGGCGTTCACAGCTTCGGGCGCAGGGCCCATGCGCACGACATACCTCAGCGGAACGCCGCAATCGCGCCGGGAATCGACCTCGTTTTCCATCGCCCGCGCGAGCGTGCGGTCGACGTCGGCCGCGACCTCCGCCAGCGGCATCAACAGGTTGGGATCGGCGATCCCATAGGCCCGCAGCTCGTACGTGTGCACGAGCGTCACGGCTGCGACGAGCCTGCGCGCCAGCTCGATTGCGCTCTCGATCGCCGTGTCCGACGCCTCGGTGAAGTCGGTGCCGACGAGGATTTTGCGAATGGACATCTAGACCTCCGGATCGCACCCCCTGACCGGAGCGGAGACATGCAAGCCGCCGGCCAATCCCACAGCGCATGCGCCAGTGGCGGCGCGCTCCTTGCTAAACGCGAGTTCGAATCCTCCGTCCGGCGGGCGGCAGGAAAGCCGGTGGCGGGAGTCGCAATTTGCCACACTGCGAGTGCGAATGACTCGTGCTTTGCTGCGCGAATTTGGTTAAGGACGTTCTTGATTTTCGTTATGCGGCGCCCGGACCGGGCTTCGCCGAAGAGGAAATGCAGCATGGCAAAGCCGGTCGAGCAGCCCGCCACGTCCACCTCCAGCTCGCCGCGGACGAAGCGCACCCGCGAATCGAACGAGCGCGCCGCTCTCGCGAAGCGCGCCCTCGACACCGGCGTGCCCATCACCGAGTGGGATCGCCTCTCCCCGGCGAGCCGCGTCGAGATCGAGCACCTCAGCTCGGCGGATGTCATTTCCAGAACTTTCGCAGCACTTTGCGGCGATTTTGCGGGCACAGCGGTTGCAGGCGGGCAGAGCGCGCAAATCCAGGGGAGGCGCTAGGGAGGAGACCGACGGATGAAAAACCGTGTGCTCGTAGTGGATGACGATCAGTCCGAGTGCGATCTGCTGGAGGTGTCTCTGAGCTGGCTCGGGTGCGAGGTGTCCTCGACGACGTCGCCGCTCGTCGCGCTGGAGCGCGCGGCGCAGCAGCCGTTCGACGTGATCATCACGGATCTCGGGATGACCGAGCTCGATGGGCTCGAGCTATGCGACAGGATCCTCGGCACGACGCCCGAAGTTCCGGTCGTCGTCGTCACCGGCCAGGGCAGCATGGACACCGCGATCGCCGCGATGCGCGCGGGCGCCTATGATTTCATCACCAAGCCGGTGTCGAGCGACGTGCTCGGCCTGAGCGTCTTGCGCGCTGCGCGGCACCGGCGCCTCACCTCGGAGGTCAAGAGATTGCGCGAAGCGGCAATCTCCACCGAGCCCGACGGCACGCTGGTCGGCGACAGCCCGCCGATCGTACGGGTGCGCGACCTCATTCAGCGGGTCGGCCCGAGCGACGCGTCCGTCCTCATCCACGGCGAGACGGGCACCGGCAAGGAGCTCGTCGCCCGCGCCGTTCATGCGGCGAGCCTGCAGAAGGACGGGCCCTTCGTCGCGATCAACTGCGCTGCCGTCCCCGCCAACCTCCTCGAGAGCGAGCTGTTCGGGCACGCGCGCGGCGCCTTCACCGACGCGAAGATGCAGCGCCAGGGCCTCTTCGTGAAGGCCTCGGGCGGCACCCTGTTCCTCGACGAGATCGGCGAAATGCCGCTCGAGATGCAGGCGAAGCTCCTCCGCGCGCTGCAAGAGCGCACGGTTCGGCCGGTGGGCTCGAACGAAGAGGTCGGCTTCAACGCACGCATCGTCACCGCGACGCACCGCGACCTCGAGGCGGACGTCGAGAAGCGGCGCTTCCGTGAGGACCTCTACTACCGCGTCAATGTCGTGAAGATCGACGTGCCGCCGCTTCGCGAGCGCGAGGGGGACATCCTGACGCTCGCGATGCGCTTCCTCGCGCGCTTCGCCGGGCGCAGCGGAAAGGGCTCGCTCGCCATATCTCCGCCAGCGGCGAGCAAGCTCCTCGCCTACAACTGGCCGGGCAACGTGCGCGAGCTCGAGAACGCCATCGAGCGCGCGGTGGCGCTCGCGCGCTTCGACCACCTGACCGTCGCCGATCTGCCCGACAAGATCCGCGCGTACCGAGCCGAGCACTCCCTCAACGGCGGCGAGGGCAAGCAGGAGATCCTCACCCTGGAGGAGCTCGATCGTCGCCACATCCTGGGCGCCCTGGCACTCCTCGGCGGCAACAAGGCGCGCACCGCGGAGGTGCTCGGCGTGGACCGGCGGACGCTCTATCGGCGCCTCGACAAGTACCAAGGCAAGTCCCAAGGCGGAGGGCAAAATGAGGACTCCGAGGGCGAGGCAGGAGTCGTCGAAAGCGTCTTCCAATGACGACGACGAGCAACACAGCGCACCTATCAAGAGGGCAAGAACGCGCCCCTGACGAGGACGAGCGCGGTCACGGCCAGCACGGCCGCGACCGCATAGGCACCGAGGCGACGTCGCCGGGTGCCGGAGCCCTTCTGCCGGCGAATGGGACGCGTGAGCATCGTCGGCGCGGTGAGGTGACGCGTCGGCTCGTCGGACGACCACGGCCGGTCGTCGAGAGGGCCGTGCGCGCCTTCGGTCGCTTCGTTCCACGCGGCGGCCATCTCCTCGGCGTCCGCGAAGCGCTCGTCCAGGTGCCTGGAGAAGGCGCGTGCGAACCACGCGTCCAGCGCGGGTGGCAGATGGGGGAAAGCCAGCGAGGGCGCCAAGAAGGCACCCTTGTCGATCCACAGGTAGACGCCGGCGAAGGAAGGACCGTCGAAGGGCAGCCGGCCCACCACGCACTCGTAGGCGACGACGCCGGCAGCCCACAAGTCTTCGTGGACGGTGCCTTCACCGCCCTCGCTCAGCTGCTCGGGGCTCATGTACGGTCCGGTTCCGACGACCGTCGCCTCGCCGTCTTCCGACGCGATGCGGGGCTCGCCGCCCGACGACGCGACGCCGAAGTCGACGAGGCGCACGTCGAGGTCCGAGTCCTCGGCGCACAGCATGATATTGGCCGGCTTGACGTCGCGGTGGACGACGCCCTCGGCGTGCACCTCCGCGAGGGCCGACAGGAGGCGCTGCACGAGGCGAAACGCGATTGCGCGCGGCGGCCTCCCGTCGACGTCGAACCGATCGGCCAAGCTGCCGCCGGCGACGTTCTCCATGACGCCGTAAGGCACGCCGTCGTGCGTTCCGGTGCCGACCAGGCGCACAGCGTGCTGGGCGCGCAGCTTGTCGAGGATGCGGAGCTCCCGCGCGAAGCGGGCGACGGCCAGCGGATCGCTGGAGAGCTTCGGGAGAATCATCTTCACGGCGACGAGTCGGCCGTCGCGCCGACCGAGCCACACCGTTCCCATGCCGCCGCGCCCGAGCAGCCGGAGGAGCTGAATGTCCTCACCCATGATCGCGACGGCATTCAGGCCCGGCATGCCTGGTCACTTTGCAGACCACGTGCCACCGCGGAATTTTGCAAGTTCGATGGACGTCGGAGGAGCACCGGTGCGCAGCATTCGCGCCTCATTGGGGCATGCTCGAAGTCGGACACGCCCCCCTCTCTGCCCACGCGCCGTGGTTTATCGACTGGCGCAGGTCATGGAGCTTCCCGGCGCCGTGACCGGAGATGTTTTGCAGCAACATGGTGACCATGGCCGAAACCGCTGAGCCGGAGCTCCGGACTTCTTCCAGCCAGGTCGCGCACCCGGCGCGTCCGTCGCACGCCCTGTTGCGCGCGATCCTCACGGACATCGCGGCGCGCCGGGCGGACCTCGAGGCGATCGTGAGTGACGCCCCCGGGTCGCTCATCGCGTTCGATGCCCAACGGCGCATCCTCACCGCGAACGCCAACGCCAATCGGTTCTTCGGCTACGCGCAGGGTGAGCTCGACGGCCGGTCGACGGACGTGCTCGTTCCGGCGCGCCTACGCCAGCCCGACGCGCCGCCGATGGTGGCCGGAACGGACCTGGTGCACGTCGAGCTTCCGGGCGTCCGGCGCGACGGTACGGAGCTCGACGTCGAGTGGGCGTTCGGCTCGGCCCTGGTCGATGGGCAGGCCATCTTCGTGATGACCGTCCAGGATCGCGCCGTCGTCGACCGCGCGAACGAGGCGCTGCGCGCGAGTGAGGAGCGCTTTCGCCTCCTCGTCGAGGGCGTGACGGAGTACGCGATCTTCGGCGTCGACCTCACCGGCCACGTCTCCAGCTGGAACCACGGCGCCGAACGGATCATGGGCTACCGCGCCGAGGAGGTCCTGGGCCAGGCCCACGCGCGGTTCTTCACGCCGGAGGACCGCGCCGCCGGCACGCCGATCCGCTTGCTCGCTACCGCTCAGCGGGAAGGCAGCGTCGAGATCAACGCGTGGCGCGTCCGCAAGGACGGCACGCGTTTCCCGGCGAACGTGCTCTTGACGGCGCTCCGGACGCCGACCGGAGAGCTGCGCGGCTTCGCGAAGATCACGCGGGACATGACCGAGAAGCTGCAGGCCGAGGATCTCGAGCGCCGGCTGGCCATCGAGCGCGCGAACCGCGAAGCGGCAGAGGCCGCCGAGAAAAGGGTGCGCGCGAACGAGGAGCGCCTGCAGCGTCTGCAGCGCGTCACGGCCGCGCTATCCGAGGCCGCGACGCCGTCCAACGTGGCGACCGTCGTCCTCGAACAGAGCCTCTCCGCGCTCGACGCCGCGGGCGGCGCCGTCTTTCTGATGGCGGACGACGGCCTCGCCCTGGAGCTGCTCGAGCAACGCGGACACCCCGACCTGGACGGGTTCAGGCGGCTCCCCCTCGACACGCCGGCCCCGCTCGCCCTGGCCGTTCGCGAGCGGCGCGCGGACTTTTACGAGAGCTGCGAGGACTGCACGGAGCGCTTTCCCGAGTACCGCGACGCGATCCGCTCCGGAGGCTTCGAAGCGTCCGTCGCGCTGCCCCTTCAGACGCGCGGCCACATGCTCGGTGTCCTTGGCATTCGCTTCCGGGAGAAGCGTACCTTCGACGCGAACGATCGTGCCCTCATGATCACGCTGAGCGAGCTCTGCGCGCAGGCACTCGAGCGTGCGCGCCTCTTGGCCGCCGAGAGCAGAGCGCGCGCAGAGGCCGAGTCCGCCAACCGCTCCAAAGACGAATTTTTGGCGATGCTCGGCCACGAGCTCCGAAATCCGCTCGCGCCCATCGCGACCGCCGTGAGCCTGATGAAGCTGGGCGCCGCCGACGTTCACGTGAAGGAGCGCGCGGTCATCGAGCGGCAGGTTTCGCACCTCAGCCGGCTCGTCGACGATCTGCTCGATGTCTCTCGGATCACGCGAGGCAAGGTCGAGCTGAAGAAGGCACGCGTCGAGCTCGCGGAGGCGGTGGCGCTCGGCATCGAGCTCTCGAGCCCGCTCCTCGAGGAGCGAAGGCAACACCTGTCGGTCTCCGTTCCCGAGCGGGGCCTCGAGCTCCACGGCGACGTGACACGCCTCGCGCAGGTCGTCTCCAACCTGGTCACGAACGCGGCGAAATACACACCGCCCGAAGGCCAGATCGCCATCGCGGCCGCTCGCAGCGGCGATCGTATCGTCCTCACCGTGCACGACGACGGTATGGGCATCGCGCCGGACATGCTTCCGCGCGTCTTCGACCTGTTCGCCCAGGAGCGCCAGAGCATCGACCGCGCGCACGGAGGCCTTGGCCTCGGGCTCGCCATCACCAAGAGCGTCATCGCCATGCACGAGGGGACCGTCTCGGCGTTCAGCGAGGGTCCTGGAAAGGGCAGCCTCTTCAGGGTGGACCTTCCGGCCGCCGCGCACGCGGGAGCCGGGGCTGCCGCGCCTTCGAAAAAAAGCCGCGACCTGCCTGGCGCGGTGCGGCGTCGCGTGCTCGTCGTGGACGACAACGCCGACGCGGCCGACCTGCTGGCCTACCTCTTGGGCTCCCGGGGCCACGAGGTCTTGGTGGCGACGGACGCTCCCCAAGCGCTCGAGCTCGCGGAGTCGTTCCGTCCGGAGGTCGCCCTGCTCGACATCGGGCTGCCCGTCATGGACGGCTACGAGCTGGCGCGGCGCCTGCGCAGCCAGAACGGCGCCGTGCGGCTGATCGCGGTGACCGGCTACGGCCAGGAGAGCGATCGTGCGAGATCGCGTGCGGCGGGGTTCGACGCGCACATGGTCAAGCCCGTCGACGCCACCGCGCTCGAAGCCGCGATCGACTGAACGCTGCGGCGACGGCGCTCGCGCTTCTCCTCCCGCGTCGGGCGCGGCGTCTCAGAACACGCCCGCCGCGCCCATTCCGTACCCCGTGCCGACGCGGGTGGGCCCTGCGTGGGCCTTGTCGTCGCCGACGAGGTACCAGTTCGAGGTGCTCGTGTTGGGCAGGAAGAAGCTCGTGACGACACCGATCGCGCCGAGTCCTTGGCCGACGCCGTCCAAGATGAGCATGGCCTTGTTGAGGCCTTCGTTGTTGCAGGGCCGGATGTCGCACTGACGGTCGGCGAGGTTCATCCACGGTCCGACGACCGGGTAGTAGAGGTTGGTCTGATCGGCACGGCGATCGCTCGTGTACGCGATCGCGGCCATCGGCACGTACGACCCCACGAGCAGGATCGAGCTCGTGATGAGGAGCGGGCGGTTCACCCAGCTCCGCCTCTCGGGCGGCGGGATGTCGGCCGTTCGCGGGAGCTCGGGCGGCATCGCCGTCGTATCGGCCGAGGTGGTCCGCGTCGTGCTCGTCGCCGTATCCACCGTCGTGCTGGTCGCGGCACGGGCGGACGGCTCGACCGGCGCAACGCTCGGAGGCGGGGCCGTGGACGACGGCGGCGCCGTGCTCGGAATCGGCGTCGGGGCGTTCGGATCCATCTGCGGGCTCGACTGCGCCGCAGCGCTCGTTCCCCAGACGAGACACGTCGCAAAAAATGAAATGACGATCTTGCGCATTTCAACACCTCCTGTGGTGAGCCCTCGTGTTTTGCGAGCGTCGTGCCAGTCGCACCGTAGCGGCCGCATCTCCCGCGACCACGGTGCTCACTCCTTCGGCCGATGTGCTTTTTCGGCGGATGCCCTAGCTCTCGCGCCCTTCCTCGCGCGGTAGCAAATTGCCACGAGCGAGGCAGTCTTGCGGCAGCTGCGATGAGATGAGAGGTGGACGGTTTGGGACGAACGGGATGGCGACCGCGCGCAAGATCGCTCGCGTCGCTGGGCCTGGCCGGCGTCTTTACTGCTTGGCCTCGTCGTTGCTACTCGAGAGCACGAGGTGAAACATGCTCAGGTTCCTCGCCACCGTCACCGTCGCGAGCGCTGCCGTGCTCGCCGGCTGTGCCCACGATTACCAAACCGCCAGCTACGCCGAAACCACGTCGGCGCCGGTCGCGATCGAGAAATCCCCGAGCGTGAGCTACGAGGGCCGGCCGGTGTACCTGGTCGAGCACAAGTGGTACTTCCGTGAGGGATCGCAGTGGCGGTACTTCCTCGACGAGCCGCCCCCCCTGCGCAAGCGCCGCGAGCAGTGGCAGCGGGGCGAGGTCGACCGGCGTAGCCCGCGCAAAAGCGAGGACCTCGAGCAGCGGCGCGAGAGTCGCGAGGAGCGCGAGGAGCGCGAGGACCGGCACCTCGTCAAGTAGCCGTCGTGGCGTGAGCCGTCACGAGCGTGCCGGTACGCACCAGCTCGCGCCGCCGCCGCCGCCATCAGAACCGGAAGCGCGACGACGCCCGCTGGTGCGCCACGCGGGAGTTCATCACCGCTGTTCGCAGATCGTCCATGTCGAACGGCTTCGTCAGCATGCCCGTCGCGCCGAGGCGCTCGGCGACGGTCCAGATGGACGCGTCGTTCATGCCAGTGATGAGGATCACCGGGATCGAGACCTGCCCGCGACGCAGCGCGCTCAGCACGCCCAGGCCGGAGAGCGTCGGCATGCATACGTCGGAGATGATCAGCTCGGGCCGCAGCTCGGGCGCCTCGAGCCCCTTGTTGAGGAGATAGAGCAGTTCTTCGCCGTTGCTCGCTGCGAGCACCGACCAGTGATCGCTCCGGAGCGTCGCTGCGATCAGCGCGCGCATGTCGTCGTCGTCGTCGGCGATCAAGACGGAACGAGGGTGGACGCCGAGCTCAGTCATCGCGCGCAGTCCATTTGACCTTCCTCATCCTTTACCCAATGAGAACGCCGGCACTCCTTCAATCGCCATGCCAAGGCGCCGCGTTTCGCGGCGCGGTCGCACTCACGGCAGGGCGCGCGCCCGGCACCCGCGTTGCAGTGGGTGCGTCGCGGAGGTTGTCATGGTGAGCCGTTTCCATCGCGTCGCGGTCTGCATCTCGTTCAGCGTCGCGGCGTGCTCGATCGCGGCATGTCGCCTGGCGGGGCCCGACGAGCTCGTCGGCAGCGTGCACGGTGGCGCCGATCGGCCCGACGCCGCCGTTCGCAGCGGCGCGCCAGAGGAGCAGCCAAACGCCGCGCGTCTGCCGACGCCGGTCTGCGGCGCGATGCCGCCCGCCGAGCCGTCGGCGATGGTGGACGTGCCCGGAGGCTCGTTCAACATGGGCTGCAACTCGGCCGTCGACGGCGAGTGCAAACCGGACGAGACCCCCGAGCATGAGGTCACGCTGAAGGCGTTCCGCATCGACGTGACGGAGGTGACGCGGGCCCAGTACTACGCGTGCGTAGCGTCCGGCGCGTGCCTCGCGCCCACGTGCGAGTGGGACCCGTGCGGCGCGCGGGCGACGCACCCGGTGGTCTGCGTGAACCGGACGGACGCGATCGCGTACTGCAAGAGCCAGCAGAAACGCCTCCCCACGGAGGCGGAGTGGGAGAAGGCTGCACGCGGCGCAACGGCAGCGAAGTTTCCTTGGGGCAACGATCCCATCGACTGTGTGCGCGCGAACATCGCGGGTTGCGCCAACGGGACGGAGCCGGTGGGCAGCCACCCCAAGGGCGTGAGCCCGTACGGGGCGCTCGACATGGCCGGCAACGTCGTCGAGTGGGTGAGCGACGTCTACAATCCGGCATACTACGGCACGGCTCCCGCCGACGATCCGCAGGGTCCCGCGCCCACGACGCAGTACGGCGCGTACGTCGGCCGAGGCGGCGGGTGGAACAGCACCGAAGAGTGGCACCGCGCGAGCGCGCGCGACGACTACGAAGGGACGTACTTCAAGAAGACGTTCGGAATTCGCTGCGTGGCGGACACCGCGTCGTAAGGCAGCTAGAGACGTCGTTTTACGCAATCCCGCGTGTGCAGCTCTGACGCAGTGTGACGCCAATGCTTCGCGCGGGCGCCCGCAATCTCGGCGTGCTCTCGCACGGTTGGTCTCGGCGCAGTACGTGCAATCTTTGACGGCTGGAGGTCGAGTCGTCATGCGGATCGCCCTGGTTGCTTCGGTCGCGTCCACGGTACCCCCCACGTGCAGTCCCGGCGGTGTGGAGGGCTTCATCGCGGAGCTCGCGAAGATGCTCAGCCGGATCGGACACACCGTGGTCGTGTACGCGTCAGGTGACTCGCGCCCTTCCGGCACGCGGGCTTCTTCGACGCGGAGATGCTCCACCGCCTCGACGCGGCGGGCAACGCCGTCACCTGGCTCGGCAGCCCGTCGGGCGCCGAGCGGCTCGCCCTCCTGCGCCACGCGCGGGCGCTGCGCGAACGCGCGCTCGAGCGATGGAGCTCGCTCCGCATGGCGACCGAGTACGCGCAGCTCTACGAAAGTCTCCTCCGCGCGCGCCGGCCGCGGGCCCTCGCCGCCCCCGCGGCGTCGCCGCGCACGACGCTGCGCATGAACCACCGCGACCCGTTTTCGCCGCTCTGGAAGCAATAGCTAAGACCTCCGATGCGCCTCGAACAGGCGCGGGCTCCGGCTGGTGCGCTGCGTTGGGCGGCAAAGACGGAGGCGGCACGGAGAGTGCTTGAGAGGCCAGCCATGAGCACCCCCGCGCAGGATGAGCACGACACCTGGTTGGCGAAAATTGACCGCGCGGCTTCGAGCTTTCGCTCGGCCTCCGAGAGGGCGATCGAACGCAGGGCATCCGACATCGACGGCGACGTCGTCTCGGCAGCCGCCCCGGCGCGTACAGGTAGAGGGAGTGGCGAATCGCCACACTGCGGCGGTTTGGTGGGCCCCTCGGAGGTCGAGATGAAAGACGGCCCGCTCGTGCTCGACGAGGATCGTCTCGAGTGTTCGCTCGAGGCATCGCTCACGCGCCTCGGCTGTGAGGTGTCCAGCACGAAGACGCCGCCGTTCCGGCCGCTCGAACGCGCGGTTCAGCCCGAGGTCGGAAACCGTGGAGGGTTCCAATGAAGGACGCCGATCGCGAGGACCAGGAGGACGCCAGCTCGCACGACGCCGACTACGTCCGCACCGAGATGCTCGAGCGAATCGCGCACGAGCTCCGTGGGCCGGCCGGCGTCACGCTACGCGCCATCGAGGAGATGGAGCTCGCGTTGGGGCCGGACGCGCTGAAGGTCGCCAATTTCCTCGCGATGGTCCGTCGCGCGGCGCGTCGCGTACTGCGCACGGCGGAGCGCCTCAGTCGCACCGCGCAGCTCGTATCTCGTGACGTCACGTTCTCGCGCACGCCGGTCGACGTCAAAGCGGTCATCCAAACCGCGGTCCGCGACGCAGAGCTCATCGAGACCCGCAATGGGATCTCGGTCGTGTTGACTCTCCCGCCCGAGCCGTGTCCTGCCGCGATCGACACGACCTGGGTGTCCGCGGCCGTCGCCGAGCTCGTCGTCAACGCCATCGCCCACGCGCGAAAGATCGTCGCCGTCGACGCCAAGTGCGACGCCAGCGGCGTCGTGATTTCGGTCACGGACGACGGCGCTGGCTTCGATGGCGCGATCCCCGAGCGCTTCACGCCACCCCGCGGGCGTCGCGGGCTCGGGCTCTCGCTCGCGATCGTCCAGGACGTCGCGGCGGCCCACGGCGGCGAGCTCCTCGTCGAGCGGCGGAAGGCGGCCGATCCGAGCGACCCCCGCGGCGCTACGGTGCGCCTGCGCATCCCCCACGCGGGGCCGGCATCGGTCGTGAGCAGTCAGTAGTCGCCTACCGTTTGCAACCTGCCGCGTGGGCGAAGGTGCCCCTCAAACAAAAGGAAGAGACATGCGACTCCTCATCGGACTGAGTGGTATGGCCGTAGCCGTGGCGCTGACCGCGGCGTGCGGACGAGGCGAGATCAAGGGGCCCGACGCGCCCGTGACGACGTCGGCGCACATCGCACCGAACGAATCCGCGATCCAGCGCATCACGGAGGCGCGCTGCGATCGCGAGGTCGCGTGCAACAACGTTGGCGCCGGCAAGTCGTACGGGACGCGCCAGGCGTGCACGAACGAGCTCGGCCATGACAAGCGTGCGGACCTGCGCGCCGAAGAGTGCCCTCGCGGCATCAGCGAACCCGATCTGAACGACTGCCTGACCGACATCAAGAGCGAGAAGTGCGGCAACCCGCTCGACTCGATCAGTCGGCTCGCGGCCTGCCGCAAGGGCAAGCTCTGCCTCGAGCACTGAGCGAGGACACGAGACCAGACCGCGCGGCGTTCGCTGGAACCTCCCCGGCGAGCGCCGCGCGTCGCGTGGCGTCGCGGGTGGGCACGCCCGTCGCAGGTCGCGATCCCGAACGGTTCGCGTCGAGCCGTCAGAATGAAGGAGGCACGTCATGTCGAAGAAGAGCGGGCTCCCTCGGTCCCTGTCTCGGGCCAGTGCGACGATTCGCCGCAACGAGCTCGCCCGGCAAGCCACGCGGCGTGGCGATGTGCGCCCCCTGTGGCGAGTTGGTCGCGTTTGCAGGTTCTGGTCGCAGACGAGAGGCCCGCCGGCAAAGCACACGTTGGTACGCGTCGTGCTCAGCAACCTCTCCGGAACGCGCGGTCGGAAACAACCCGAAAACGTGTGAGCCACGCCATGGAAAAGAGGACCACAGAAGAGACCACGACGACGAACATCCACGGCGAGGAAGCGCCGCCCACTACGCGTTCCCGCGCGCGCCGCGGCTTCGCAGTGATGGCTGTCGAGCGCGTTCGCGAGATCGCTCGAATCGGAGGCAAGGCCGCGCACGAGGCGGGGACGGCGCACGAGTTCACCTCCGAGGAGGCGCGCCTGGCGGGGCGCAAGGGCGGCCTCGCGCCCCACCGCCCGCGCACGACGTCGAAACAGAAGCCGCATGCCGCGACGCAGCAGCATCCCGCGGCGCAGCAGGCGCCGAACGGGGAACGCGGCGGGGAGACCTCGGCCGATCGCGGCTGAACCGCCGCCTGCCCCCCATTTCCGCTCCATCGGGAGGCGGACCTGGAGTCTCGGTTTGTGATCTCGCGACGAACGAATTTCGGAGGCTGACCAGAATGAAAGCACTCACGGTCGCATCGATCGCCTCGCTGTCCGAGCTGGAGGCTCGCCACTACCTCCGTGCGGCGCATGGAGACGAGCTCGCGGCAGCGGTCGCGCTGGCCGAGGACCGCAACGTCCTCGACGGTTCCGTCGAAGAGCCAGACGACACCGAGGTTCACCACGCGCTCTACTTGCTCCGCCGCACGCTGGGGCTGGACATGCCCAGCTTCGACTGGATGCGCGTCGAGCTGCGCAAGCGCAAGCGCGTCGCCCCTGCCCGCGCCGCGTGAACGCACGCGCGCGTTGGCGCGCGTCGCATGCCGCGACGGCGAGCGCGAAGCGGCCATTTGGGCACGAAGGCTGCAAAGCCAAGCAGAGCGCCGACGGACGGCGCAAGAACTAGGAGAACACCATGGGAACCATGACCGAGAAGGGAATCGACGTCGTCCAATTTCTCGAGAGCCAGCACGAAGAGGTGAAGTCGCTCTTCGAGGCGGTTGTCGGCTCGAAGGGCAAGAGCCGCGAGCGTCGCTTCTTCGAGCTGCGCCGGCTCCTCGCCATTCACGAGACGGCGGAAGAGGAGATCGTGCACCCGGCGGCGAGCAGGGGGATCCCGGGCGGCCAGGCCATCGTCTCTGCGCGACTCGCCGAAGAGAAGGAGGCCAAGGAGACGCTTGCGAAGCTCGAGCTCATGAACGTCGACTCGACGGAGTTCGAGACGCTGTTTCGCACCTTGCACGAGAAGGTCCTGGCGCACGCCGAGGCCGAGGAGAGCGAGGAATTTGCGCAGCTCTCCGGTGAGCTCGAGCGCGAGCGCCTCGAGCGTATGCGCAAAGCGGTGGAGCTCGCCGAATCGATCGCGCCCACGCGCCCGCACCCCGGCATCGAGTCGGCGACGGCCAACCTCCTGATCGGTCCGTTCGCGTCGATGGTCGACCGCGCGCGCGACGCGCTCACGAGCAAACGTTGAAGGCGATCACGCCGACCACGCGCGAGCGAGCTCGAGGGTGCGAGCGTTCTCCGGCACGCACTCGAGAAAGCTCTGGCGCCAGGCCTCGTCGCCGATCTTTGCGGCCCGGGCGTGCAGGCGGTCGCGCGCAGTCGTGATGGCGGCGCGTGCTTCATCCAGGTCCCCGGTCGCGTGGAGGGCCTCGGCGTAAATGAGGCGGATGCGCGCCTCGCCTTCGTCGATTCCGCCCGCGCGCACGAGCTCATCGTTCGCCGCGCGGGCGGCGTCGAGTGCGACGCGGGCATCGCCCTTCAGCAGGCGCACGGCGGCGATCTCGATCTGGGCGAAGGCCACTTCGAGCGGGAGCTCGCTCACGATCGCCATCGCGCGCTCGGCCTGGCGCTCGGCTTCGTCGAGCTCGCCAGTGCGCGCGAGGATGCGTGCAAAATACACACGACTTGCCGCCTCCATCCGCGGATTCCCTTGCTTCGCGAATCCGTCGATCGCGTGCTGCTCGAGCACCCGGGCCTCGGCGAGCGCGCCCTGCGCGATCAGCACTTGCCCCAGGTTCTGCTGCAACCAGAGGACGCGCTCGTCGAGCCCGAGCCGCCGCGCGACGGCGAGGACGTCACGAAGCTGCGCTTCCGCCTCGCGGTAGAGGCCGAGCTCGATGCTCGCGTAGGCGCAGTCGGACTGCCGCACCGCGGCGCCCCGCAGGTCCCCGGCGCGTTCGGAGCTCGCGGCGGCCCGCTCGATGAGGACGCGATATCTGGCCGGGTCGCCGTCTACGAGCGCGCGCACCGCGAACGCGCGCTGGATCTGCGCCGCGGAGGCCGGATCCACCGTCGCCCCCTTTTCCTCTCGGCCCAGGAGCGCGAGGAGCAGGTCGGCCTGTTCGTAGCCGCCGCTGACGATGAACTGGCGCACCCCGACCGAGAGCGCGACGATGCGCGCGGACGTCGCGTCGGCGTCGCACGGTGCGGCTTCGATCGTCGCGACGGCGTGCGCAAGGCGCTCCTTCTGGCCGAGACAGCCGGCGGCGTCCGCGACCTCCGCCGCCGCCCGGTACCACGCCACGCCGCCGGGGGGGAGCGCGGCCATCGCCTGCAGGCCGCACGTCTCGGCGTCCAGAGGCCGGCCGCGCCAGGAGTGCCCCTGCGCCTGGAGGAGGTGCAGCTCGCCGCGCGCCGCGCCGGAAGCGCCGCACTCGAGCCCCCGCCCGGCGCGCGTGATGGCGGCCTCGAAGTCGTTGCCCTCGAGCGCCTGCTCGGCCGCGCGACGGTAGGACACCGCAGCCTTCGCGGGCGCGTCGCCGCGTTCGAAGTGCTCGGCGAGGACGATCGCGTCGCGCTCGCCGGTCGTCTCCAGCCACTCGCCGGCGAGCTTGTGCCCGAGCGCGCGATCGCCGTCGGTGAGCATCGCGTAGGCGGCCTCTCGAACGAGGGCGTGACGAAACGCAAACTCGTCCTCCGTGACGAACTTGCTCCCGGTACGGCGCGTGATCACCTCGGCCGCCAGGAGGTCCGAAAGCGCCGCGCCGACGTCGTCCGCGTGCCGCGCTCCGCCGACCAGCGTGATCACGCCGCGCCGCCAGAACGCGCCGCCGAACACGCTCCCCGCCCGCATCACCCGGCGCGCCATCGGGTCGAGGCCATCGAGGCGCGCTTGCACCATGGCGAGGACGGTCTCGGGTAGCGCTTCGGCGCCGCGATCGTGGGCGGCGCGAATGAGCTCCTCGAGGAAGAACGCGTTGCCGCCCGCTCGCTCCACCAGGAGCGCGGCGGTCCGCTCGCTCACGTCGCCCAGGACCTGCCGAACCAACGTGCCGGCGGCCCTCGGGGTGAGGCGCGACAAGCGCACCTCCTCGAGCGCGCGCTCGGCCCAGAGCCCCGGGAAGGTCTCGAGGACGTCCGGCCGCGCGAGCGCCAGCACCATGATCGGGCGCTCCTGCAGGTTGCGCAGGACGGAGTCGATCGCACGCACCGTCGGCGCGTCCCCCCAGTGCAAGTCCTCGAGGACCAGGATCACGGGCGCCGACTTCGCCTCCGCGCCCAGCAAGTCCTCCCAGGCCCGGCGGATTTGATCACCCATGAGCGCGTGATCCCGGCGCGCTGCCTGGAGCTGAAGGTTCGTCTCGTCGTCGGGGAACGGCGCCCCGATGAGCTCGGCGAGGAACTGCGTCGTGCGCGCCACCTCGGCCGCGTCGACGTGGCGGGCGACGCGCGCGCGCAGCATGTCCTGCCGCGCCGCGAGCGGTTCCCCCTCGAACGCGCCGGCCGCGCCGCGCACGAGCTGCGCGAGCATGCCGAACGGCGATCCGTTGCTCATCGGATCGCCTCGCGCGAACCACACCGTGGGCGGATCGTCGCGCTCCGCGAGGCGACTCAGGACCTCGTACCGGAGCCGGCTCTTTCCGACCCCCGCCGGCGCCGTCACGAGGACCGCGCGCGGCGTGCGATCCGCCGCGCACTCGTCGAACATCGCGATCAGCGACGCCATCTCTCGATCGCGCCCGACGCAGGGGGTCGGCTTCCCCAGCAGCGTTCGCGCGGCCTCGGCGGCGGCGCGCTCCCCCAGGAGCTCGCGGGGATCGCCTGCGGAGACCTCGAAGCGCGCGTCGAGGAGGCCGTGGGTGACCTCGTCGAGGAGAATCGCTGCGCCCGGCGCATTGCTCCCGGCGCGCAGGAGGCGGGCCGCGCGCTCGATCACCTGGCCCAGCGGCGCGCGGCCCATGGCGCTGCCCCGAGCGGTGGCGATCGCCATCGGCACGCCAGGGAGGATGGGGCGCAGCGCGAGCGCGCACTTCGCGACCCAGGAGGCTTGATCGGTCGCCGCCTGCGCTCCGGTCAAGGCGACGACGATCGAGCCGTCGAGCATCGGCTCTGCGTGCGCGCCGTACGCCTTCATCGCGGCGCGCACGGCCTGGATCCTCGCGCCGCTCTCCTCGGTCCCCATCGTCGCGGCCGTCACGTCGGCGACGCCCGTGCTCGCGAGGACGACCGAGAAGACGTGCTGCTCGTCGGTCGTGATCGCAGGAGGCGCGTGGCTCCGTGGCACGCGCTGGCTGGGACCGACCTTGCCGAGCGCCGCGAGCTCCTTCGCTACTTCCGCGAGGGTATTGGGCCTTCGGTCGCGTTGTTTGGACATCATCCGCGCGACCAGGTCGTCCAGCTCGGGCGGGATGGCGGCCTGGAGGCTGCGCGCTCGTGGCGGAGAGTCGAGGAGGATCTTCGCGAGCACCGCCATCACGTTTTCGCCCGAGAAGGCCGGAGCGCCGGTGAGGCACTCGAAGAGCACGCACCCCAGCGCGAACGTGTCGGCCCGCGCGTCCACCTCGAGCTCGCCGCGCGCGAGCTCGGGCGCCATGTAGCCCGGCGTGCCGACGAGGGTGCTCGTGCGCGTGAGGTTGACGTCGGTGATGCGCGCGATCCCGAAGTCGAGCAGCTTGAGGCGATCGACCCCCTCGCCGAGGAGGAGGATGTTGCTCGGCTTCACGTCGCGATGCACGATGCCCTGCGCGTGCGCGGCGCCGAGCGCTTCGGCGACGTTTACGGCGAGCTCGATGCTCTCGGCGACCGTGAGCCCGGAGCGCCCGAGCCGCGCCGCGAGGTCCTCGCCGTCGAGCCACTCCATCGCGAGGTAGGCCTGCTTCCCATCCGTCGTCCCGTGGTCGACGTACCGGACGATCCGCGGATGCTTGAGGCCCGAGAGCACCCGCGCCTCGCGCGCGAACCGCGAGCTGTCGTTCGCGTCGCGCACGACCTTGAGCGCGACCGGCCCTTGCGCGACGCGATCGAACGCGCGGTAGACGATGCCCATCCCGCCCACGCCGGCGACCCGCTCGATCTCGAACCTGTTGCCGATGACATCCCCGGGGTTCACGCCCGAGCGATTGTCTCATACTTCCCGCGTCCCCAAGTCTTGGCTCGCCTCGCGAGATCCTGGCTCGGGGGACCGGCTTCACCGCGCGTGCTTCACCGCGCGTGCACGGTCTCGGTGAAGCCCTTCCCGCAAGATCGTCGCCGCTTCCGCCGATTCTCCATGCGCGGTGCGGTCAAGGCGCGCGGCGAATGGGCCTTGCTCGGCACCGTGCACAACTTGTTGAAGCTGGCTTCGATCGACCGCTGATCCCAACCCATCGTCGTGCGAAGCACGACTCGCCGCAGGCGACCGCTCCTAGCCGCAGCGACCCGCCACGCACCTCTTCGAGTCGCAGTCGAACGCGCCAAGAACTGGCAGCCCGGCGGTGGCGTGATGCTCTACCTCGCGTGTCGGAGCTCGGCGGGTACGACCAACGTGCGCTGGGCGCGGCTCGTCGCGCAAGCGGTCCCGCGCATCAACTAGGCGAGTCTAGATGGGCGAACGCGCAGGAGCGCAGCGTCAACTTCGGCATCCTGAACAGAGGGCGCGCAGCTCGAGCAGTCGCTCGACGAGTCGATCGTCATGTACCCGAAGGTACCGAAGGCGCAACGAGCTCCGACAGGTGCGCCTTGGCGTTTGCGAGGGAGGTCTTCCTCATGATGACCAATGACGACCAAAATTAGCGCATCGCGCAACTCGCGCGCCTCATGTTTTTCATGAATTACCGGTCTTTGCGACCGCCGAGGACTACGTTCACGCCGCGAGCCTATCCCTGTCGGCAGACACCTCCAACCGAAGTGGCGCGCGAACCGCGGAACGTGTCGAAGAGGGACACACCACGGCGGATGGATCGTCGCGACGAGCGATCCCGGGAGGGGCACCGCCCTCGACGTCTTTCTCCCCCGCGAGGCGCGTGAAGGGACTGCGCCGCCAGGCACCTGAGCTTGCTTGGCACGAGGCGTGCTCAGGACGGGGGGGGCATTCGGATGCCAGTCGGCAACGGGCTCGCTGTACTCGAGGTCCTTCGCAAAAAGCAGCGGCGGGTGTCGGTGATCCTCATGACGGCGTTCCGTCATGAATCTTTTGCCGCGCTCACTCTGAACATCATCCAACGGAGGTTGTCCCCATGCGTTCTGTCCCCCTCTTCGTGCCCGCGGCGTTGACGTCGGCCCTCCTCTTCTTGGTGGTCGGGTGCGCCGACAAGAACGCGGTGAAGCCGCCCGTCGAGCCAAAGACGGTGCCGACGACGACGACGACCGGCGCGAAGAAGCTTGGCGGTGAAGACCAGAGCTACAAGCCGGTTTCTTACACCGACGATCTCAAGCGCGCGTGCGGCCTGCAGGTCGGTTACGTCGACAAGGCGCCGAAGTTCGACTTCGAGAAGGCCGATCTCACCCCGGCGGATCGCGACGTCCTCCAGCAGATCGCGATCTGCATAACGACTGGACCGCTGAAGGGCCGCGTGCTCTCCCTCGTCGGGCGCGCCGACCCGCGCGGCGAGACGGAGTACAACATGGGCCTCGGCGAGCATCGCGCCGACGCGGTCCAGCGCTTCCTGCGGAAGCCCTAGTCCAGGAGGCGCGGTCGGAGACCGGCATGGCGCACTCCTGGCGGGCGGTGTGGCGTGACGCACGAATTCTCGGAATGCGCGTGTTGTGAGCGCCGCCTCGGTGAGGCAAAAGGGCGGCAGCCGCGGCTCGTCCGCCGACGCGGCGGCCTCACTCCGGCGCGGTCGTCACCAGCGCGAAATCCGTGGGCGGCACGGGGATCGTCGCATAGTAGTCGACAAGCTCCACGGCCGCGGCCTGGCACGTGGTGTTGCCGTTCCAGCTCCAGACACTGGCGGGCGCCGCGACTTTGGCGCCGATCACGAAGTTCGCCGAGGAAAATGGGAGCGCTGCCTGGGCACGCAGAAGCGTACCTGCCGGAGGCGGGGCCGCGCCGGTCGCGATCGTCAACAGCCCCTGGCTGCACTGGGCGTCGGCGAACACTCTCACGTCGAACCGCGTATTCGGAAGGCATCGGACCTTCCCATCGGCGGCGAGACTCTTGCGGCACCCGATGTTCTTCTGCGAATCAAAAAAGCCCAAGCTCGCGCCGAGCGCGCCCGACTCGGTTCGGGCAACCGTGAGCTGCACGCGACCGTTGCCTTCGTTGCTCACCGGGAGCGACGCCAGCGACGCGAGCGGAAGCGGAGCGCCCACCGCATAGAAACCGTCGTCGACCAATGTCGGGCCCGCGACCAGTTGGCACGACGCTCCGTTGGTCTCGTAAACGGGAGTCGTGATCCTGGCGCCGACCTCGAAGAACGTCAGGACCTTGACCTTGCCTGTCGAGTCTTGAACGGCGGTCGGCGTGCGGCCACAGACCTGCTGCGCGTACTCGGGATGCAGCCCGACGGCGGTCGTGCACGCCGCGTCGGAGAAAAAGACCTCGGTGTACGCGCGCTCTTTGGGGGTGCAGTAGACTTTCCCGGTTCCATCGTCGGTCACCTCGCACGAAGCATTTGCCCGCGATTTGTCGAGCATCTCGAAATCCTGCCGCGACCCATCGTCGCCGAAGTATTGATGCGCCGACAGACGCGTACCGCGAGGATCGGAAACCTGGGTAGCGGCCACGAACGTGGTGGCGGGGACCACCGCACCAAAATGCACGTAGCTGGTGTTGGTAGGCGTGCTGGTGTCCGGGACGCAACTCGTGCCGTCGAACGTGTAGCGCGCGGCCGGTACGTACGACGCGCCCACCGCGTGGAGCTCGGTCCCCTTGCCGCACACGAAGACTCCATGCGGGGGAGAGAGGTACTTCACAGGCGCTCCGCCGGTGGGGACGATGCCGACCGGGTTCGTGCAGTTGCTGTCGTCGTATTCGGAAAATCCTTGGTTCACGGGGAGGCAGCGGGTCTTGCCGTCGGACGAAAGGGCGTAGTCGCAATCGACGTCCAGCGCGACATCGTGCCAGCTCGAGAAAATGCGCGCCGTCTCGACGGCGTCGACGACCGCGCGCAACCGGGTGCCGCTGGTCCAGGCCAGACCGTTGCTGCCGGCGTCCGCGCCACTCTCGACGTTGCCGCCGGAATCTGCGTCAGCGTCCTTCGTCGCGGGTGCGGCCCCGTCGGGAGGTTGGCCGGCGTCGACAGAAGGAGCAGCGCCCGAGGAGGAGGAGCTGCATGCCACCACCGACGTGGCGAATCCTAGGAGTGGCCAAACCAAGCGGGACGGGACCATGGAAACGTCATCTTACCTCGAGCGCGAAGTGAGCCTCACTTTTCAGTCCGGGCCCAGGCGGGCTGCGCGTCAGGCTCTCTGGTTGGTGGACCTCATCGCCATCGCCGCGAAGAGGTGAATGACGGTTCGGTCCTCGTCAGCGGTGCTCGTGCTTGAACTCGCGAAGCGGGATCGTGTCGGCACCAAGGCTCTGGTGGGAATGGCCGCCGCCTGGACCCATCCCCACATGCCTCGTCGGAGGAAAAACGCGAGGCCGCGCCTCGCCTCGAGGGGCAGCCCATCGCCGAGGGCGGCTGTTCGCAATGTCTCGTACTGCGTGGTCACTTCTTGCGCGGCAGCGGCCTGCTCGATGGCGGCGCCATCGGTCGCGGCGGAGTTTTTTTTCCTCCGAGCGCGCGCTCGATCGTCCTCGGGTGGACCACGACGGAGAACGCCTCCAAGATCATCTTGGCCAATTCGCGCGCGCGCACCGGCCCGCCTGGAATGTGCTGCTTCTCGACAAACGCAAGGAGCTCGCCTTGGAGTTTGTGCGGCCCGCGGGGACCCCTCTTCTTCGGGACGAGGCCCGCGACCCCAGCGTCGTCGAAGTTCGCCTTCGCTTCGTAGTAGGTCGGGCGGGAGACACCGTACTCGTGGGTCGCGTCCGTCACGGACACGTTCTCGACCGACACGCGGCGCAGCATCTCGTACTTGACCTGCACAACGTCGCGCGGATCGAAGAACTCGCTCTCGCGGAACTTCGGATCGCCGACCTTCTCGGGGAACGGGTTCAACGTCCCATCCTCGAGCAAGGCTTCGGTCTTCGGGTTTTTGCGGTCGTTCCGCTTCGGCACGCGGTTTCTCCGGCGCGATGTAGTCACTATAATGACGCCGCGCACACGAGACGTGTCAAGCCTCCGTGTGCCATCGACCAACACTATTGAGCGCAAATTGGCGCTCATTTGCGACACCTTCGACCAGCGCGCGGCGAAGTTTCGCTTACGTTTGCGGCGTCATTTGCTTTACGCGCGCTGGGACGACGCTCCTGTCCGATCAGTCGCGCCACCAAGTCAGCAAGCTCCAGAAGATCTGCGAGCCGGAGCGGCGTGCGCCCCTCCCCGATCGCGATCTCGAGATCGGGGAGGACGACGTCCGTCCACTGCCGCGGCACCGAGAAGACGCGATCCTCATCGGTGCGCAGCAAGAGTCGCGTCCCGTACCGGTTGTACCGCTCTCCGACGCAGACGAGCTGTCGTCCGCTGAGCGGGTGGAACGGGTGGGTCACACGTACAAGACGTGGCGCTGCGTTGGGAGAGCCTGCAATCTGTGCTGAGTTACAAGAGGCTGGACCGCGGGACCTTCCAGGTGCCCGAGGCAACGAGTACCACCGCGCGCCACGTCGAGGTCGACGACGCGACGCTCGAGGCGCTGCTCGACGGCATCGACGTCGACGAGGCGTCGTCGCGACGCGCGACGCACTGACGCCTCGCACAAGGTGCGATCGTTGTGCGTGCATACTGCACGTTTGCCCTCGACGACGGCGATCGGGCGAGTTACGAGAAGCGTCGTGACGGTCAACGTGACGACGCCGACGACGCCAGAAGAAGCGCTCCGCAAGCGCGTCGCCGAGCTCGAGGCCGCGCTGAAATCCGTCACCGCCGAGCGCGACAAGCTCCGTCGCGCCTACGAGCAGCTCAAGGGCCAGCTCGAGCTGCTTCGCCGCCGCATCTTCCTCGCGACCGCCGAGCGCGTCGACACCAAGCAGCTGGAGCTCGAGTTCGCGGCGACCAAAGCCCGCCTCGACAAGCTTGCCGAGCAGCTCGGCGACGACAAACCCGACGGCGACGGCACCGGCGAGCCCACGAAGAAGAAGCGCAAGAAGAGGCCGACGGGCCGGCGCGATCTCTCGGAGCTCGAGATGCCCGAGGAGCGCGTCGAGATCACCGACCCCGCGCTCGAGGGCGTGGCCGAGCGGATCGACTTCGAGGAGACGCGCCAGCTGGCCTACCGCCGCGGCGGGCCCGTGCGTCTCGTCATCGCGCGGGCGACGTACAAGGTCGCGCGTGAGGGCGAGACTGCAACGTTCGTGACCGCGCCGAAGCCGAAGGAGCTGTACGAGCGCGGCATCCTCGCGCCGTCGTTCATCGCGCACATCCTCGTGAAGAAGTTCCGCTTCGGCATGCCGTTCCACCGCCTCGTCGCGGAGCTCGAGAGCGAGGGCATCCGCTGCGACGACGGCACGATGTGCCGCTACGCCGAGCACGTCGGCGCGAGCCTCGGCGGCATCGTCGACGCCTGCGCAAAGGAGGCGAAGGCGACGGCGTTCTGCCTGTCCACCGACGCCACCGGCGTCGCTATCCAGCCGGCGCGGATGGCCGATGGCCGATGGCAGCCGTGCGCCAAGGGCCACTTCTTCGTGGTGCTCGCCGATCAGGACCACGTGTTCTTCGAGTACCAGCCTAAGCACACGAGCGACGCGGTCTGTGCGATGTTCAAGGGCTTTTCCGGCTGCATCCAAGCCGATGCCCACTGCATCGACGACGCGCTCTTCCGCGGCGAAGCCCGTGACGGCGAGGGCGACAAGGGCCCAGAAGAAGTCGCGTGCTGGTCGCACGCGAGGCGCAAGTACTGGGACGCCGCCGTCACGACCAAGGACGCCGACGCACGCGAGGCGCTCCTTCGAATCCATATGCTGTTCAAGCTCGAAGAGGACTGGACCGAGCTGCC